>PARQ01000008.1 GCA_002711555.1 Rhodospirillaceae bacterium | reverse complement strand
GGCGATGTGAGACGATCGATATTTGAGAAATGTTTTTGACTTAATCTTCATAGTGTAAATAAAAACTATTAATTATTAAACGATTATGAATGAATGAGGAAACATTTCCTATTTTTCAAATATTAATTCGAAACCAACAGTATTACAGTCTTTGTATATATCCGGTTTACTTGTAGAAACGACAATTTTACTGAATAATTGTTTTGCCTTACATATTTTAACTATTTCGTAGCAGAGTGTTTCTTGTAAGTTGAAATGTCGATCTTTTACGAGAACCTCTATTTCTGATCTTAAAAAGTCATAATTTATTGTGTTTTCAATATTATCGTTGCGGTTAACGTCGGTATTTTCAAGATGCATTTCGATATTGATTATAACTGTCTGACGACGAGCCTTTTCAAAGTCGTGTATGCCTATGGATACGGGCACAGCATAGTCTTTGAGGAAAAACTTTGAGGCAGAAATGGGCATAACAAAATACTTTCGTAAGTTACGTTAGAAACGCGATGTCGCGAGGCAAATGTTGTAATTTTTGGCCCCCATCTAGAACAATGATTTCGCCGGTCATTGAAGGGCAGTCAAGTATAAGCTTTAACGCAGCGGCAATTTGTCCAGGAGTGCAACCTTGCTTTAGAGGGTTAGTTTTGTGCGCTTTGTTAAATCGGAATTTTGATTGCTTCCCGGACAAAAGTGTGATGCCAGGTGCAATACCATTCACTCTTATTTGAGGCGCCATAGCCATTGCTAATATTTCGGTCGCACCCTTAAGGGCAAATTTGCTGAGGGTATACGACATGTAATCCGGATTTGGTGCCATTACTTTGTTATCAAGGATATTTACTATGTTGCACGTTACGTTTTTAGGAATTCTTTTTGAAAAGGCTTGCGATAAAAGAAGTGGTGCGCGCACGTTGACTGCGTGATGTAGATCAAGCATTTCTCCGTTTAAACTATCAACATCATCATACTCGAAAATAGATGCATTGTTGATGAGGCAACTAAGTGGCCCAATTTTATCCTGGCATTGAATAATTAAGTTCTCCGGCCCTTCTGCTGCGGCGAGATTGGCATGGAATATACTAGCTTTACCGCCTTTTGAGATAATAGCATCTGCTACCTTCTCCGCTTGAGCTTGCGATGCGTTGTAATGAATACACACGTGCCACCCTTCGGCAGCCATTTCTTCTGCGAGAGCGGCGCCGATACGCTGGGCGGCCCCGGTGATGAGCATATTGTTGGTCATGGGAAGGGTTTTTTTCATAGTCAAATAATCGTATCTAGCCCCAGTTTATTAGCACACCAAAGCCCAGCAGAAAGCAAACGAGATTCGTTATTATGCGGGTCCACCAATTGTATCCCAATTGGCAGCCCATTCGGGCCATTGGTAACCGGCAAGTAGAGACAAGCTACGCCGAGAAAAGTCCAGCTTCTATTAAAAATTGAACTACCTGTGGATCCTATGCCTTTCGGCGCTTCACCGGGTGCGCCTGGAGTCAGTATAATTTGACCGTCTTTAAATATTTCAGCTAAATTTTCTCGTGCATATTTGAGTAAACCCTCAGCTTCCCCTCGCTCCTCAGGAGTTGTCTCAAAGCCGCGTAGCATTAAGTCCTGAAATTGTTTGCTCAACAAATCCTGGTGGTTTATCCACTCTTCCTTGAACTCCTGGCAAGCCTCTACTGCCATAACTACTCTCTGAGCTGCTTGGAGGTTATCATAGGGTTGAACAAAAGTATGATCACGAACCTGTGCGCCGGCAGACGAAAAAGTTTTGGCGCAATCTTCAATCAGCGTCTTGATACAGTCCTCTGCAGCATCCCATTGGCCAGTTCGATGCAAAAGCAAATTTGGCGCATTGTCTGTTATCAATTTTTCTACCTTCAATCCGGAGAGAGCGCTGGAGAGTATTCCAACATCCGAAATGCTACGAACCATCAGGCCGACTGTGTCCAAAATGGGAGCAAGAGGTTTGACCCCGGTTTTATCGTAGGAATTGTAAGCTGGCTTGTAACCGACTGTGCCGCAATAGGCATTTGGGCGAATTACCGAGCCGCCGGTTTGGGTGCCTAATGCACCTTGCACCATAAAGTCAGCCACTGCAGCCGCAGATCCTTGCGAGGAACCACCGGGGGTGTGAGCGGTATTAATGGGATTACGGGTTGGTCCTGGGTAGCTTGAGGCAAACTCCGTAGTTACTGTTTTACCCATGATTATTGCACCGGCTTGACGCAGTCTGGCGACACATGTTGCATCGACAGATGGCCTGTGATTTTTGTAAATGGGTGAGTTGTATTCAGTAGGCATATCCTTGGTGTCGATAATATCTTTCACCCCGATAGGTACTCCATGCAGCGGTCCACTAGGCTGTGCCCTATCTCGATCCCGTGCTTGATTCAGTGCAAGTTCAGGGTCGAAAAATGCCCATGCTTTCACTGAATTCTCTCGCTCCTCAATTTGATCGATGCAACACTGCACTAGTTCCTCTGATGAGAGATTTCCCGCTGCAATAGCCGAAGTTGCTTCACTCAATGACATTTTATTAGGAGATTTATCCACTGAAGTACCTTTTCTTTCATTCATGCTACATTGGAGTTAATTTGTAGCACGCGATTAAGAACGGAAACAGGAGGTAACGATCATGGAACGGGACATTTTCTCCTCTGACGTTGCATTCACACCTTACTGGTGGATGGCTGCTCCAAGACCTGAGCTCAATGTACGTGAATTGCCTCAAACAACCGATGTTGCTGTTGTTGGGGCCGGCTACGCAGGTCTGTCCGCAGCGCTCACGATTGCTCGTGGTGGGCGAAGTGTTGTTGTGTTAGAGGCGGGTCGTCCGGGAGAGGGAGCGAGTTCTCGTAATGGTGGAGCAATAGGAGCCACGCTCCGACACTCTCTCGCAAAATTAATTCAAATACATGGCTTAGAAACTGCACTACAGTTTTATCGTGAAGCACGGGAAGGGCGTGACTGGCTGAAGAATTTTATTGTACAAGAGAAGATTGATTGTGACCTGCATCCCGTTGGCAGATTTATTGGTTGCCACAGAAAAAATGATTATGAGACCCTAGGCTATGACTTGGATTTGCAATCAAAACACCTCGGGGTTAAGGGCGAAATGGTTGCTGCTGATGCGCAGCATAAATTTATTGGGTCAACTGCATATTTCGGAGGTCGTTTTTTAGCAGAGGATGGGAACCTTCATCCCGGGAGGCTGCATCAGGGCTTGTTGGATCTAGTTTGTGCAGAGGGTGTCCCCGTCGTTTCTCGTGCTCCAGTCGAAGAAATAATCCGTGAAACGAACGGCTTTAAACTTGTGTACAGATCTTCTGCTCTGCGAGCTCGGCAAATAGTAATCGCTACAAACGGATATACTGGCCGTGAGTCGCCTTGGTTGCGTCGTCGTGTTTTACCAATGCAGAGCCAAATAATTGCAACAGAGCCCTTAGGCTCTAACATTATGGCTGATTTAGTGCCTGGAAATCGCCAATTAGGAGACACTTGTCGGTTACATTACTATTATAGGGGATCACCTGATCATGATCGTATTTTGTTCGGTGGCAGGGCGGGAGCAGCGGAAATCAGAGACCGTCGGAGAAGTGGGCGAATGCTCTACAAGCGGTTGCTACGAATTTTTCCATCGCTTGAAGGAACGAAAATAACCCATAGTTGGGGTGGTTTTATTGCCTATACGTTGGACCACATGCTTCATATGGCACAAGATGAGGATATTTTTTATGTTGCTGGTTTTTGCGGCTCAGGTGTAGTGAACGCTAATTACTTGGGGCACAAAACCGGCCTCAAGGTTTTAGGAAAAAAAAATGGAAATACCATATTTGACAGTGAGCACCCTTCACATCCGATCTATTCGGGCAACCCCTGGTTCTTGGCACCAATGGTGGCACTTAAAAACCTGCAGGATCGTTTCCGAATTTAGAGACTGAATTATAGAAACATCAAGCAGGTCTATTTACAAAGGGGAAAAGGCAGATTCCGGACTATAAGTTCTCCTAAAGCCCACGAACCAGAGCCACGATATTTGATTCGGGTATGATCAAGTATTCCAATCCTTCAAAGCGCTAGCCTCTCTGCCGGAAACGCGTCCTCCGACAAAGCACTCGGTCAGATTACCGCCTGCCAGGTACAAGAAACCCCAGATGCCGCCGCACTCGCCTGCTGCATAAAGACGGGGTATTGGTTCATTAAAAGCGTTGCAAACTTGATATTTCTCATTGTGTCGCGGACCACCTTGAGTATTGGAAACGACCGGCCAAATTTCTCCGAGGTAAAATGGGGGGCGCTCGATCTTAAGACGCGTTTTGGGTGGGCGGCCAAATTTATCCTCTAAGCCACAATCGGTAGCTGAATTATACTCCTCAATAGTTTTTTTCAAATTTACGGGATCACAGCCAATAAAACCCGCTAATTCTTCGATTGTGTTGGCCTTTTTAAGGATCCCGTTTTGTACCTCTTTGAGGTTGTCTTCGCTCCACTCATACGGCTCTATTGTGCTGTCATTATATATGGTGGCACCGAAACGATAACGCTCGCGACCATCTTCATCCGCAATCATAAAGCAGGGGACATAAGGAAATTCCATTCTGCCAGTATCATACACATCAAGGGCCCGGTGACCTGTATCCTGAGTGTAGGGCTGATATTCGTTCATAAAACGATTGCCCTTTTTGTCAGCTAGAATCCATGCCATAGGAATTTCAGCTTCTTTCTTTGTTGGAACCCAGTCGGGATGGCGTTTCATGCGAATTCCAAAGGGATAACTTGGGTCAGGATGTCGGAAACCATAAGTGCCGTGGTAATGCCACATGTGCCAAAGATCGGCCCCTACATCTGTTGCCATTTTGATTCCATCGCCAGTATTTCCTTGATGGGCGGCGGAGAGGACCGGATTTATTTGCCAATACTGACGTTGCATGTCCGGTGCCGCCTCAAGGCCGCCACAGGCAAGAATAACACCCTTTTTACACTTTATTGATTTTTGGCCGTCTGGCCCGTCAATCCATAGGCCTTTTACCTCATTGGTATTCTGAGTAATTAATCGTAGAGCGGGGGTGTTCAGACGAACTTCAATGCCACGCGAATTGACATTATCATGAACAACCTTGAATAGTTTAGTTCCATTACGATGGGATCGAGCGTGTGGGTACACTTTGATGACGTCAACACCTGGAATATCATCTACTTCGACAAACTTCATTTGATCAAATCCTGTAAAAGGATAGTTTGCTCCCCGTCCTTCTATAGTTATGGTGCGTGCATTATTCACTTTACAGAGTTCTTCCAGGTAGTCATCAAGTAGCATCATCTCATCTACAAATGCCTCAATGATATGTCGTGATGTTGTGCCGTCATTCGTTTCGTAGAGATGTTCAACAACCGGATCTCGTTCTAAAGCTAGTCTCACCCCACCCCCAGCACAAATCGAAATGCCGCCTGGCATTGGCATCTTTTCAATCAGAAGTGTTTTTGCCCCCCCGTCACATGCGGCAATGGCAGCAGCACCGCCGGCATAGCCAAAGCCAACGACTACGACGTCGAATTCCTCATCAAAGCTATCCACATATTGTGGTGGAATGTTTGTTGACGCCATTTTCGATCCTCCCAAATTCAGAAAAGAGTTGTTTTTGTGTATCAGGTTTTATTTGTCAGACCGTTTGATTTGCCCACGGGTTGGTCAGAACGTCCCTAGAGTGCATATAAGTATTTTTCATTTACACGATTACCCTATTTTAATGTTTCAAAGTTCATAGTGTCCAGAGGAGTACACTCTGTATCTTATTTGTTAGAGTAACATTTAAATCGAGCAAATTATGTTGTAAAATTTGAGGTAGCATAGGGTAGTAACTGTTTCTAGGATGCGAGGCCTAGTGGCCTACAGATACTTGCCTTCTCGACAGTCACATTCCATACTGCATTAAGGTAAGGAGGCTTACAGTTATGACAGAACCACTATACGTTTATTGGCAGCCAGGATGAACTAGTTGCCTGAGACTTAAAGAGTTTCTTACGGCCCGTGGGGTCGTCTACGAATCAGTAAATGTTCATGGCAATCCAGAAGGGATGGCTAGGCTCCAACGCATTGGTATAAAACGTATTCCTGCCATTTCGCGCGGCATGAGCTATGTTATGGGGCAAAAATTAAAAGACGTATGTGATTTCGTTGGAATTCCTCTTGGAGACATTCAAGAGTTTAGTGTAGATGAGCTGGCAGCCAAGATGGATATTATTTTGTTGGCAGCTATATCTTACATGGAAGAGATGAAGGATGAAGACCTGGAGCCTAAGCTCCCTAACCGGGATCGTAAAATTCGGCAACTTTGTTATCATATTTACCGAATTGTTGAAGCATTTTGCGAGCTTATGGATGGAGAAGCGGAAGAATATCACACGACTATTGCAGACATAGATCACCCTAAAGGCATCAATACAGGTGCTGATCTTGCAAATTATGGTCTCGCCGTGCTGAAGCGCTTTAAAGGCTGGCATTCGGCCTATTCAGGTGACGGTACCGAGCCTGCTAATGCTTATTGGGGTGACGTTACATTGAGGGAGCTTCTCGAACGGGTAACTTGGCACCCTGGGCAACACGTTCGGCAGCTTAAGATGTATCTAGAAAATAGAGGTAACCCGCCATCAAAACCTATTGATGAGAATGTATTCACCGGGTTGCCAATGCCGAAAAAAATCTGGGATGACGAACCAATGGGTGAGGATAACGAAACCATGCAAGCAGCACAGTAGGGAGCGCTAAAATAATGGTCTCGCAGAGATTTGTTGAGACTGCCTCCTAAATATCAAAATAAGTTGACTAATTTTAATTAGGCGTCGGCCTGACAAAATTTTGTTTAGATCCTAACCGGGAGTTTTTTATGAGCAACGTCGTAACACCTTCTGAGTTTCAGCAATCTAAAATTAAAAAATCTGTAACAGTTTCTCAACAGGTTGCAAAATTTGTTGAGGAGTTCTCTCTTACGAACGTGCCAAAAGAGATCATTAATTTAGCAAAACTTCATGTTTTAGATAGTTTTGGTATCGCGCTTGCGTCATCCACGAAAGATTACGGTCACAAGGCAGCAAGCGCCGGGCTGGACCTTGGTGGAGAAGGAGACTTTCCTGTGGTTGGGCTTGCACATCGTTTGCCGCTTCGTGATGCGGTGATGGTAAATGGGGTATTAGTGCACGGGCTTGATTTTGATGATACTCATACAACCGGTGTTATTCATATTTCAGGAAGTACTGTGCCCACTGCATTTATTTTAGCGATGGCGAATGCAAAAACTGGTTACGAGGCATTGGAAGCATACTTGATAGGTGTTGAGACTGGATCACGCTTAGCAAAGGCGGCTGCTGGAGGTATTCATGCGAATGGTTTTCATACAACTGGAATAATAGGTGCGTATGGCTGTGCGATGGTTGCCGGCAAACTTTGCGATCTTACTGCTAGTCAACTAACTCATGCTCAGGGCCTTGTAGGGAGCTTTGGTGGACCCACTCGTGCTTATCATGCGAATGGTGCTTGGGCAAAGCGCATGCATACTGGGATTGCGGCGGTTAACGGCATTAATGCTGCTATGTGGGCGCGCCACGGTTTTACCGGACCGGAAACCATCTATGAATATGAGCAAGGTCTTTATGGATGCTACGCGCATGGGCAGGAGATTGACCTAGACGTTGTGACAAATGGGCTTGGAAATGAATGGGAATTATCAAATGTTGCTTACAAACCATATCCCGCATGTCATTGGTTACACGCATTTATAGAAACTGGTATAAAGCTTAGGCAAGAGCATGAGTTGAAGCCTGACCAAATTGAGTCAATAATTGTACTAGCACACCCCAATCAAACCGCAGTTTGTACTCCTGAAGAGTCCAAGCGTCGCCCCCAGAGTTCTTACCAGGCACAATTCAGTGTGCACTATGCGACGGCAGCTGCAATTTGCCGGGGGCAATTTACATTGGCTGAAATAGAGCCAGACGCTTTCGGTGATCCCGAGATACTTAGTCTCTGCGACAAAATCCATTATAACACAACGACTGATACCCTATATCCCGATTATTTCTCGGGTACCGTCGTCGTTCGAACAAAAGATGGGCGCGAGCTGAAACATGCTCAGGAGCACAATCTTGGTACGGACGAAAACCCTATCAGCGAAGACCAGGTACTTGATAAATTTATGAAAAATGCAACTAGTGCGGTTTCAACTAGTCGGGCTGAGGAGATTCGCTCCATTATTTTAAGCATTGAAGACCAAGCTGACCTTGATGAATTTGACTCAGTAATCAGCTTATCATAATGACTCATCAGTAGCGTCTGGAAACTCCGGGGCTATCCTTCGTGTCTGGACTGAGAATTTTATAGGTGCACTGGCCGGTAGCAAGCAATTTTTTTGTTTCTTTCTCTAAAACATCCACTTTAGTGAACTGTAGTTTTTCAGTGTTTTGGGTGCGTTTCCCTATAGCAATAATTGTTTCAACTTTACTATCATTAATGAAGCTAATATTCAGATTGACCGTCACTGAACGTCCGGGACCATCGGGAGACCAGTCACCACCAAGAAAGCCTGCGATATCTATCAGTGATGATAAAATTCCATCGTGAATAAAATTTTCTTGATCCCGATGCTCTGGTTTTACCTCAAGTTCCATCAAAACGTGTCCATCTCGCCACTCAACCACTTTGTAGTCGAGCACTTCGTGAAAAGTACCTCTGATGTCTTCGCGCTTATATATGGAGTTCAACATTCGTCTGATGTCTTTCCTTATTGATGAGAACGTGTAGGTGTTGCCTCTTAGCGTAGAAGTTTAAACACACCTTGGCCGTCGGCAATCACGATGCCGGTACCTGGAACGAAAATTTCTACGTTAGAAAATAACGTGCCTTTGGTTGCATGGGCACGGACGCCTCGTACATGCACTAAGCCGGCGCTTGTCCCTGAAATGAAGTTTATATTGAGGTTGATTGTCTTTGTTCTGCGTTCTCCATTGGATGTCCAGTTTCCTGCCATTTTGCCAGCAACGTTTATAAGAGATGCTATTACTCCGCCATGTATGGACCGTCCTCTATTTCGGTGCTTTTTCTGAATAGGAATTGCTAACAGAGAATGTCCATCAATCCACTCAAGCACTTCGTAGCCAAGGACTTGATTGTAATTTGTAATGATTTTATTTCGATGTTCAGTTGTTTTAGTCATAGTACCAAAACACATCGCGTGAATTGCCGACTGCGTCAAGTCAATCTCTAGACATGTTTGACTGTGCGCAGTAACTAGAGGCATCGAAAGCAAGGGAGGGTTTTATGCCCAATAATTCAAGAGACGATGCACGTCGCGTTTTCTGGTTTAATGACAATAAGACACCAAACGTGTACGACGCTTTATCAAAGGTAGATGCCGTAAAGGCATATAAGCTTTATTTTGATACTCCTCCGGATGAAAATTGGAAAATAATGGAGACATGTCATGCCTACTGCATTACAGCAGCTCGTGACGAGGTACTTGATCAATACAAAGGTCATGGAGAGCTACTCGATCGGTGTACAAAACTATTAGTTCTGTCATCTTCTGGCGCTGGTTATGACCCTATTGATGTGGCAGCCTGTACCGACCGCGGTGTTTTGGTCGTTAATCAAGCTGGTGCCAATGCGGAGGCTGTTGCTGAGCATGCCGTTGGGATGATGCTGTCTCTTGCCAAAAATATTCCGCAAACCGACAAGTCGCTTCGTAGCGAGCGAGGTGTAGATCGTGAAACATTCAAAGGCTGGAATATGGAGGGCAAAACCGTTGGCATCGTAGGACTTGGCAATACCGGAAGTAGGGTGGCGCGCATATGTAAGAACGGTCTTAATATGCGTATTCTTGCTTACGACCCTTATATTACAACAGCTGCCTTTAAAGGGCACGGGGCTATCGAAACGGAGCTTGAGGAGTTACTAGCACAGTCAGATTTTATCTCAATAAATTGCCCTTTTAATTCTGAAACAAAAGATCTTATAAGCCGTGCTGAGTTGGCATTAATGCAACCCTCTGCGTTTCTTGTAAATTGCGCCCGTGGTGGTATTGCCAATGAGGCTGCAATGATAGAAGCATTAGAGGACAACCAAATTCGCGGTATAGGGCTTGACGTGTGGGATCAAGAGCCGCCTCCATTGGATCATCCGCTCCTCCAGTTTGATAATCTTATTGCCACTTATCACACAGCTGGTGTTACTTTTGAGTCTCGAGAAAATATGGCTTTTTGGAATGCTGACCAGGTCGTAAAGATCCTTAGCGGCGAGAAACCAGAGCGCTTAATAAATCCTGAGGCATGGGATAAATTTTGTGACCGGTACGAATTATTATTTGGTGTACGACCTTGCGATTAACGAGAATGTATTGATCAATTTGATTATCCGGAGTTTTTTTTCTATTTATAGCACAATGCTTATTTGTTTTGAGTTAAGGAGTGTTTTTAATGGCCAATATCATTAGATCCGATGTCGACGTTGTTGTGGTAGGGGCGGGTAATGCGGCCTGTGCGTCGGCAGCGTCGGCGGTAGAAAATGGTTCCAGTGTGGTGATGATTGAGACTGCTCCGGAGGACATGCGAGGGGGAAATTCTGCTTTCACCGGCGGCGCCTTTCGTTTTTCGCATAATGGCGTGGATGATTTAATGGATTTATGTCCTAGTCTCGCGGATGAAGATCTTGAAAACATAGATTTCGGCACATACACGCACGAACAGTACTATGACGATATCTTCCGCATGACACAGTATCGGGCTGACGGTGACATGTGTGAAATTTTAGTTACAAATTCTTACGAGACAGCCAAGTGGATGACCACTTATGGCGTAGACCTTATACCTGCTATGGGACGCCAGGCTTTTAAGGTAGATGGAAAATTTCGGTTTTGGGGGGGGTTAGCTTTACGCATCAATGGTGGCGGCGAACAATTAGTGAAAAATTGGCACGAACAAATGAGTAAGATTGGTGTCGATGTATTATATGAGTGCACAGCGATAGGGCTGCTCCATGACGAGGGTAAGGGCGTCCACGGTGTGCGTGTTCGTTATCAGGGGCAAGAACATGATATTGCAGCAAAGTCGGTTATTTTGGCATGTGGTAGTTTCGAGAGTAACGCAGAAATGAGAGCCCGCTATCTTGGGCCAGGATGGGATTTAGCAAAGGTTCGAGGCACAGCTTACAACAATGGAGCGGGACTTCAGATGGCACTTGATCTGGGAGCCATGCCTTATGGTCATTTTTCAGGTGCCCACGCAGTGGCATGGGATCTTAACGCACCTCCTTACGGGGATATAACTATTGGGGACCAATTTCAGAAACATAACGTACCTTTTGCCGTAGTGCTCAATTCGAAGGGCGAACGCTTTCGTGATGAAGGAGAAGATTTCCACTCTTACGTTTATGCACGTTACGGTGGTGAAATACTGAAGCAACCCGGAATGTGTGCGTTCCAAATCTTTGATGCCAAAGTACAGCATCTTCTCCGCTCAGAATACCGCTGTCGATTCTTAACCAAATATTCTGCTGATACCATTGAGGAACTAGCAGGTAAGATAGAAGGAATGGACGCAGCTCGAATGATCAAAACGATTGAAGAATTCAACGCAGCATGCCGTACGGATATTCCTTTTGATCCAAACGTTCATGATGGCAGATGTACCGAGGGGCTTCCTATCAACAAAAGTAACTGGGCTAATCCGATAGATGAACCGCCTTTTGACGCTTATGCTGTCACTGCGGGTGTTACATTTACTTTTGGTGGTGTTAAGGTTTCCAGCCGAACAGAGGTCGAGAGGGCTGACGGTTCTGCAATAAAAGGTTTATACGCAGCTGGTGAAATGGTCGGAGGACTATATTTTCATGGGTATGCATCCGGCACGGGATTGATGGCCGGGGCCACATTCGGACGCATCGCTGGTCGTGAGGCTGCTGTGCATGCAGGCACGTCAAATTAGTGTAAACATTTATAGTTGGGTGATTTGACGGTCTTGCCATGCTAATGCAACGCTTTCACATTTAGGCGTAATTATTGTTTTCCCTTGTTCTCGGGGTCGGTTACGCTTCAGCGTATTGTATAGCACTCCCCGTTTCCAAAAAATCTTCGATTTCATTTGTACTATAGCCATACTCAGAAAGTATTTGCTTAGAATGTTCTCCAAGATGTGGCGCATGAGCCTGAATTCCGTCTGTGAATGGTGGGTGGCCTGGTATGGTCGCCATAGGAATATTGCCAAGAGATTCGTGGTTGACCCAATTAATATAATCAGAAGCCTTTGTTTGGGGGTGGTTAAGAAAATCATCAAACGTAGCAGTGGGACTGTTAATTATATCGAGTTTGTCGAGTTCTTTTGTCCAGTAGGCATTTGATTTAGTGATTGTTGCTTCGGAGATGATCGCGGTCAATTCATCCACATTTGCTATTCGTTTATCCCACTCATTGAAACGGGGGTCCTGCTCTAACTCGGGCTTCCCTATAAGTTGGCATAAAGCGTGAAATTTATCCGGCTCTCTCGCACTTAAGTTTATTGAACCATCGTTGGTGGGAAAGGTGCCCGTTGGTGCGCCTAATACCGTTATTTTTCCTTCTTGCTTCACATGTTCGATAATTTTTTGTCCCATAAAGGCGGCAGCAGCTTGCATCATGTTCATTTCGATTAACTTACCGCTGCCTTTTACGGCACGACGGTAAAGCGCCGTTGCGACGGCTTGATAAGCATAAAGCCCGGTGATCACATCCATGGCCGTCATACCGACTTTATGTGGGATACCGTCATTTCCTTTATTAAGTGTCATCCAGCCCGTAAAACTTTGCGCCACTACATCTGTTACTGGTTTGTCCTTATTAGGTCCCTTGGTCCCAAAGCCTGATATCGAGCAATAGACAACTTTTGGATTCGTTTTTTTTACCGTTTCGTAATCAAGTCCGAAACGGCCCATAACACCGGGTCGAAAGCTCTCTATAACTATATCTGATTGCGATACTAATCTTTTGCTAATTGCTAGTCCGTCTTTGGTTTTGAAATTTATGCATAGTGCTCGTTTGCCACGATTAAAATTTACATAACCGGCTGCCAAGTCGCCATACTTCTTCCCAGCTTGGCGAACCCAATCACCACGAGGGGGTTCAATTTTAATGACATTGGCCCCGTATTGTGCAAGCAAAAATGCGCAACTAGGCCCCGCAACGCCTTGTGATGCATCAAAGACGTTTAAGCCCTCCAGCGGCAGTTCTTTGCCTGTGTCCATTGTAGTTAGCCCCCGTACGGATGTGCCGGCAACTGTGTCATTATATGGCTTGACCAGACGCTGGGCTCGTGGACCGGATCAGCAGCGCGAAGGTTATCTTCACCAACCTGAGCCCAGTTAGTTACTCCCATGAGCCCAAATGCTATGCTTAATTCTTCTTCAAGGATTTCTAAAAGGCGGACGAGGCCATCTACACCTGCGGCCGCACATCCGATACATTGAAGCCGACCTATACCGACCATATCTGCACCTAACGCTTTAGCTTTTACAATATCCGTAGCACGCTGTATCCCGCCGTCCACAATAATCTTTGTCTTGCCCTTACACTCCGCGACCACCTCGGGAAGGACCTCAATGCTTCCCCTGCCATGATCAAGAGCCCGGCCCCCATGATTGGAGATATAGACGCCGTCTACTCCTTCTTCGCAAGCCCGGCCCGCATCATCAACGTCACCAATTCCTTTCAGAATTAATGGAATGTCCCATTTGTCTTTAAACCGCTTTACGTTATCCCATGTCCACTGCGCCTGCCAGGTATTCTCATCTGTTGTAACGTTAGATCGCCATTTCTTGAGGTAGCGATTAGCAAGATCGCGTTCGCGACGGCTGTAGGTCGCAGAGTCAACTGTAACTGCGAATGCATCATACCCTGCGTCAATAGCACGTTTAGCATGATCATCTACAAATTCATCTCCACCACGGACATAAAGTTGGAAAATCCTAGGATTATCAGCGGCCTGTGCTACAGCTTCTAAGCCTGGTGTGCAGCGAGAGCTCAGCATATCGAAGACATTGAAACGTTCAGCAGCTTGAGCTGTTACAACACCTCCTCCTTCTGCAAAAGTTTCAATTGAGCCTACTGGTGCAAGGATTAGGGGCAGCCTTATCTTCTTCCCCATGAATTCAACCGATGGATCGAATGTGCTGACATCTACCATGGCTCGCGGACGAAGCGCTAATTTGTCGTAGCCATGGCGATTACGTCTGAGTGTGGTTTCACTGTCAGAACCGCCTGCGAGGTAATCCCAAGTTCCTTGGCTGCAAGTTTTATGAGCGGCATGTATCAGTTCGTGGATTGTTGCGAAGCGGTAACTTAGGTCAGCGTGGTTCGCCATATCCGTGTCAGTAACTTGTTTTTTTTCTTGTTTGCTCATAAACATTCTCCTGGGTTTCGGTTTACTCGCCCTTAAATTCGGGATAGCGCTTTTCGAGAAAAGCATTAACAGCTTCGGAATGATCTTCACTGGCGCGCGCTAATGTCATATGTGACGATATTTGGTCAAGATGTGCTCTTATATCCATATTCATTCCCTGATACATAGCGCGTTTAATTAGACGAACTGAAATCGGAGCTTTTCGAGAAATTTTACGCGCAAGTTTGTAGGTTTCCTCCATCAAATCCTTTTTTGGATAAACATGATTTACTAATCCTATGCGAAGTGCCTCATCTGCGTCGATTAAATTGGCTGAAAAAGCCAGTTCTAAAGCCATTGGCAAGCCTACGACACGCGGTAAAACCCAACAACCGCCGGCGCCAGGAACGAGGCCCATATTCACGTAGCTTTCGGCAAACCGTGCCTCATCTGATGCCAGTCGAAAGTCACAGTGGCAAGCAATATCGAGGCCTGCTCCTGTGGCAGGTCCGTTTATAGCTGCTATAATTGGTTTGTCGAAATCTACTAATAAGCGCGGAATCCTCTGAATGCCGTCATACAAACTATACTTTGCGATCATCGGGCTTTTCTTCTCAACCGCTTCCTTCATCGCTTTGATGTCCCCACCAGCGCAGAAAGAGTCGCCGTGCCCAGTTAAAACAACAACTTTAATTTCAGTATCGGCCTGTATTGCATTGAGCTGCTCCACCATTGCGTCAAGCATTTCTGGCGAAAGGGCATTACGCACATCGGGCCGATGAAGCGTCAAAGTGGCAATATTATCTTGGACCTTATATTGGAGGTGATCAGTCATTGATTTCCCCTGATTATGGTTACTGAATTTTAACCTGGATTAACTTGGAAATTGGAACTTGTCTAGTCGGCGAGAACGCGGTTTAGCCGGACCGTAACAACTTCGATGGCAATTTGTGTTTTTATCAGATAATTTTATGAAATTATTTCCATGTAAAGATTAAATATGAATAAAATAATTGTCTCTAATAAAAATTAATAAATAGAATTAAAAATGTTTTATAACAATAAAAATCAAAAAATATTACATTTATTTATAATAGTGAATTTTATTGTACATTATTACTTGTAATTAAATTTATTGAGAAAGTTTAGGGTATTATGCTACTTTTAACGATTACTATTTATCTTGGCGAATAATATTTTTTATAGGTATGTCATGGCTTTACCAAAGAATGTGTTTATGTTTGGCAAATCAAAAGCCTTAGAACATAAAATCGATGAATTTCTCGATAGGTTATCCGAATCCGCCTTGTTGTTTGATTTAGCGATAAAGTCCTATCTTTCGGACGGCTATAGCGAAGATTTTGCTGCGAAGCGCAAGGACGTTAATGATAATGAGAGTGCAGCCGATGTATTGCGTCGTGAAATTGAATCGCAGCTTTATTCGCAAACTCTAATTCCTGAAAGTCGAGGAGATGTTTTAGGTCTTATCGAAACATTGGATGATGTGCTCAATCTCTGCGAAAGCTCACTTTGGGCCTTTGATATAGAGAAGCCAAAAATCCCCGATGAGCACCATGCTCTTTTTAAAGAACTTACCGAAATGGTTGTACAATCTGTGGAGGCGTTGGCCCGATCGTCGCGCGCTTTCTTTCGCGATTTTGATAGAGTCACCTACCACAATCACAAAGTAATGTTTTACGAAACCGAGGCCGACAAAGTTTCTACAAAATTAAAGCGGCAAATATTTGCATCCAAACTAGATCTAGCTCACAAAATGCACCTACGATACTTTGTCGAAAGTATCGATAATATCGCTGATTGGTCAGAGGATGTGGCGGATCGCCTTGCAATTTACGCTCTCAAGCGCTCGGTCTAACATACATTGGAAGTCAGCGTTCTCATATTTCTAACTAGTGGCCTATTCTTAGGATGGGCATTGGGTGCCAACGACGCAGCCAATGTATTTGGTACGGCTGTTGGGACTAGGATGGTGAGATTTTCCACGGCAGCCATTATCTGTTCAATTTTTATTATTGTAGGAGCTGTTTGGGGTGGTGCCGGTGCCGCCAGTACCCTTGGTAAGCTGGGTGCGGTAAATGCATTACCGGGCGCCTTCATGGCTGCTTTTTCTGCTGCGTTATCTGTTTATCTGATGACAAAAGCAGGTCTGCCGGTGTCTACCAGTCAAGCGATTGTCGGAGGCATCATAGGTTGGAACTTATTTAGTGGCACGCTCACTGATGCTACTACGCTAACAAAAATAATAAGCACATGGGTTCTGTGCCCACTTCTTGCTGCTATTTTTGGTGCAGCAATATTTAAAATTACAGTCAAGGTAATGAGATTTGCCAAGATACATTTGATAAGGGTTGACGCCTATACCCGCTTAGGATTGATAATAGCTGGGGCATTTGGGTCATACAGCCTAGGGGCAAATAACATTGCCAATGTCATGGGTGTCTTCGTCTCCTCATCACCATTCGATGATGTATCCATCGGCGGCTTTTTTACTTTATCCTCAATGCAGCAGTTATTTTTGATAGGTGCCATCGCTATAGCGGTTGGCGTTTTTACCTATTCAAAGCGGGTAATGATGACCGTTGGGAACGACCTACTCCCTCTATCACCTGTGGGCGCATGGGTTGCTGTGGTCTCGCATTCTATTGTTCTTTTTTTATTCGCTTCGGAAGGTTTAAAGTATGCATTAGAGAGCAGTGGGCTGCCGTCTATACCGTTGGTGCCTGTGTCTAGTTCACAGGCTGTCGTTGGAGCGGTTTTAGGTATCGCACTTGTTCAAGGCGGACGGGGGTTTAGGTGGAGAGTTTTTGGTTCGATAAGTTTGGGCTGGATTGTGACACCCGTTATCGCGTGCGCAATCTGTTTTGTAGGCCTTTTCTTTTTACAGAATGTTTTCAATCAACAAACCTTTCGTGATGTACCTTATTTTCTTAGTAATGATGTTCTTGATCGAGTTGCACAGGCAGGAGTGTCAGAATCGGCGCTAGGGCCAATCAAAGGCGAGCGATATGATAATGCGGTAGCGTTGGATCAAGCCTTGAGAAAAATTGGAAAATACAGCGCTCGAGATCGAGAGAAAATAATGGAGTTTTCTCGACGCGACCCAATTGTGATTGATAAAAAGTTTTTTATTAGGCTAAACCGTGGACCACTTAGCCCGGAACGTCTAGAAGTAGTACACCAACTAATTGGCCGTTATTATCCCTATGAGTGGATGTTAAGAGATGATCTCGCCAAACGCTCGAAATTATGGAGAAAGAGGGACAACGAAGGATATAATCAAATATTGAATCGAGATTTACAATTTCTCATTAGATTATTCCGTGCGAATTAGTTTAAGTTACCCGAAAGTTTTCAATAATGAACCAATACCTGATATTTTCTCTCGGGAATCAATAAAAAGTTTTGCTCTGGATAGGTAAAAATATTGATCAACGTATAATCCCAAGTTTTTGTAAACTCGCGGCTTTCGGCGTAATGTTCAATTTTTTCTTTAATCAGTGGGGTAGTCATCCGGCAGGTTGGTGCATTTTAACGTCATTGCGCCATCAAGCTTAATCTCACTTCCTGTGACGAATTTAGACTCATCTGATCCAAGGTAGACTGCGGCATATGCAACGTCGAAACCGTCGCCCGCCTGACCAAGTGGGATACGAGCATTGCGTGTTGCGATTAATTTTTTGATATCTCCGCCAGTTCGTTGATGGGCAAGCCGCGTTTCAACCATCGGGGTGTGTAGCTGACCTGGAATTATTGTATTGCATCGGACTCCACGGCCTGCAAATTCAATTGCCACTGCTTCGCTAAAACGCCTGATCGCAGCTTTTGTGGTGCAATAAGCAATTTGAAAAGCACCGCCATAGGTAAGCCCAGAAGTTGAAGACATGTTAATTATTGAGCCGGTTCTGTTCTTAACCATTACTGGAAGAACTGCTTTGGTAACCAGGAAGACATGCTTAAGGTTATGATCCATTTGTTTGTCCCAAACCTCTTCCTCCATGTCCATTGCCCCGCCCGCGGCTGACCCGCCAACATTATTTTGTAGCACATCTACTTGACCAAAACGTTCGACACATGCTGTGACCATCTCATTGACCGATTCGGCATTTGTCACGTCACAACAATAAGTAATGCATTCGTTGCCTTCGTCTTGGATCGTTTTGGCAGTTTCCTCAACAGCTTCTTGATTAAGATCTACAGCAAATACTTTTGCTCCCTCTCGAGCAAACAGAGTTGCGGTAGCGCGCCCGTTACCCCAACCGGGGCCGCATGATCCAGCACCAGATATTAAAGCTACCTTCCCTTCCAGTCGGCCAGGCATGTCGTTCTCCCTTGATGTTCATACTGAACAATAAATTGCACATGCAGGATCCAATGGAAAGTATTGGCACCATTTTTATTTTTGACTTGGTAAAAATTTAAAAGTTATGCAGCGCAGTATCCGTTTGAGCGGTAGCCTCCAAGCATGAGCGTGCAATCTTTTTTAAGATGATCGATAAAGGGTGCGGACCGAAGGAACGTCCGAAGCCCGCGGTGGATGTCGTCATCTGTTTCTGCCATAGCGGCACATTGATCAAGTGGACGAAAAAAAGGAGCGCGTGGTCGGTGTTCAGTTTTTCGGATAGAGAGTGGAATAAGGCCACCGGTAGATGCGCAGATAAATTCTGCAATTCCAGGTTGGAAAGCAATTTCCATTTTCTCCAGAGCATTCGGGGCGGCAATTGAAGTTGGATCTGAATCTTCAGGATCTTGTTGGAACATTGTCTCGTAGCTCCTGCCACTCTGCCGATAGACAATAGAGCCATCTCCAACACGCATTGCGATTGTTCCAGCGGGACTAGCTATTATGACTATTAGAGTGGGCGAAAAAACAAGCGAAGTATTACTATCGTTAATAATTTGCTTCATCAGCGCTGACCTGACACCTTCGCAAAGTTCCTGAAATAAGGAGGTTGCTACGCCTACCTCTGGGCAATCAACAAGTTTTTCCAAGTACTGACTATCCTCTAAAAGAGTTGTAATAGCCTTTTTTACTGCGACTTTTGCTGCGTTGTGTGGATGGATGATACTTCCAATGTCATCAGAAAGTGCTGCTATTATTACGTCGTCGCCGACTTTGTGAACCTCCCCGTAATCCAGGGCAGGCAAAGGAGAAGAACTTCCCGCTTTTGCTTTTCTGTAATCGACGGCAGCATGCCAACTCATCGCATTTTTATTCCTATGAACTGTTAAGCCGACAAAATAACCTAATAATATTTTACCAAAATGCTGGTATAATTGCTACTAAAATATCAAACTATATTTGAAATATTATATAATCAAAAGTAATATACTAGAAAAATTATGTATTGATTAATATCAATTCAAAAATGTACATCATTCGTACAGCCGGAGAATAAAAAATGCCGGAAATCCCGTTTAGAATTATTGGTTTAGATCATTTAGTACTTCGTGTGCGCAACATGGAGGTAATGATAACTTTTTATTGTGATATCCTTGGTTGTATCAAAGAACGTGAGGTCGCGGAGTTGGACCTTGTGCAGCTGCGTGCGGGGACGAGTTTGATTGATTTGGTTGATTGTGCTGGGAAACTTGGACGTAGAGGAGGGTTAAATACGTCATCCGGCTCCGAAGGGGGGAGCATGGATCATTTTTGCCTGAGAATAGCCGGGTTTGACAAAGAACAAGCAATGAAGCATCTCAGAGCGGCCGGAGTGCGATTAGGCGATTTTGGGACGCGTTATGGTTCAAACGGAATGGGGCCGTCACTTTACCTTTATGATCCGGAGGGAAATATGATCGAATTAAAAGGGCAGAACGTAAATTTAGATAGCAATTAATCATTTGCTCCGGAATGCTGGCTTTGAGATCAATCGTGGCGTATTCTGGGTATACTTATTTGTCAGATCCAGTTCCACTGTCTGTATTTTTAGCAGCAAACTATCAATTAGCAGCAAACTTCCAAAAAGTATGATCTTTCAAAGTAAAAAGTTGGTCGGAGACCATGTATTTTGTTCGAAAGGTGTAAAGTTTCTTGCAATAAGTTTAAACGAGATAAAAATCAACAATACAATTAAAGAATTGCAAGACATATGAAAAAAATTGAAATAATTCACAAAAAAATTTATTCAATATTTAGTATTAAGTCGAAATTTTTACTTTTTATTTAATCTTTACTGAATTCAATTTTTAATTTTATTTGTATAAGAATTTGTATATGTTTATAGTTATTATTCGTTTGTCTATGTAGATATTCTTTTATTAAATATATGTGAATCAATGTCCTTATTTGACGAATTCGACAAACTCTCGTCTAATGCAGGGAGGGGGCGTAAAAGCCTCTCCAACACTCTGCCCGAGCCGGAGGGCGATAGTTCGGTAGCGAGTGCAAGGTCATTAGCCTCTAAAACATCAGCAGCAATGTCACCGCCTGTGACTGCCCCGCAAGAAACGACCAATGCATCCTTAAAACAGATAGAATATTCCCCAACACGTCCCGTTGGGTCTTTCCGGTTTTCATTGAGCAGAGGTGGCGTCATTGCAAGTATAGCAGGAGTATTAGTGGCTGCGGCATCACTTTTTGTAGGTGGCTATGTGACTGCATACGTCGTTTATAATCCGAGAGATTTGGATAATGTGGTGATTGCTAAGGTCAAGCCATCACCTGAATTTGAGAGGAACCAACATATTGATCAATCCGAGGAGCCGGAAAGTCTAAAGGCTGCACATCGTCCGTTAGAGGTGGTCATGTCGCCCGAAACTTCTGGTGGGAAGGCAGTGGTAGCTCCGGAGGCCAGGGAAGGCCAAATGCGTGGATCTTTAGGCAAGACATCTTCCTACCCACAATCTTTCGGCGAAAAGGACACCAACAAATCGACAAATTCGGAAAAATTACAACAAAAACCAGATGGAGAAACGATATCGGAAATACCCGGTAATCGCAGAAAATCTGTTGAGTTTGTCGCCCCTAAAACAAAAATTGAAAGCTTATTTACCGGCCCGAGTAGCAACGATAGCGTCTCTGATTCTGCTATGCAGTCCGTACTTCCAAAGAGGCAAAAAGCAAATAAAAGCCTAGAAGACAATGGTAAAAGACCGGCGTCGGCTGNTACAGAGGTCGGCGTGAATATAGCAACACCACGCAATCAAACGGAAACAGCTCTTAAAAGCGCTTACTCGGGCAACTTTGGTTACTCATTGCAGCTGGCTGCATTTTCATCAGAATTAAATGCGTCTCAGATGATGAAAAAACTTAAGGGCTTCGTGCCCACTGCCCGAATCGATAAAGGTAGAAGTCAATCAGGGCAAGTACTCTACTTCCTGCGAGTTGGATATGTTGAAAAACGTGAAGAGGCCGTAATTATGGCAAATCGCTTGAGCAACGAAAAAAAAATAAATAGTGGATATGTGATNCGGGTAAGAGCTCCTGATGTTGTGCGGTAGGTCTATTACAAGGAAACCNATCTGTTGTTATGTTAGGCGTAATTTAAATAAAATNGACATTNTCATATAAATTAATTTTGAAATTTTGGACTTTCTGCCGACATGAAAGAATGCAGTAAATCGATCAATCGACGTATGGCTGATTCAAATTTTATGAATCGTTACTTTTCGGGAAATGGAATTGATATAGGTGGGGCTCCTGACCCATTATTTCTCTACTCAGAATTATTTCCAAAGATCGGAGAAGTAAGGACATGGGATTTGGTAGATGGGGATGCCACCTTTATGGAGGGTGTGGAGGACAACTCCTACGATTTTGTNCATTCAAGTCACTGTTTGGAACACTTAAAAGATCCTAANGTTGGGCTCAAGAACTGGTTCCGTATTCTCAAACCACGTGGGTATTTGATTGTCACGGTCCCAGATGAAGACCTTTATGAACAAGGTGTTTTCCCAAGCACCTTTAATACCGATCATAAATGTACATTTACCATCAGCAAGAATGAGTCGTGGAGTAAAAATTCAATAAATATTTTTGACCTATTACCATCTCTCGGTGANGCAGCAGAGGTTGTAAAAGTAGAGCTTCTNAACCACTCCTATCGCTACGTTTTACCAAGGTTTGACCAGACCCTGACACCAGTGGCTGAAGCAGGCATTGAATTTATTGTGCGCAAAAGACCGCAGGAGGAAGTAGCATTTTGTGGATTGCACAAGCATCCAGGGGAGGTTGATGGAACATTGTTCCAGCTCCTTACAGGTATCAAAAAGCCAATCACTAATAAGAAAAAAGAAAAAGTTTAAGGATTGTTAGATGTTTCATTTGTAACGTCCGAGGTCCACTCGCTCACATAATCTGCTGCGGAGGGCCTGATTTTTTTACGAGGCTCATCGGTTGGCGTGCCGAGATATAAGAAGCATATAATCTGATCTTTATCTTTCAGCCCAAGTGCTGCTTTTACGTGAGGATCATAAGCAGCTGGCCCCGTTAGCATGATGCCACCGTACCCTTTGACGTAGGCAGCATTAATGATATTTTGCGCTGCAGCCCCAACAGTTATTATTTGCTCGACCTCAGGAGCCTTTGGGTGGTCTTTGGTTATTTCTGCGTATATGGTTATGATTAGTGGTGATCGGAGAGGTTTTTGTCGCTGTGACTCAAGTCTTTCTTTGCTTGCGTTTTTATCTCGAAGTGCCATGCTTTGAGCCATTACCTCCCCAAGCCTTTGTCGGGCTTCACCCCGAATGATTAAAAATCTCCATGGTTTAAGCCCCGCGTGATCCGGTGCACGCATTCCTGTTTCAAGTATTTCCAATAGCTCTTCACCATCCGGAGCAGGATCGGATAGTTTTCGAGCGGGCACGGAATTACGACCCAATAATAGTTCCATAGCATCCATATTTAAGTCCTCACCTCATCTGCAAACTTCAATCCTAACGGCTTGGTGGNGTTGGAGCTTTGGGTAATCCTCGACCATCAAAAGTGCGGCCGACTAAAAAACCAAAAATGAAACCACCAATATGTGCCTCCCATGCAATATATTCTAACTCGCTTGAGATCATGGCCCCAAATAACCAAAATATTAAATTTATTCCAACCCAAAAAATCGAAAATAATACCGCTACACGCACTGGCATAATCGGGTGACAAGGATCTGTTTGAAACTTTGGAGCGATTGATATGTGAACTAAGGCGCCCAAAATGCCTGANAGCGCTCCTGAAGAGCCAATTAGTGGCGCAATTTCGTGCGGGTTGAAGCCCATCCAGAAAAAAGCAGAAAAGATTCCACTAGATACATACAACAGCAAAAATTTAATTACAGACATACGGCGGGCTACAGCTGTGCCAAATGCGAGAAGGAAGAAAACATTTAAAAGCAAATGGTATATGTCTGAATGAATGTATGCGTACGTCACCGGAGATAGTGCGAGTGCAATACTCTCGTAATGCCATAATTCAGGGCTCTGAATTCTCTCCGGAATAAAGGCAAAGTAGCGTATAATATNATTTTCTTGCACTCCGCTTAGAAACATTCCGCGGAAATGTACGAGTATNGGTAGTGCNGCAAGTAACCGAATTATATTAGGTACCTTCAGAACTGGCTGATGGATTGTATTTTTAGGGGGCATGGATCGCTGCCCATCTTGACTTGCAGACCGGCATCTTTACTGCGTCTCAACACATGCGCTCTCTACAAGACGACCCATGAANGTGCTGCATTNGGCTATTTGTTCAAGAGCAATAAATTCGTCAGGCTTATGTGCCTGTAAAATGCTTCCGGGCCCACACACTACAGTAGGAATTCCAGCGGTTTGCTGAAAAGGCCCNGCCTCAGTTCCGAATGAAACTTTAGCATGATCGTTCTTGCCAGTAAGGGACTTCGCAAAACTCACTACACTGTCGTTAGGGTCAGTGTGCAGCCCTGGCATCGAAGATTTGATGCTAAACTCAAAGCCAGCCTCTGCACTCAAAGACTTCATTTCAGGCTCTAACTCCTGGTTAATAAAGTCTCTTATCTCATTCATATAGATATCGGAANTTTCCTCAGGAAGATGTCGTATTTCGAATTCGAAGTCACATTCCTTTGGAACAATATTTAACGCCGTGCCACCCCTAATGTTGCCAGTATGGATTGTTGTGTGGGGAATATCAAAGAGCGGATCGAAAGGGCCCACCGTTTTTATTCGTCGTGCTATTGATTTTATGTAGGATATCAACTCAGCGGCAAATTCGACTGCATTTACTGCCTCTGGTGCCAGACTTGAATGAGCTTCAGAGCCTTTGACGCGACAATGNAAGCTTGTTTTACCTTTGTGAGCGATTACTACCTTCATTTCAGTTGGTTCGCCTACAATGCAAAGTTTTGGTTTTACTTTTTTATTATTTATAGCAGCNATTAGGCGCTGAACTCCAATGCAACCCACTTCTTCATCATACGAAAAAGCCAGGTGAATGGGCGTTTTAAGGCTCCGGCTTAAAAATTCAGGTACATGTGCGAGGACAATTGCGACGAATCCTTTCATNTCACATGTCCCACGCCCATAAAGTCTTTGATCTTTCTCTACAACTTCAAAAGGGTTCGTGGACCACACTTGCCCGTCAACGGGCACTACATCCGTGTGGCCAGACAGCATTATGCCGGGACGGTCTGGTGGGCCTAACGTCGCATATAAGTTTGCTTTTTGCCCAGTCTCATCGTGAACTAACTCACTTTCAACATTCAAGTTATCCAGATAATTTTGAATAAAGCTTATGAGCTCAAGATTAGAATTTCTGCTCGTAGTATCAAAAGAAACCAGTACTTTCATCAAGTCTATAGCAGACATCGAAGTTCTCATCGGAAAATCCTGTAACTAACTTTTGAAAAATCAACCAGTAGATTTACGCATTCTACCTATAATCGTTCTTAGGCTATCAAAAAACCCTTCTATCCCTCGTTGCCGAATCACGGTTCGAAATTCTGAACGCTGTGTTACGGCCATGCTTATACCCTCAACTATGACATCGATAACGTAATAATCGTTATCTTGTCGGCGTATTCGCCAATAAGTCTCTAGTGGTTGGCCCGAAGCTTGGTTTATTAAAGTGTAAACCAATGCATCACGCCGGATTGGCCTAGACTTAACAACGTTGAATGTTTCTCCAGCATAAGTTAGNAAGCGTTTAGAATACGAATATAGGACATAATCTCGAAATAATTTTAAATAACGAGCTTTCTGCTCATCATTAATTTCACGCCAGGTTTTACCTAGTGCGAATCGACCAATGGTTTTCATATCGATACTTTTATTTAGTATTTTTCTGAGTTCCTCCTCTTTTTCCAATTTCGGGCGCGATCTATCCTTTAATAAAACTATGGTTTCATCACCAACCTTACGAAGAAATTCTGCCGCTCCGTCTGGTGAGGTTTGGGCTTGAGCTGCTGAAAAAACACCAATTAACCAAAGCGTAAGGCAGATTCGTGGGCAGTGCTTAAACATNATTTTTCCCCAATTACTTTTACTTTAAACCATGGCATCGTAGAATACATANCCTAGATCATAATGAATTTGTAGGTTGAATAACAACGGTGTTTGGTTGAACAGTGAATAATTCAGGGATTGTAAGGGTAAAATTATTTTGTCAAATCTTCCAAAATATGTAAATCCACGAACNGATTCGGTTTGGCAAGTAAAGACCGCGCTTTGGCGTGCGCCAGATGATGGGGGCTACGTTAACTTAACCGATGGGGAAGGGTTAACCCAAAATTTGATCGATGTCAGTTCAAACTCATTATGGCGCTATCGCAAGGCCATTAGGCTACCCAGTGAAAATATCTTTTCTTTAGGCGAAGGCTGGACTCCCATTGTCCAAAGTGAATGGGCAGGCCGTGAAGTGATATTTAAAATGGAGTACATGATGCCTTCGGGTTCTTACAAAGATAGAGGCTCTGCGGTAATGATGAATTATCTTAAGCAGGTAGGAATAGACTCCATACTTGAAGACTCTTCTGGAAATGCTGGTTCTTCAATAGCAACTTATGGTGCTTTTTTAGGTTTAAAAAGCCGTATATTTGTACCTGCGAGTGCTCCGATTGCTAAACAACGGCAGATGGCTGCCGTGGGTGCTGATGTTGTTGCTGTGAAGGGCAGTAGGGATGATGTTGCGGCTGCAGCATTAAGAGATGCTGAAAATATTTTCTATGCTTGTCACAATTTACAGCCATATTTTTTAGAAGGCACCAAAACACTTGCTTTCGAAATATGGGAACAACTCAATTTTGAACTGCCAGATGCTATTGTTATACCCATGGGGCAGGGCGCAAATGTCATGGGATGCCACATAGGGTTTTGCGAACTAAAACGTGCTGGTGTGATTGATCGGATGCCCCGGCTGTATGCCGTACAAGCGGTTAATGCAGCGCCTTATCACGCCGCATGGTCCGTTGATTCCGCTACACCGATAGCAATTGAAGCTAGCCACACTATCGCTGACGGAATAGCCTCCTCTAGGCCAATAAGACTTCGAGAAGTATTTATGGCTTTACGTGAAACCGATGGTGATATCGTAGCCGTTACCGAGGANGAAATCGAGGCCTCTTTGAAAGCACTTTGCCAGAAAGGGCTTTTTGTGGAACCCACAACAGCGGCGGGGGCGGCGGGCCTAAAAACGTTGTTTGAAGATGGGTCTATTGGTCATGATGAAAAGGTGGTCCTTATACTAACTGGAAGTGGATTGAAAGCGGTTGATGCTATAGCGGGGGCGTTAAAGCTTTGAGGGAAGATTTGGGTTATGAACCTTGCTACACTGATTATTATCGTGGCAAAACGTACAGAGTTGGCAAAAACCATTATAACTAATCCGATTACTTCTTTTTAACATTTGCAGTAGTGAAAGCGGCACAAGAATGATTAATAAATATTTTCACTATAAAACTGCAGATGGATTTCACTCTTCATCAATACCTAAAGTCTTAAAAAGAGTAGCTCCTGAAAAACCAGTCGTGCCCATTGTCGTAGACTCGCCTCATAGTGGCACCAATTATCCGGCTGACTTTGACTGCTTGGTTCCAAAAATTATGTTGCGCAGGGCCGAAGATAGTTATGTCGGTGAATTATTTAGTGATGCGCCTCGGCATGGGGCTACTTTCATAGAAGCACTTTATCCGCGAAGCTACATTGATCCAAATCGATCACTTGACGATCTTGATCCGGATCTGGTGGAGGACGATTGGCCGTCACCAATTATTATGGGCGAGAAAGCCCGACTAGGTCATGGGTTAATTTGGCGACTGTGCCCACCGGAAATGCCCATGTATCGCCATCGTTTGACGGAGGCGAAAGTCCGACATAGGATTGAAAAATATTGGCGGCCCTACCACCAATGTCTCTCTAATGCAATTGACACGTTGCATAAACAGTTCGGTGAGACGTGGCATATTAATTGTCACTCCATGCCGAGCGGAAGTGCCCCAAGTGTTATGACCCGCTGTGGAAGGGTGCCTGCGGATTTTGTGCTGGGAGATCGAGACGGAACTACTTGTGACATAAGATTACGTAAAGTGCTTTCAAAAACACTTGAAGAGATGGGATACGCGGTTGCTTTAAATGATCCATATAAAGGAGTTGAACTTGTTCGGGCTCATTCAGACCCAGGAAGCGCCCGGCACTCCATACAGATAGAAATCAACCGTGCTATTTATATGAATGAACGTAGCCTAGAACGCCTCGCAAGTTTTGACACATTAAAAGCTAACATAAACCAACTTTTGAACGAATTAGCCAGGTTTTCAAATCAGCAGATTTCGGTCGCTGCGGAATAAAAAATTATAAGGTGAACTGTTCCTTAAGGATACGTGACTCAAGATTATGTTCTGGATCGAACAATAAAGTCATAGATACGGCCTGGGCTTGCTCAATGCTCACACTTACTACTTGCCGCACCTCAAAGTCATCGGCACTTGCGCAAACTGGCCTCTTCGTTGACTCGAGAATTTCAAAGCGAATTTTTGCCTGACAGGGAACTATAGCTCCCCGCCAACGCCGAGGGCGAAAAGCGCTGATGGGTGTAAGGCACAAAACGTTTGCATTCAATGGAAGAATCGGGCCATGAGCTGAAAGGTTGTATGCGGTGCTGCCGGCAGGTGTAGCTACTAGGACTCCATCGCAGATCAACTCTGGAATACGTTCGATTTCATCAACTAACACTCTGATTTTAGCAGCTTGTTGCGTTTGCCTGAGAACAGCGACCTCGTTTATGGCATGTGATTTTTTTATAGAACCATCGACGAGTACTGTCTCCATCACCAATGGGCGAACTTCAACAGACTCAGCCTGAGAGATACGATGGGCTAGATTTGTGACACTTCTTGTATTCATTAAAAAACCAACCGACCCGCAATTCATCCCATAGATTGGAATCTTTCGCGCTTTATACTGATGCAGCATTCGAAGCATAAAACCATCACCACCAAGAGCAACAATTACATCAGCATTTTCGGGCGCTACATTTCCGTAGCGCTTCTCAAGTGTTTTGAGAACCTCCTGCGCCTCTATAATATTGGCAGCTACAAATGATATTTTCTTTTTCTTCATTAAAATCCAAAACTAAAAAATCGAGTTACAAAATTAGAATAAAGTCAGGCAATAGTTATAGGCAAGGAGCTTGTAACAATGCTGACGAAAACCGTAATGCAGCAAAGTCATACCATTAAACTAGTTTTGATAAAGTTGAAGTGGATTTTTTATCTTTTGCAAGGAGATCAGCAAAACACTAATGTCACGTGACATCAGCAATTTCCTCAATGATCATCTTTTTGCACCTCGCCTAAAAAGGCGTAGGAATATTTTTCTCAGGTACGAATAAACTGTAACATATATGTTCCTAAACTAAAGTTAATCCTAGGTTAAAGGGTTTTTTTAAAGCTTACTTTGGAAAAGAAAGAATTTGTAACGATGACTGATCAAGAAGCGATTTTATTTAATAATGATGCGTTTTATGCAGCGTTTTCTTGTGGCGATATCGAGGCAATGTCTTGTCTTTGGGCACAAACAGACGATGTGTGCGTTATTCATCCCGGGTGGGAGCCGTTATTCGGACGGGAGGCGGTTCTCAACAGCTGGGCTGATATCGTTTCTGGGGGGAGGTCTTCGCCAATTATATGTAGAGAGCCACATTTGTTTGTTAGGAATGATTGCGCTACCGTTATTTGCTTCGAAGATATTAATGGAATTTTCCTAGCTGCGACTAATATTTTTATGAAGCAGGAAGACTCTTGGAAAGTCATTCATCACCAAGCAGCGCCAACTAGTGGCAGGCCATCAATGCAAAATGCGTCGTCCGAGTCGTTAAATTAAAACTTGTATCAACCGCCAGTAACACTCATATGCCGATCAATTGGCATCACTTCCATTCTCCTATCGACAGAGAAATCGTGCCCCTCCGGTTTCCGGCTAATGGCCTCACGTATTGCTACCTCTAGTCTGCACGGATGGGCCTTGTCCCTGAGAGCGTTGCGCAACTCGGCACGGTCATGTTGTCCAAGACACATATAAAGCGTGCCTGTGCAAGTGAGACGAACTCTGTTGCAGGACTCACAAAAATTGTGGGTAAGAGGTGTAATAAAACCTATACGGCCACCCGTTTCTTCAATTCGCCAGTAACGTGCGGGCCCGCCGGTGTGAAAATCTGTTTCTGTGAGCGTCCAACGTTTTCGTAAATCCGCTCGTAACATAGAAAGAGGCCAGTATTGATCAAGACGAGTTTCATTGCCTATATCGCCCATTGGCATCACTTCTATGAAGGTAAGATCAAATCCCCGTTCACCGCACCAAATAACCATATCGTGAATTTCATCATCATTAAAACCTTTAAGAGCGACGCAATTAATCTTGATACTTAGGCCAGTGGATACTGCAGCATCAATTCCCCTCATCACTTTGTCGAAGTCACCCCAGCGAGTAATGTAAGAAAATTTATCTTTTTGAAGTGTGTCTAAGGATACATTGATCCGTTTCACGCCAGCTTCTGCCAGACTGGCAGCATGTTTTCCTAATTGGCTGCCGTTTGTTGTAACTGTTAGTTCATCGAGCGCTCCACTATTTAGGTGTCGCCCAAGCCTACGTACCAACCACATAATATTGCGTCGTACTAGGGGCTCACCGCCCGTTAGACGAAGTTTTCGAACGCCGAGCCTAACAAACGTACTACATACATGGTCAAGCTCTTCCAAAGTTAAGACTTCGATTTTTGGAAGAAAAGACATATCCTCCGACATACAGTAAACGCACCGAAAATCACACCGATCGGTAACCGAGACGCGCAGGTACGAAATAGCTCGTTCAAATGGGTCAATTAATTGAGGCACTGAAATTTTGCTGAGTGGTTGCATAGCAGTGTTATATCAAATTTGTTTCATTTTATAAGCATTTCAGCCATCATAATTTTAATAATTAAAAAAACTAGGTGTCCAATATGAATAAGACGTCTACATTCGATCATAGCCAAAAAATAAGTCGAAAAATAGACTAATGGACTATAGAAAACGTTATATTAATTTTCGAAAGTGGTGGAAATGAAAGTATTTGCCGGCCGTAAGCAAAGCCGATTCATAATAGTTTGATGACAAAGAAGATTATTTCAAACGACGCGCATTTTGAATGCTTGTGCCGGAACAATTGCGCAAAGGTCGGATTCCCCGGATGACTGTTAATTTCGCTAAAGTGCCAATATATCTTTACCTCCTAGTAAGCATCATTAATCTTGATGCATATATGGAAGACACGTAACCGTGTCGTCATTGGTAAATGGTGTTATACTTGCGGGTGGCAAGGGGCGACGGATGGGCGGAAAGCGAAAACCATCGGCATTGTTGCGCGGGCAAACTCTAATCCAACATGTAATCGAGCATGTGCAGCCGCAAGTAAACAAACTTCTCCTTAACATGAATGACGATCCGTCGCCTTTTTCTAGCGCCGGCTTGCCAACTCAGCCCGACTCTTGTTCGGGGCACCTAGGCCCTTTAGCAGGTATACTTACTGGAATGGAATGGACTGCTCGTGAATACCCCCACGTTGATTATATTTTTAGTGCCCCGGTAGATTGTCCATTTCTCCCTGAAGACTTGGTTAGGAAGTTGCTAACCGCGAGAGAGGCAAAACGGGCAGATTTAGCGCTTGCCACTTCGGCGGCACATATCCACTACACAATCGGCCTGTGGCCTGTTGGCCAAAAAGATAGATTGCGGTCCGCTTTACTGTTAGACGGCATTAGGCGAGTAGAAACTTGGGCAAAGCGTCACAGTATCGTTTTGGTCGATTATGAGGTTAAAAGGATTGATCCATTCGCCAACATGAATTCGCCTGAGGACCTTTTATTAGCAGAAACGCTTTTGCAAAGTTAGGCTTGATGTAAGCAAATATTGCGTCCACACCTTCGTAATTGGTTTATTGAGCCACCTTGTACGACAACATCGATAGCTTGGCTTGGTTTTGTAACGATAAAGCCGGCTAAAATCGAAATTCCATTTTCAAATAGGTCTGGGGTCATTGGAGTGCTGGGACCAATGAGCATTATCTTAGCATTCGTGGCAGCATTTAGGTAATCTATAATTTCTTTCGAAGACAGTGCTGAAGCCGAAATAATAACCTGGTTGGCAGTTTTTAATAATTGAGCGGCTTTGCAAATCGGATAATCATTTTGGCCAGGATTTTTTTCTATGACTTTGACGTTTGGAAAACGGATTTCGATGTTGGGAAACCTGCCAATCGCCACGGTATTGAGACTACCCTTATTGGTGAGTAGATCTAGCCCATTGTCTACTGTGCCTTCTTGATCTGGTCGATTAAAGTGTGCATTTATGGAAGCTAGGGCCAATGCTCGATCAAACGGATTTTCTGAATGAATGCTTGCAGCCAGTTCGGCTAGTAGTTTGCCGCGTTGTAGCCCTGCACCTTTTAGGTTGTAGCAACCAGATGTTCCCTTTACCGGGCTGTGCGCTAGTCCTACCCCATCCGGACCCTCAACTAAGGTCCAATTAAGGCCAACCGCAACCATAGAAGCTTTTCCAGAAATTGAATCGGCTAAGCGTTTAAGCATGAAAAATAGCCTTCAAATAAACCAACACTATCATTTATGTGAAACGGTGTCTGTCAAATAAGATATCAGTTAGGTAAAAAGCTTTGGTGGGTTGTTCAAGTGATTGGAGGTTCAACAACTCGGCGGTATGCCGCATCATTTGCGGAAAAATTTTTCTCTTTAGGTCCCGTACATGTCGTTGAAGGGAAATTATGAAAAAGTTTTTAGTAAACTTTTTCCGTTAACAGTGTTGTGTTTAAAAAGATTAAAGATGAAAAATGACCCATTCAATACCTCGACGTCTCAATCAATAAATCATGAGTAAAAATATATGTATGTTATTTTGCTATACGGGCCATTAACGTTAAAATGTTGTAATGGATGATAATTTGAAAACTGTTATCGAGGAGATATCACGACTGGATAAGCTAAAGCTTTATGGTCGCGTCAAAGCGATACAAGGTTTGCTAGTTGAGATTGAGGGCCTCGGAGAGAGATTAGCAATAGGTGAACGATGTCACCTCGAAGTCCGAGGCCGATCTTCTGTCACCTGCGAAATTATTGGATTCCGCGACAACCGTGCTCTTGCTATGCCATTCGGACCACTTGATGGAGTGGGGCTAGGGAGCCGCGCTTTGGTGGGCGAGAGCCAGCCTGCTGCCTACCCGAATGATAAATGGTTGGGGCGGGTGATTAACGCGCTTGGTGAACCTCTAGATGGCGGGCCACCAATTTTGAAAGGTCCAGAGGCCTATCCACTTTGTGCTTCACCGCCTCCAGCACACCAACGTAAGCGTGTGTCCGGAAAGATAGATTTGGGTGTTCGCTCTATTAATACCTTTATTACATGCTGTCGGGGTCAACGAATGGGCATCTTTTCGGGTTCAGGGGTTGGTAAATCAATTTTAATGTCAATGCTTACGCGGCATTCCACGGCGGATGTCATTGTTCTGGGTCTAATAGGCGAACGAGGGCGTGAGGTAAAAGAGTTTATTGAGGAAGATTTGGGTCCTGAGGGCCTAGCGCGGAGTGTTTTAGTTGTGGCAACATCAAATGAATCCGCGCTCATGCGACGGCAAGCGGCATTCATGACTATGGCTGTCGCTGAATATTTCAGGGACCAAGGCCGTGATGTACTTTGTCTAATGGATAGCATAACACGCTTCGCTATGGCGTTGCGTGAGATTGGATTGTCTGCAGGGGAACCTCCAGCGAGTAAAGGGTATACTCCGACCGTATTTTCAGAGATGCCGAAGCTCCTAGAACGAGCTGGTCCTGGGATAGGTCAAGGGAGTATTACAGGATTATTTACGGTTTTAGTTGAAGGGGACGACCACAACGAGCCCATTTCAGATTCCGTCCGTGGTATAGTGGACGGGCATATTGTTCTTGATCGTACAATTGCTGAACGTAACAGGTATCCTGCGATCAATATCCTTCGAAGCGTTTCAAGAACTCTTCCCACCTGCAACTCAGCTGATGAGAATAGGATAATTGACCGGGCGCGAAGCCTAATGGCGGTGTACGAAGATATGGCCGAATTAATTCGGTTAGGCGCATATCGTCATGGCAGTGATCCAGCAGTAGATGAGGCTATTCGTTACCATCAAGGTATGGAGAAATTTTTAAGTCAAAACAAACAAGACAAGGCATGCTTAGAAGAAGGGTATCGGGAATTAGCTGATATTCTAGAGATTCCGATGGAAGAGATAATTGAAGACGGTGTCATCCAGGTGAGTCATGAAAATAGGGTTGGAATTTCTGCTGATATAATTGGGGGTGCGACACCGGCAGTTCCAGCTGCTGCGGCACCTCCTCAATCTACAGATAACATACCGCAAAAAGATTCTGACTCTCTGGCCAATTCGCAGGAACCCCGCGTTTCATCTGCGGCGTCAGAAGTGGAAATTGAGCCTTTGGCATCAGCACNAGAACCTACACCTAGTGAGGATCCGTCATAATGAGTGCAATTAAGAAATTAATTCGCTTCCATCGGTTTCAACTAGATGAAAGGCGTCGCGGGTTAAGAAGGCTAGAAGAAAAATTGATGGAGGTTGACGCNGAAATATCTGAAATTACGACCCGAATTGAGGAAGAAAAACATTTTGCATCGGAAAATTACGAAGGAAATCGCGACCTTAATAATTTTCTCTCAGCTTCATTTGCACGAATAAAACAAAAACGGAAGGATCGTGAGTTGGCGTTGGGGCAGGTAGAGGCAGCGCGGGAAGAGGTGCGAGAAGCATTTGCTGATGTAAAAAAATATGAAATTACTGAAAGTGTTGGACTGCAAAAAGAGCTTAGAGAAACTGAACGCCGAGAGCGTAATGAATTGGATGAGGTCGCGCTCAATAGTCATAGGCGAAGAAATTAACCTACTGTTTGCTTTAAAATTGATTTAGTTTTTGANTTAATGGTGCATTGTTCCACTTCTGTTTTTTTATCTTCGACGAGAACGTTGTTNATCACTCCCCTAGTATCAGAATATTGTAGAGNANCGACTAGGNTCCAGCGGAGTACAAGATCGGTGTTAAAGTCTTTGATAATTGCCAGAGCTCGGCCCTTAAGGCAATTTTGGTGTGTTGCAAATTGGCTTAGATAATTGTTGTAATTATCGGGGCTAATATGAATATTCTGGTAACCTGAAAAATTTTTTGAAGCCATGCTCGGACAGCCTACTCCCTCAATTATAAGGTAGCTGTTGTTGTAGTGTGATTGGGCCTAGAGTCGAAATAATAATTGTGCTGCGACTTAATTTTTTGACTGGTATTCGGCATTCTTAAATTTGTCACACGGAAATACCTCTCTGGGAAGTATCTGCGGGCCATTTTGGCATTTCATCCAACCTCTCAACTTGGCGGTAGGAGAGAGTACCGGCAAAACCAAGAGCGAAAAGGGTTTCAGTATAAATTTTATTTATGCCAAGGCGTATTTCATCCGATATCATAGTCTGTGAGTAAATAATTAACTCGATTAACTTGCTGTGGACTCGACCTTCTAATTGAATCTGGCCGAGATTCGCAAGTATTGCCTCAACGATAAATCGGAAAATAGCGTCTTTTTCAGAATTCCCATCATTTGATTCGTCATCGGGCCGAACATTAAGACGGAACTGTTGTATGCCAGCATGGGTTAAAAACGGGATCATAAATGAACGCCAATCTGAGCTTGGCCGATCTGAGGCTTGACGTGACGCTTGGCCAACATCTTCCTGTAAATATTTCCATAAATTCCCTTCCGCTTCCAGAATTCGGCTTGCACTCTCGCCAAGGAATCGAGACATACCACCATTTTTCATTGTGTATAAAAAAAGGAGCATGGATGCAGTTAATTGTGGTCCAGGAGTTGGAAGTTTTTGAATTAACGATGAATGTGTTATTGGATCGGCGTGCTTGACGATTTGTATGGCGTCTTGCAGGGATTGCCAATTACCTAGCGGGTTAATAGGCGCCAACGGTGAGCGTTCATTGGGTTGAGATGAACCATACACGACCATGGTTAACCTAGTTCCAATTGGTATAGAGCTTTTTATGTCTAATGTAATTGTGGCTAAAGGAGTTGTTATAATTGGTCTGCCGTCCGGAGTAGCATTTGTAACTGTACCGACCAGTTTTGTGCCGGTAGACCCATAAGGGGCCTCATTTCTTGTAAGCGGACTTTTAATTCTGCCCCCAGATTGACTTACTGATGTCAATTGGATGGTTAGAGAAGTTCCTACCGAAAACTGAGGTTGACTTATATCCAATGCGGGTTTTGACACGCTATTGTTAGTGCTTCCCAACTGAGGGCTCGGAGATTGGTTTGTGTGTGTGGATTTGGTTTGTGGAGGACCTGAAACCTGACCGGAGAACAACTCGCCTTTGGTTAGCAAGCCAGAAAGGTGGACAGGAGGTGAACTGGTTGAATATCTGATCGAAGATGCTGTTTTTGTCCGTACGAAACCGGTATTGACTTGAGAATATTCTTCCCGGGCGATATGGGTTGTCGAATCCGGTAGAGAATTATTGCGCGGAAGGTCCGGGTGTCTTTGCAATAATACTTGCGGTTGGCCTCCGCCTGATATGACCCGAACCATTATCTTAGTGCCAGTTGATAACGAGTCGTTTGATTTTAAGAATATTTCGCCCGTATNTAGTTTTATACGGGTCTCACCGACGACCGATGATTTGAGCACGATGCCAGAGAGATTCTGTCCGATTTCAAGCGGGGGATGTCCATTTGGGAGACGAAGAAGGGTTGATNTAATTGTNGTCGNCATTTGCTGCGACGAGATTTGTTTNNGTTCTCCTTTAGGGGGCTTTATGGATTCTGTCATCTCAAAATACTACTTTTGAGCTAAGGTTGAGAAATATTATGTTGTAGCGCTAGCATACGGGTGTTTGAGCGTAAGGGCGTCTTTTTTATTCTACTAGATCTGTTCGAGTGTTTTGATACGTGCTTTTGGATGAACTTCATTTTGAGACATTACTATTGTAACAGGCCGAAAACGCTCAATTACAGAGCGAACAAATGGGCGAACTGCAGGGCTTACTANGAGTACAGCAGANTCCCCCTGCATTGCGTGGCGTTCAAAAGCAGTTCGTACCGCATTTATAAATTGCTGTAATTGGCTTGGTGCCATCGAAAGCTGTTGTTCATCTCCTTGGCTAACTATTGACTCGGCAAATGCCTGTTCCCAATCTGGCGAGAGGGTTATCAGGGGAATAAAACCCTGTTCGTTGGTTGCAGTATCAGAAATTTGGCGAGCCAAGCGTGCTCTTACATGCTCCGTAATTTGACCTATGTTTCTAGTATAACCAGTAGCCTCTGAAATACCCTCAAGAATGGTTGACAAATCGCGTACAGATATACGTTCGCCCAAAAGATTTTGAAGAACCCGTTGCACGCCTCCTACCGAAATTTGCGCAGGTATTAAATCGGTAATGAGCTTCTGCTGTGGCTGATCCAGTTCGTCTAAGAGTTTTTGTGTTTCAGCGTAGGAAAGCAATTCGGACATATTATCGCGTATAATTTCAGTAAGATGTGTCGTTATAACTGTGGGAGCATCAACCACAGTGTAGCCTCTAAACATTGCTTCCTCCCGATGCTGCTCGTTTATCCAAACTGCTGGCAAACCAAATGTTGGTTCTGTGGTGGCTTCGCCAGGGAGCGTGATAGGTTCTCCGCCCGGGTCCATAATGAGGAGCATATTAGGGCGCAACTCGCCACTGCCAGCCTCNATCTCCTTTATTCGAATGATATAGTTATTGGTGGGTAGTTGTAAATTATCTTGTATCCTAACGGCTGGCATAACAAAGCCAAGTTCGCCAGCTAATTGTCTTCTTAGAGCCTTGATCTGGTCTGTTAGCCTTGGTTCGCGAGCGTTATTTATCATCGCAAGTAGGCCATATCCTAACTCGAGCCTTATATTGTCTATTTGCAGAGCTGCTGTAATCGGCTCTTCTGCGGGTACGTCAGGCTCATCGGCCGCAGCCATTTCTGCCTCCTCTTCAGCCTTCGTCGTCGCCTCGCGTTGATAGATTAAGAATGCTAGCCCACCCGTAAGTAACGCCAGTCCGAAAAAAGGGAGCAGTGGTATACCTGGTAGTAGTGACATTAGGATTAANAACGTCGCACTCATAGTAAGGGCAGTCGGATAATGCCCTAGCTGACCAAATACTATCTTGTCTGTTGAGCCTGCCGTGCCAGCTTTTGTAACTAACATGCCGGCGCCGGTAGACACGATAAGCGCTGGAATTTGGCTTACTAAGCCGTCACCAATTGTAAGNAATGTATATGTTGAGGCCGCGTTAGCGAGCGTCATGTCCTGCATCGCAACACCTATAACAATCCCTCCAACAATATTGATCAATGTTATTAGTAGCCCAGCAATTGCGTCGCCGCGCACAAACTTTGAGGCACCGTCCATTGCTCCGTAGAATGAACTTTCATCCTCTAACTTTGTGCGCCTTGCGCGNGCTTGGTCCTCGTTGATCAAGCCAGCCGAGAGGTCTGCATCTATTGCCATCTGTTTGCCTGGCATCGCATCAAGGCTAAAGCGTGCCGCAACTTCTGCAATTCTTCCCGCACCTTTTGTGATTACGACAAAGTTTATTATCACCAAGATTGAAAATACGATAATCCCAATCACATAATTGCCAGAAACCACAAAATTCCCGAAAGCCTCGATGACTTGGCCAGCTGCATCGGTTCCAGTGTGCCCATCAGTGAGTATTAATTTGGTCGACGCAACATTCAGCCCCAATCGAAGCATTGTCGCGATTAAAAGAATGGATGGAAACGAATTNAGCTCGAGTGGATCTTTGAGGAATAGAACTGTCATCAAAATCACAATTGCAAATGTGATCGAAATAGCAAGGCTCGTATCTAAGAACCAGGTTGGCACTGGCAGTAATAAGAGCCCCAGCATAAAAACAATAGCAATAGCAAGCATGATGTCGCTGCGACTACTGATGGCTGCAAGCACACCGTTTTCAGAACTGCGTGGAGCCTGATCCGGGCTAGTGTCCGTCATAACCTAAATGCATTTTCCATTTTCAAATAAATTTACNAGTTATCCCTCGCCGGGCATTGGAACAGCAACGCCTTCTTCACTGTATATTTTTAGTTTGTTCCGCAGCGTTCGTATTGAAATACCAAGAATATTAGCTGCATGGGTTCTGTTGCCAAGACAGTGTTCTAAGGTTCCTATTATTAGATCCCTCTCAACCTCGGCAACAGTCTTACCAACCATAGTTTCAGCTTTGCTTGCCGCGGCCGCAGCAANTGAGGTTGCGTCGTCAGTTGGTAGGCCTTCGCTCAAGTTTAACATTATCGCGTCGGCATCAATTTCATCACCTTGTGCAAGAAGTACCGAGCGATGGATTGTGTTTTCAAGTTCACGTACGTTTCCACGCCAAGTGTGGGATTTCAATGTCTCTTTAGCTGATTGAGTAAATGGCCTGTAGTCGACACCATTTGACTCCGCATATTTTTTTGCAAAATATTTAGCTAAGGTTAGAACGTCTTTCGGCCTCTCTCGCAGCGGTGGCATAGCAATGTTGACGACATTAAGGCGAAAAAAAAGGTCTTCTCTGAAATCATTTTCATTTACCGCTTGCTCTAAATTACGATTTGATGTTGCGAGAATACGCACATCAACTGGAATAGTTTGTGTGCCGCCTACCCTGTCAATTTCACGCTCTTGTATAACTCTCAGAAGTTTGGCTTGAAGGCGTGGGTGCATTTCACTGATTTCATCTAATAAAAGTGAACCACCGTTCGCTTCTTCGAACTTTCCAATACGTCTGGCTACTGCCCCGGTGAACGCTCCTTTCTCGTGCCCAAATAACTCCGACTCCAAAAGGTTTTCCGGAATCGCAGCGCAATTTACGGCTACAAACTGAGCAGTTGATCGTTTGCTCTTTTTATGGATGTGGTTGGCCATCAGCTCTTTGCCCGTTCCGGACTCACCGGTAATCAACACTGATGCCTCAGATGGCGCTATTTTATTGGCAAGCGCGATTACGGCGTCCATGACTGGGTCCTGAAATACAATTTTACTACTTTCTTCGGAAACAGCCTCAAGAACTGCCGCAATTAATTCCGCGTCCGGGGGTAGGGGTATGTATTCTTTAGCCCCTTGTTCAATTGCTGCTACAGCAGCATCCGCATCAGTTCCAATACCACAAGCGACAACAGGTACAGCGATGCGTTCAGTATCTAAGCGCTTTATCATGCTTCCGATATCGAGTTTGACATCGATCATAACCAAATCTGCACCTTGCCCTGTGCGAAGTGCATTCATCGCTTCATCAATGCTGCCCGCTTGAGCAACTTTGGCACCTCGTGACAATGCAATTTTACCCGCAGTAGTGATGTGTCCCTCAAGGGTTCCAACAATTAATAATCTCATTTCTTTTCCCGTTCTGACGCTCTGAGGCGTCAATCTAATTTGTCCGAAATCTCTGGTAACATCAGTCGAAATACTTGATGCGGTGGTCTGGAGGCAGCACTGTATTTAATAACATTTCTAATCGTCTTGGACTTTCTCGTCGCCCAATTGAGGCGGTCGACATCATATAGAGGGAAGCGATTAACATATCTTCTGAGGAATTTCGTTCGAGTTTTGATGCTAACGGTGTAAACACCATATTGGCAAGAATAACCCCATAAAAGGTGGTGAGCAATGCAATCGCCATACTCGGTCCCATTGTGCTGGGATCTTCGAGATTACCCAACATTTGTACCAGGCCAACCAGTGTGCCAATAAGTCCCATCGCGGGTGAAATGTCAGCGGCTTTTCGTAAAATCCTTATTGTACAATCATTACGATGGGCCAAAGTTTGGAATTCTTGCTTCATCATGGCTTCTACATCATCACCTGATGAACCATCGATGACCATCTCAACGCCTTTATGGAGCATACTCGAGCTTCTGAGTTGAGGGAGGTGTTTTTGAAGAGCCAGGACACCTTTTTTCTTTGCTATTTCTGCCATTTGAAGCAGGTGCTTTGCTGTTGCTTCGGTGTCCCGAGAAGCGTGAAAGAAAGCTTGTAGGACAATCTTAAAAGAGCCCTTAATTTCATCTAGTGAGAAGCACGCTGTCACGATCCCTAATGTGCCGCCAATAACAATAAATATTGATTTTAAATCGAGGAAGGCGTCCGGTGAACCTCCCAGGATTATAGCGGTAATGACCAGAAGAAATGCACCTGGTATACCAGCTATAGTGGCAAAGTCGATCGATGTCTTTTCGCGGGGTGCCCTGGGTGTACTGGTTCTTACCAGGTCTTCGCCGGGGCCAATATTTGAAACCATATTCTAGCTGCAACCCCTCAAGTGTTTTGCTCGGTTTTAATTATTTCTGTCATGGTGATGCCGAGTTTATCATCAACAACGACCACCTCTCCACGAGCGACAAGTCGATTATTAACATATATATCAATGGCTTCACCGACCTTACGGTCTAGCTCAACAACCGCACCTCTGCCAAGCTTTAAAAGCTGATTAACTTGCATGGTTGCGGTGCCTAAAACTGCAGAGACCCGAACTGGGATTTCATAAACTGCTTCTAAATCCTGTGCGCCAGTTGGCCCCTCTAAAGTCTCATCATCAACCTGTTCCTGGTCACTGCTTTGCTGCGCTTGATCTGGTGCGCTATCAGCTTCATCGTCAATTTCATTCAATTCCAGATCAGTTTCATCAGCCATCATGGCCTCCTAATGCCGTCAGGTGCCGGCAGGTTCTGTTTCAGTAATTTTGTTGTCGAGAGCCTCATGTTCCAATTCAGCTCCTAAGAGGTCTTCCTTTTGATTTATCTCAGCTTTGTGCCGGTTCTGGTTGATATTTTTTTCAAATTTGGACAACATGGCATCGATCGTGGCCCAAAGACCATCGAAATCACGCTCAGCACCCCCATCACCCCACGTAATTGCGCAATCTGCGGGGCCCATCATGTCATCGCTAATTACGGTGATGTCTGCCTCACATTTATGGGTTTGAAGCATATTTTTAAAGCGTTTCTCTATGTTCGCTGCGCAATCAGTATGCACTCGAATTGTAATTTTCGCATCCTCATTCATAAGGTCTAAGCATTGCTCAAGCGCATGCTCAATCTCCTCGAACCCGTGTGCGGCTGCCATCTGAGGTAGTAAACGCCCGACAATTCGGCGGACTAACTCACTTGCTAAGGCTTGCGTATTGCTTTGCAAGCGACGTTGGTCGTCACTAAGAAGACCTATTTCATTAGCAATTTTTTCAAGGGCTTCTGTGATTTTTGACTCCAAGCAATTGTGAGCAATCTCGGTTGCGGCTGCTTGCCCTTCAGCAAAGGCTTTTTTTCTGGCCGCTTCGATCTCTTCCATTGAAAATGTTGGTTCTACCTCAATTTCATCAACATCCTCTTGTTCAGTGACTTGTGGCTTGTCAAATGACACGCCAAAATCAAAAGGCTGCGCCTCCTTAGCGCTGTCTTGAGTTCGATGTGGTTTTGCCACTGCGTTCATTTTTACCTTACAACTAAAACTGGTTTTAAAAAAAACCTTCAAATTAACCTATCGGTCCCTCAATCGCGTTTCTAATAAATTAACTCATCATCTTTGTCGTCGCCTTCTGCAATGAGGATATCGCCACGCTCAGCAAGATCTTTTGCAGCCGTTACCAATTCTGATTGTGCCTCGTCGACTTCAGACAACCTTACAGGTCCCATTGCTTCCATATCTTCGCGAAGAATTTTAGCGGCACGTTCAGACATATTACTGAAAAAGAGATCGCGTAAACTATCTGTTGCGCCTTTGAGAGCAATTCCAAGCGTCTCTGTATTGACTTCGCGCAAGAATGTTTGGACGCCCTGTGGGTCGAGTTTGGCTAAATCGTTGAAAGTGAACATTAGAGATCTAATTTTCTCAGATGCTTCAAGGTTTCGTTCTTCAAGCATTGTCATAAATTTCTCTTCGGTATTACGATCTAGACCATTAAAAATTTCCGCCATCATCTCATGGCTATCNGGACCTTGCGTACGCGCAAGATTAGTCATGAATTCTTTTCGTAAGGTCATTTCGACATCATCCACTACTTCTTGTTGCACCGTTTCCATGCGGAGCATACGCATAATAGCTTCCATCGCGAAGTTCTCTGGCAAAGAAGCAAGTACACGAGAAGCATGATCAGGTCGAATTTTCGACAGCACTACGGCAACCGTTTGTGGGTATTCATTTTTTAAATAGTTTGCGAGAACAACTTCATTTACGTTAGCAAGCTTGTCCCACATGGTGCGTCCGGCAGGCCCACGGATTTCTTCAAGCATGTCGCCAACTTTTTCTGAACCGAGTACTTTTTCAAGAAGACGTTCGGTGCTTTCAAAAGTGCCCACTAAAGACCCGCTGGCCCCTAGTTGCTCTGCGAACTCGACGAATAATCGCTCTACCAAATTGGCGCTGACATTCCCAAGGCTAGACATTGTCGTAGATAATTCTCGGATTTCTTCCTCGTCTAACCGCGAAAATAGAGCGGATGAGTGTTCTTCATGAAGCGCTAGAAGCAAAATTGCAGCTTTTTCTAGGCCCGTTAGGCCTCTAATATCTTCACGTACGCGCATTTACCGCCACCTACTCTCTGTTTGACCTAATAGCCCTTATCCTGGGTTAGCCAATTTCGAATAACCGCAATAGCTGCTTCCGGGTGCTTGTCGACAATCTCTCCAATTTTCATGAGCGAAGTTTCCTCTAAGTTACCTTCAAGGGCATCGAGGTTAATATCGATCCGGCTCGCTTTCTTTGGCGTAATTGGCATAACACTCTCTTCCCCAGAATCTAGAGTTGACGTTGTTGGCTCTGTTGCAGATGCCTGAACAGGCATCCCATTTTCATCAACCTGGCCTTCAGCGGGGCCCGGTATTTGCGCCATGCCAGCACCTGCAAGTAACTGCGCTTCCCCGTCTGCTCCTATCCGTGCTCTCGATGCAGCTTGGGTGCTTTCAAAAATCTTAAGCACCATAGGTCGAACAAATAACAGCATTACCAAAATCCCAACAAAAGCGAGGGCAAGCACTTCGATAATACGACGTATGTCAGCCGTGGTGAAGCCAAAGAACGTAGTGCGCTCATCATCTATTGTTTGTGGTAACGGTGCGAAACGCATATTTACAACCTCAATTTTATCGTTTCGACCTGCGTCAAACCCGATAGCGGACTTTACCAGTTTTTCTATGTTGTCCAATTCTTCTTTCGAGCGGGGCTTATAAGTCTCTTTGCCGTCTGCCTCAGTGGTGGTAGTTCCATTTATGAGGACCGCAACGGAGAGCCTCCTAACGGTTCCTATTTCTTTAACGTGATTTGTTACTGTCTTCGAAATTTCAAAATTTGTAGATTCTTCTGTCCTCTGGCTACCAGTTTGGGATCCGCCTTGACCGGCCTCTTGGTTAGGCGCATCCGGCAAGTTTTGGGCTACAGATACGGCATCACTTTTTGCCTCGGTTGAGCTTGATGACTCGGTTATGTTTTGTGATGACCGAATTACCTGGCCTTGGGGGTCGTACTTCTCCTCTTGCGTCACTATGCGGTCAAAATCCATGTCGGCCCGCACCTCTGCACGTACATTACCCATACCAACACTGGGCTCTAGTAGCTGCTCCAAAGTTCTAGTCATTCGCCCCTCAAAAGCAACTTTAAGCTCGTTTGCGGTTTCGCCTGCTCCTTGCCCATCACCTTTGTCGCCGCCACGTGCGAGTAGTGCGCCTCGGTCATCAACGATAGAAATTCGGCTGGCTTTTAAGGATGGAACGGCATTCGCTACAAGGTGTTGCACGGCTTGAATTTGAGCGCGATCAAGTCTGACTGCTCCCCTCATGCGCAGTATGACCGATGCACTTGGCTCAACTTGTTGGCGGGAAAATAATTCACGCCTTGGTAGAACAAGATGGACTCGTGCACTACGCACCGACTGAAAACCAGCTATGGTTCGAGCAAGTTCGCCCTCCAATGCTCGGATACGGTTTATGTTTTGCACGAAACTTGAAGTGCCGATTGACTGATCACGATCGAACAATTCATAGCCGATTGATCCTGATGCTGGTATTCCCTGTTGAGCTAAACTAAGTCGTAGCTGGTTAACTTGGTCTGCAGGCACCATTATTCGGCTGCCGTCTTTTGAAACTTTATGATGCACATTGGCGCCCTGCAAATTTGCAACGATCTGATTACTATCGCGGCTATCAAGATCAGTGAAAAGCACGGCAAGTTGACCGGTGCTCAGCCTGTTCCACATGAAGAGGAAAAAACCTATTATCGCGAGGGTCACTCCGGCCATTGCGACAAGGCGTCCGACACCTAGGTTTCTAATTGTTTCAAACAACGAATTCATGACGGTCTGCCCGGAATGCCCTCTGCACTATTGAATATTCTACTGTCACTTCTATCGATCATTAGAAGCATCCCAAGGGATTTTTTGTAACCCTCAAACTCCTCGTACTTAAACATGCAAAAGCATCACCATTTTTTGATTTCTAAAGTCGGAACCAATGCCTCTTGAAACATTATAAAATATAACAAATAAAATAAAGCAATATGAAATAAAAATTAAGTTAAAACTGGGTAAAAGTTGCCTACTAAAGAGAATAAATCAAACAAAGGCAAGCGATAATTTCAGTTTCAGTGTAAATTGTTTTGGAACCTCTTCAAAAACCTTTCTTATACGAAGTTAAGGGCAGGTTGTATTTAATAATGGGCCGTCTATGGCCGCCTCATAAAAACTCTACTATTCTGCCATTCGAGTGCCATATAGATCCAGTTATTCACTGTTATTAGAAGTTGAGGATCCGCAGGACACATTTTGGTTAAGATGTTAAAATTTGGAATTCTTCTATTGGAAAGATGAGAAAAAATTGAATTAAGGTGCAGCGTTTTATAAGACGTGTCTAGCGTTACGAAGAAAAGCGGCCTGCTTTTGCAGGCCGCTGAACATCAGTCGTATGTTTACAATCTTACGTTAGCGTACAGATCTTACGAGTTCCTCTAGCATTTCATCACCAGTAGTAATCATTCTTGTATTCGCTGAAAATGCTCGCTGTGTCATGATCATCCGAGTGAATTCATCTGCCAGGTCAACCGTTGAAGACTCTAATGCATTAGCTTGTATGAGGCCTGCTCCACCAGAATTAGCGGTCTTTATAAGTGCAGCTCCAGACTCTGCATTTTGTTTGTAAACGTTGCCAGTTTCCTCTGTAAGCTCATTAGGGTTGGCAAATGTCACTATGGGCACCTGGCTGATAACTCGTAACTCGCCATTATCAAATTGCGCGGTTACAACACCATCCTCCGCAACGGATACCCCAGTTATAGAACCGAACTGTCTACCATCTTGATTAATGAAGTTGGGCGTATAAACGCCTTCAAATTGATGTAAGCCTAGCGCTGTATCTACAGTACCTAGGTCAAGTGTAATTGATGTTCTGTCTTCAGACGTGCCAGTTGCAAAATCGTTGTCAAAGTCGAGGCTGAACGTAAAACCATCAACATCGGACGTAAGTGCAGTATCGATGGCTTGACCTGTTAGATTTGTGGAATCGAGCGTTCCGTCAGCGTTAAATACTACCCGACCCAGGGCTTGAGTACCAGTTAGAAGAGCAGTCCCCGCAGTATTGACGAAACTTGCATTGGTTATTGCTGCAGTTATATCCCAGGTATTAACTGCGGCATTTTTTGTAAACGTCAATGTAAGTGTTTCAGGTGTACCCTGTTTATCGATAACCTGTATACCAAGGTCAAAAGTGTCACCAGTTGCAGCGGACGCCTTTAAGTTTGCTCCGAGGTCGATTCGTGTTGTTTCAGCTGGTACGCCGACATTATCGGAAATATTTACTACCTCTAGTTCAGTCAGGATATTTGTTTCCTGAGGCACTTGGTTTGTAACCGGAAATCCTAAAAGATAATAACCTCCGGCATTTACAAGGTTGCCATCAAGGTCTGCACGAAAAGAACCGGCTCGGGTAAAAAGATATTCGCCAGTACTATCAGCTTCAGCATTTACTGCAAACATTCCATTGCCAGAGATTGCTAGATCAGTTGACGAGGACGCTGCTTCAAGCAAACCCTGCTGGTCAACTCCCCTCAGTACGTTAGACTGTACTCCCCCCGGGGAATGGGTTGTTTGATTAGACGCGGTCGTTACAAGGGATGAGAACCTGTTTCGGACTGCTTTGTAACCGTGTGTATTTACGTTGGCAATATTGTCTCCAATCATTCCAAGTGATTGGCTTTGCGCAAATAGGCCAGACACTGCTGCCCGCATGCCACCGAATAAACTAAATGCACTCATATCATGTCCCTCTTAATCTCAAACCTTGTGATGTTTTGTTAAATGGTGTCCCCTGTGACTGGGATGGGTTGCTTGTTGTTTTGATGAAGCCTCGCTAATGATATTAAAATTTTACTTTATTCCGTGTCGTGGATCTGTGTGATGTTTGTCAAAGGTACCTTGACGGATCCTATGCTTAGAACGGCAGTTCCTCCGTCAAACTCGACCCCGGTGACAGAACCGGTAATTCCGTAGGACGGCGCAATAGGCTGCCCGTCAGGATTTGTTGCGTTGATTGTGAGCTGATATTTACCTTCAGGTTGCGCCACACCTGTTGTAGAACTTCCGTCCCACACAAAAGAATGTTTGCCAGAAGTCGTTTCTGCCGCGCCATAGTAAACCGTGCTACCAGCCTCATTAGTGATCGTTGCTGATGCCGCCGCTGCATTCTGAGGAAGGGTATAACTGAATGTCGATTGCCCCTCCTCTAGCATATTTTCCTGACCTGTGGCCGAAACTTGCTTGCCCATATATGAAACTGCCGAAATCGCCATAGCATTTTGTTGTAACTCTATTATGCTTTCGAGATTCTTATTTTGGGCAATCAATTGTTCTACTGAACTAAACTGAACCAATTGTTGGGTGAATTCATGGGTGTCTAGTGGCTCAAGTGGATCTTGATGCTGCAGTTGTGTCGTAAGGATAGTTAAGAAATTGTCCAAGTCCTCAGTCAATTGTGATAATGCGGACTCAGACTGCCTATTGTTGGCTCCGGCTAATGCCGTTGCAGTTGAAGTAAGTGCTGCGATGTCTGACATCTATTTAAACTCCGGCATTTTTTGTAGATTTGTTAAACTTGGACGTCTATCTTGTCGTCGCTGACAATTTGGCGGTCTTTTGGTGCTGAGCCGGATTCTGCATCATTGACTAATGCTTCTGCCTCTTCGGCGTCATCTCTGTCATCTTTGGCTAGTGCTTGCTGGAAGCTGTTGTCTTGATTTTTGAGCGTGAAGCTCAGGCTAGAAGAGTCAGCATTTAGCCCGGCACCCTGTAGAGATTGCTGTAAATGGCGTGCGTCCTGACGTAGCAAATCTAGCGTGTCGGAGCGCTCAGCGGCGATTACAGCATTTATTTTGCCGTCATGTGCGACTTCTAGCTTTACTTCTATTCTGCCAAGCTCTGCTGGTTTTAACTGTATATTAATGCGGTCGGTGCCTTGACCGAGAGCACGTTGAACCTGCACCGAGATTTGCTCACTTACAAATCTAGGAGGTAGCTGGGGTCGCGCCCTTTGTGGCTGGGGTAGGTCAGTTGCTCTCGTGGGCTGTTGTTGTCCATTAGTCGCATTACCTATTCCAAGATCTCCACTAACCGGTTGGATGCTAGGTTGATTTTGGGTAACGCCAGAGCGGGCAAGCGTTGCTGCGAAGAGATTATTTCTTTGAGTAGCTGCTGCCAATGCTTGTTCAGCTGACTGTTGGGCACCTGATGCAGTGCCTTGAGAGTCATTTTTAGCCTGTGTTCCTTGTTGATTTAGTGAACTATTATTTTGTTGGTTGGCCGTGCCTTGCTTGCTTCCTTGTCTAGTTACCGCTCCGTTTAACGCGATGTCACCATCATTGGCGAGNTCACCNGCCGGCAGGCGCACTGGGTCCCCTCCAACTCGATTCTGCAGATTTGCCTGAGCAGAAACAGCGGAACTAGCTGCAAGGTTAGCGGATGGTTGGGATACTAGTTCCTCAGGTGCCTCCGTAACCTTAGCTCGTAAGCTATTACCCTTCGCATTTCCAGCATTGCGCAATACTGCATTGGAGTTTACCTCTTCCAACTTTGAAACTTGCAAAGAGACAGGATCGCGATTTTGNGTCTTATTGACAGTAGCAGCGTTGTTTGCACTGGCTACCTCGCGTGGTCCTTGGATTACAGCTTCTGGTCGTGATGTTGTTGTTGCCGCAAACTGCATTTCCGGCGTTTGTGTCGTGATGGATGTGCTATCGTTTGTCTGTTCCGTTGGGTTTATTGATTTTGTTTCTTTAATTGCAGAAACTGTACCTTGATCAACGTCAGGTTCAGAAAAATAATTATTTTCAATCTGAGGAGCTGCATTTTCAGTAACACTTTCCTCGACGGGCTGTTCATAATCTAAAGTGGCCGGTGCATCTTCCAACTTGGTGGCTGTATCCCTCTTGTCCGGGGTTGGTGCGAATGTTTCGTTGTGAGTAGTGTCCTGGTCCACTGCACGCAAATCACTGTTAAAATTATTGTCTTGCAGGGATAACGTNAGATTGAATTCTTGACTGAGTCCTGCGTAAGCGATTTGNCTTAATGAGGCTCCATTAACTAANCTCGAAAATAATTCTCGTCGGTCTATACCGTCTTCTTTGATAACGTTTCGACGTTTTTCTGCGCCGCTAGTTGCGTACAAAGTTTCGATCGGAGAGACATTGGTTGGCGTGTTCATGGTGGCACCCAAATATTATTAATCGNTCTCCAACCCGCAAGAGATAGGCCATCTCCCTAAATATNTGATATCTAATAAAAAGTTTCTTTTGCTTGATCTAAAAGACAGGCNCGATTATGCCCGCGCGGCAAATAATACACGCACGTTTAGGCAGATTTTGCCTGCATTGGGCAGAGTATTTTGNTATTCCTCTACCCCTCCCCCTAAATANAGTGTGCTCAGCAAATTCTTTGTAAGCACATCAGTCCTACGTGAATACCAACAACGGTTTATTCACGTAGATTGGGTTTACACCTCTTTATCAACAGTTGAAGAGGCATTTAATGCTTCCTCTCGTGTTTCCGGNGGTGCAACCTGATCTTTAAGGTGTCGCACCAGAGTTTCCGGTGGNATGGTTTCTACAACTTCATCTGTCCTTGTATCCACAACTTGGAGAAGAAGTTTATTAAGTTCAGAATTGAAATTGATATCAACCCGACGCCCTGTTGGCTGCAAGTCGTTTAACGTTTCCTGCGCACTTACAGCTTGCTCGAATTGCGCGCCTAGTTGGTTGTGTTGTTGCTNTCCGCCGGCGTCACCGGTTTCTGCAGCCAGGTTCACGGTTGTAGATGCATCNCCTTGCAATGCGTTGTTGCCAACACTCACCTGAGAAATTGAAGAATTATTTTGAGTTTGGCCCGTCTGACTAGAAAGCGACGGTGCGTTAGATATTGGAAATTCCATTTTACCCTCCCGAATGGCCTTCTGCCACCCATGATGGTCAAAAACGCGAATGTGGTATTATTTCCTACATAAACTATTCGCGCATCTGGTTGCGTTTGCCCTCCGTTTCGTGACTTTCTCTCACTCCGTGGAGAACGCTCGTGAAATCAGGCGCGGCCTAGCGAGACTATGCTATGCATCCACACGTGATTTACGTATACGNAGTATGCAAACCTGGTGCCATTAAACCAAAAAATAGTATTACAGCCGGTTTTTGCTAACTTTAACGCTTTTCATGGGCTCGAAATCAAAAAATCACCCTTTTGATAGGCACTTTTTGCCTACTAAAACTAGTTTTGCCGGGCAAAGTTTGCCGGGCGACGGTGTTAAGCGTCTCTATGCACGTATGCAGTGTACTCATATAATCCGTAATCCTCGCGAAAAAGAAAACTTGGCGAGATTTCTGCTCTTAAAAACTTGGAAAAATCTCTTTTGGACAAATGAAACAGATCCTTGCGCTGCCAATCAACNTTAGTTGACATAACGTTTACGGCCAGTCCCTTTCTTGCTTTAGACCACATAAGCTTAATTACTCTCTGCATATATAAAAACATATATTTATTCGGAAGGATGCGTTTCTCNGTAAATACACCATTCATAATTATGTAGTCTGCCTCTGGGATTGTGTCAGAGTTTTTTAGCACATCTTCTTGTATGAAATTATGATGAGGCCACTTATTTCTGCATAGGGCGATGAATTTTAGCGAAATATCGAGACCAATGTAGTCAATATTTTTTATATTATGGGACTGAATATATTCTAGTAAATGCCCAGCCCCGCAGCCAAAATCAATTATGGTTTCGTTGTCTGAGCCTTTAACAATATCTAGCATCACCCTATATCGAGTTGCTGCATCACGCTTGTCTGGCCAGTCCACACCAAGGTTGTTGTCCCCATGATTTTCCAAGCAAGTTTCGTAATGATCAATAATCATTTGGTACGGAGGGCTTGCCTTTTTGGTGTTCATGAGGGCAGGGTGCCATGTCTAAGGTTAAGAGAAAAGTCTTTTGGATCTTACTGCACATAAAACGGAATTATGGACGACCGGCATAACAGTTTTGCCAAACGTTTTGTCTTCTGCAGAAGTTTTGGAACTACAGTCCAAACTNGAGAAGCCATTTANCNAACAGATATCGCATTTGAGACTGAAACCCGAAAATGATGAAAAACTTCAATGTCTTTTTGATGCGGATATGGANCGTTATTTGGCAGCTGCGAAGCTTGCACAATATACCCCTGAGCTACATGCTATTGGTAGCAGTCAGATTATAGTTGACCTTGTTTTCGGATTAGGGCTAGCGAGTCCTGTGATATCTACTCGGCCTGTCGTTCACATTGTTGGTAATGGGTTGGCAGTGCCCAAAGGTTACCAAGGAACGCCATCGCATCAAGATTGGCGGAGCGTGCAGGGTAGCCTAGACGGTTTGGTATTGTGGCTACCATTGACACGGCATAGCCAAGCTTTTTGGCCGCTTGAAGTTGCACGTTTTAGCCATCGTTTGGGACTTTTGGAGGCCAGGCCGCACGAGTTTGGAAATACAATATCAGATGAAAAGCTCGGTNGATTTCCTTTTACACAGGTAGTTGCTCATCCCGGAGACGTTGTTGCGTTCTCAATGTTCCTCGCTCATCGAACTGGCAGATCTAAGGGTGCGGGGGTGCGTTGGGCGGCCAGCTTTCGGTACAATAATATGCTAGAACCCAACTTTATATCGCGAGGATTTCCTAATCCCTACATTTATAAATCAAAATTTGACTTGATTGACGACCATTTCCCAGATGTGNATGTGTTGAATAGGTTCTTTGATAAAAATTAAGAATTTTCGAGAATTGCCAATCCCATTCCCCCTCTGCCGAAGCCATTGCCCGCTGTTACCATCCAACGGCTTCCAGCTTGGTCAAAGACGTGCGGGTAAGCGCGCATCTCATTTTCCCATTCTCCAGGTGAATTTTTGAATGCAATTTTGTTATCATTTCGGCTCCATCGCTGGCCGTCCGAAGATTCTGCATACGCCAGCCGATAGGGGGAAGTGTCGCCCCGAACACAGAACCACATATGAAATACTCCTTTCTCAAATATTACAGAGGGACGAGCACAAGCAGTTTCATCTTCATTTGTAAATTCGAAACGGGCGTTTGTATCTGGTGTCCAGATACCCCCATCTTTACTGATAGCATGGGCAATTTCATATCGTGCTTTGGTGGGCCGAGTGGTTGACCATCCGGTNCCGGAAAGATACCACAGATGCCATNCGGTTCCTATTTTGATGACGCAAGGTGTTGACACAAAATATGGGTCAGTCGCGCTCCGGTCGAGTATTGGCAGCGAAGAGAGACGACGGAGTTGATTTCCATTTTGGGCCGCAAGGCCAATGGCTACATGGAAAGGCTTTGCTCCGCCGTCGCTCCAACCTACGTAATAGTGCCAATTTTGGGCGCCTTTCTTGAAAATCCATGAATTCATTACTCCAAATTCGTCAAATGTATTTGGGAAACCCGGCGAGAGTGATGGACGTTNGGATAGCGCCAGTATTTTGTCGGGCTCTTTTAGATCAATTTCAAGCCAAGCCACGTGCGAGTGATTATTTTCATTCCGAGTCGTAAACCAAATCCGACAGTGCGTGCCGGTAAGNGGTTCAGCGAAAGGCATTGAGCAGTGGCTTTGCATCCAAGTATGCTGGCCATTTGCAGTGAAAATATGTCCCAAGCCACGCCATAGCATTAGAATGATCTCAGGCGGTCGCTCGTAATACGAGATCTGTAAGTTGGTTTTGCCTTAAAAATTGCCTTGTCATCGGTATCTTTCATTATTATTGACCCAGCACCTATGATATTTTCAACACCTATCGAAATATTGTCGCCTATTGTCGCATTTACCCCAAGAAAACTCGCCCGACCCACCNTCACAGATCCAGAAATAACGACTTGGCTTGAAACGAACACATCATTTTCTATCACGGAGTGATGACCNATGTGATTGCCACTCCACANTGTTACGTTCTCACCGATAATTGCATATGGTTGAACATTATTATTTTCGAGAAGGAATAAATTATCCCGTGCTCTAAAATTATTTGGTACGAGCGCACGGCTGGAAACGTAATGGGCTATGTCGTATCCTAATGCACGCGCTGATTCGAGCTTGCTGCGTCGTGCCAAATTCATCTTTTCATACCCTACCGCGATGAACATTTTGAATTCATCGGGTGGACATTTCTCATGAATATCTTCAAAAGGGATTACTGGCAAACCTAAATGTAAGTCACGGTCGATGAAACTGCTATTTGCTGTAAANCCTGCTATCTCGTAATCACTATCNTCCCTAAAGAAGTAATGCGCTACTTCAGAAATCTGGCCGATCCCAAANATGATTAGTTTTTTCATTCTTTATATTTAGAGCATTGGGATATTATTGCGCAAATCCTCTTCTTGCCAAAAGATAACATTCCAATGGTAGACTGTTTGGTAATGGTTGACGACTATTTAGAGAAAGCTTTGGCTTTACAAAAGATGGGCGATCACAAAAGTGCTGAGAAAGCATTTAAGGTGATGCTCGAAAAAGCTCCGAATGATCCCGATGCTTTGCATCTTCTCGGTCTATCATTGCATGCCCAGGGGAGATTGGAAGAGGCGGCAGAAAAAATTGCTTCCGCTATTACACTCTTGCCAGGTCAGGCGATGTTTCACACACATGCTGGGGTTGTAGCAGTTGCATTGGGAGACCTAGCTTCTGGGACGAAGCATTACCAAACCGCTATCGAGTGTGATCCNGAATATGTCGATGCATACTCTAACTTCGGTGTTCTNTTGGACTTGTCTGGACAGTGTGAGGAGGCACTGGTGGTACTAAATCAGGGTCTTGCCCACGATGAACAGTCAGTAAATATTTTGGTAAATCGTGGGAAGGTTTTGGTCAAGTTAGGCTGTGATGAAGAGGCTGAGGCCAGTTATCGGGCTGCAATAGGACTTAATTCTGGCATTGCAGAAGCACATAACAATCTTGGTAATCTGTTAAAACGGCAAAAGCGCTATGATGAGGCCGCGATTGCATTTAAAGCTGCTTTGACTGCGCGGCCAGGGTTTTTAGATGCACGCTACAATTGGGCACTTTCATTGGCAGGCACAGGTAAGGTCGATGAGGCAGATGATATTCTTGCGCGNTTAATAGGCGAGCGGCCGGANCCCCATTTTTTTATAGCCCGAGCTGGGCTCATGCAAGCAATACCATCTTCATTGGAGGATGTTGGTCTGTGGCGGCANCGCTTTGAAGAGGGGTTCGACTTACTGCATGCCAAGCGCTTGAAATACAGCGGTGATCCGTTGAGCGTTCCNGTTATGAATTTTTATTTAGCGTATCATGGAAAAAATGACCGTCCTCTTATGGAGAAGTTGTCCGAATTCTGGCGTCAAGCATGCCCAGCACTCAATTATATTTCTGATNCTAGTACGCCGGCTTCTTCAAGACGCCGTGTTGGATTTTTCTCACGTTANCTTAAAAGCCACGCAGTGGGACATACCTTAAAAGGTTTACTTGAAGGATTAGTCGATAAGGCAGGCGATGAAATTGAGGTAGTACTTATTTCTCTTGCCGGTGACGAAGATAAAGGATGGGAAAGGCTAAAGCTTAGGGTTGCGGATTCGCTTACACTGCCGCACGATTTAATGTCCGCTCGTAAGGTTATCTCAGAATTGAGTCTTAGTATCTTGATTTATGCGGACATCGGTATGGATTCTTTTAGCTACTACCTNAGTTTTGCACGGTTAGCGCCCATTCAATGCGTGCTTTGGGGGCACCCCGTCACAAGTGGCGTCAGTACTGTCGATTATTACATATCCAGCGACATGGCTGAGCCCTGCAAAGCGCAGGATCATTACACCGAAAAATTAATCCGGCTTGGAGGTGTTCAGACATGCTACCAACGTCCGAAAACGACTGGTAATCTCACACGGCGTGAGGCTAATTTGCCTGAAAACGGGACTTTATACATGTGTCCTCAGAGCCTGTTCAAGATTCATCCGGATATGGACCGGTGGCTTGCGAGGCTCATCAAAGCCGACACTAATGGCCGACTTGTAATCTTTGAGGGGGACCCTCCAAGCTTTACCAGCAGGCTTATTTCGCGCTGGCAACCGATTTTTGGCAATGCACTCGATCGAGTGATAGTTTTGCAACGAACGGATTGGAACGGTTTTTTAAACAGACTGAGGCTTGGTGATGTTATCTTGGACACTTGGCCCTTTGGTGGGGGAAATACCAATTACCAAGCTTTTGGGTTTGGTCTTCCAGTGGTAACTCTACCCGGTGAGTTTATTCGTGGTCTTGGCGCAAAAGCTCTGTATGNGCATATGGGAATATCCGATTGTATTGCAGATTCACCCGAAGATTATGTCAATATTGCCTTAAATATCGGACAGAAACAGGAATTACGCTCAATAATATCGTCAAAAATTTTGGAGCGATCGGAATTAATTTTTAATGATACGGGCGTTATTGAAGATTTAATAAAATTTCTGCGGTCGGTATCAATCAGTGAATGAGACAGATACACTCTATCTTTCTGCGCGTCGGCATCATGAGGCCGGAAGGTCTGATGTGGCCAGGGCAATATACAGGCAAATTATCACTATCAATCCACGCCACGCGGGTGCCATGCAAATGCTTGGTATCTTGGCTCATAAATCTGGAAAGACATTAGCCGCACTGGAATTCCTCAAACGGGCTGAAAGTGAAGATCCGAAGAACCCCGCACTCCTGATAAATCTTGGTGTTGTGACCCGTGAAATGGGGGATACGGCGGCAGCTAAAGTTTTTCTTCTAAAGGCCCTTGCCCTCGATCCAAAGCAATCGATGGGTCACTTTAACTTGGGTAATTTATATAGAGAGACCGGNGATCTTCTGGCTGCACTTGATTCTTATGAAGAAGCACTTTCCTTGTCCCCCGGTGATCCAAATTTGCTTCATAACAAGGGGGTTACTCTACGAGAGCTCGGGCGCGTAGAGGCAGCTGCTAGGGTGTTTTCTGAGGTTATAAGGCTAGCACCGAAGCATGCGGGGGCACCAAATAGTCTTGGTGTAATTTTTCTCGAACAGGGTGAGCCGGAAGCAGCGCTGAAAATACTTCGCNAAGCGGCAAAGTTAACACCCAGCTCAGCCGAGACTCTTAACAATTTAGGGCTTGCCTTGGTTGAAACTGGAAATGTCGTTGAAGCGGGTGAAAATTTAGAGGAAGCCGTTCGCTTAGAACCTAGTAATAAGCAAATTCTAAAAAATATCGGCAGCTTGGATGCGAAGGTTGGAAATATAAAAGCTGCGCAAGCTACTTGGCGAAGGGCTCTGGAATTAGGCAACGACGATGGGTTGCTATTTCGTCTCTCAACGTTGNTACCGGTCGTGGCGTCTTCGCTCGAAGAGATGAATGCAGCTCGCAGAGAATTAGATGAAGGTCTTCAGAAAATGGCCAGGTTGGATTGCCATCTTGACGACCCATATGTTGAGGTTGGAGCTAGTAATTTTTTAATTTCTTATCACGACACCAATAATAGAGACACTCAAAAGAATCTGGCTGCACTTTATCTCAAAGCCTGTCCAAGTTTGGGAGAGGCTCACTGTGAAGAGCGTTATGGACATTCGAGGGTACGCGTTGGATTCGTGTCGCGTCAGTTGCAGTTGAATTCTGTGGGTCGATGCTTCCACGGAATAATGCGATTTATGCCGCGTGAGAATATTCACGTTACAGCATTTACCTTCTCAAAAGGGTCGGATCCGCTTTGGTCGGCAATTGCACAGGACGTTGATCAGTCTATCATTTTGCCGCCTCGGTTAGGGGAGGCTCGTAAAAAAATAGCGAAGACCGGCCTTGATATTTTAATTTATACCGATATNGGGATGGAACCGCTGACCTATTTTCTTAGTTTTTCACGGCTAGCGCCAGTGCAGTGTGTTCTTGGGGGACATCCAGATACNGTTGGGGTGCCCAACATCGACTATTATTTGAGCAGCGAATTACAAGAGCCAANTGATGCAGATACCCATTACGCAGAATGCTTAGTCCGGCTTCCTGGTGCCCCTACCTATTACGATCGACCCGAACTCCCGAAGAACTTAAAGACACGGGCAGAAATTGGCTTGCCTCAAAATAGGTCGCTTTATTTTTGTGCGCAAACTCTGTTTAAAATTCATCCGGAGATGGATAATTGGTTGGGTGAAATCCTTCGACTAGACCCAGAAGGCTATTTATTAGTACCTGCCGGTTTTACTCCTGGCCTCTCGGACAGGCTTAAAGCTCGCTTTGAACGCAGCATTCCCGACGTCGTGGATCGCGTACAGTTTTTACCGGCGATGAGCCATATGGATTTTATGAATGTACTATCAATATCCGATGTTTCCCTTGATACCCGCCCATTTGGTGGTGGAAATACGAGTTGGCAAGCGATTGGCGCTGGGACGCCAATGTTGACGTGGCCAGGCCGTTTCCTTCGAGGGCGCTATACCGCTGCACTCTACCAATTAATGGATATTCAAGAGCCGGTCGTTGATAGCGGTGAAGAATATGTCAGCCGCGCTGTTCGTTTTGCTAAAGATTGTGACTTTCAAAGGCACGTCCTGGAGCNAATAGCTGAGCGTTCTGAATCCATATTTTGTGACATGTGCCACGTAAATGCACTAAGTGAATTCATCCTTAGGGTGGCGCGAGTCTAGCATTGAGCCCAAATATCTCTCGCTATGAGGGCTCGATCTTCTGATGCTAAGTGCTGCAAAATGCTCCATTTCGACCCATGCCATTCGGTTAAAAATTTTAACTTGATGCCCTGTTTTAGGAAGGTGGACTCATTGTAAAGGTGTCGTCCACCGGAGAGATTGAGGTATGTGTCTGCGCCCAATGAATTAGCGACGGCTATAATTCGCTGTGTGCCAGTCAGCTGAGGCGGTAATTCTAGCAAAGAGGAACGTGTTGTGTTGCAGGGCAAATCTAGTAGTTTACAACTCATTTCCAATGTAGCTTCTAGATAATCTGCTACGTTTCCAACTGGGCTGTTTATTAGAGACATTAATTCGCATGGAGCNGTCGAAAGGGATGGAAATCGAGAAGTTCGTTGTGTCATTCTTTGTTTTGCATCTTCGGCAAAACAAAGGTCTCGTATCTTTACCTCTACGTTAGCTTTTTGAAGTGGCAGAGTTAGCCATTGTGGATTTGAGTTCGAATCTGGCAGAATATTGCGGTGCACCCTTCCTCGACGTGGGAATTGAACACAATCATACAGAACCACCTCGTCNGCGGCTGCAAAGAGCCGGAAATATCCGGCATAAGGCATGAAGTATGGCTGAATGACAGCTACGCAGGTCATATTCTGATATTAGACAGTACACCAGTGTTGTGCAAAGCCTGTATCACTCTTTGTGTTTGAACACTACAATGAAGGCATGGATGATAGNATTGATAAAAAACTTAAAAAAGGGCTTTTGCGCCACCTTGAAGGTCGTCTCGACGAGGCTTACGAAATATACAACGCTATTCTTGATGAAAGCTCCGAAAATCCTGAAGCACTCCAATTAGCAGGTGCTCTTGTGCTTGACCGCGGGGATGCCAAATCTGCATGCGTGTTATTAAAAAAAGCAGTACAATTAAATCCGGGATTTGCCCCAGTAAAAATAAATTATGGAATTGCATTAGCTGCCTGTAACCAAGCTAAGGATGCTCTGGCTGAATTNAAAGAAGCAATTACTTTAGCTCCGCACTCGCCCGATGGTTATTATAATGCGGGTAGAGTATTCCTTGGCATAGGGCGTGCCTCCGACGCGCGTGATATGTTGAGTATGGCTATAAAAATATCGCCATCCCATGCGGTTGCACANAACGATTATGCAATAGCATTGCAACAGTTAGGCCTCATTGAGGAAGCATTAAAAGCTAATTCGGAAGCGTGTCAGCTGGAGCCAGGAAACTCTCTTTTTAGAGCCAATCGGTGTAGCCTTCGATTAGATTTGGATGACCCAGAAGGAGCTGTTCAAGATGGAGAGAGGGCTATATCCTTGGACCAAACTTGCAAAGAATCTCAATATAATCTTGGAAATGCATATTACGCGCTTGATAGGCCCGGTGACGCACGCGTTTGCTACAATCGAGCGATAGAAATCGATCCATATTATGCAGACGCCCATGCCAATCTTGCCACAGCAGAATTAGCTTTGGAGAACATCACGCTTGCTCTCAAGGCTGCCGAAAGGGCGCTTGCTCTTGAACCAGCGATGGCAGAAGCAGCTTGGACCCGTTCTTTAGCGCTTCTNTTGGCTGGTGATTATAAACGTGGTTGGGCCGAATATGAATGGCGTTGGGCGGCAGTTCCATTTTTAGAAAAACGCCAATTTGATGGGGCTGAGTGGAATGGTGAGCCAGTCGCAGATAAAACCGTGCTAATACATCATGAGCAAGGTCTTGGAGATGGATTACAATTTGTACGTTACGGTGCTCTGCTTGCGGAGGCAGGTGCACGCGTAGTTTTAGAATGTCCCTCTTCTTTGGCGCCNTTGTTTAAGAAAATATCCTGGCTTAATACTGTGGTTCCTCTNGGCAACATTCTGCCTTCGGTTGATTTGCATGTCGCCCTAATGAGCCTTCCTGATAAATTTGGTACTANACTTGANACGGTGCCAGCTACGGTACCCTATTTGCCGCTTCCTAAGCCACGGGTTGACTTTGGGAAATTTACGATTGGATTTGCGTGGCGTGGAAGCAAAACAAACAGGAAAGGGCGACATCGATCATGCTCGTTGTCTGATTTTGAAATATTATTTCATCAGGAAGCAGTGGAGTTTGTGAGCCTGCAGACAGAGCTGGGTGACGAGGACCAGAGGGCNCTCAAAAGATTTGGTGTGCAGGAATTTGGNAGCGGATTCAAAAATTTTTTGGATACCGCTGAGATTGTCACCAGCATTGACTTAGTTATTACGGTGGATACTGCGCTTGCGCACCTTGTTGGTGGCATGGGAAAGCCAGTGTGGATAATGGTACCTCACGGCCCTGATTGGCGTTGGCTGCTGGAGCGAGAGGACAGTCCGTGGTATCCAACAGCAAGGATNTTCCGTCAAACCTCAAGGAGTGATTGGGGTCCCGTCATTTGTGAGGTGCACAAAGCGCTGGCAGCACACTTGCAACAAGACATGTAATAATGGCAACAAAAAGTGGGAACCTATCAAAATGGATTATGATATTCCCTTAATGCGGCCAACTTTGCCACAGNCGGATATGATTATGCCGTATTTGGCTGAAATCGATAGCAATCGTTGGTACAGCAATTATGGCCCATTAGAGCAGCGCCTGCGGTCACGTTTCGCCGATATGTTCTCGGTTGAGTATCAGAATATCGTAATGACCTCGAGTGGAACACTCGGATTGGCTATGGCCTTGCGCGAGGCGTCGGCGGGCGAAGGCGGACTATGCTTGATGCCGTCCTTTACTTTTGTTGCTAGTGCGCATGCGGTTGTAGCGGCTGGCCTTACACCATTTTTCTTGGACGTTGAGCCGGAGAGCTGGACCCTAGATCAGAATTTGGTGCTCGAGGCTCTTGACAACTTGAGCCAGCCGGTGCGGGCTATCTTAGCTGTGGCACCGTTTGGCACTCCACTCGATATCGAGATATGGGATGAGCTGGCTGCAAAAACAGGTATTCCTGTTGTGATTGACTCCGCAGCAGGGATAGATAGTGCCCAAGCTGGCCAGAGCCCCGTTGTGATCAGTCTACATGCCACAAAACCTCTTGGTATTGGTGAGGGTGGTCTTATNATGTGTCGAGATCGTAACAGAGCCGAGGCTTTATTTCAGCATGGTAACTTTGGGTTCCGTGAGAAACGGTTAGCAGAGGGTGCCGGTTTTAACGGGAAGATGAGTGAATATTCAGCAGCAGTAGCCCACGCCGCATTGGACGCATGGCCTGAGTTACGGCGTGGTTTGCGNGAGCGTGCTGTGCAGTTTAGGCACGCATTGTCTAATGTGGACGGCATTTCATTAGTGCCTGAGTCGGAAAAAGATGTTGCTAGATCAACTTTTAACGTAATTTTGCGGGATACGTCTGTAGAGGCAGCAAAAGCGTTTATGCAAACTCAGCGGATTGAGGTTCGACAGTGGTGGAGCCGTGGATGCCATCGAGAGCCTGCCTTCGCGAATGCACCCAAAGCAGCGTTGTCGGTTACAAATGACTTAGCAAATCGAGTGCTGGGGTTGCCATTTTCGATAGATTTGAATGCACAGGAAATAGCAAGAATAAAGCGCAAATTAGTTGAATTCATAGAAAATACCCGAGCTGGGTAATATGTTCCATTAGTGGTAAGAAATGCCCGGTAGAAATCGGCCGCTTATTTTTTTTGGNTGTCAAATTTCTTNAAAAANTNNNATAAAACANNTGCTTAGGGCTTATCAGTTGTTGGCATGTCCGTTGCGCTTTTGGGAATAGGTTTGGCGCTTCAGTGGATNTACGGACCAAAGGTTCAACCGCCGCAGATAGCGCCATTGTCAAAGTCAGAAAGGACATGACAGATGGTAGATAAGATCAACCTATCCGTGGCAGTTAGGTCTAACCTGCTGACACTTCAAAGAACCGCTGGCCTAACCGATATAACTCAAGAGCGGTTAGCTACTGGCTTGAAGGTTAATAGCGCGCAAGACGATGCGACCGCTTTTTTTATCTCGCGATCATTAAATTTTCGTGCAGATGATTTGTCGCGGATAAAAGATAATATTGAGCTTGGCATAAGCACGGTTACGGCTGGGTTACAAGGTATCGAGGCCATTACCGAACTTATGGGCACAGCTAAGGGTTTGGCTAACAATGCCGCTGCTACTGGTGATACTAATGAACGATCGACCCTAGCGGTTCAGTTCAATGACATTCTTACTCAGCTTGATGATTTGACAAATGATGCCAGTTTTAATGGCATCAACCTGATCAAGGGAACGCCAGACAATTTAATAATCGACTTCAATGAAGATAGTAGTAACACTATTACGGTTAGCGGTCTCGACTCTACAACTGCAACAACGGGTTTGAATGTTGCCAATGCTACCAATAACTTTGCTGATAGCGCTGCGATCGATACTGCTTTAACAGCGATTAATAGTGCTCTTGTGGAATTAAGAGGAAACGCAGCAACGCTTGGCTCGAATAACTCCATTTTGCAGACAAGGTTAAGTTTTACTGAGGACCTGGCAAACACTTTGTTGGAGGGTTCTGGCACATTGACATTGGCAGACCTGAATGAAGAGGGTGCTAATCTCCTATCACTTCAAACGCGGCAGCAACTTGGGCTAAATTCGTTAGCATTGGCCTCGCAAAGTGAGAGAGCGGTACTAGCCTTGTTCGGTTAGTTGTAATTTACAACTGACATGCGCTAATCACTGAAGGACAACCCTGCCGGGCAGATTATTCCGCCCGGTGGGCACATTTTGCCGTTTTTTTGGGAATATTTTGCCGCGTCGTGGAACCTATAATATCGGCTGCCTTAATTATTTATTCAAAATCATATGCTTACGGCGAAATGCTTTTGAGGCAATGCTGTGGCACATCTGTTGCGTCGTGGACCTCGAACATTGCTATTCCATTAAGGAATAGCGCCCTGAAATGGAGAAACCGGCTTAGGGTGTTCAGCGGTCGCAGAAAGCGGCTGATAAGTCCTAGAAAAGGAGCAAAAAATGTCTAATGATATTTCGCTTACGACAGCGGTGCGTTCAAATCTTTTGCAATTGCAACGTACCTCTTCACTTGTTAACCGGACACAAGATCGTCTCGCGTCCGGTCTCGAAGTTGGGTCTCCGATCGATGGGGCCAGTGCATTCTTTACCGCGGGGGCTTTAAACAACCGCGCGGACGACTTTGCAGCTTTACGTAATGATGTTGACTTGGGGATTTCGGCCGTTGCAGCTGCGATCGACGGTCTTGACGCCATTACGGAGTTAGTCGAGCAGGCCAAAGGCCTTGCAAACAATGCTAAGGCTACCGGTGACACCTCGGAACAGTCTACTTTGGCTGTGCAATTTAACGATATTTTAAGTCAGATTGATGATTTGGCGAATGATGCAAGTTTTAATGGCACCAATTTGGTTAAGGCTTCTGCCGATAACCTCATCATTGACTTTAATGAGGATGCTTCGAGTACTCTGACTATTTCGGGTCTCGACTCGACGACAGCATCTTCTGGCTTGAATATCGCCAATGCTACCAATAACTTTGCTGATAACACTGCAATCGATACTGCAATCACGGCGGTGAACAGTGCTATAACCGAGTTACGCTCAAATGCGTCAACTTTAGGGTCTAGCGCATCGATATTGCAGACGCGGTTGGATTTTGGTGATAATTTAATTGGCACACTTCAGGACGGTGCGGGCAAATTGACCCTTGCAGACCTTAATAAAGAGAGTGCTAACTTGTTGGCCCTTCAAACACGTCAGCAACTCGGCATTAACTCTTTGGCTCTGGCCGCTCAGAGTGAACGGTCAATTCTGGCTCTCTTCGGTTAAAAATAATAAAAACTTAAGCCTAATTCGGGGGCCCAGGTTGGGCCCCCTTTTTTTACCTTATTCTTGGAATCAACGATTATAAAAGTTCAAAAACTGCTATTTTGGTATGGAAATTGAATAGATATTGGGGAGCAAATATTTTTGTTCCGGTAAAATATAATTGTTATAATTCTTAAGGCTTCTTTGTAATGCCATTAAAAATAGTTCTTAGGCCTGGAGAAAAAGTAGCTATTAATCAGGCTGTTATCTTAAATGGCGGGGAAAAATCAGAACTCGTACTTGAGAATAAAGCAAGTATTTTGCGGGAGCGTGATATCATGTCAGAGGAGGAGGCAGATACACCTGCCAAGCGGATATATTTTATGGTCCAGATGCTTTATATGTTTCCAGAAAAAGATCGTTATTATCAGCAGAAATTTAATCAATTGGTTAAACAATTCATAAAAGCTGTACCCAGTTCCACTGCTATTGTATTTGAGATCGGAAAAGACGTTATTACCGGCGATGTATACGGGGCCCTAAAAAAGTGCCGTAAATTAATGAAATATGAACAAGAGGTGTTGAAGCATGTCTCAGCCTAGCGCCTATCAATCTTATGAAAAATTTGGCACAAACGCTTCTCAAAACGAAGCAAAAGCACTTTTAGAGGCAGCTCGAATGCTAGATGCGTGTCTTTCCAACCCAGAGGATATTGACTCATATAAAGCTGCGCTTAGACTAAACTGGCGTCTATGGACAATATTTCAGGCGGATATATCATCCGAAGAAAATCCATTACCCCAAAATATCAAACAAAATGTGTTGAGCTTGAGCGTGTTCATAGATAAGCACACGGTGAACGCTTTGGCGGAACCAGATACTCAGAAACTTAATGTATTGATCGATATTAATAAAAACATAGCCTCCGGGCTTCTGACTACGCCAGATACCGATGATATCGATTTGTCTGTATCGGGGGATGAGCCGCCAGCTGACCTTCCAACAAACCTCAGAAGTGAGGAAATTGTCGCATAGCCTGTACTGTTCGTTGTCTCTCTTGGATTGCCAGCGGTGGTGGAATTGTCAGATGACAGCTCTTTGGGTGAAATAGGTAATGATTATTACGATTTTTCTCAAAGAAGTCTAACAGCTAGTAACAGGCCTAGTACTTATTTGGAGGCTGGTTTCAAGCAGCAGTCCAAACCCTCAATCCCTCTGCCACATCACTTATCAGATCTGCCCAGGCACCGGGCTTTTTTTGTCGGAATAACCGCATCTGAGGATACCACGGGCTGTCATTCCGTTCTAAAAAATATCGCCAATCCGCTGTATTACCCAACATCACCCACACAGGCTTGTCGAGAGCGCCGGCTAAATGGGCCATTGCTGTGTCAACTGTAACAATAATATCTAATGATTTGATTAGGGCTGCTGTTTCAGCGAAGTCTGTAAGATGAGAGCCCAAGTCCGTAATTCCTTCAAAGTCGGTTGGGACCCCCTCCTTTTGCAGTGAATAGAACTCAATTTCTTTCATGGATAACAACTTGTGTAATAATTCTGGTGGGCATGAGCGCATGCGATCATCCTGGCGGTGCGGATTTCCTGACCAAACGAGACCGACGCTTTTGACCGGCTTGTCAGTCATTTTACGCCATTTTGAAGTAAGAGCCTCATCCGCCGAAAGATAGGGGCAATCTGCTGGGATCGTTTCTAAAGTACTCTTAAGAGCGAATGGCAAGCTTAGTAACGGAATGTGTGCGTCAGTTTCAGGTGCTTTGTCATTGTTTGAGATCACAGTAACTGCAGCATTAATAGTTCTCATAAGACGGACCAAGGTAGGTTGACAAGCGAAGGTTACTTCTAATCCCATGTCTACAAGTTGATTGAGGTACCGGCAAAACTGCAACGTATCACCGAAGCCTTGTTCAGCTGTAACAAGCACAGAGTGAGCGTTGCAATCAGGAAACCATCTTGGAATGCTTGAGAAGCTGTCTTTTTTTTCGAGCCTCGCTTCGTAATTACGAAAGCCTTCTCGTAAATTGCCGCACTGCAATTGAGCTATGCCCAGACTTTTACGAATAGCTAAATGATTAGGTTTGAGTGATAGTGCTTTTTCATAAATGGTAATTGCATCGGCTGGCCGATTAAGATTAATCAGTAATAGCCCAAGATTTGCGTAGTTTGTAAAATCTAAAGGGCTTTTTCTGAGCGCACGCTGATAGCATGACAGTGCCTCATCAAACCTTTCGGCCTGGCGCAATACGTTCCCAAGGTTACGTTCAGCTGCGGGTAATGAGCTGCTGATCTTGAGGGCACGGCGCAAGATATGTTCCGCTGCTTCCAAGTTACCGAGAGCCTGATGAGCAACCCCAAGGTTATTCAATGTTTCATAGCGGGCGCTGGTGGTTGTAAGTGCCGCCTCGAAATGCTCGACCGCCTCTGAATATTTGCTTAAATCACAAAGCGCGAGCCCGAGATTATTGTGAGCCTCGGCGGAATCNGGGTCCAGGGANAGAGTNCGNTNNCCNGCNTGAATTGCTTCTNCTGTTTGCCCTAGTTCNCGGGCTNTTGCGGAGAGGCGGCAGAGTACCTCTACGTTNTTNGGATCACGCAAATGAATTGCGCGNAAGCAATCTGCGGCACTTTTNANATCACCCAANNTTTGAAATAANNCACCNANTTGGAATTTAGCTTCGGTATTCTCTGGTTGTTGAGAAAGACCAGCCGTGTAAGCATTGATTGCAGGCTNGAGTTGGTCGTGTTTGGAAAGTGATTTTGCAAACGTAAAAATTGCCTCCGGTGGCGGGTGCATCTGCAGAGCATNGTCTCCTTGTTCTAAAGCCTCCGTTATCTTACCTTGATACATCATGCAGATTGCAAGCCCGAGCTGATACTCCGGAGTTTTTGGTGCGAGTAATATTGCGCGTGACCAAGCCCCTGCCGCTTGCTCCCATCTTTTATCTAGCCCCAGAGCGTTGCCGAGGTTTGCGGCATAAACTGCTTTACTACGGTTGATATTGGATGCTTTTGTGAAGCACTCAATTGCTAATTCAGTGCCACCTCCTTTGATTGCATTCACTCCTCGCAGGTTCCAAGCTTCGGCATGGCCGGGACGATTTTTAATCAATTGGCGTAGGATATTTTCTGCACTTTCGTGTTGGCCGTCATCAATCCGAGATAAGATTTGATCGAGCACTTGATTTGCAGACCCAACAAAGAAACCGCCAGGTGACTTATCCTCGGACTGTGATGCCATCTATGTCGAATCCATAATTGGACACTCTGCACTACTCAAAGCAAGAAATATAGTTTCTTGCGTTATCTAAAAAAACACATATACCAGCAGGCTACTTCTTATCAGACATCTAAAAGAAAGTGTTCAAAGTGAGGCGTTGTATGCGCGAGATGACTTGAAAGGATGCTTCCAACTGTACCTGTTCAAAGTTAAGTTTAGCAACTGCCTCAGCTGTATTCACGTTTTCAATATCACCAATTTTAGTTTCAAGGAAAACTTTGACGCTTCTATGCTTACTGCGTTGTTCTGCAATCAGATTTTGATCGAGCGCTATTCCCGACGCAATATTCTGAAGGGTTGGATTGACGCCATTGTCCTCTATTGCCTCATTTAGNTCTGTGATAGCTGCTTCTACGACTGCGAGTTCATCCGCAGTAGGAGGCTCAGTGAAAGACATTTGCGCTATATTATCCAACGCCCTTATTACTTTCTCAAAAGGGTCGGCATTGGCTAAAACACCGTAAGAGACAACAAAACTATTATCGATTCTCACCGAATTAACAGTGTCATCCCCTTCATAATAGCCAGTGTCCGGGCCGTCATCATATGGCGGTGGAGCAGGGGCTGTATAAATGCCATTGCCAAGATCGACGGGTTTTGTATCGGTCTTTCCTCCGGAAAATAAAAAGCGTTCGTTATCTTTTGCATTTAGCAGATCGACAACTAAATCACGAAACTGTTNGGCCATATTGGGAACGTCGAGAACATTTGCGGTGTCACCGTTACGAGCACTCTGAAAAAGTGAGCGCATCTCTCGAGCAACCTCATCAACCCGGTCTACTGAGAATAACATCATATCAAGGCGCTGCTCAGCGATTTCTATATTTTCAAGAAATTGGTCAGTCTTGGCGAGATCAGCTTTAGCATTTAGAAGCCGTTGGGCATCACCTGCAAGTCCGGAAAAAGTCTGTGTCTTCTTTCCTGTTGCCACTTGAGTTTGGCTATCAAATAATCTTGCTTGNGTACGAAGTGTGGCTTGCAGAACTATTTGGCTTTGAGCATGGGATCCTATCCTGGTAACCATTTTAACAACCTCTAAGTGACGGAGTTAAAGAGTTCATCAAACATCGCATCTACAACAGATACTATCCTAGCGGCGGCGTTGAATGCTTGTTCGAGAATAACGAGTTCAGAAAGTTCCTCATCTAAGTTAACGCCCTTTTCTCCATCACTTCGGAACTTNAGGGACTCAAGGTAGGCGCTATTAAATTCAAATTGATTTTTTGCCTCGGCTGCGATTGAAGCTTGCAATGAGAGGATTTGTGATGCATAGCCAGATATAGTTGTATTTGTTCCAGCTATTCCGCCATATGTTGCAAATTCTAATTGGGTGTCAAAACGGCCTGCAATGTTATTTGCTGCTGTGCCATCCCCAGAGACGATACCATCTTCTGTCGCCGCTGCCGTTAAGCTAAGTGTGCCTCGCGCAACCAGTGTTGGGTCATCGGCAATCTCGGAGCGAACCGCAAACACATTGGAAAATCTACGTTCATCGATATCCATGTTGATGCCCGATAGTAGGGTGCCGCTATCGGTAACAATAAAGTTACTATTGTCTTCGCTCATGATAACAAGCCGCCTGCCGCTTGCATCATTAGCAACGAACGCAGTAATGTTGGCGCTCGAAATCGCGGCGGTTGTATCGATGTTACTCGCTATAGCCTCTAGATCGTCTCCTGCGGCATAGGTCACGGTGACGGCGGTACTTTGGTCGATATCAAATGTAAGCGTTCCGGCTATTCCCAATGCAGTAGTACTATCCGCCTGTTGAGAAGACACAAAAGAATTATAATCGGAATTATCGGTAACCGCTTGGAACATGTCATTGAATCCAAAGTAGTGTGCGAAATTTCGGGTATTCGCTCCGACTGTAGTGTATGCGCTTGTACTCACATTAATTGCGATACCGTTTGCCGCATCATCAGAACTAATCACAATATTGCCATTTGAATTAATTGATGCAGCTGCATTGGTCATAGCATCTATTGAGTTCACCATGGATCCGGCATCACCAATGGTACTAAGATCAGCGATATCAAGATTTTCAACGACCGCACCAGTGGTACGGTCAATTACCGATATTCGCACGGCACCAGTGCCTTGTATGTCGTCGGTCGTCGCAAAGCTGTGTGTGCTCGTTAGGCTAGTCGGAGGCGGTGTAGCCGTACCTTTGTTATGTTGATTATTTACTTCATGCACAATGGTTTTAGTCAGTTGGTCCAACTCAGACTGTAAATCTGGTAAGACCTTATCCCGCAAGGCAATGAGTGCCTGAAGCTGTCCGCCACTTATTTCTGGGGTGATATCATCCGCTGCGGCTGTAGAGCCGTTGAGAAAAATACCCGTAATACCACCTGGATATGCGGGATCATCTGGGTCAAGATATTGGGTGGCGGCGTTTAATCCTCCTGCTGCACTATGATCCAGAGCAATCGCAATGCTGCCGGTTAAAAGTGTTCTGCCACCTTTTGTGAATAGATCAATCCGCCCGTCTGAATTCTCTATTGCCTGAATGTCAATCATTTCCGATAGTGCTTCCAGTTCACGGTCACGGCCATCTCTGAGTGAGCTGGTGTCTTCNCCGATTAATTCTCCCCGCTGAATTTGCACATTGAGTGCAGAGACATTTTCGATGCCGGCATCGGTAAGGCTTACAAGTCTCGCAATTTCTGCATCTGCCTCGGTGCGGAGACGTTGGATATTTTCTCCAAGGGTACGAACCCTGAGCGCTAGCTCACGCGCCTCGGCAATGGCTTCAAACTGAAAAGCCTGATTTTCCGGTGTTAATGCTAGCGCTTCGAAAGCATTTTTTAGGCCAACTAGGGAAGTCGCTACTGAATTATCGTCCGATGGGGTGCCAAACAATGCCTGAATTTCCGACATGAATTTATCGCGCACTTCATAATTGTTAGTAATGGTTTGGGTTTCTCGAATCTGTCTTAATAAAAATTCGTCCACGGAGCGTGTAATTGCAGATATTTGANCCCCGACCCCGACACCNGCCAGCGTTGTTTGAGAGAATGAAACATCTTTACGCGAGTAACCATCGGTATTCACGTTAGCTATATTTTCAGAAGTGACTTGCAGCGCTCTCTGGGTTGACTGAAGACCACTTACTGCTGATTGAATTGCGAGCGTNAGGCTCATTTTTTATTCCCTGTAAACTGTCAATTATGAGTTTAAAATTCTTCGTTTAATGTAAATGCAATCTTACCCGCCATTTTTTGCTTGTCTGCTTGTGCCCTCTTACCTTGGCCGGTTGCGGAATATCCCGCAGGCGCTATTTGTTGGTTCTCAATAGAATGGGCAATGGTCTCCACAACCTGGTGATTCACTGTCATCGCAGCGCGGAGCGCATGCACGTTACTGCGAACTGCATCTTGAAACCGAAAATTAGATTTTTGAAGTTTTTCACGCAGGGCTGTGTCGACGTCATTAAGAAACGTTTTATTCTCGGCAGCNTCATGCAATCGATGCTCNTATACTTCCACNAGTGATTTTTTTGCCTCAATTAATGGCTCAATTTCATCTACACGCGCTTCCTTGAGCAAAGAATTTTCTTGTTCAATTATCGTTATAATTGACTCCGTCGCATCTATAAGTTCGCTGGCAATTGCATTCGGGTTCATTTCTGGGTCTCCTGTAAACTTAAAATTTCACGCTGCACTTCATCTGCTAATCCAAAACCACCCGCTTTGGCTGCGGCTTTTCCATATTCTTGAACCAACATGGAACGGAATACTTTTTCTCCTTGGCCGCCGCCAAAAGGGCCATCTGTCTTTATGCCGGCGAACATCGTTTCAAATACTTGGGAAAGAAAAAAAGCCTCTACATCCTCGGCGGCTTTTCGAGCCTGAGTTNCGCTAAATGTTTTTACTTTTGAAGCCGTAATTTCATTCGGTTTTTGCACGTTACTGAACTGAGCCTTAGCAAGGCTTGATGATATATCCATTACAGCACCTCGATTTCTGCTTGCATTGCGCCGGCAGCTTTGATCGCTTGTAAAATGCTGATCATGTCTCGTGGCCCTATGCCTAACGCATTTATGCCATTCACCAATTCTTGGAGGGTCACGCTACTTCCAAGAACGGTAAGTTTACTTTTGCCCTCCTCTACCTCTATTTTTGTGCGGTTTACCTCTTTTGTCTCGCCTGTATTTGAAAAAGGCGCGGGCTGGGACACCTGCGGCGTTTCAGTGATTCGTATAGTCAAATTACCCTGAGCAATGGCAACGCTGGAGATACGAACATTTTCGCCCATTACAATTATTCCCGATTGTTCGTCGATTACAATTTTAGCAATTTGGTCAGGTTCTACGCGGAGTTGCTCGATATCCGTCAAAAGCTCAATAACTTGATTTTGATAATTATCTGGCACGGTAAGTTGGACAGTCGCTGGATCGATTACACGAGACGCCGGCCGGCCAACGAAAGCATTTACCGCGCGCGCGACGCGCCGAGCGGTTGTAAAGTCAGGGTTGCGGAGTGACAGTCGCACTTTTTTTAAGGTTGCAAGTTGAAATGGTATTTCTCGTTCAATGATTGCTCCGTTTGGAATGCGAGCGCTCGTTGGCACGCCTTTAACTACCTGGTCCGCATTGCCAGCGGCCGCAAACCCGCCGACTTGCAAATTTCCTTGACCCACAGCATATACTTCTCCGTCTGCCGCAAGTAGTGGCGTCACTAACAACGTGCCCCCTAAAAGATTCGATGCAGAACCTAACGAGGAAACTGTAATATCTATNTTAGTGCCCTGGCGAGAAAATGGCGGTAGCTTTGCCGTGACCATTACAGCTGCAACATTTTTTGTATCTAGGCTATTATCACGTGCATTAATGCCCAGACGTTCGAGCATCCCGATAAGACTTTCTTTAGTAAATATTGCACTACCAAGGCTATCGCCTGTTCCATTTAATCCTACNACCAAGCCATAACCGACTAGCAGATTTTCGCGGACACCCTCAAAGTCTACGATATCCTTAATACGTGATTGAGCAGCGACACTTTGGGCCAATCCAACTAAGATTGTAATGCCCAAAAGTGTAGAAATCACCTTGCGATACAAATTTTGCCAAACCGGCAAAAAGTTAACGGCAACATTCTGTTCTGCCACAAACCACATTTCATTGGCCTTTCTTCGGACATGTTCATCCACCCTGTATAAAAGCGAAGCTCGTGCCAGTTTTGTAGATTTGTAAATAACTGAATTTACTATATAAAAACCCCAGAGAGTTTTTCTCGCTTTTGTGCTAGACGTTTTGGGGCAAGGGCTGCCGATCGGCCGGCAAAGATTGCCCTTCGTGGATTGGAACATATGAGACTTAAAATTTAAAAGTTAAGACGTTTTGTATTGTGTAAAAAAGGGCTATGCTATTGGTATGAAAATAGAACGAACAGGATCAGTCCGACCTTCTACGCCAGTGAAACGTACTGGGAAAACAGGTAAGGCTGGCGATGCTAAATTTAGTGAGGCCCTCGATCAAGCAGGCGGAGGGATTGGAGGTGTTAGTGGCGCGGCTCCGACTCAAGCGGTGGATGCGCTATTGGCTATACAGGAGGTGGACGATGCCGTTGATGGTCGGTCTCGCAAGGGGCAGCGGTGGGGCGAAAGCATTCTTGATAAGCTTGAGGAGCTCCGGATCGGGCTTATTGGTGGCGTGATTCCCCCAGATGACCTTGAGTCTATTACTCAAATGTTGAGGGAAGGTCGCGGTGAAGTGGAAGATCCAGAGTTGAACCAGGTTTTAGATGAGATTGAGCTTAGGGCTAGGGTAGAAATGGCGAAATTTCGTCGTTGAGGCATTAGAAACCATCCTTTCACAATCAATGGATTCATGCTCGGCAAATTGCAATGCCAAATCAATTTCAGAATAATTTTTGATAATTGTAAAAAGGGTTAGCGTTATAAAATGCTGTCATCACCTTTGTAATAACGAGGCCAGCATCTTTTAGATACTGGCCTCGACTAACGCGTCGACCTTGCTTGGGAGGGGTAAAGAGAGCNAAGGATCGCGCGAATTTTTCTGNTAGAGTGNCTTTAGGTCTCTGTATCTGGATTTAACAATGTCATTAGAATGGAAATATTATATCGACGATTTGCTGACCATATCGTGCTTGTTGCACATCAGTAATGTGCCCGCGTCCACCGTAAGCAAGTCGAGCCTCAGCAATCTTTTCAAATGCAACTTGGTTTGAGTTATCTATATCCTGAGGTCTTATTACGCCAGCAATTTGGAGTTCACGATTTTCGAAATTGACACGTGTCTCTTGTCGGCCGTGAATAACCAAGTTACCATTTGGAAGAACCTGAGTTACGACAGCAGCAACCTGCACTTGAACAATTTCAGAGCGGTCAATGGTACCTTTACCATTTGAACGATTAGAGCTGTCTAAATCAAGTAAACTTGTTGGGGCAATTGCTTCAGGCAAAATCTGGTTTAGCTGGGTCTCGTAACCAAGCGCGGAACCGGCTGCTGCGTCCTCTGTATTGGTTCGGGTGCGGTCCGTTTCATTATCAATGTCTGCCTTATCGCTTATGTTAACGATAACAGTNACGATATCGCCTATCTCGCTTGCGCGCAGGTCTTTGAAAAAGGCTTTCGAACCAGGTCGCCAAAGAGAATTTATTTCCTGATTTGCGACTACTGGTTTTGGCATTGGCATGCTGACCGGTTTATACCCATTTTGGTGTGTAGGGTTCTGTATGTTTGTCATCGAAGGTTCTGCTCCGACGTTCGCCAGTCTATCAAGAGAGTTGCAACTAACAAGCATTGTGCCAGCTAGCAGTACTGTGGCGAGGCGCTTGTTAAAAGGTCTTACAATCTGTGGCATCAGACACAGCTCCTATTTTCTGGCAACNAGATGGTCAAAAGTTACCGTGATTTCGCCAGGGCCCGTGATCACGCCCTCGACGACTTTCTTGCTTCCAATATTTTCTACTCTNACAGCTTCGCCTCGCGAGCCATTTTGTTTAGCTTTACCGCGCGCTGAGATGCGCATGAACTTGGTTTGATAGATCATTGAGACAAGTCCGCCGCGTTTAACTAGTAGCGGTTGACGTACGTCTCTGGCGCGTATTGGCCGATTTTCTATAAGAGTTCGACGCGGTGCTTTTCCAATTAGCTCATTTTGGTCCACTAAGATATTTGGACCTATTTGTTTAGCGCTTACCGTTATTACTTGAACATCATCATGATCGACTATTTCGCCTTTACGTATTCGACGGATTACTACAGGAATTTCTATCATGCGCAGTAATGTGCCAGATACTGTATGGCGGTGACGGCCTCTATCAGCTGTGAGAATTGCAAAAAAGCGGTTGCTTATTTTATCACGCGTAATGCGTTCGATGTTGAGCGACGGCGGTATGTCGGTAGGGAGATGCGCTTCTATTTTCCGTTTGTCGAAATTTACGGTATATACCTCGGAGCGGGGTAATTCGGGCCTAAGTGCGGCAAGTATTTTTACTCCAATCTCCTCTTTTCCGATAACATGACTTGTTCTTTGCACTACGGCAATGTCTTGGGCTGAAGATGGAGCCCACTGTAAATTATAGGAGCGTGCAACATAGGCTAGCCATTCGGGTGACAAAGTGGCGCGCTTCCCGGGTGCTGGTGCGCGGGCGATTATTCTGTCAGCATATTTACCTGCCCCGTCAAAAACATCTCCAAGTGTAAGATTTTTACCCTCTAACATAATGTGCGGATGGAGCGAGACCGCAAAAGCAGGCAATGACATTATAAGCATTATGCTGGGAACCAGTAATGTAAGAACTGATCGGCGAAAGTGTTTTATCAGGAACATCGTCATCATTTTCATATGCATTTACCTGATGTTACTTATGGTTGCCATCATTTGGTCCGAAGTNTCAATTACTTTTGAATTCATTTCATAAGCTCGTTGTGCAGTAATGAGATTGGTAATCTCTTCAACCACATTCACATTTGAGGTCTCGAGAAATCCCTGTTGCAAACTTCCAAATCCGGTTGCAGCAGGATTACCTGTAGTAGCTGTNCCGGAAGCTGGGGTTTCCAGAAATAAATTGTCGCCAATTGCAAGTAGTCCCGCCTCATTTGCAAAGACAGCAAGTTCTAATTGTCCGGCTACGGTAGGTGTGACGGTACCGTCTAGTTTTACTTCTACTTGTCCACTCGAATTGATAGTGACGTCTACAGCATCGCTAGGCACCGTGATGCCTGGCTGGATAGTAAAGCCATCTACGGTTACAATTTCTCCGTCTTCACTCANTTGAAATGCACCTGATCGGGTATAGGCGGTTTCTCCACTCGGCAATGTTACTTGGAAATAGCCTTCTCCGTTAATCGCTACATCCAGGGAATTTTCGGTAAGGGTCAAATTTCCTTGCTCAGTAATACGGTAGACAGCAGCAGTCTTAACGCCTAGTCCAACCTGGACACCCGCGGGTACAATCGTCCCCGTATCAGATGATGTGGAACCGACACGCCGCAAGTTTTGGTATAGGAGATCCTGAAATTCCACTCTACGGCGAGTGTACGCGGTAGTATTCATGTTAGCGATATTGTGGGAAATTACCTCAACATTGAGCTGTTGAGCTAACATGCCGGTAGCGCCGATATTAAGTGAACGCATCGTTATCTTCCTTTAGAGATCACTATTCATTGTACTTTTATTATGATTGGCCACTGGACTGCCCCAGACGATTAATCATTCTTTCAATACGCCTATGTTCGTCATCAATAACCCGTTTNACGCTGTCGTGCTTGCGATGTATTTCGATCATCTGCGTTAATTCGATAATTGAATTTACATTTGATTGTTCAAGCATTCCTTGAACGATATTGGTTCGTTCCGGTGGTTTCTCAATCTGATCCGTTTCATATAAGTTATTTTGGCCTCTTTCGAGTTTTTGCTGATCCTCAAAAGTTACTAATGCTATCTTACCAATATTTTGGTCACCATTCGCCACGGTGCCATCCGTTGAGATTGATATGTTCACTGCTTCANCTGGTATAGTGATAGGGCCGCCATTCTCAGATTGCACAACGTGGCCCGCCGCCGTTATCAGCTCATTGTTTTGATTAAGTTGGAATCGACCATGGCGTGTGTATCGTTTACCTTCTTCCGTATTGACGATGAAATAGCCCTCACCATCAATNGCAACGTCTAGCTCGTTACCTGTTCGGTTCATTGGCCCCTCAGCAAGATCGCGCATNTTACCGATTGCTTGGACAAAATGATATTTTGAGTCATTTGCGCCAAATTTTGTATTTTCTGCGTCTGTTAAATACTCAGAAAACAACATTTGTTCGCCTTTAAATGAAGGCGTATTAACGTTGGCCAAATTATTTGCCACCATGGACAATTGGCGCCGCAAAACCATTTGACTGGAAAGCGCGATGTAGATGGAATTTTCCATAGTGCGTTTGCTGGCCCGTTGTTAAACATTTACTAATCGCNGTTTTGGCGGTGCATGCCGTATGCCATAATTTTTAATGTTTTTTTTCAATGCTTTGGGATTAAACATCCGTCACTATGTCGTCCAATTAGTTGCGGTCTGGCAGGCTTTGCCGGGTATTTTCTGCCGCGCTATCAGCTTTCGCAACATGAAAAAGTATCTGTGGCCGGTTGAATGACTTGGAGATGAAGTTAGAAATTTTTTAAAAATATTTATTTTTTTGAATTTGTTTTTCACTTATATTGACTTGTGTTTAACTGTTATGAACATTTGCTATTATTATATTTAATTGCATTCACTATGTTTTTTTAAAAAATTTATTTGTAATTATTAATTTTATTTGTAAATATTAAAAATATATACCCGCAGGATCGTTAAGGAAAACGTAAATGGCCGAAGATGACGATTTAGCTGATGGCGCGGAAAGCAAAAAAGGCGGAAAAAAAATCATTCTGTTTGTGGTGGTTCCTTTGGTGCTGCTAATAGGCGGTGGAGCCGGCGCATATTTTTCTGGAATGTTTAGTTCTGCTTCAAGCGAGGAGGCTGAGAAGACAGAAATTGCGACTGATCCTGCCGAAGCGGACGAGCCCGGAAGTTATTTGGAACTAGACGAAATGGTCGTGACGCTTAGTGCTGGTCCAGGACGTAAACAAAGTTTCCTCAAAATGCGAATTAATTTGGAGTTGCAAAAGGCTAGCGATCAAACGCGCATAGAGCAGGTTATGCCACGTATCGTAGATAACTTTCAGGTGTTTTTGCGCGAACTTCGGATCGAGGAATTGCAAGGCTCACATGGTCTATATAGNGTTAAGGAGGAGCTGCTTGCGCGGGTGAATGCTGCTGCACACCCAGTAAAAATTAAAGATGTTNTATTTAAGGAAATGCTAGTTCAGTGACGGTGTGCTTTCTACATGCCGAAGAGTGGTGGATGAGCTTTGGCTGTTACTGTTAAGGAAAGGCCGGAAAACTGAAGGGTCGATGGCATGGCTGATGAAGACGAAAACCTANAGACAGAAGTCGAACAAGAAATAGATGCTTCGGCGCAAGAAGAGGGCGGCGAAGAGAAAGAGGAGCTAAGCGGGGACAGCGATGGCTCTGACGCTGCGTCGCGAGTTCTTAATCAAGATGAAATAGATAGTCTACTAGGAATAAATGAGGGCAGCGAAAGCGCAATTCAAAAAACGGGGATTAAGGCCATCATCGATAGTGGGATGGTGTCGTATGAACGGCTCCCCATGCTTGAGGTGGTTTTTGACCGTTTAGTACGAATGATGTCNACAAGTTTGCGCAATTTCACCTCGGACAATGTGGAGGTGAGCCTCGATAGCATCACATCAATCCGCTTTGGTGAGTATCTCAACTCATTGCCTCTCCCTGCTATGCTCGGTGTTTTCAAAGCGGAGGAGTGGGATAATTTTGGTCTCATTACGGTTGATAGTACGCTAATTTACTCGATTGTTGATGTGTTGCTGGGCGGGCGCCGGGGTACCGCAGCCATGAGGATTGAGGGGCGGCCGTATACCACTATCGAGCGTAACCTAGTGGAGCGCATGCTTGCGGTCGTCCTTTCTGATCTATCAGCAGCTTTTGATCCGCTCAGCTCGGTTGCTTTTCAATTCGACAGACTTGAGACAAATCCTCGTTTTGCAACGATTGCAAGGCCTACGGATGCAGCAATTGTAACAAAACTGCGCATTGATATGGAGGACCGTGGAGGGCATCTTGAGCTATTGCTGCCGTATGCGACGATAGAGCCAGTGCGCGAGCTTTTGCTGCAAATGTTTATGGGTGAAAAGTTTGGTCGTGATCCCATCTGGGAAAATCATCTGGCAACTGAGGTCTGGCATACCGAGGTTGGATTGCAAGCGGTTCTCGACGAGGTAACTGTTACACTCAACGATGTTGTAAACTGGCGTGTAGGTTCGCGACTTCAATTGCAGGCGACACCAGAGTCTCTGATTTCCCTCCATTGTGGTGAATTGCTGATGTTTCATGCTTCAATGGGACAAAGAGATGGCAATATCGCGGTCCGTGTTGAAACTGATATGGAGACGTAATTAATGTTTTCCGAAATCTCCATTCTATTTGAGTTGTTGCTTGTTGGTATGTTGGCAATGATGATTTATTACGCTTGGCGCCTGAATGAGAAGCTTAGTGATTTAAGAAACGATAAGTTTGAGTTAGAAAAATTGCTGACGACATTCGCTACATCCACGGAGCGCGCCGAAGATAGTATTTTACGGCTCAAAAGTAAGGCCAGTGAAACGGTGGAGGTCTTGGAAGAAAAAGTAGTGAAGGCAGTTACGTTGCGCGATGAATTATCATTTATGGTAGAGCGAGCCAATGAAATGGCTGACAGGTTAGAGTCCGCAATTAATAATGGTCGCCGATCTCAATCAAAGAGTTATNGTAGATCACAAAATAAACCTATGGCCGCTGCCGCAGTTGACGAAAGTGTTTCGGAGCTTAGCGGCAAACAGGATGACGGTATCGACCCTGAGAGCAAGCGCAAGGAAAAAAAATCAGACCTTCTTAAAGCTCTTGAAGGCATGAGGTGAAAAAATGCTGAGTCGCATTCGTTTATTGCCAGTTTTAATTTTTGTTGCCACTTTAATTCTGACTTTAAAAGCAGGCTCNATTTGGGTTGAGTTCGGTGATATTGAGGGGGGTATTGAAATACAAACAGCACGAGCGCANGAGANGCCGCAGCGTGACCCGCAGGTAAAAAAATCCGATGAGGAAAAGGCAAACAAAAAGAAAGAGGCACCTGTATCTACTCAGCCTGGCGACAAAGCTAAGGAAGAAAATATTGACCCCTTGGAGTTCAGCCGATCCGAAATTTTGATTCTTCAGGAACTGTCTCAGCGGCGCAAGACATTGGATCGTCGGGAGCGGCAAATAGCGCGTCGGGAAGGTTTGTTGCAAGCTGCAGAATTAAAATTAGTCACTAAGCAGGGTGAGTTGAAAAAGATACGTCAGGAAATTAAATCATTGTTGGGTGCGGCCGATGAGAAAGAAAAAGCTCGGTTGCGAAATTTGGTTAAAATTTATGAGAGCATGAAACCAAAAGATGCTGCNCGAATCTTCAATGAACTTGACATGACTGTTTTGATGGGAGTTGTTGCCAAAATGAGCGTTCGGAAGGTGGCAATGATCATTTCAGCCATGGAAGTCAAGAAAGCCCGTGTTGTAACGCGCGAGCTAGCTGAGCAAAAGAAACCATTTTCTTTGCCAAAATGAATGGAGTTGGTCGAAATTGCGCTCGAGGAATAGTAGGTGGGGTCCAGGGCTGCTTGAGGTAGGGTTTGTAATCTTCAGGAGGCGCGGCAAAGTTGGATGTTNACCTGAATATGCCCGTCTTAATTATCGATGATCATTTGGAAATGCTTCGGATTGTTCGTAATTTACTTAAGCAGCTTGGCCTTAAGAATGTTGATCAATCCCTCGGAGTTAANNTGGCCATAGANATGCTACATCGTAAGAAATACGGCTTGGTTATAGCAGATGAAAAAATGGCTCATTTGGNAGGAATGGATATGATAGATAAAATTTGCACGGACCGTAATTTGAAAGACGCTCCTTTTTTTCTTGTAACTGGCCAAGGCAAAGTTTCTGCAATGACTAATCCGTCAGTTGATAGACTTTGCACCTACATTCAAACACCTTTCAATGTGGCAGAATTGAAGTGCAAATTAATAACAATAGTGGGTAATTTTTAATTTTATATCAGAGTTTTTTTTTGCACAACGGAGCCATGATTTTTAGATGAATCAAGATTACGAACAAAAATTACCCCTTCCAAAAGACATGGCCCCTTACTTGTTGATTTGTCTTTTTCTGTTGCTACTCGCTTTTTTCATACTTCTCAATGCCACGGCAAAATTAGAAGAGAGTAAAGTAAGGGGAGTGCTGATTTCACTAGCAGAGACTTTTCAGGCAAAAGATTTTTCTAATGGTCCTGATCGGTCCACTTTACCTGTCTTTGAGGATTTGCTTTCACCAGAAGTATTTCTGTCAAAAATTACATATTTGTGGGTTAGTTTTGTCGAAAAAGAAAATCTTATAACCTCGCGCACACCGAACAATGTACAGATCACTTTTTCAGCAAATGAACTTTTTCTTGGCGGCGAGGCAAACCTAAGAAGCGACCGNCNGGACTTGCTAAGTCGCACGGCACGTGCGTTGGGTGCTGAGACGCCAGGTTTTNCGGGCTACATTCAACTAATTTTTAGCTCTGGAGACGAAGNNATCACACGAGTGCATCATGGCACNGAANTAGCCATAAAGCGTGCGGAAGTGCTCGCTCAGAGAATGATAGATTTTGGCGCTCCGGCATCTAAAGTTTCGCTAGGATTGTATAAAGGCAAAAAAAATTCGGTGCTGGTTAGATTTGGAATAAATGACATTGGTCAGCTGAAACACAAATTACAACGACTGGCGCAGTAGATGGTCAATTTCAACAACTTTGAGGNTCATGGCAAAACAGAAAAAGGGNCGGTTCCTTCATGGCTATTAAGCTTCGGAGACCTCACTGCAATATTGACAACTTTTTTTGTCCTGCTGTTTTCNATGTCAACATTACAATCAGAAAAATGGCAACAATTAGTCCCTGAGCTGGCTTTGTCCAACACTGGTTCCGAGAAGGCCGAGTCAATTTTAGGCAGGGATACTGCACCATCTTCAAGAGAGCTTGCACCTGCACTGCCACTCGGCTATCTCGGTGAAGTATTAGAGGAGACATTCAAGGCTGATCCAATATTGAAAACAGCAGGCGTTTACCATTTGAACAATTCCTTGATTGTGTCGTTACCCGATGAAGCTCTCTTTAAGGCTGGTGAAGCCGATTTATCCAACCAAGCTAAGAAAATACTATTTAACCTGGGCGGGGTGATTTCGACACTTGAGAATCGTATTGATCTTGAGGGGCACAGTGCACCGAATGGAGATCATAATGAGATTCTAGCGTCTGATTGGAAGCTGTCACTAGCTCGGGCATTGGCAGTTTCAACTGAACTAAAAAAAAGTGGTTATAAAAAAAGGGTTGTAGTTTTAGGGCATGGTGCATCGCATTATCAGTTGCTTAGGGAACGCTTCTCCTCTGGTTGGCGCGATAAGTTGGCGAGGCGCGTTGATATAATAATTCATCCCGAAAAAGGTGATTTTAGATGAGGTTCACACTCGTTTTTAGGGTTGTGGTATATGTAGCGGCTATCTATGGAACAACCTTGATCGCTCCGTTGGCAGCTCAGGAGAAAGTGGCAGTTCAAGGATGGGCACGCGAAAGTTTCGGAAGAATTGTTTTCGATTGGTCGCGTCCGGTAAAATATCGGGCGGTGATAAATGGTAGTGATTTAATTGTCAGTTTTGAACGCCAGTTCAGTTCTGATCTAAAACAGTTGTTAATAACACTTAAAGATTACCTTGTTAAAGGTGCAGTCTCGGGTCAAGGACGGGTAGCGAAGTTTGGTTTGAAAGGTAAATTTCAGCTTCGGACATATCCCCGGGGTAATTCAATTATCATAGATCTGAGACGTTTAGGAGTGAATGAAATCGAGGCGAACAGACCTGTTCTCCCTAAACCCGAGGCGCGACCNAGTATTAACGTTAGGGTGGGCAGCAACAAAGGGTTTACACGCTTTGTCTTCGATTGGAACCGCAAAATTAACTATCGTGTTCGTAGTTTGCCCACAAAAGTTTCGCTTAGTTTTGATCAAGAGGCCACCATTGATCTACCCAAGCTAAAAAAACGTTTGCCATCAGGCATAACCAATCCTGTCGCTTTAAATCTTGCTGGGCGATTAGAATTCTCTGTTGAAAAAACCCCAAACCGAGCNTCGCGCAGTTTTCGTGCTGGTAATCGTATTGTGCTGGATATCTATGATCCCAAAACTCCAGCAAAAAAGAGTGTTAAGCGGATTTCCCCGTCAAAAATTAATCGTGTTGAGCCACGTAAGAAAGAAAAAGTTTCAAATGTAAACTCGGGAAAGAAAACTACGGAATCGGCAAATGTCTCTGGGAGCTCCACTAAGTATAAGTCAGAAGAATCGAAAGGGTTGCTTTTATCCAAACCTGAACCGATTGATAAAAAAAGCATNANAAAAGCTACCGGCGTAAAGCCACTTGCCAGACCAAAAAAACAACACGAAAATACTGCAAAAAAAAGTAAAATCGGTCAAAACTCTACTATAGCTGCTGCAGCTAATGACAAAGCAGACNCAGTAGTCTTGCCTGGTGCAAATGCTGANGTAAAAGCTAGAGTAGCGCCTGATATAAAGCCGCTGGCGGCTCCGACGCCAAAGGTTGAAAAACTGCCAAAATTATTACCGTCTCCAGCGGTTAAAGTGGATTCCAAATCATCACCTTCAGTGAATCCGAAGGCAGACAAAGAAGCAGTACAAATAACACCATCTAAACTTCTTGCGCAGAAACGGGCCGANGGACCTTCACGGTCGTCNGTAAAATCCAGTGGAAAAGCAAATAGAGTTGATAATGAACCTGTTTCAAAATCTGTCAGCCTTGTGTTTGGCTGGCCAGAATCTGTTGGTGCAGCGGTGTTTCGGCGGGGAGATTTTATTTGGGTGGTTTTCGACCGCGAAAAGCCGCTCGAGCTTGAGTCGCTTAGATCAGCTGGCAAATCGCTTGTAAGTGATATCGTACAGCTTCCTGCAACTGAAGCCACGGTGTTGCGCCTTAAAACTAAGGAAGGAATAAATCCTAAGGTGAGCCAAATCGGCACTAATTGGGAGGTTAGTTTTGGTCGCTGGCCCATCACCCCCGACATTCCGATACCGCTTGATTTTACGGCTGATGAAGGAGGGGGGGCTCAGCTTCTTTTTGCTGGTGTTGCAGCTGACAGCATAGTTACCATTAAGGATCCTGACATTGGTGACTCGATAAAAGTCGCGCCCATGGCGGCCCCTGGAAGGGGTATAGGGGAAAAGCATATCTATCCTGAATTTCAGGTTTTGCCATCAAGCCAAGGGGTGGCGCTTATTCCTCTTTCAGACCGGTTAAGGATGCAAAATGCGCGCGGCAAAGGCATACTTTTGGCCGCTAGTGGAGGTTTATTTGTATCAGCCATTTCTCCTGAGGNAAATAGAACCCGGAATGATCCATTGCTTGGCGAGAGACTTTTTGAACCGCAGGTTTGGATAAACGGTGGAGAGGCTGATTTTATACCTGAACGGCAGGCAGCTTTACTGAGTGTAGTTGAGGTGCCTGAAGAGCAGCGTGAGCAGGCTCGACTGAATCTCGCACGTTTCTATTTTGCGCGAGGCCTCGGACCTGAAGCTTTGGGAATTCTTCGTGTTCTTGAGAGAGCTAACCCAAAAATGACGCTGCGAACAGAATTTATCGCATTGCGAGGGGCATCTCGGGTGCTCTCTGATCGTNTAGTTCTTGCAAGAGAGGATCTTGATAATCCGCGTTTAATTAAATTCCGTGAAGCCAAACTCTGGCGCGGCTTTTTGAATGCAAAACGTGGCGAATGGAAACAGGCATCGGCTGATTTTCGCAATAGTGATACAGTGCTGAGAACTTATCCCGAGCCATTGAAAACCATAATTGGTCTAGAGCGAATTGAGGCGGCGCTTCGCTCATTTAATTCAGAGTCAGCAAAAGATTGGGTGGACTTGGTCAAACAGAATGAAAAGAATATGCGTCGTGATCATAANGCTCGGCTTCAATATAGTTTGGGACTACTTGCAAGGGCAAATGGGGACTTAGATGGCGCGGAGGCATTTTGGCGACAGTCTAGGGACAGTGGAGATCCGTTTAGCGGAGCGCGAAGTGAGTTGGCTTTAATCAATTTGGGGATGAAACAGGAAATAGTGACTAGAGATCAGGCCATAGACCGTTTAGAGCGGCTTCGCTATCGTTGGCGTGGCGATGAGCTTGAATTGAACGTCTTAGAGACACTTGGGAATCACTATCTTGAGAAAGGCGAATATAGCAAGGGTCTGCTGCGCTTACGTGTTGCGATGAGTTATTTCCCCAAAAATAAACGCACTGTTGATATAGCCAAGCGTATGACAAAAACTTTTAGGAAACTTTTTTTAGACGGCGAGGCGGACAAGTTACAACCACTCACGTCATTGGCTATTTTTGATGAATANCGGGAACTTACACCCGCCGGGCCGGATGGAGATTTTATGATTGGACGTCTTGCCGACAGGTTGGTTGATGTAGATCTTTTAGATCGCGCAACAGATTTGCTGAGTCATCACATCCGCTTCAGGCTCAAAGGTGTCAAAAAATCAGAAGCCGGTACTAAGTTAGCGCTCGTCCACCTGATAAATCAGAAGCCACGTGAGGCTCTTCAGACGCTTCGGTCTACTTTTAGTCCGGGGTTATCGCAAAATAACCAAGATGATAGACGGCGGATTCGTGCTAAGGCCATGTTCGAGCTCGGCAAAAATGAAGAGGCAATAGCACTTCTTGCTGGCGATGTGAGTATTGCTGCTGATCAGTTGCGTGCAGATATTTATTGGAGAGGCAAGAATTATCGCGAGGCAGGCAAGGTATTGCAGCGGTTAGCAGGTGAGCCCTTAACGACAGATCGATACGACCTTAAAGGTGCGCAGAGGGTCCTTAACTGGGCTGTAGCAATGCGGCTTGATGAAGACGAACAAGGGCTTAAACTGGCGCGAGAGCTATACGGACCGGCAATGAAAAATAGTCCTTTGGGTGACTCGTTTTCGTACATAGCCAGTCCACGTCAGACAGTGACGGGTGACATGGAAGGTATATCCAAAAAAATCACTGAGATTGATAACTTTGAAGCNTTCCTAAACAATTATCGAAAGCGCCTATTGAAAAGTGAGTCGAAAAAGAAATAATTGACGGTGTATCAATCAAACAGTGAGAANAAGGATAATCAAAATTTAAATATTACTCTTNGGTTCAAAGTGAGAAAAGCGAATTACCTCAGATAAAAAATAAGCTTAGGTTGCCGGGGCTAACTAACAATATTAAAGCTTTTCACGAGGCTTCCCGTGATCAAGTACCAGCCGTCAACTAGTACAAAGAAAATCAGCTTGAAGGGTAAGGAAATCATTACTGGAGGCAGCATCATCATGCCCATGGACATGAGCACCGAGGCTACAACCATATCAATGATTAAGAAGGGTACGAATACTAGAAAGCCAATCTCAAAGGCACGTCGTAATTCTGATATCATATAAGCCGGAATGAGAGCTCGTAGTGGCGTGTTCTTTGGTTCTTTTACTTTTGGCACGTTTGCCATTTCCAAAAAAAGTGTCAGATCTTTNTCGCGGACATGACTAATCATAAATGCATGCAGNGGTGCTACAGATCGCTCGAAGGCTTGCTCCTCAGTGATACTTTCAGAAATAAGGGGTGATATTCCATCATCGTAAACTTTCTCAAGTGTGGGTTGCATTATGAAAAAGGTCATAAATAGTGCGAGGCTGATGATGACTGTATTGGGCGGTGTGCCTTGAGTGCCAAGAGCTGTGCGTAGAAGTGACAGCACAACAACAATACGGACAAAGGACGTGACCATCACCAAGATAGAGGGTGCTAGCGTAATCACTGTCAATAGGGCCACGAGTTGCACTATTCGGCCTGCGGCCGCACCGCCTTGCCCAAAATCCATTGTAACNTTTTGTGCAAATGACGCCTTACAGGATAAGATCAGAACACCCACGATTACAATAAGACTAAAGCTTTTGCGAACTAACTGGTCATCAATGGGTAACCGCAGCTTCACGGTCATTTTCTTTTACTCAGCACGTCTGTTATTACCCGTTTGAATGAGCTGTCTTTCTTTATCCCTTTTATAAAAGTTTCATCGGTGTCAGAAACGGGAATTCCACTTTCGATAAGCAAATCCTGTGATAGGCCAAGCAAAACGAGGTGTTCAGTNTCGTCTCTGCGGACCAAAACCAATTTCCGACGCGCGTCAATGGATGCTACTTCTTGGATTGTAAGGCGCCGTTGCTGTCCGGAACNCGAANTCGTTCTTATATTGCCNAATCCGACTCTACGGAGCACGAAAGCGAATAGNCCAATAAGCCCCACGACAATTATGAGTGCCAAAACGAACCTGGAGTAGTCTAATTCTATCATTTAGGCTTTTCTCTAGATAAAGCNGAAATCAATTCATGTGCAGTGTGTTTTGCGCTCAATCTTTCGCCTTTACATCTTCATCTAGATTTTTCTTGTCTTCTGTAGTGTCGGTGGAATCCGTATCTGGAGTAGGTGGATTTTGGGATGTATCTGCCTCTATAGTTCTCAGCTGATCTATTTTTTCCTGCAATGAACTTGAAAAAGTTTCCATTTTTTCGAGGAGTGATACAAGCGCAGGTCGCATTTCTACTGCGTCATCAGGCGGCAAGTCTGCAACCGCCTCCATAACTTCACGGATCCTTGGTTCGATCCCATCGAGAGTTACCATCTCATTTTTGTGAAGTTTNTCCATTGCTGTGCCTACTTCGGTAGCCATGGCGTTTATATCATTAAGAAGGTCTGATTTACTCGGCATTTGCGGCAATCTCCGGTGGTTGGACGCCCTCACTTTCGTAGATGTAGCGTAATATTTCAGCCACAGCGACGAAAGCTTCGACGGGTATTTCGTCACCTATATCAAGTGCGTGAAGTATTTCTGCTAAATCGGCGTCTTCGTGTATTTTAACTCCATATTCGAGGGCGAGTTTAAGAAGTTGCTCTGCAATGTGTCCACGACCAGTCGCTACAACTTCGGGAGCACTGTACTCATCACTCGGATCGTATGAGAGAGCAACTGCTATTTTTTCATCGGCGGCAGATTTTGCCCTATTNAAAGTCTTTGTTACACCGGAGCGCTTTTTTACCGGTTCGAAATTAGACTTACTTCTCTCGGATGGTTTGTTACGCAAGGTATTCCTCAGTCTTGCCTGCAGTGGACAGGAGTAGTGCAATAACAACCTACCCTGTGCTAGCGGTCTTAACAAAGATTTTCTCTCTTACACGAAAAACAACTTGAATATTTAGGCACAACTAAGTTTACGNGCNGAATTGAAAAAATTAATGTAATAAAAACAATTGTTTATTATTGTGTCGTTAACCTGCTCATACAGCCGGCAGNGCATTCGCGTCTGTNAAATTGNGGTACGTATTGCTAGGAAGAAGAAGAACACCCTCAAAAACATAGAATCGTAAAAACGCTGCTTACTTTCTTAGGTTTATATGCAGAAACAATGATGTGAAGTCAGAAGAGCTCTTTTTACATTTATGAAGATAAATTAAATAAAACGAAATAATAACTTTGACGTTATACTTGTAAATTGACTATAATGATTACATAAATGAGTGCGAACACTATATAAACTTTTTATACTGTAGTATTTTTGTTACAAGGTTTTTTGTTAAATTGTNCTTTTAAGCCTGGCACGGGTCGTGCAGCGCNTCAAATTTGTGCTGGCGTATGTTTAGCGGTATTGAGCAAAAAGAGGCGGAAATGGATTTAGGTGATTTTCCTGTTTTTCGTATGATGAAACAAAAGTTGGGTTGGTTGAACCAGCGGCAGAGGGTTATAGCAGAGAATATCGCAAATGCTGACACGCCTAATTATCGAGCTCAAGACTTGAAGCAGATAGATTTTAGAAAGGTGCCTTCCGACAAGTTATTTAGTAGCGCGTTAACTAGAACACACGAGGGACACATAAAAGGTTCCGGCACTGACCAGTCTTTTCGAATCAATCGTGAAAACGCAGACTACGAGATAAACCCATCAGGTAATAGCGTTGTGCTTGAAGAGCAAATGTTGAAATCTACCCAAAACGCAGGTGATCACCAGCTTGTTACTAGTTTATATCGTAAGCATATGTCTTTGTTCCGCATCGCGCTTGGCCGTGGCGCGGGTCGATAGTTATTAAGCTTCAAGGAGAAATTTAATGCCTTCCGATCTTAAAACCTCTATGTTTGTATCGGCTTCTGGCATGCGCGCACAGGGTGCCCGGTTGCGCACGATATCGGAGAATTTGGCGAATGCCAATTCGGGCCCAGAGAAGGTGGGAGATGATCCATATCGTCGTAGGGTTGTAACCTTTAAGAATGTTTTTGATCGAACTCTCGAGGCAGATTTGGTCAAAATGAGAGGCCCATTTAAAGATAAAAGTCCATTCAGGCTGCAATTTGACCCAAATCACCCAGCTGCCGATAAGGATGGGTACATTAAGATGCCCAATGTGAACACTCTGATAGAGATGGTTGATATGCGTGAGGCTCAGCGTTCTTATCAAGCCAATTTAAGTATGGTTGAGTCGTCCAAACGCATGATTCAACGAACTATAGATCTATTGCGCTAACTGTTCCAGTTACGCCCAGGTAAAATTCTGAAAAGGAACAAAAATGGCAATTAATCCGACAGATGCAATTAATGCTTTTAAACGGGCTCAGAACCTCAGCGGTTCAGGCATTTCAGCACCTGATTCCCCAAAAGCTGGTACCTTTGCAGATATGGTTGCTTCGGCAACTAAGCAGATGGTGAAGAGTACTCGTGAGGCAGAAAAAACAACCGTTGATGCAGTTGCTGGCAAAGCCGATTTGACCGATGTAGTAATGGCACTCAACAATGCTCAAACTACTCTGCAGACTGTCGTTGCGGNAAGAGATAGAGTGCTTACAGCGTACCAGGAAATTCTTCGAATGCCAATTTAATAGCAGAGCTATATGGTTTTTGGTGCATGGACGAAACACAATTCCTTCAATTTGCAAGAGAGTCAGTGTTGGTTATGCTGACCGTAGCATCACCAGTGATGCTTATTGGTTTAGTTGTTGGATTAGCAGTAGCAATATTTCAAGCTTTAACGTCAATACAGGAAATGTCACTTACATTTGTCCCTAAAATTCTTGCTGTTTTTGTATCTTTGATCGTTTTGTTACCGTTCATGTTTGAAACTATGACTAAATANATGGAGGGAATTGTCGATCGAATAGTGGGCATTTCTTAACNCATGGCTTCTTATCTGCAGGAATTTCTTCCAGCCGAGACCTTCGCGTTTTTTTTGATTTTTACCCGAGTGGGCGCTGCTCTGGCTGTTATGCCAGGATTTAGCGAAGTCTATATATCGGCTCGCATNAGGCTGCTGGCAGCATTGATGATAACTGCTGTTTTGGCTCCTGTTTTGGAGCCTAATCTCCCCCCGGCTCCCACNAATCCAATTTCTTTGATAATGCTTGTTATTGGTGAGATGCTGATCGGTTTCTTTATCGGTGGTATCGCCAGAGTGTTGATTTCGGGGTTAGCTACAGCCGGCACAATTCTTGGGTTTTATGCGGGCTTCGCAAATGCTTTACTTTTTAATCCACTGCTTTCCGATACTGGCGGATTGCCAGCGGTTTTCTTGTCGATACTGGNACTGCTATTGATTTTCATAACGGATACCCATCACCTCATGTTGATGGGAGTGGTGGATAGTTACAGTTTATTCGTGCCCGGAATGGTGCCGCAGTTTGGAGACTTTGCTGAAACATTTGTGAAGTTTGTGGCCCGTAGTTTTGTTCTCGGCTTCCAAATCGCTACTCCATTTCTATTCGTTGGAATTCTTTTTTATACCGGGCTTGGCCTACTTGCTCGATTGAACCCACAACTGCCAGTTTTTTTCGTGGCACTTCCAGTACAAATTTGGATCGGATTATTTGTAATGATGGTAGCATTTCCAGCTGCCTTGATGTGGTTTCTTGATTATTTTCAATTCAATATGGGCCGTTTTTTAGCGCCGTAGCCAAAGAATCTTTCGTAAAGGGAAAGTTCGATGTCCGAACAGGCCGATGAGTCTCAGAAAACAGAAGAACCGACACCGAAAAAGCTGAATGAAGCCCGTGAACGGGGTAACATAGCCGTCAGCCGGGAAGTCAATACGTGGTTGATGTTGTTTGCAGGGGGCCTTTTAATCACTTTTGCATTCCCCTATGCGCTGCATGGTGTAAAGGTCGCATTGATCCCATTTGTCGAGGCTCCTCATCTGTTCATAATGCAGCCAGGTGATGTGTTTGCAGTGTTTGCTGATACACTTTTACATGTCGGAAGCGCATTGGCTTGGGTCTTATTGATTATCGTATTGGTGGCNATCGCAGGCCCGTTGATCCAAAACGGACCCGTATTTTCTCCAAAAGCAGTAGGATTTAAGTTTGAAAAAATCAGCCCAACAAAAGGTGCNAAGCGGCTTTTTTCTGCCAATCAACTTAATGAGTTTGCAAAAGGAATTTTAAAAATATGCATAGTAGCGATTATTGGGGCACTTCCAGTTCTGCCTCTAATCCCGGGGCTTGATTCTCTCACTTCCTACTCAACGCAAGATTTTTTGAGTATTTTGCATGATACTCTTTTAAAAATGCTAGTGGCGGTCTTGACTGTTCTTGCAGCGATAGCAATAGCCGATTTAATCTTCCAGCGTCATCGACACAAAAAACAACTGAGAATGACAAAACAGGAAGTAAAGGAAGAACACAAACAAGCTGAAGGGGATCCAACCGCAAAGCAGCGATTACGCCAGATTCGCCAGGATCGTGCTCGTCAGCGCATGATGGCAGCAGTTCCTGATGCAGANGTGGTAATTACAAACCCAACTCACTTTGCAATAGCACTTAAATATGACTCAGATGAAATGGAAGCTCCTAAGGTTGTTGCAAAGGGGCAAGACTTAATTGCACAACGCATTCGCGAAATAGCGGAAGAAAATTCCATTACAATTGTCGAAAACCCACCATTGGCCAGAGCTCTTTTTGCAACTGTCGATTTGGACGATGAGGTTCCTCCTGAACATTATCAGGCGGTTGCAGAGGTAATCAGCTATGTTTGGGGACTCCGAAGAGGGAAGACGGAAACTGAGGGCTTGGCCCAATAGACTGCTCANTACAAAATTCCAAATTGAAGTCTGCCAAACCTTTCAGCAATGAGCCGATTGATGTTGGGAAAGTCAATTTTTTTAAAAATAGGGAACGGCAATAATNCTAACGCAAATTTTGTGATGGCTACCTTCCATAGAATCGGAAATAGAAAATGGCCTACTGTGGTCAATTTTTAATTTTTATTAAATTTTGCACTTGTCCATATTGTTTGGGAAAAGATTACAAATCATATTAAGTGCTTTTAAAGTACATGAAAAATATGCGCTANAAAGTGGTGCTCATACTACATTGTTTTCATTGGGTATTTTTTTTTAAAAAAGAACAAAAATAGAACTTGCAAGAAAGAACAAATAAGGTACATTTATAACAACATGTGATTGTTTAACTTTGCAGAGGGTCTAGACATTCGTTGGTACTTAGGTTGCCAGCCGGAGATCGCTGTGAAATAAGTGAAAGGAATATTACTATGTCGCAATCGGCATTGCGTCTTGTTGAAAAGGATATCATGGATAAGCAAAAAGCTCTTGAAGCAGCGTTAGGTCAGATTGAACGNTCCTATGGTAAAGGTTCGATCATGAAGCTGGGTCAACAGGATCAGGCAGTAGATATTGAGGAAGTCTCAACAGGGTCGCTTGGGCTTGATATAGCTCTCGGTATCGGCGGATTACCCAAAGGTCGAATTATCGAGATCTACGGTCCTGAAAGTTCTGGTAAGACAACGTTGGCATTACATGTGCTTGCTGAAGCTCAGAAAGAAGGTGGTACGTGTGCATTCCTCGATGCGGAGCATGCTCTTGATCCATCTTACGCAAAAAAGCTGGGAGTGAATCTTGATGACCTTCTTATCTCCCAACCGGATGCAGGCGAACAGGCACTTGAAATTGCTGATACGTTGGTACGTTCTGGCGCAATTGATGTTTTAGTCGTGGANTCAGTTGCTGCTTTGGTGCCACGGGCAGAGTTAGAGGGAGAAATGGGGGACACTCATGTTGGACTTCAGGCGCGGCTAATGAGCCAAGCTCTTCGTAAGCTAACAGGCTCAATTTCCCGTTCTCAAACTATGGTAATTTTCATAAATCAGATCCGTATGAAGATTGGTGTGATGTTTGGTAGTCCCGAAACGACAACCGGAGGAAATGCGCTCAAGTTTTATTCTAGCGTGCGGTTAGACATTAGACGAATTGGTGCAATTAAAGATAAAGACGATATTGTTGGAAATCAAACACGTGTAAAAGTTGTAAAGAATAAGGTTGCGCCGCCTTTTAAGGTTGTTGAGTTTGATATTATGTATGGTGAAGGCATTTCAAAAACTGGCGAATTACTCGATCTTGGTGTCAATGCAGGTATTGTTGAAAAGTCTGGTTCATGGTTTTCATATGGGGATCAACGTATCGGGCAAGGCCGTGAGAATGCAAAGACCTTTCTGTCGGAAAATACTGATATTGCATTGGGTATTGAGCGCCAGGTTAGGGAAAGCGCTGGTATTTTAAAGGAAGTGATGCTCGAGGGTAGTAAAAATGATGTAGAAAATGGCACAGAACAAGAAAATAATGGATTAGTTCTTCCAGAAATAGAGAAAAATAGCAATGAATAGTTGCATAAATTTTATAAAACACTTTTTGTACAAAATTATTTATTGATTACTATAGAATTAAATAAACACACAATTAAATTATCAATTTGTTTGGCCATTGCTAACGCATTCTTTCACAGATACTCCAAGTGATGGTCGGATAAGCTGGACAGGCTGCTTTTCTCAAGTTAAAACGCGACTTTGGCAGAATGAGTGCTTTTACGCCGAATCTTTTGTTAATGAGAGAGATGACCAGCACAAACGAAATAAGAACTGAATTTTTAGAATTTTTCCGTAAAGATGGTCACGAGGTTATAAATTCCTCACCATTAGTTCCGCGGAACGATCCTACATTGTTGTTTACTAATGCAGGAATGGTGCAATTTAAAAATGCATTTACGGGGGTCGAACCACTATCATTTTCAAGAGCCGCAACATCGCAGAAATGTGTTCGTGCTGGCGGTAAACATAACGATTTAGAAAATGTTGGGCATACCGCTCGGCACCATACATTTTTTGAAATGCTTGGCAATTTTTCATTTGGCGATTATTTCAAGGAACATGCAATTGATTGTGCGTGGTCGTTGATAACCAAAGGGTACGGGATTGAGAAAAAACGCTTACTGGTAACGGTGTATAATGAGGATGAAGAGGCGTTCGATCTTTGGCGAAAAATAACCGGCCTTCCTGATAGCAGGATTATTTCAATCTCAAGTTCAGATAACTTCTGGGCAATGGGGAATACGGGCCCATGTGGACCGTGTTCAGAAATATTTTATGATCACGGTGAACATATAGCGGGTGGACCGCCCGGGACAGCAGATGAGGACGGAGACAGATTTGTAGAAATTTGGAATCTTGTTTTCATGCAATACGACCAGGTGTCCGAAAGTGAGCGGATTAAATTACCTCGACCATCTATTGACACAGGTATGGGACTTGAACGCATAGCTGCGGTCCTTCAGGGAACACATGATAATTATAACATAGATTTATTGCGCGACTTGATAGAAGCCTCCGCAAAGGCAAGTGGTACAGATCCCGATGGAGTTGCGGCAACTTCGCACCGGGTAATTGCTGATCATCTTCGGGCTTGCAGCTTTTTAATTGCTGATGGAGTGTTACCCTCTAATGAGGGAAGAGGCTACGTTCTCCGCAGAATTATGAGACGTGCAATGCGGCACGCCCATTTACTAAACTGTAAAGATCCGTTGATGAGTAAGTTAGTTCCGAACTTAGTTTTGGCTATGGGGCAACAATACCCCGAACTTATTCGTGCCGAGCCATTGATCGGTGAAACATTAAAACTCGAGGAAGAGCGGTTTAGGGAAATGTTAGCCAGAGGTTTGAAGTTGCTTGACCAGGAAACAGCCCAAATACCCCCAGGGGGGCAACTGCCGGGTGACGTAGCCTTTAAACTCTATGACACATACGGGTTCCCGCGTGATCTCACGGAGGATATTCTTCGGGGGCAAAATCAAAAACTAGATATTACCGGGTTCGACGTTGCTATGGCTAATCAACGCGAAATTGCCCGAAAAGCATGGATAGGTTCCGGAGATATTTTAACAGAAACATTTTGGTTTGATCTTCGCGAGAAAATCGGTCCAACTGAGTTTTTAGGCTACGATGTAGAGCGTACTGAGGGGATTATTTCTGCGATCATTATCGATGGCGAAACAACCAATATTGCTAAAGAGGGTGATGAAATAACACTCATCATGAATCAGACACCTTTTTACGCTGAATCAGGTGGTCAAAAGGGTGATCGCGGCCTTGCTATTGGGACGGTTGGTNCAAAATTAGAGGTGACTGATACNAAGAAAAAACTTGATGATATGCACTTACACAGCGCCAAAGTAGTTCATGGTGAAATATCTGTTGGTGCTGTACTTGATCTGAAAGTTGATCAAGCCTGTCGTAAAAAACTAAGTGCTAACCATTCGGTTACACACTTGATGCACAGTGCACTCCGGGAAACACTGGGAGTGCACGTTATGCAGAAAGGTTCTTTAGTTGCGGCAGAGTACCTTCGCTTTGATTTCAGCCATCAAAAACCTGTGGGACGTGAGGAACTTAGACTAGTTGAGGTGTCGGTTAATAAGCAAATCCGCGGAAATGAGTGTGTAAATACACGTCTGATGACGCCAGATGATGCTGTGGAGATTGGTGCTTTGGCGCTATTTGGGGAAAAATATGGAAGTGAGGTTCGTGTTGTTTCAATGGGCGATACTGACTCAGAAGGCCGAATATTTTCTAGAGAACTATGTGGAGGGACGCACGTACACAGGTTAGGAGATATTGGGCTCTTTAAAATTTTGGGAGAGAGTGCGGTTGCTGCAGGAGTTCGCAGGATCGAGGCCTGCACAGGTGCTGCGGCTTTACAACATGTAATGAATCAGGAGACTCTACTTGCAGAGACCTCAACGGTTCTTAAAGTCAGTCCCAGTGATATTCCAGAGCGCGTTTCAGGATTGTTGGAGGAACGACGCACCCTCGAAAAGCAAGTATCACAACTCCGCCAAAAATTAGCTGTGGGTCAAAGGGAGACACAAGGCGGCGATTCAGATAGCAAAAATATTGACGGGATTAAATTTGTAGGAAAAGTAATAGAGGGTATCCCAGCTAAGGAATTAAAATCTCTAGTTGATACATTAAAAAAACAAGTGGGCTCTGGCATCATTGCTATCGCTGGAGTTAATTCTTCAAAGGCATCGTTGGTAGTAGGGGTGACCAATGATCTTGTGGATCGGGTAGACGCGGTAAATTTAGTTCGTGCAGGTGCATCTGCAATTGGAGGGAAGGCAGGTGGTGGTAGACCTGACATGGCGCAAACAGGTGGCCCCATCGGTGCCGGAGCAGCGCAAGCCCTTGTCGATATTGAAAGAGCTTTAAGTAGGGCAGAAAAAAAATGAAGAAACAAACCAAGTTTCAAGGAACGGACACATACGTCGCAACGGAAGATCTCATGGTGGCAGTCAATGCGGCTATTACGTTGGAGAGACCTCTGTTAATAAAGGGAGAGCCTGGTACAGGGAAAACAGTCCTTGCCCACGAAGTAGCTGGAGCTATTGGGGCTCCGCTCATAGAATGGCATATCAAATCGACTACTAAGGCCCAACATGGCTTGTATGAATATGATGCTGTCAAGCGGCTCCGCGATAGTCAGCTCGGCGACGAGCGAGTGCACGACATTGGTAATTATATAGTACGTGGAAAGCTGTGGGATGCGTTTACTGCAACGGCCCGTCCGGTACTTTTGATAGACGAAATTGATAAAGCAGATATCGAATTCCCGAATGATCTCCTTCTCGAACTCGATCGCATGGAATTTTTTGTATACGAGACTCAGGAACGTATTGTAGCTAAACAACGGCCGGTCGTGATTATTACATCAAATAATGAGAAGGAATTACCAGATGCATTTCTACGCAGATGTTTTTTTCACTATATATCATTTCCGGATGAGAATACGATGCGGGCTATTGTCGATGTTCATTTTCCGGATTTGACGGGATTTTTAGTCCGAGATGCATTAAAAATTTTCTACGAACTTCGGGATACTCCCGGTATTAAAAAACCGCCGTCAACTTCGGAGTTTCTTGACTGGCTTAAACTACTTTTGGCGGAAGATTTACCCGCAGATGCACTTCGCGACAGCAATACAAAAAAGTTAATACCACCGTTACACGGTGCTTTATTGAAAAATGAACAAGATGTGCAGTTGTTTGAACAACTCGCTTTCATCGCACGACGTGAGAAAAGCAAGACATAAAAACAAGGGAGGCTCTCCCCCGAGCGTACTATAAAGAATTTGCTGCCAAGGTAGTTTCTTCGAAGGCAGGTTGACATTTGAAATTGTAAACGTTGCAGAGGTTACCAGTGTTTATAAGGTTTTTCTTTGAGCTCAAGAACGCCGGAATTCCGGTCTCACTGAGAGAACACCTGACGCTATTAGAGGCCATGAGCTGCAACGTAGCGTGTTATGAAGTAAATAAATTTTACTACCTTAGTCGTTCGACACTTGTAAAGGATGAAAGGTACCTAGATCGGTTTGACCGTGTTTTTAGTCAATGTTTCCAAGGTTTAGGGGGTGGTGTTGAAAATATAGAAACGTCTCTGCCAGAGGAATGGCTTGCGAAATTAGCAGAACTTCATCTCACTGAGGAAGAAAAGGCCGAAATTGAACGGATGGGCGGCTTTGAAAAGCTAATGGAGACCCTAAAAAAAAGGCTTGAACAACAGAAAGATCGCCACCAGGGGGGAAGTAAGTGGATTGGTACTGCTGGAACATCACCGTATGGTGCATATGGATATAATCCAGAGGGAATACGTATCGGCCAGGACAAATCACGTCATCGCCGTGCAATTAAGGTCTGGGACCGACGCGAGTATAGGAACCTTGATGACACTATTGAAATCGGTACTCGTAATATCAAGGTAGCTCTGAGGCGGTTACGGAGATTCACCCGCGATGGGGCGGCGAGTGAGCTTGATTTGCCCAACACTATAAAGTCTACGGCGCACAACGGCGGTTATCTCGATATACAAATGGTTCCGGAACGCCGAAATGCAGTCAAAGTTTTATTATTTTTGGATGCTGGTGGCTCTATGGATGATCACGTGAAAGTTTGCGAGGAGCTGTTTTCGGCTGCGCGAAGCGAATTCAAAAATTTAGAATTTTTTTATTTTCATAATTGCTTGTATGAGGGGGTGTGGTGCGATAACAGGCGCCGGCATTCTGAAATACTTTCTACGTTAGAATTGCTGCGTTCCTACCCGTCTGACTATAAAGTTATATTCGTAGGGGATGCAACAATGAGCCCCTATGAGATAACGTACCCTGGTGGAAGTGTAGAGCATTGGAATGAGGAACCTGGTGGGGTGTGGATGCAACGTTTGCTATCAGCATATCCGAGCGCTGTCTGGTTAAATCCTCAAGGACGAAGAACATGGGATTATTATGACTCAATTAGAATTATGCGTGAAATTATGGAAAACAGAATGTACCCCCTCACTATTGAGGGGTTGGATGAAGCTATGCGAGCGTTAAGTTGATCTGGGGACCGTACTGTTATGCATTTTAAACATTTATTTGCGGTTATTCTTCTAGTCGGAGGTATTTTTATATTGACTAGTTGCACAACTAAAATGAATGCCGGAGGACAGCCGTTCATTACTGAAAATCCAAAATATCTCCCTCGTGCGCAAAACCAAAAGTATGTATCTATATGCTATAATGCAGATAGTACGGACCAAGTCACAATAATAGAGATCGCAAAAAAGAGTTGTCTGCTGCCCGGTGGGNACGTCANAATTTTTTCACACGACCTTATATTTAATGACTGTCCAGTGATTTCTAAAGCGCGCGTAACGTTTCTATGCGTTGTGCCGACACCCTGACTTAGACGGTATTCAAGGTTGCATGGCACAGCAGCTTAGTTTCCGTGATAGGGTAAACTTATTACATACTGTCAATTATGGCATTGAGTGTGGCGCTAGGGCGCATTGCAACTGCGGTTTTAGCTGGATCTGTAAGAAAGTAACCTCCTAGATCTACTTTTTTCCCTTGGACAGAGTTCAGTTCCTCCACAATCTGGTTTTCATTTGTGGTGAGAGAATGAGCGATATTTTTGAAATGCTCTTTGAGGTTTAAAATATCATTTTGTGCTGCCAATGCCGTTGCCCAATAGAGAGCCAAGTAAAAATGACTTCCTCTTGTATCAAGCTCACCAACCTTGCGACTAGGCGATTTGCCATTTATCAAAACTTGTTCAATTGCCTTATCTAAGCAATCGGCCAGAACTTTAGCTTCGTGGTTTTCTGCATAGGCAGCATAGTGTTCCAAAGATGCTCCTAATGCTGCGAATTCTCCGAGCGAATCCCACCGCAAATGGCCTTCCTCAGCAAGTTGCTGAACATGTTTTGGAGCAGAACCACCAGCGCCTGTCTCAAATAACCCACCACCATTCATCAATGGCACTATTGATAGCATTTTTGCACTGGTGCCAAGTTCTAGGATCGGGAATAAATCTGTTAAATAATCTCGCAAAACATTGCCGGTCACCGAAATCGTATCAACCCCATTTTTCATACGTTGNAGAGAGTAGCGGGTCGCATCTCGTGGTGATTTAATAAGGAGTTCCAGATCAGTTGTATTATGATCGCAAAGATAATTTTCGACTTTTTTGATAAGCTGTTTGTCATGAGCACGGTTTTGATTGAGCCAAAATACTGCAGGTACGCCAGTTGCGCGCGCACGTCGAACACCCAAGCTCACCCAATCACGTATCGGAGCATCCTTGGTTTGGCACATACGCCAAATATCGCCGGTACTAACAGAGTGACTATGGAGTTCGTTATTATTACCATCCATAATGCGGATGGTGCCTTGTCCTAGTGCCTCAAAGGTATATGGATGCGAGCCGTATTCCTCTGCTTTCTGCGCCATTAATCCGACATTTGATATGCCACCCATTGTTCTTGGATCAAAGGCGCCATTAGCTTTACAGAAATTAATGGTTTCATCATATATGCCGGCATAGCTCCTATCTGGTATAACACATTTCGTATCTACTGGTTTTCCCTTTGCGTCCCAGCCTTTGCCCCCGGCACGTATCAATGCTGGCATAGAGGCATCAATGATTACATCGCTAGGTACATGTAGATTAGTTATACCCCGGTCAGAATTCACCATATACAAATCAGCTTGATTTTCGTAACACGATTCTAGGTCTGCCTCAATTTCTCTTTGTTTTTCAATGGGAAGGGTTTTTACCTTCGAATCTATATCACCTACGCCATTATTTGGATCAATACCGAGTTTTTGGAAAATATCAGAGTGTTTTTCATAAACCTCACTGAAATAAGCGGCGACAGTGTGTCCAAATATTATCGGGTCAGAAACTTTCATCATTGTCGCTTTGACATGCATTGAGAATAAAATGCCCTTTTTCTTGGCGTCTGCAATTTCTTGCTCAAGAAAGGAACGTAACTTTGAGGCTCGCATGACGGTCGCATCTATAACATCGCCATGCTCGAAGACGACTTCTTTTTTAAGGATCGTTACATTCCCATCTGTGGATTGAAATTCGATCCGGCCCATACCCGTTTGTGTTGCATCGAGTGTTGCGGAAACTTCATTTGCAAAAAAATCATCGCCGGGCATCGAGGTCACTTCAGTTTTTGACTTCCTATCCCAAGTGCCCATAGAGTGCGGGTTGTCCTTTGCGTATGCCTTAACTGCGTTTGGTGCGCGACGATCGGAATTGCCTTGCCGNAAAACAGGATTTACAGCACTACCCAGAACGATGTTGTATTTTTCTTGGATTTCCATCTGTTCCGGAGATTTAGGATCCTCGGGATAATCCGGAATATCGTAGCCCTTTTCCTGCAATTCGAGTATTGCTGCTTGTAATTGGGGAATAGAAGCACTGATGTTAGGTAGCTTTATGACATTGGCTCCAGCGTCCTCAACCATTTCTCCTAGAATACTCAAATCGTCTGATTGTTTCTGTTTATCCGCAATATTTTCGGGGAAATTTGCAAGGATACGTCCGGCAAGCGAAATATCTCGACGCCCTACCGTGATATTTGCCGATTTCGCAAACGATTTGATTATTGGTAAAAAGGATGCGCTCGCTAATTCTGGCGCTTCGTCCACTTTGGTGTAAACTATATTTGGTACGGAACTATTGTCCACCATATTAACTTTCCCCGGTATTATAAAAATTATTGCCCGTTGCGGTGATTNTGAANGCACAATAGCAGGCTCNTCAATTTCGACAAGCACCGTGTTGTGTCAAAAGTCCATTCATTATTATGAGACAGGTCTAACGCCAAGGGCGGGTAAAACGGCATCGATGTGGTCGACAACATGCAACAAATCAAGATGTTGTTGGCTCAAAAAAGACTCTCTAACCATATGGTCCAGCAGAGCGAGGGCTGGAGTCCAATAACCATTTACGTTTGCTAATATTATGGGCTTGTCAAAGCACTTTAGCTGTTTCCATGCAATGACTTCAAACATTTCCTCCAGAGTACCAACGCTACCTGGCAGTATTACGAAAGCATCGGCGAATTCTGCCATTTTTGCTTTTCGTTGATGTATGTCTGAAGTTATTACCATTTCAGAGATGCCAGAATGCGCGATGTTCTTCCTATTGAGAAAATCTGGTATTACTCCAATCACAGTGCCGCCAGCATCCATTGCTCCATCAGCAAGAGCCCCCATCAGGCCTATGCACCCACCACCGTAGATAATGTTTACTCTGGCGTCTGCGCAAAGGCGACCTAACTTAGATGCATAATCAAGATAATCTTGCGCTACTGCGTTGGATGATCCACAAAATATACAAATATTTGCGACTGCAATCATGGTATACTCCCACTACGGTCTGGTTCTAATCGTTATAAACAAGTAATATTCGATCTGCCGACCAGGACCCGGATATCCGAATTATAAGAGGACAAACATATTACCAAAAAGAGTTAGTAATAATTTATTGGAAAAGAAAATAAATTGACACGCCCTTTCTATAAAGTCGGCTTATTATGGTTAATGGCACTTATAAGCGTTGCTGTGATTTGCAGTATCTATACATATTTGCGCTTTACGTCGGGTACTACCGTTGAAAACGTCGAGAATAGTGCGCCGCGTGAAAAAGCAGTAGTCAGACCTTCGACTGGGGAATTGGCGGGAACCGATCAACAAAAAAAGTCCGTTAATTCGGAGACGGTGCTACCGCAATTTGATGTAGTACGGATTACAAAGGATGGATCTGCAGTATTGGCTGGCCGTGCCTCACCAGGAGCAAAAATTACTGTTTCCAATGGCAAGCAGGTGATTGGCATTGTTACTGCTAACAGGCAGGGTGAATGGGTGCTGATTCCTGATATGCCCCTAACCCCAGGTGATACTGAGCTCAGAGTTGAAAGCGAGCAGCATGGAAGAGCAAAAGTCAGGGCAGATCATGTAGTGGTTTTGAAAGTTCCAGAAAGAGATAGCAAAGTACAGCCGTTGGTAGTACTTCTGCCGCGCAAGCCACAAGGCACTGCGAGAATCTTACAAAACCACACATCTGAGTTCGCATTTCAAAAAGGAAAATTAATATTCAAATCAGTTGATTATGATGATCAAGGCAATACCATTATGGCTGGTATTGGCGAAATCGGTCACGTGATTAAAATTTATGCTGACAACCAAAACTTGGGAGAGGGTAAGGTAAACGATTCTGGTGAGTGGATAGTTCAGCTTAAAGATAGTTTGTCACCAGGTGCCCACAACTTACGAGTTGATCAATGTTATGGAAACGATGTNAAAATGCGTATNGAAGTACCATTTGTAAAGGTAGAAAAACCNCTTGAAAATAAGACAAAAGAGTTTGTCATAGTACAGCCGGGAAATTCCCTTTGGCGCATAGCTCGGCGTGAGTTGGGGGGNGGNACACGGTACACGGTTATCTATAAGGCTAATAAGCAAAAGGTTTTGGATCCGAATTTAATTTACCCAGGTCAAATTTTGGCAATCCCAAAGCCTAATTAGCTGGCCAATTGGTACTTTTTTTTTATTATTACTGTTTTTGCAAAAACATCGTTGATGCTATGACTAAACTGCAGTGGAAGAGGCTCTGTGAGGTCTTTTCTGTCCGGTTGTATGGAAGGATTTGATTAAGCCATGAGTATACACCTGGCTACTATAAAATCTGTATTATTTCCCATTCATAAGGCAGGGCGGATTTTTGTCGCAATATTCGCACTTCTGACGCTACTTATGACGTGGCTTTGGACACCGCTTTTATTTGTTGGNATAATTCTGACAATATGGTGTGTTTTTTTCTTCAGAGATCCTAAGCGAGTAACACCGCTGGGTGCTGGACTGGTGATCGCGCCTGCCGATGGTGTTGTACAGNCTATAGTCGATGTCGAACCGCCACCAGAGTTGGCAATGGGTGTAGGGCCTTGGACTAGGATTAGTATTTTCATGAATGTATTTGATGTTCATGTGAACCGAGCTCCCGTTGCAGGAACAATTAAATGCTCGACTTACCGTCCAGGAAAATTTTTTGATGCTAGTCTCGATAAGGCCAGTGAACATAATGAACGGCACGGTCTTTTATTTCAGACACCTGATGGAACCGAGATCGGGTGCGTTCAGATTGCCGGCCTTATTGCACGTCGCATCCTTTGTGAGGTAGCTGAAGGCCAAGAGGTGAANCCTGGTGAGCGAATAGGTATGATTCGGTTTGGNAGTCGTGTTGATATCTTTGTACCGGCCAAGTCAAGAATTCTTGTAATTGAGGGCCAAAGAGCTGTTGCGGGGGAGACCGTTACAGCTGACCTTCAAGATTCGGGAGTTGCCCGGGAAGGGAAAATACATTAATGGCACNAAAAAATAAGAAGGTGGTCCGGCGACGACATTTTCGCCGAATACCGCGGCTNAAAGGCCAAACTGTAAATAGGATGGTGCCNAATTTTATTACGATTTGTGCGCTTGCAGCTGGGTTAACAGCGGTNCGGTTTGCAATCATGAGTGAGTGGATGCATGCAGTTACCGCTATATTGGTCGCTGCTGTCTTAGATGCCTTGGATGGACGAATGGCTCGACTTTTGAAAGCTGCAAGTAAGTTTGGCGCTGAATTAGATTCATTGTCGGACGTCATTGCCTTTGGGGTGGCGCCAGCATTTGTTGTTTATTTATGGGCATTGCAGGATATTGGTGACTATGGCTGGGTTGCAGGCTTGTTTTTTACGGTCTGTTGTGCCCTACGGTTAGCGCGCTTCAANATCACTGAACTACCCCCATATGCATACAACTATTTTATCGGAATGCCCGCTCCGGCGGGTGCATGCATGTGTATATTGCCCATGGTGCTCACATTTCAGTTTGGCGACAGTTTTGTGGGCGAACAGTGGATGGTTGGTGTGTGGATNGTTACAGTGGGCATTTGTATGGTAAGTCATTTACCAACTTATTCATTCAAAAGATTCAAAGTGCCGCATGGCTTTGTTTTACCGGTGCTGGCTTGTGGCGGACTAGTNGTAGCTGCGCTNGTCATAAATCCATGGCTCACATTAAGCATTGTTGCTGGTATTTATATNACAACGATTCCATTTGCATTTTTAACTCGTAGGCGATTAGAGGCTGAGGCAGCNCATATACAGGAAGGTGATGATTTTCTAAATTTGAGTGATACAAAAACCGAACAAGATATCAAAACAACAACCTGAGGAAGAAAGTGCGCCTTTAATCAAAGTTATATCCCTCTCGTTCAAGGTCTTCTCTGCTAAAGCCCAACCGGTTAATCAGTATATCGGCATTACTCGATCCCAGCTTGGGCCCTGCATGCCGTACTGCACCGGGATTCTTGGACAGTTTTCCAACTACATTTTGCATCCTTATTGGTCCTCCTAGCTCGGCATCTTCGATTGATACAATGTTCTCGCGAGCAGTAAAGTGAGGATCTTCAAAAATCTCTGCGATGTTGTTACAAGGCGCGGCGGCCGCATCAAACTGATCGAAGAGTTGAATTAATCGGTCTCGGTCAAATTTCGAAATTGCAGCCTGCAATGCCTTGTCTAACTCTATGGCGTGCTCAATTCGTTTCCTATTGTCTAAAAACCGTGGGTCTTTAACAAGGTCAGGAATCTCTAATGCATCACACATGCGTTCGAAAGTAGATTGGGCGCTTCCCGATATTGATACCCATTTTTTATCTNTTGTTTGGTAGGTGTTACGTGGCGCAGTAAAGGGTAGCCGACTGCCGTTTCGCTCTTGCACAATCCCCAGTTGATCATAATCTACGACTTGCGGGCCAAGAAGGGTAAACAAGGGTTCGTATATNCCAAAGTCTACAACCTGCCCCTTACCTCCGTTTTGTTGACGAGCTTGTAATGCTATCATTGCTAAATAGGCACCCATTAACCCGGCACTGTCGTCTGCGAGACCAAAACCAGGAAGCAAAGGTGGTCGATCAGGAAACCCTGTGATGTATGCGTAGCCAGCATAGCCCTCCGCTAGAGTTCCAAAGCCCGGGCGATGGCTGTTGGGTCCTGTTTGCCCAAATCCAGTGATCCGGACCATTATGAGGCTGGGATTAATAGCGCTAAGTGTGTCGTAACCAATGCCCCATTTTTCCAATGTGCCCTTTCTAAAATTCTCTATGATAATGTCTGCATCCTTAACCAGTCGTTTAACTATCTCGATACCGGTTGGGCTTTTCAGGTCAGCCGTAATTGATTTCTTATTACGGTTTATCAGCTTATACATGAGGCCAACGCCGTCTTTATTATTTCCCCAATACCGAACTTCGTCGCCCGACACAGGTCGCTCAACTTTAATCACTTCTGCACCAAAATCAGCTAGAAACATTGATGAGATAGGCCCGGCGAGAAAATTTGCCAGATCGACTACTTTAATGCCGTGAAGAGGCATATTTTCGGTGCTATTTTCGTTCTGATTATGAGACATTGAACCTTCTCTAATAAATTCAGTTTGGGCATTTAATTGATAAAAGCTCTTAATAAATAACCTCGGTTCTCCATTTTGGGAAGGGCAGTAGATGACGGTTAAAACAATCAAACTCGGAAAATTTGCTGTATGTGTGGAAAATGTTGAACTCTGGCAAAAACTTGATCCAGTAATTAGGGGAAGATTGGCGGTAACATTGTCGCAGCAAGGAGTATTGGTTTTTAAACGGCAGGCCTTGTGTGAGAGTGAGTTAGTCGTATTTAGTAGAAATTTCGGTCATCCGGAAAAAATTGTGCGCGCCGATTGGAAGTCAGAGAATCAGCCGGAAATAATACAAATTTCCAATATGAGAGATAATCAGGGTAAATCCATAGGTGGGCTTGGTTCCGGCGAATTAGATTGGCATTGTGACCAGAGCTACGTCCTTGTTCCGGCGACCGGCAGCCTGCTATATATGGTTGAGATGCCCAAAGAACCGCCACGGACTTATTGGGCTAATCTCCAGCTGGCGTACCAAGAATTANCNNGTAGCATAAAACAAAAAATTGATAGCTTGGACGTTATTTACGATTATTGTGTGCGTCAATCTAAATATGATGATGAGCCTAAAATGTCGGCTGAGCTTAGGAAGAAAACACCGCCAGTGATCCATCCGCTTGTTAACACCCACCCTGTGACCGGTTTGAAATCATTGTACTTAGACCCCAGTACTGCATCTCAAATTATGGGGTGGAGCAAAATTCGGAGCGATGAGTTGTTCAAAGAGCTAGTCAATCACGCCGAAAACAAAGAGTTTGTTTACTGCCATCATTGGAATATTGGTGATGTAGTTCTTTGGGATAACGGCTTTCTAATGCACCGCCGCGACTCGTTTGATCCTGCGTCAAATAGGCTTCTCAAACGAGCGACCCTNCGACTGCCCTCGGACTTTCACATAGTTCCAGAAGGGAGGCTCCTNANCTAAGGTGCGTTATTTATGACTGTTGTTGGCGTAGCTTTGGATCAAGTGCGTCGCGGACAGCATCTCCGAATAAATTAAAACCAAAAACCGCNAGTGTTATTGCAAGTCCAGGGAAAAATGCTATCCATGGGGCACTTTCAGCGTACTCCTCGGCCCCCCCTTGCAACATAAGTCCCCAAGATGGCGTTGGTTCTTGGACCCCTAAGCCAAGATAGGATAATGATGCTTCTAGGAGTATGGCTTGTCCAATATTCGCAGTAAGAATAACGAGGTAAGGTGCCATCACATTTGGAAGCATATGTCGAAGAATAATCCGTCTGTTAGAAAANCCTAACGCACGCGCTGCATCAACAAAAGCGATTTGGCGTATCTGAAGAGCATTGGACCGTACGATTCGCGCCGCGTCAGGGATAAATGGTATCGAAATAGCAATTATTACGTGGTGAAGTTCAGTCCCAAATATCGCAACCATTGTTAGTGCAATAATAATTGTTGGAAANGCAATCAGTACATCTATGAAACGCTGAAAAACAAGGTCGAATGTTCCACCAAGGTAAGCACTAGTCACCCCGAGTACTAATCCAGTGGTGGCGCCAGAGAAGGCAGCGATAAAACCGACAAATAATGCTGTTTGCGCACCATAGATTAATCGGGATAACAGGTCCCGCCCAAACTGATCGGTTCCTAGCCAGTAAATGGCATTTGGCGCTACATGCATGGACGCAAAATTGTTGAGTTCAGGGTCGTGAGGGGCAAGGTATGTTGCAAGCGCTGCCATAATCACCATTGAGAGAATGATGATTGCGCCGGTAGCACCAAGTCCATGGTTCCTAACAAGATCAAATGCTTTACGAAATACAGAACGTTGGTCGCCCAATTCAGGCGATATATTTTCGGATTGTTGTTTTGCACTGGCCATCGGAAATCCCAGAATTATTATTGCTTACCATACCAAGCCGATACAGCAGCGGACTTATTATTTTTTCTCATTGTTTCCGAAGTTTCGGGTCAAGGATATCGCGTACCGCATCACCGAAAAGATTGAAGCCGAATACCGCAACAGTGATTGCGAGTCCTGGGTATATCGGAACCCACGGGGCACTTTCCGCGTATTCTTCTGCACCACCTTGCAGCATCAATCCCCACGCCGGCGTCGGTTCCTGCACCCCTAGGCCAAGATATGAGAGTGAGGCTTCCAAAAGTATAGCCTGTCCTACAAAAGCGGTAAGCATTATCAAATAGGGAGCCATGACATTGGGAACCATGTGGCGCAAAATTATCCTAGCATGATTAAAGCCAAGTGCCCGAGCTGCATCCACGTAGGGAATTTCCCGTATTGAAAGAGCATTCGAACGCACAACTCGGGCACATCTTGGAATGAAAGGTATTGTGATAGCAATTATAACATTTTCATAAGGGGTGCCGAAAATTATTCCTTTAGTACCAAAGGTCGCGACCACNGCTAGAGCCAGAATTATCAATGGAAAAGCTAAAAAAACATCCATTATTCGTTGGAATATCAAATCAAACGTACCACCAAAATAAGCGCTCATAACTCCAAGGACCAGTCCAACAGTTGCGCCAATGAAAGCACATGAAAATCCAACAAAGAGTGCAGTTTNAGCTCCATAAATTATTCGCGTGAAGAGGTCACGTCCGAATTGGTCTGTACCCAGCAGGTATTCCCAGCTAGGAGGAGCGAGCATCGCTTCGAAGTTGTTAAGTTCTGGGTCATAAGGAGACATCCAGGGGGCAAATATAGCTGCGAGGATCATTAAAATTACAACCAGCGCACCAAATGCACCTAAGGGCATTCTTTTAAAGATATCCCATGCTTTAGCTGCAAAGGTTCTTGAGTCGCGTAATTCCTCAAGTTCAGTTTCAAGGGCAGGATTGTCGACAGTTGCCATAGTGTNCCTCCCNCTCAACTATACCGTATTCGTGGATCCAGCCACGCATAGCAAAGATCTACAAAGAAGTTTGTTATAACAAAGATNGCAGCAACCAGCATCACCAANGCTTGTGTCATGGTGTAGTCATGATTTGTAACTGATTCTACGAATAGTTTCCCCAAGCCATTTAAGTTAAAGACCTGTTCCGTTACAACGAGTCCCCCCATTAAGAAGGCAAATTCTATTCCTATAACAGTAACTACGGGCAGCAAAGCATTCTTCCAAGCATGGCGCTTAGTAATGACTTTTTCTTTTATACCCTTAGCTCGAGCGGTTCGAATGAAATCTTCACGTAATACTTCAAGCAGTGCCGAACGCATCATCCGCGTAGCAACCGCAGAATACCTATAACCAGTTGCAATCGCCGGCCAAATTAATTGTGAGAAATTACCGATAGGATCNGTGAAAGGATCAACATATTCAATTGGTGGCATCCATGGCTGACCAAACCAAGCCTGCGTATAAATTAGCAGACCAAGNATTATAAGGATTCCCAACCAAAAAGATGGCATTGCAATTCCAGCAATCGAGAATGCCCGGACAATATAATCCAGCCATGTATTTTGTTTTACTGCTGATATCGTGCCTAGCGGTATTGCAATTACTATACTTACGATGGTGGCCATGATCGCAACTTGAAGCGATAGAGCAAACCGGAGTTTAATTTCATGAGTGATTGGCTGTCCTGTCCACATTGAGTCGCCAAAGTTNAAAGTAAACAAGCCAATCATAAAATCATAAAATTGTTTCCATATTGGATCCAGCATTCCGAGTTTAAGTTGACAATCTCTAATTGCAGCCGGGTCGACGTAAGTGCCGGACCCCGCGAGCCGTAGTTCACAAACATCGCCTGGGATCAAACGCAATAATCCAAAAACTAAAATGGCAGCGCCGACGAGTGTAGGAATCATCAATAAAACGCGTTTTGCAGTGTATTTATACATGATATTTTCCAAGCAAACTCAATGGACTAGAAGCAGAAAGTAATAAAGTGCTCCGCCCGTTACCATTATTGTGGCAACGGGCGGAAACAATGTGTCACATCTACACGCTTACTTTTTAGTTACGAATAAGCGCTTAATTAGAATGACTGCACTTGCCACCCGTGCACCAGATTTGCTCTAGGCTCTGGTTTAGATAGTGACTGGGTGCAACTTTCCAATTTTGTACATANGAGCGATGTGGATTNATTTTATACCACCATGGTGTCGGTCCTACNTGGGCTTCCTTCGCCAGTGTGTGCCACTCATACTTNCGCATNANTTTCCNNACNTTNACNGGATCCGCTTCTCTNANCATGGCNTCGTANANNTTNTCNGCCTCNCGNTCTTGGTAATTTGCNTAGTTATTACCGGCAAGGTCNTCAGAGATGTATTTTGAGACNTCTGCCANAGGATTGATAACGGACTGACAATTAAANTCTATNGAAACATCGTAGTCCTTNTTCTTNCGCANNGACGCATAGAAAGGNCCCGATGGTTGAACNGACTGTTTTGGGTTNAACCCGATTTTNTTCCATTGNCCGACTAACCACGTACCNACGATNTTATAGGGTTGGTCAACGCCACGGTTATTGAACTTGAAGGTGTANCCATCTGGCACACCCGCCTCCTTCAATAATTTTCTNGCTTNNGCNCGNGATTTNTTNANATCCTTNTGNAANCCNGGAATNTTNACGAGTTCCTCTTCNGTCGCNGCTAATGGGTCTCCGGGAAATACAATTCCTCCAACAGTTTTCACAATTGCAATTTTCGAGAGATAGTTCGACCCGCCCCATCTATCAACGGCAAGCGACAGCGCTCTCCGTACCTTAGGCTTTCCGAAGAACTTGTGCTTATGGTTACCAATGAACATAAGCGCACAGTTCCAGTTGCTCTCTTGTACGGTAATTTTATCTCCAAGCGCTTTTTTGAGATCGTCTCGAGCCTTGGGTGGAAAACCGCGAAATTCGATGGCAGCTCTGTCACCACGAATTGCATTCAAGCGTATGGCCATTTTTGGTGCACTAATTGATCGAACACCATCAAGGTATGGCAGCTGTTTACCATCGCTACCTACGTGGTGGTAGGTTGGATTTCGAATACCCTTAACGAATGAGCCGGGTGAATATTCATCAAACATGAAAGGACCAGAACCGTAAATATTTTTGGTAAAGAAGTTAGGGTCCTTTTCAAGCAAGGCCTTCGGATAAATTGCATTAAAAGGAAGTGCTACAGCGGGCAAGAATGCGCCAGAGGGGAACTTGAGTTTAAATACAACAGTATCTTTATCTGTTGCTTCAACTGATTCTACCATCCGGAAGAAAGCCTTCCGTGCGCTTGGCACGCCTTTGGGTGGAAAGATGATTAGCTGAAAGTTGTAAGCCACATCGTACGCATTCAAGGTACTGCCAAGTACTTTTTTGACGTCACCCGCCGTTACTTTGTCGCCTAACAGCTTTGTGTTAAATTCTTTATCATTAATGCTTTTACCACCAGCTTTAAAATCATTATGGAATTTTGCATCCCTTCGGATTTTAAACGTATAGGTTTTGCTCCCATTTGTTGGTTTTGGGATTCCACCCGTACAAATATCACAAACAAAGTCTGTTGTTGATTGCGGGTTATCAGGATTGACCCTCATGAGGACGCTGTAATACGGCCGCACCGGATGGACAACGCCAAATGTAGTTTCACGATGAAGATCGAGTGATGGGATTTTACTTCCGACCACGTAATTTAGTGTGCCACCACGAACTGGCTGTTTAGCTGAGGTATCCGTGGCTGTGCCGCTAAAAATTAGGATTGTTCCTAACGCAAAAGCGGCCAATAATTTTCTCGAAGCCATTAACTACTTCTCCTTCCCTGTTCGCGAGATAATATCTATGTCTCGCATCTTTAAACGCTGCCTTATGTTCATTGATCGGAGCCAGCGTTTGTTGCGCATGCCGTCAACATTGGCCAACGGGCACACCTATTTGTGGGTTTTTTTATGGAACCCAAATTCACGATTTTGATTTTTCTGTAATTAAATAGTTCGCACATGGATCGACCATCTAACGTTGCCACCCGCACATAGTGCAGGAACTTTGAAGTAAGCAGATTTAATGCGCGAAGATTTATACACATGCCTCCCAACTCGGACCTACATTATTTTTTGTTTGGTATGGTCCTTTGATACATTATGGGGACCGTTTCGCTGCGTTTCAACAAGAATTTATTTAATTTGCCTATTTTTTTTGCTGTTGTTGCTGAATTTTTTTGCCACTCGAGAATTTACGCGGGTTTCACTCTGATATCGGAATGATTACGTCGGTCTCTGGCAATGCCTTACCATCCAAAAATAGCTGAATATTTCTAAAACAGTGTTTCGAAACATTGCCAACGTTATCAAATGCTGATCCGGCTGCATGTGGCGTAACAACAACCTGATCTAATGAAAAAAGTGGATTTTCTGGCTCGGTAGGTTCGGGCTCCCAAACATCAATTCCGGCCCCGCGAATATGTCCTGCCTGAATCGCGTCGAAGAGTGCTTTTTCATTCAATACACCACCTCGAGCACAATTAATGATAATCGCTGTATCCTTCATTTGGTTAATGGCGTTGGCGTCAACTATGTTGCGCGTCGATCCATCTAAAGGCGTATGTATTGTCAATATGTCGGATTCTTTGAAAAGGCGTGCCAAGCTCACATAGCTTGAATTAAATTTACGTTCTATCTCCTCGGTTGCCCGTGATATATCATGGTAGATCACATTTGTCTCAAAACCGATCAGTCGTTGTGCTACAGCGCGGCCAATATTTCCAAAACCAAGAATTCCTACGGTTTTTCCGCGCATCTGCAACGCATTATTTCTTAGCATGATTTTGATATCTAACCATTCCCCATTCCTTAATCTTGCATCAATTTCAAGAAGATGGCGATAAACCGCTAGGATTAATAAGACCGTATGTTCTGCGACAACCGAGCTATTGGCTCCGGCTGTATTGCAAAGGCCGAGACCATGGTCTCGTACGGCATCAAGATCTACTTTATCAAAACCTATGCCCCATTTCTGGATAAACTTAACGTTAGGTGCTGCATCCAATAAACGTCGAGTAATTGGTGCAGTTCCACATACAATGAAATCGCATACTTGGGCTACCTCAATTTGATGATCTTCATCGTAGCTTTCGGCGAAGTGTAACTCGAAATTTTCTGGTGCAACAGCGCGAGTTTGATCTCGTACAGCTTCGGCCCATACGTCTAAAACGGCAATTTTGTGCTGGGTCATGCCGCTGTTTCCATCTGCTCGCCATTTGCATTTAACACCGGCTCTCCCTCGATTATGATGCGATACAGATGACGATATTCGTCACCATAATCGCCATTTGCCTGATGTAAGACTGACCGATTGTCCCAAATAACGACATCACCGTCTTCCCATTTATGCCGATATTCAAACTCTGCTTGATCGGCCATTTTCATGAAGTCATCGAGAAGTTCAAATCCATCCTCTATATCAACGCCTTGGAAATCATCTATTCTAGCCGTGTTGATGTAGATTGCTTTACGATTGGTATCTGGGTTCACTCGAACTAATGGGTGCCAAACACGTGGATCAAAGCCCTCCTCAGCTGGAGCCATAGGGCGTGGACACCGACGACTCATCCATATGTGGAGACAGTTTATCCTATCAATTTGCATTTTCAATTTGTCGGATAGCGCGTCGTACATGAGGTGCATAGAGCAAAACTGGGTATCGCCTCCGTAGTCAGGTAAAGTGATGGCATGAAGCATGGTGGCTTTCGGAGGCCGAACCGTATGCGAATGATCGGTGTGCCAGTTACTGCCCCTCGTTATTACTTTACCATTTGAACCTTTGTCTCGGCTCGAGATGAAACCAACAAGTGGGCAGTCCGGAATACGGAACTGTTCTAAGCTTTGCATCATCGGATTACCAAATATGCGAGAACATTCAAGAAAGTCGGCAGGTTCCAATTTTTGGTTCCTTATTACCAAGACGGAGCGTTCCGCAAAGGCTTGGTAAAGAGCGGCTCTTAGGNCTTCTTCTTGAGAATGACGCAGATCTAGTCCGGTGACTTCTGATGCAAATCCGTTGCGAAGAGGTTTGATTGACATGGTCATGATTCTTTGCCCCTACAGATAATAGAGTGAGTAACCGCAAAACAGCGCANTGCCGTTTGTAACTTTGACGTTTTTCGAAATANGAGCTGTGCTCATCTTCAAAAAGTCAACTATTTGCCTCATCTTATTATCTAGCAAAGAATATCCGAAACCGTCTAGTGTGCTGGTTTCCCTTGGGAGTAAAAATCAATATCAATTCCTAGCCCAGGCCCTTTTACAATAATTTCAGTACCTNACGGATNCTCTCCTTTTGCAAATGCCAGGCGCCAAGGAACTTCTCCAAATGCATACTCAAGTATTTCAGCATTCTGGTTAGCGGCGGTGACCTGGGCGCTTGCCGCAGTACAAATGGGGCCAGACGGATTGTGTGGAGCAAATGTGAGNCCATGAGTCGCGGCCATCTTACAAACTTCATCAAGTTTTCCGGGGCCCCCGGTAAATTTTACGTCAGCAATCAGAACATCAATGCAACCTGATTTCGCTAGGNTTTCTAATTCGCTATAAGTGTACAAATTCTCGCCGCCACAAATGCGTCCGCCTGTAATGGTTCGCAGCTCATCGCATGCAGACTTATCCCAGTCGTCGAGGGGATCTTCGATCCAGGTAATTTCTAGATCTTTACAAATTANGGCAAGCAGTGGTGCTGTTTTTTTTGTGAAACGCCAATGACAGTCAACCATAAGTTTTGTTCGCGGTCCAACGGCGTCGCGAAGGGCCTGTAATCTGGCAACGCCTGGTCCTAAAAGCTTTTTGACTTCAGTTGGATTATGTTGTGGCGAGACTTCGTCAAATGGAGCTATTTTTATGTTGGTGCAACCCGCTTTTAAAGCTCCGCAGCCCGCAGCTGCAATACTGGCAGGATCACGACTGGCGCTTTTTCGATTAATGTTACAATAGAATTTAACCGTGTTAGGCACCTCATACCCCTGAGAAAGCTTTTCTGCTACGGAGATTCCCTCGGTGCGACAAGAAAGATCGTATAGAGCTTGTGCTATTGCGCTAGGTGCCGTTCGCGAAAGGCGCTCATTTGGTACGCCCTCTATCAATGAATTGGCGGTGGCAATGGGATCGATATCTTTACCTTTTAAATCATCAACGTAGCGCCCAATTGCTTCAATGCAAGCACTGTCATTTTTGCTATCTGATGCTTCGCCCCAGCCCCTTTGGTGGTCAGCGCTCTCGACCTCAACTAACACCCAATTGCCACGGTGGTTTACGGGTATGATATGAACTCGGGCACCGATCACCCTTATCATTGACCATCTCGTGGCGCACTATATTTGAAAACGCCTTGGTAGCGCTGGGCGTAGCGATTTTTATGATGCTGAAAAAGTTTATTTACTGCCGGATAATTAATACTTCGGGCTTTCATTCCAATTTGTTTGCGGCGCATTTGAGGAAATAAGTATTTTGGGATTGTTGATATGGCGCCCGAGGTAGCCTCTGTGCCGAAGAGAAATCTGCCAAGCAATATTACGAGGATGTTAAAGTTTGAATAAAACTTGTGCATTTGTCTCAAGGATCCGTGCCTTGTTGTTTGAGCTCAATGATGATTTTTTCACCACTTCACATGGCTCTAAGTCTCCAATGGGAAACGGCCAATCCGAGCCAAGCAACACTCTCTCTACCCCAACCCGAGCAACAAGAAAATCTAAAACTTCTGGTTCAAAAACTATGCTGTCAAAATAAAGTTGCGAGAATCCCTCTCTTGGGTCCGAATATTTACCCGGGTGAGCTTTAAAATTTCGAATCAATCTACCGAGTGCATATGGCAATGCCGCACCACCTGTTGATGCGATGACTTTTGCTCCGGAATATTTAGTTAAATGCCCAGTAAATAAAATCCGTGCTAGGGCAATTGTCTGATCATTGATTCTCGACACCGCATTAACCATGTCAAAATCTAAAACTCGAGGGTCCGAAGCGTCAAAAACTGGGTGCAATAGAATAACGGCACCTGTTTCATGGGCCTTCGCCCAAAAAGGATCGAGATCAGGATCATCCAGTGTACCCCCAATACCCTTTGTCTGGGCACCGATCATGAAGCCCTTAAAGCCATCATTCAATGCCTCTTGCATCACTGCGGCCGCGTGCGTACCACTCTGTGTTGGGAGGATAGCTAATGGTACGATGCCAGAATCATTTCCGCATGTCTTCATCAGCCATTTGTTACAATAGCGAGCCCACTCTGCCCCTTCATCGGCAGGTAGTTGGTTGCCAAACGCATCGACCCATCCCCCAGATATTTGAACATCTATTCCATTTTGTTTCATCCAGGCATTGCGGTCTTCAGTCTCGCGCAGTCGCCCCATAATGGGACGGCTTGGGCTACCTCCGGCGAAAGCGAGTTGGAAACTGCCAGATTGTTCGATCAGGTCTATGTTAGGGAAATCAGAAATCCGATTACGAAGGTCCTCAAGCATAGCCTGCGGAATGAAGTGGGCGTGTGTATCAATTGCCATAAGTTTCCTCTAATGGTGGTTGACTTACCTTTAGCATTTACAAAAATCATTCATTTAATGTTTTCCCTAGGCGAACGGTTTTTGGCATACAACCTTTGTCTCAGCCGAACGAACAGGCTAGGGGTAGTTACTACTTGTTAGGTGCTTCGGGGAAGATATTTTTTGTGGTGCCCAGTGAGCTTTGAATTGGGCATGGTGGTGGATACCGCCAGAAAAAATAATTGGTCTTTTATTTTGTCCGGTAGAGGTTCGACCCTGAATTCCCGGACGTCTTGCCGACAAATTAACAATTCGACCTACCGGCATCCAAAGTCATCGTAAAGCGTGGGTGGTTCAGTAATTCTAGATTGCCCAATGCGCGGAAAATTTGGAATTATAGGTTTTTCTTCAGCAGTGAAACCGACTAGCTTGCTAACACTATGATATAAGTAAAAAGAACTAACGTGGAATTTTCATTGAGACGAAATTTTTTATTTTATGACTTCAAGGGAAAAGTCTCGTCGGCATAAAGTTTTAGGGAAATGCAAATCATTTAAGATAAGATGTCGGAAAAAGTTTTAAGCACTACCAGATGTCAATGTCCTGGTGGGAGGAAGATCTATGGCAAGATACGCTCCAATGCGGAAACCGCGCGAAGGGTATCTCAAGCTTCAGGATGGTAGATGGGGGCAAACATTTGCTGCGTTAGACCTCGGAACCAACAACTGTCGATTATTGGTGGCGAGGCCCACTAAAAATGGGTTTCATGTGATTGACTCCTTTTCAAAACCAGTAAGGCTTGGTGAGGGTCTTGGATCAGGAAACGAGCTCACCGAACGAGCGATGAAACGTACTTTGTGTGCGCTGGAAATATGCGAAAAAAAAATGAGGCGGCATGGCGTCAATCGCTTTCGTAGCGTCGCGACTGAAGCCTGTAGGCGAGCTGAGAATGCGCAAAAATTCTTTGAAGATGTTTTGGAGCGTACCGGAATAAAGATCGAAGTTATAACTCAGAAAGAAGAGGCTAGGCTTGCGGTTTCTGGTTGTCGTTCCCTCCTCGATGGGCCGGAGCCCTTCGCAGTGGTGTTTGATATTGGTGGCGGTAGTACGCAGGTGGCGTGGCTTCCGCTCGATGGTCAAAAAGATTTACTATGTGAATCAATTTCTGTGCCGTTCGGCGTGGTTACGCTGAGTGAAAAATATGGCTCCGAAATACTTCATCCAAAAAAATACCAACAGATTATAGATGAAGTTGGCGAACAGCTTGCGGCATTTTGCGCCTGTCACAAGATTGCTGAGCGCGCTGTCAATGGGCAGGTGCAAATGCTTGGCACTTCTGGAACAGTTACAACGCTTGCTGGCATTCAAAAAAAGTTAAAGTACTACGATCGCAAACAAGTTGATGGTACAACTCTTACCTTCGGGGCGATACGTAAACTTGGTAATGACCTGTGCCGCATGGACATCGGCACACGATCAAAAGTACCCTGTATCGGTAAAGATAGAGCCGAATTGGTAATCTTTGGCTGTGCCGTACTAGAGGCAATGTGCAGGCGCTGGCCGGTCGGAAAGCTCCGAGTGGCTGATCGAGGTATTCGCGAGGGGATCCTACGCGAATTGATGGCTGACGCAGATCAAGAAGTATATCGCGGTTCTTTGGGCAAAGCGGGTAATAAGTAGCGGGATATTGATTGTGCCTAAAGGACAAGGAAGAGGTACCCGTAGTTTTAGTCGTGGCAAACACGTTCGCGTTAAGACAGCGCGGGGCCGCAAAACGTCGTCCACTCGTTGGTTACAGCGGCAACTTAATGATCCTTTTGTAAGGGAAGCACAGCGGCTTGGTTACCGCAGTAGAGCAGCATTCAAATTGTTAGAGCTTGATGACCGATATGGATTCTTGAAAAAGGGTGCTCGGGTTGTTGATTTGGGAGCAGCGCCTGGAGGGTGGAGCCAGATTGCAAAAGACCGTGTAGGAAACAGCGGATCGGTCGTAGCGCTCGATCTGGTATCGATTGAACCGCTGGTTGGCGTGGATATAGTAGAGGCTGATTTCTTTAGTGAACAGTCTTTATCATTGCTTGAATCAAAGATTGATACTCAGGTGGACGTTGTGTTGAGCGACATGGCTGCTCCCAGTACGGGCCATGCTTCCACAGATCATCTCAGAATTATGTCATTGGCCGAAGCGGCTTATGACTTTGCAAGGCCCCGTCTGGTTAAAGGGGGCACTTTTGTGACCAAGGTTTTCCAGGGTGGCACTGATCGTGACTTGCTGGAAATATTGAAACGAGACTTTGCTATAGTGCGGCACGCAAAACCCAAATCAAGCAGGGTTGAGTCTGCAGAGATGTATATGGTGGCGATGGGCTTACAAATTAGGTAATAAAAAAACCTCGTCAAAGAGCTCTTTTTTTAAATGGATTAAAAAACTCTAACCAAATGCGGAATTAGTCTTGGCTGGAAAAATCCAATGTGTATGATGCCGTGTAAATCGCTCATAAGGGGTTTGCATGAAAATTTTGGAAGGGTTGACATTCGACGACGTTCTTTTACAGCCCGCCGAATCCGTTTTTCTACCATCCGAAACGAATACTAGCACGCGTCTCACATCTACAATTGATTTGGGCATTCCTCTGATGTCATCTGCAATGGACACGGTTACAGAGCATGCACTTGCCATTTCTATGGCTCAAGCTGGTGGGCTTGGTGTTATCCACAAAAATCTTGACATAGATCGCCAAGCGGAAGAAGTGCGCCGCGTAAAACGGTTTGAGGCTGGGATGGTGGTAAATCCGATCACCATCGGTCCTAACCAAACGCTGGCTGACGCTCATGAATTAATGGATTACCACAATATTTCCGGCATCCCGGTGACTGAAAACAAAAACGGAAAACTTGTCGGTATATTGACTCATCGTGATGTTCGTTTCGCTAGTGATCCGGAGCAGCCAGTGGCAGAGTTGATGACCGAAAAACTAGTCACTGTTAGCGAGGGTGTCGATCATCTCCAGGCTAAAAAACTTTTACACGAAAATCGAATCGAGAAATTACTTGTTGTTGATCGTCAAGGATGTTGTGTCGGGTTGATAACTGTTAAAGATATCGAAAAGGCACAACAATATCCAGACGCGTGCAAGGACGAACATGGTCGTCTTCGGGTCGCAGGGGCAATTGGGGTGGGTGATGATGGCCTTGCGCGAGCTGAAGCGCTGTTAGATGCAGGTTGCGATGTGGTCGTAATTGATACTGCGCATGGCCATAGTGCGGGAGTACTGCGCGCAGTTGAGAAGGTTAAACAGTTGAGTAATTCTGCGCAGGTACTTGCGGGTAATGTTGCGACAGCGGATGGTGCCAAGGCACTAATCGACTCAGGCGCTGATGCAGTGAAGATTGGTATTGGGCCTGGCTCAATCTGTACAACGCGTATTGTTGCGGGTGTCGGGGTGCCTCAACTTAGTGCAATTATGGCCGCTGCTGATGTAGCGCGTAAACAAAATATACCAGTAGTTGCGGATGGGGGGATAAAATTCTCTGGTGACCTTCCAAAAGCTATAGCAGCAGGGGCTGACTGCGCCATGCTCGGATCTTTGTTTGCTGGTACTGATGAAGCGCCGGGTGAGGTTACCCTATTTCAAGGCCGGTCTTACAAAACGTACCGTGGGATGGGATCTCTGGGTGCCATGGCCCGAGGATCAGCGGACCGTTATTTTCAGCAAGAGGTTGAAGAAACGTTGAAATACGTACCCGAGGGAGTAGAGGGACGTGTGCCATACAAAGGTCCTGTAGGTAACGTTATTCATCAACTTGTTGGCGGTTTAAAAGCGGCTATGGGGTACACGGGTTGTCAAACAATTAGCGATCTCCAAACCAGCGCAGTGTTTGTGAAGATTACGAATGCTGGGCTACGAGAAAGTCATGTACATGACATAACCGTCACACATGAGGCTCCGAACTACCGCAGTTCCGGTGGTTGATACATCTTCCGATCTTCTAGTTGAGATATGACGCCAGGCGCGCGGATTCAAGAAACTATTGAACTAATTGATGAGCTGTTATCTGGCAATCAATCGGCAGATCGATTGTTTGTGCGTTGGTTTCGTAAAAGAAGATATGCGGGCTCAAAGGATAGAGTTTTTATAAAAAACCTTATGTATGAGGTACTTCGTAACTTTCATCGACTTACTTGGTGGACGGGAGGAGACTCTTCGATCCGATCACTGACGCTGGCTGCTAGCATACTTTCAGGGAACGCAAATATGGAAGATCTCGTTGGTTGGTGTGACGGGCAAAAATATAGACCTAGACCTCTGAAATCTAGCGAGATTCAAAATCTAAGAAAGCTCGAGAGTGGTGGGGGCTATCTATCCCCAATTCAGCCGAACGCAGTCAGGTGTAATCTGCCTGGATGGTTGTATGACGAGGCGGTACGAATTTTTAAAGGTAACGTGGAACAGGAACTCGCTGCGCTTAATACGATAGCACCCCTAGATCTTCGCGTTAATGAACTCAAAATGACACGAGGCCGTGCCGAGGACACTCTTGGTGCCTCGGGTATAAAAGTTTCAAAAACAAAATATGCACCCAGTGCTTTGCGCGTCATGGCGCCGCAATCAATTGAGCGGCTGCCATTGTTTAAAAATGGTTGTATTGAGATTCAGGATGAAGGCTCCCAGATTATTGCACATCTTTGCTCGGCTCAAAAGTACATGAATGTTCTTGATTTATGTGCAGGTGCGGGAGGGAAAAGCCTTGCTTTAGCGGCAATCATGGAAAACAAAGGTAGCATAACGCTGTGTGATATTGATCAAAATCGCCTAGATCGTGCATCAGTCCGACTTAGACGTGCAGGTGTGGGCAATTGTTCATTAAAAACGATAAAACCTGATCAAAATCCCTCAGAACTGAGCTCGATGGGCGTCTTTGATAGAGTGTTGCTAGATGCGCCCTGCACAGGATCGGGCGTTTGGAGGAGACACCCGGAGAGACGCATCACGCTCACTCAGACCCGATACAGTGAACTGACCCTTCTACAGGGAAACTTGCTAAGGAATGCCTCACGTTTGGTAGCGCTTAATGGGCAGTTGATTTATGCTACTTGTTCTTTTCTCGGCAAAGAGAATGAGGAGCAAGTCGAAAAATTCCTATTGGAGTCGGGCAGTTTTGCTGTCATTCCAATTGGGGACGTATGGAGATCCGTCCTTCGTAACCCAACTCCGTTTAATGGCGATTACATGCGACTTACCCCCTATCGTCATGGAAGTGATGGTTTTTTTACTGCTGTTCTGAAACGCATCAAGTGACAAGGGATCGCTTTTAGTTTCCAAACTTGTAGAGTCTGACTTTTGTCAGCTATCAACGTTAATCATGACCGATAATATCTTGATCATTGATTTTGGCAGTCAAGTTACGCAGTTGATCGCTCGGCGGGTTCGCGAAAGTGGTGTTTATTGCGAAATCCATCCCTACAACCGTGTCGATCATAACATTCTCACGTCTTATAATCCTAACGGTATAATTCTCTCAGGAGGTCCCTCTAGTGTAGTACAAGATAACGCACCCAGGGTTCCTGAGGCTGTATTTGAGAGTGGTTTGCCAATCTTTGGCATTTGTTATGGCCAGCAAATTTTGTGTAATCAATTGGGTGGTGTTGTTGAGCCTCATGAACATCGCGAATTCGGAAAAGCCATGGTTGAAGTTTCAGAAGAATGCAGTTTGCTCGATGACACATGGGATGTGGGTACCTCCAACCAGGTTTGGATGAGCCATGGTGATCGGGTTACGCATTTGCCTCCTGGATTCAGAGCTGTTGGTGTCAGCGAGGGAGCTCCCTATGCAATTGTTGCTGATGATAAACGGAAGTACTACGGGGTTCAATTCCATCCAGAGGTTGTCCATACGCCCGGTGGAGCCGCACTTTTAAAAAAATTTACGCACAAAATTGCAGGATGCAGTGGTAGTTGGTCAATGGCATCCTTCCGGTCAGAGGTAACGACACGAATTAAAAATCAAGTAGGCGATGAACGAGTTATTTGCGGTCTATCTGGTGGTGTCGACTCGTCGGTCGTAGCCGTGCTTCTCAATGAGGCGATTGGGGAACAACTTACCTGCATTTTTGTTGACCACGGGTTTATGCGTTTGAATGAAGCAAACGATGTAGTTTCGATGTTTCGCGATCACTTTAGTATTTCACTGGTGCATCGTGATGCTAGCGATCTCTTTCTGGGCCATATAGAAGATGTGATTGACCCGGAAATTAAACGGAAAATCATTGGCGGTCTTTTCGTTGATGTATTCGAAGAGGAGGCAAAAAAACTTGGAGGAGCTGCATTTCTCGCCCAAGGCACACTTTACCCTGACGTGATTGAGTCTGTCTCATTTGATGGTGGACCAAGCGTAACAATTAAGTCTCACCACAATGTTGGTGGGCTCCCNGATCGTATGAATATGGAATTAGTGGAGCCCTTACGCGATCTCTTCAAGGACGAAGTCCGTGCTTTAGGGCGCGAGCTAGGTATGCCGGAGCCCGCTATTGCAAGGCACCCATTTCCAGGGCCAGGTCTCGCTATACGTATCCCAGGTCAATCCATAACCAAAGAAAAGTTAGATACGTTACGGCAAGCTGATGCCGTATACCTTGATGAAATCCGCAAGGCTGGACTTTATGATAAAATTTGGCAGGCTTTTGCNGTCCTGCTTCCTGTCAGAACAGTTGGCGTGATGGGTGATGCTCGCAGCTACGATTACGCTTGTTCGCTCCGCGCTGTTACATCGACCGATGGTATGACAGCTGATTTTTATCCCTTTGAACATGATTTTCTGTCTCACGTTTCTACCAGAATTATAAATGAGGTGAAGGGTATCAATCGAGTAACTTACGATTCTACATCCAAGCCTCCCGGGACTATTGAGTGGGAATAGTGATTGAGTCGTCAGTTATTGATATTAATATGTTTTATAGTTTGAAAGTTGTTCGAAAGTTTGAAATAAGTCAATGACTTAATTGATTTTTACCTTTTATCGTTTGAAACAGAGTTTGAAATTCTGTGTCACGATTGAGGATCGTAGATTTTGGCTAAGAAACGCATCAGAAAAAATGCGGGTAGTTTCCAACACTCGAACCATGAAATTTTGGGTGGGAAGGCTAAAATCTTCCGTACCGTCTAACTGCAGGAGAGCGGGATCATGTTTCTGGCCTCATCCTCGGTTGGCGCAGAACCCAACCATTGACAATTTTTTCCGCCTTTGCACAACCAGATTCCATACTTTTTTCTACTTTTTTTCAATATGTACCTGTCGCCTGAACCTTTTTCGGTACACTGCTCCACCAAAGTCCAGGCGTGACCAAAGGCGTGAGCAGTCCCGGCACCTAGCATTAAAAAGCCCACAATCGTTACCGCCACTATCGATATTTACCCTCATTATAAATATCACCCCTTTTGGTCTGCTATTCGAACATATCCACTACACATCCGACGATTTTCTACGGCCCAATCGAATGGTGACGTTTGTGACCCTGTATTATGTTACACCAATTCAAGCCGTAAATTACGTTTCTATCCATCCAGACCGCACATTGGCGACCGTAGGCGCACGCCTGAGTGCATTTGAATGACAAATAGGTATCAACCCTCTAAACAGGTGTTATGGACAATCTGGTAGTGTTTGAAACTCTCAAACCCACCACAGCCCGAGAATATTTGTAGACCTTTGAATTTGCAGGGGTACTATTGAAACAGAGTAGTCCCAGACGCAGCAGGAATGGTGAGTGTGGAAACGATGGACGGCAAACTGACAACTGATATCGCCACATATTTGAATGTGTCCAGCGTTGCCATCGAGCAATTTCTGGCACTGGCAACGGCTTACGGCATGAATTTTCTGGCGGCTATCTTTACGCTGGCTCTTGGCATCTGGCTGTCGCGCAGGGCGTCACGGCTGACAGGCGAATGGCTGTCACGACTGAACCGGCTGGACAAGACATTGGTGCCGATTATGGCGGCATTGGTCCGCTATGCCGGCCTGACCCTGACCATCATTGTCACGCTTGGCAATTTCGGGGTCGAGACAACATCGATTATTGCCGTTCTGGGTGCGGCCGGCCTTGCCGTCGGCCTGGCGCTGCAAGGCACCTTGTCAAATGTTGCCGCGGGCCTGATGTTGCTGTTCCTGCGGCCGTTCCGGATCGGCGACTGGGTGGAGGCTGCAGGTGTATCGGGGTCGGTGCGCGAAATCGGTCTCTTCACAACGACGATTGATACGTTTGACAATGTGTTTATCAGCATTCCGAACTCGTCGATCTGGTCGTCAAACATCATTAACCATGCGCGCTATGGCACACGGCGCATGGATCTGGATATCGGGATCGGCTATGACAGCGATCTTGATACGGCCGAGACTGCCTTGATGAGCCTGGCTGCCGATTCCCGCGTGCTTGCCGATCCGGCACCACGCTTTCTGGTTGTCAGCTATGGCGACAGCGCCATCAATGTCCGGCTTCGCGCCTATGCAAGCTACGATGATTTCTTTGATCTATACTGGGACCTGAATCGACGGCTGAAAGGCGTTCTCGATGACCATGGCATCGACATTCCCTTCCCGCAGCGGGTTGTTCGTCATTTGGGCGACAGGTCCGGCAGCGCAGGGGAAAACGGCGGCTGATGACGGCCGACAGCTATCCCTTCACGCATGAATTTCTGTCACATGCGGCAACGCGGATCGTGAACGAGGTGAAAGGGGTCAACCGTGTGGTCTATGACGTGACGTCAAAACCACCCGGAACGATTGAGTGGGAGTAATTGCCACCAGTTGAAAGGGCATTATATCAATGACTTAAAAGTTTTTCTCTTGGTACGTAGTTGGTACGTATTCCTTGACTTTTTATGCCAGATACATAGTTTGGAAGGCAATCGAGCAATTGTCGCACAGAATAATTCCAAGCGTGATTGCAATCGTTCCAAGATGTGAATATAGCACTTAGCCTGAGGTAAAAACCACTTAGGTCTTGCACCATTCAGAAACTGTGCTTTAAGGAATCTTCGGGCATGGTAATTGGCAAACTTGTTAACATCTATCCATTTTTCTTCTCCGATTATCTGTTTTATCCACTAGATAGCAGTATTGACTGGTGCGAGAAAAATTCGCGTCATTTAACCAACACTCGTGCAGCATTTGGCTCATACGAGAATTATCTGACACTCCCAAAATTTTCAAATGATGGCAATGTGGCCGTAGAAATGGTCATTTGCGGACATGGAATAGGCTATTTTAAATGTGAACATGAAGTGGTTGACGGGGATACTTGGACTGACTCAGTTCAAACTTTGATAGACACTGCCGGTGAGGAGATGGATAGACTAAATACAATATTGAAAGACCCAAAATTCGAGCAATTTCTTACGAACCATCACTTACCCATTGAAATCGAAATTTCCTACGTCTATTCGCATAATTTTATTTTGGACGATAATGTGGAGAAGGTGGCGCGTAATTTGGGTAATACTGATCCACAAGCTTCGAATCTAGAAAATATTAAAGTTTTCTATTGTAATTCAACGGCAAATATTTTTCAGTTCAAAGACAAAGATTACGATTATTTTATAAATTTATGTGCAAATATCACGGTTTTTTCGGCGAGTATTTATGTTATTCAAGAAATTTCGTTAAAAGAGTCCATGGAATTGATCAAGAACAAGTTTTTAATTGAGAATGAGAATTCTATTACTGAAATCTTCCACACTAAAGTAAGCTATTTCAACCAACATTTAGTTAACATGAAAGGGATGAATTTCGTCGATAATATACTAGTGGATAGGACTATCGGTCGAATTGCAGCGGAATGGGATTGGGATGGCGTGTTGAACTCAACAGAAAGAGCGGTAGAGCATTTCTCTGCTCAAATAACCAAGGTAGAGAATGAAAATAAAAGAAAGTCTGATAGGAGGGAAAATACTATACTCCTTGGATTTACGCTACTTTCAATAATATCTACCGTTGCGGGCGTAATACAACTTTACGATCTGCAAAACACTATAAAACCCGTATATCGTATTGTTGCTGTTACCCTCGCATTTTTGTGTTCGATAATTCTAGCGTATCGCTATTTGGGGAAAAAAGATAAGTAAGCAATTTTGTTAGTGACTTAATCCAACAAAAAAGAAGAACCTTCGTTTTTGGTACTTAAATTTTCCATGTGATTTTATCATTTCATGGACTGTTTTAATGAAGCTCCATTACTTCATTTTTTCCGATTATTGTACATGAAACTCCTGGCTAAAATATCTAATCGCATTGTTAACGAAGTTAAGGGTATTAATCGAGGTACCTATTAAACAACTTCAAAGCCCCCAAGAACGATTAAGTGGGAGAAGTTCCACAAATTTTAGATTTTTATCAATGATCGCTAGATTTCCGCTTGAGTGAAAGTAGCGTTACACTTTTGGAACGGTAGGAGAGAACTGTCCCCGAAAGTAGTTACATCAATGGTTTGTGACGCAGGTTCTAGTTGCTTTCAAATTGTTGTTAAGCGGTTGCCATCATCCAAGCGAGGATTTTTGTACCCTCGCAAAAATCTTCCATCTCCATTGCTTCGTCCGGATTGTGGCTGCCATTTTCATTGCGAATAAAGATCATTGAAGAGGGNACGCCCTCGTGATGGAACTCAGCCGCATCGTGNCCGCCGCCGCTGGCAAGGCTGAGTGCCTCNAGGCCCATCGCGGCACAGCCTTTTAGCATGCGATCCTTNTCACCATTATGGAGAGCGGCGGGCACGGATACCGAAAATTCCCCNAGATCGACATTAACGCCCCTTNGTTCAGAAATTTCNGCTGCAATNCCTTCTGCCGTTTTNCTCATNGNGTCTAATGTTTCCGAACTTTCGCTNCGCATGTCCAAAGTGAAATTGACTTCACCACAAACCTTNGAAAGCCCGTTAACNTCGGGGTCCGTATGGATGATNCCGGGATTAAAAACTAGATCGCCGCCGTCGGCCAGTGTTTGTAGACCTGCCTGCTCAAATTTATAAAGAAATTCAGCAGCGCCCAGTGCTGCGTCCTTTCTAAAAGATTGTGGAGTGGCGCCACCATGATTGTATTCGCCTAATGCTTTGCAATTTCGAAAGCGCCGATTCCCGCGAATGCCGCTGACCACGCCGACCGGTTTGTTCTCAGCTATCAATATAGGTCCTTGTTCAATATGAAGCTCGCAATAACCTTTAATTTTTTGCGGGTCCAGATGGGGCGGATTATTAGCAATAGCGTCGGGATCAAAACCTGCCGTCTTAATCACCTCATAGAGGGATTTATCGAAATAGTTGTGGTGGGCAGTATTCAATTCATCTTCCATAAATCGGCCCAGCGCTGCCCGACTGCCAAGATGGCCACCGTGTAGGCCTGAAAACCAGCTGCCGGCCTCTTCGGCGCGGATTGCCATCACAATGGTATCCTGGGCGGGAGTGATACCGGCTGCTTGAAATGCTTGAATGGCGGCAAGTCCTGAAATAACTCCTGCGGCGCCGTCATAATTGCCACCGCAGGGCACGGTGTCCATATGGGAGCCTACTATAAAAGGTGGTGCTTCGCGATCTTCACCTGGAAATGTCATATACAGATTGCCGGTACTGTCGCCCGTGATTTCTAGCCCGAGCTCCTTTGCCCATGCCTCGCACATGTCGTGACCTATTTGTTCGCCCTCGCCCCATGCAACACGAGTGACACCCGGTCCATCCTTTGTTTTTTCTTCTATTTCTAGGAAAAACTGATCGGCACGCTCCATTGACTCTTCGACGGCGGTAATCAGTGCCTGTTCAAAATTATCCGTCATATTTCACTTTGCTTTAATGTTAATAAATTGCCACAGGTATAAAAAGTTAATACCAGTCTAACATGGAAATAAATGCCGTTAAAATGAGCGAAAAAAATTATCGGAATTGGCTGAGTAGATCTGAAAGTTACATCAGTAAGGCTCTAGATACGAAGTTTGGCAAATAACGTTTACGAGTTATATATGNAATANCAATCATTTCTAAATTAAAATCAATTTAAACAAATAATAAAGTTAAATTTATAAATAAAAATATTTTTTAAATAAAATTAGTATATATAAATTTAAGTACAATTCAAAACAATCGCAAATAAATTTTGTAATTTGTCAAAACTAAAATATGTCAATATTAAAAAAGTATTTATTTCATTGTAATTTTACGGATATTTACCATTTTAGCATGTCATAAAGTCCGTAAAATAATTCCTAGCTAATACGGGATAGCACATAATTCGTAGATGAAAGCGTACTATAGCTTCCACAATCTTTTAAAACATTTTCATATTAGCGAGATTTTAAAGGAATCATAATTTGCTCAATTAGATTGTGACCTCGGTGAACCTTCACGCACTGCCGATGTGCATAATTGACCAGACGGTGCTTTGCCGCTACCCAACGATATAATAGAGGGTTGCAGATACGGATTTGGAGCTTGACTAACTGCTAGGTCAATAGCCGTTATTAATAACAAAAAGCCGATTGCGGTCAGGGCGATAGACTTCCTCGTTTTCATGGTACTCTCTGCTCAAGACCAAGGAGTGGACGAAGGCGAATACCCAAAATGGATCCAAGGAAGGCAGNAACGAGCCATACCCAGCCATGTAGACTGCCGGTAGAAATTCCGCTGAAAAACGCACCAACGTTACACCCAAATGCTAATCTAGAAGAGTAACCCATCAAAAAACCTGCAAGAATTGCAGTGCACCACCCAATCAATGGAAGACATGTTCGCTCACGGTTGAGATCCCCTCGCCAATTAGCGATTGCGAACGCCCCAAGAATTAACCCAATATTAGTTAATGACGTTACATCTGAAAATATTGTTTGCGACAGTTGTATTTGTTGGGCTTTAGAGGACCAGAATATTGAATTCGTTAAGTCAAAATTTAAAGCCTGAGTAGTTTTGGCGGCCCACAAACCTAATCCATAAACCACTCCCCACGGTTGGCCAGAGACACTTAAGTGAAGAACAGCCAAAACAGCTATTGTTAGTGCTGCAATCCAAAGTTTGCGAGGAACCTTTCTATGCTCGGGCGGGGCCCAAACTAGAGCAGCTATTGCGACTACCAAAAGGCCAAGCAGATTGACAGCAAGTCCTAACGCAGGTCCGAGTAGATTAGGAAGGGTGAGTACTTTTGTAGTTCCGAAATTCATCCACCAATCTACGTGGTAAGCCCCTGCGAAACTTCCTATCGCAAAAAATGGAAGAACTATCAAAGCCACCGTATTTCCGCTTCCTGCGTTTATTAATGTCCCTGAACCACAGCCAAGCACTAATTGCATGCTTAGGCCGAAAAAAAATGCTCCTCCGACCATCGCTGTACCGATAGGAGCGTGTGCCCCTACTAATTCGGAGCTATTTATTGCAATTAATGGAAAAGCAATCATTGAAACGCAACCAATTGAAATTAACTGAGCCACAAAACCTGCAGGCTCACGACGCGTTATCGTGGCTCTCCAAGGTCCAGCAAAACCAAACCTGAAACCCTCAAATGTCATACCTAGCAAAAGGCCAAGGACAAAAATCAGGCCAAATCGCACACCAACAAGTATTGATATCAACGCAGAAGTTNTAACAAGGAAAACAGGTATTTTTGCAAGACCCACAATTCTAACTGCATCGGACAACAATAATGGGTTCAAGGCCATTGTAGTAAAGTCCGCATAATTCGGGTCGTGGACTTGCGCTAAAACTTATCCAAAAAATTCTGCCAAAGGCTGGGCGTATTGTCCATTGGTAAACCTGCATTAGACCAACCAACCATAGATTCTGGATAAAGTTTGACGCCCTTCAATCCGCTTAATTCGCTTAATGCAAACCAATTGGTTGCAGCCCAATGACCAGTGTTGCAAAAAGATATAAGCTTTTTATCCGATTTGAAGCCTGCCGCTTGTAATATTTTATTAGCTTCTGATTTTTTGTGAATTGTGGCCCCGGCTTGAAACCATTGCGTGTGTGGGAAAATACCAGATTTTGGNAGCGTTCCCGGGCGAGCTGCAGCAGGATGTTGTTTTTTACCTTTATAAAACGACTCTGGCCTTGCATCGATCAACGTTGCATTAACAGTCCCATCTACACTCGCTAGGACTTCAGCTCGGCTAGCCAACCACTCGTCGCTGAGGGTGACCACTATTTCACTTTTTACCGGTTTAGAAGGAACAGCACTTGTCGCCCGTTTCCCACCNNTNTTCCAACCATTCATTCCGCCATTCAAAATAGCTATTTTTTTGATGCCCGCTGACTTTAGTGTCCAGTATACGCGAGCGGCAGCACCAAAATCTGTCGCATCTTTCCCTTGGAACACCACTACAACTGGTCTTTCTGGAAGAATACCGAGCTCTTGAAACAAGGATGTCAAATGTGCATTTGTCACTAATTGCCCAGGGTTATTTTTCGGGCCACGAAAGGCGCTGTAACTTACACTGATTGCACCTGGGATGTAACCATCTTTAACGTTATTTCCACGTATGTCCAAAATCAGGGGTTTATCTTTTTCAAGTAATTTTTCCAACCTATCTGAAGTGATAANTGGTCCGAACGCTGCATCACCAGCNAAGCTTGGTGTGCACATTGCACACAATGAAAATAAAACCAGACACCTGAGCAAGACATAACGCATATCGCTGACCCCCTACAAAAAAGAATTCTATCGGGGATATTGGNTGTTTTTCAGATATGTCAATGTCGTATATTTTCACGACAGCACAAGTTTTGGATAATGACAGATCCAAACGTACATTAAATGGCGTAATCCCGATGATGTTATGAACCATCAAAAAGTGACGTCATACGTATTCGTCCATATCCACAATAAGGTGATTACGGGGATTGCAAAAAGCAATTTACATATACTGTTAAAATTAATGTAAGGCTAAATGAAATAGAGCCAAAACACACGAGGCATCGCACTTGATTTGCATAATGGTTGGGAGGGGAATGTATTGGCCAAAATTTTAATGATTTATTCGACGACCGACGGACAAACGAAAAAGGTACTTGAACGTATAAAGGTTGAATTAGCGGATAGTGATGTTGAAACTGCACCAATTTCCCGTGCAAACGAATTGGAATTAACCGCGTTTGATAAGGTAGTGTTAGGTGCCAGCATTCGATATGGAAAACACAAGCCGGAAGTTTTCGACTTCGTGAAAAAACAAAAAAAGATCCTCGAGGGAAAAGAAACTTATTTTTTCTCGGTTAACGTTGTTGCACGCAAACCTAACAAAAATACGCCAGCCACCAATCCATACATGAAAAAATTTTTGGAGAAAACAGCCTGGAAACCAGATTTCATTGAGGTATTTGCTGGAATGGTGAATTATCCAAAATATAATTTTTTAGACAGAAATATAATTCGATTCATTATGTATATAACTAACGGGCCAACCGACGTTTCCCAATGTCATGAATTCACTGACTGGGAAAGTGTTAAACGATTTGGCAAATTAATTTCAAAACCGTTGTGAGCTGCTTTGCATTGTATCTTTTTCAATACCCGCCTACTCAAGAAGTTTAAATGCCACGGCTGATAAAAATCCCACCAATGTGGCTAGTCCAGTCGAATTTCTTCCGCCTAAGTGAATGGCTTCTGGAATCATAGCAGCGGCGATCATGGTCAACATTGCGCCTGCGGCAAAACCTTCTACTAATACAAGAACACCGTGACCTAACATGCCGCCGAACCAGAACCCTGCACCGGCACCGATGCTTGTCATAACCGTAAGGCTCAACCACATAAGTAGGATCTTTGTACTTCCCCATCCCTGCTTTTTCATTCCAATAGAACTACTCATCGCTTCTGGGAAATTAGCCAGAAATAATCCCGCAATGAGCGTGTAGGGAATCACAGATCCCAATGTAACTGCTTCAGGTCCGGCTTGCGCAATCACGGTTGAGACAGCAACTAATAGTGCAGAGCCTATTACAAAGCTCTCCGGGATGCCGTCTAGCATTATGCCGAGCCAGATAGCTAGCGGTGCTCCATCATGCTCTTCGCTAACCTCTTTGAGTTGGGATTTGGTGGGTAGGATAGAAGTTTCTACTAATGAATTCATCACATTCTCTACCCATGCATCTGTATTGCTATTGGATCCGTCGCGGGCCAAAAGCTCCTTGAGGCGGCTTGCGGATAGCACTGTTGCCGCTTCCTCAAATTTTTTATACCTTGATCGCCATGTATCAAATTCCCTTTTGGGAAGAGAAAATGCTGTTGCGGTTTCCGCTGCTATTGCTGTCGCGGTTCTTGGTGCTCCAGTTACAAGCGCTATCTCTCCCAATACGTCGCCGCTACTTAAAAGGGCGATCTCTTGAGAATCACGTGAAACAGTTACGCCGCCCGTCTCTAGGAAAAAAACTTCATCACCGTCATCCCCTTCTTGAAAAATTATTTCACCAGCCCCGAAGGACCTCTCACTCACTCTTGTTATCATTTCTTCGACGGCTTCAAGGGGGAGGTGCCGAATTAGCTCACTTACTGATAGGTGCTCTAAAATTTCTTTTCGGCGTGCTGCCTTACGGTTCGTGAAATATTCAATGGTGGAAGATGTTTTTCTTAGAAATCCGCCTTTCGAATTGATTATCTCGTCAAGAACTACGAATACAATACCGCCGCCGGCTGCACCTAATAGTAGATAAACGAGATGATGTGCGGCCTCATCTTTTGCATCAGCGGTCGAGGCACCAACGAGGTCCATTGCAGTTGGTGCGACTAATTCTATCCCCAATGCAGCGAGCAAGGCCCCCCCACCAAAGGCAGTCATCATCCCCACAATACGATTATTCGGTGTCCAGACTAACCCCAATAATGAGCCCAATGGAAGTGATGCTGCAGAGAGAGCACCCAGGAAAACGGCCCAAATCAGAAATTGAAAATCCATAATGGTGCACTCTTATTTAGTTAATACAACAACATTAAACCCGTGGAAATTCTGCTTGTTTAGGCGAGGGTAATGGAGACTTAAGATAAAATCAGTTAAATAATTGATATTAAACTTAATATTAGTTGCACAAAAATTGTATAAAATCCATCTAATTGACTTGAATTCAATGCATGAAATAATCGTTTTGTCTTCTCAGACACTCGATAGGTTAAAATCGTGACTATAAAATTAGAAAAATTACAAGTGGCGGATACATTGTATGGGAAGATGATTTTTCCCGAGAACGACGCCGTGTTGGGTAAGAGTTTACCTTTGTATGGCGAATGGTCTGAGGGTGAAAATATCGTTATGTCGCAGTTTATCAAACCGGGAGACACTGTTCTAGATATTGGCGCAAACATCGGCACAACAGTAATGTCGTTTTCCAAAAGGGTTGGAGCAACGGGGAAGGTATACGCTTTTGAGCCTCAACAATTAATGTCACAATGCCTGAATGCAAATTTAGTCCTCAACAATATTAAGAACGTTGACGTATTTTCATTAGCTGTATCTTCGGAAACAGGTTGGGTACTAATAAACGACCAGGAGCATTCTGCTGCAGGGCGTTACGGGTCCGTTGGCATAGCAATCGATGGAACTCCTGCACAAGCGATACATCTCAACGAATTTCCAATAAATAAATGTTCATTTGTGAAGATTGATGTGGAGGGTCACGAGTGGAACATTGTTCAAGGTGGCACTAAATTTTTAACCCGGCACCAACCCGTAGTCTACTTGGAAGCAAAAAAAGAATTAGAGGGAACCGAAAAATATTTGACCTGGTTTATGGATAACGGCTGGGTTTGTTATTGGCATTTTGCTTTTTGGTACAGAGAAAACAATAGAAACAAAGTTAGCGACAATATTTTTGGTGGAACAGGTGATATGAATGTTGTCGCTGTTCCGGAAGCCAGTGCTCCGTTAGTAAATTTACTACGAATCAAGTCTCCTCAAGACAAATGGGACTCCAAAACATATTTTGATTTTTACAAAAAAAATGACATCCCAATCGTTTAGAAACTTTAATTGAGCCAAAAATAAAGCTAGGGTCTGCTGCTAAAATCTTTTATTCGCATGTTTTTGCCGACAAAACTTTCAAAGTGATAAAATTAGTTGTTATTGAATTAGGCGGCAAAAAAGCTACCTAACAAAGCGCTTGTTTCCACTACACCGGGTGTATCATGAAAAGTAAAACTTTTGTCATACTTGGGAATCAATTATTTGATCCCCGTTTATTAAGGGCAAATGGGTGTGACCATGTATTTATGGCGGAAGACCATGGTCTCTGCACCTACCAAAGACATCACAAGAAGAAGATTTATTTATTTCTCTGTGCGATGAGAGAATACCGGGATGAATTGGAGCGAAGCGGTTTTAAAGTCTCATATTTTTCTTTGGAAGACAGAAACGATGGGCTTGACTACGTTGAATTTCTTCTTCGATTTTCTGAAGAAAATAGCATCGATCATTTAAATTTTTTTGATATCGAGGACAAGAACTTTGAAGAAGCTCTTCTCAAGGGGGTCAGAAGCAAAGGATTGACTGTTGAGTTTTTCAATTCTCCTATGTTTATGTTTTCACGTGACGAATTCATTGCGGCACAGGGAGAAAAGAAAAAATTTCGGCTCGCAAGTTTCTACAAAACGGGAAGAAAAAAATTTGACATACTAGTCAACCAACATGACGAACCAATAGGCAACAAATGGTCTTTTGACGAGGAAAACAGGAAAAAAATCCCTGCAAATGTCTCTATCCCTCAACCAAGTGTGCCGTCTCTGTCCAAGTATCATGATAAGGTCGTGGACCTAATAAACAGCCGGTTTGCTGATCACCACGGTAGTTTGAAAAATATTTGGTTTCCTGTTGAACGTTGTGGTGTAGAGGAGCAGCTAGAATTTTTCTTGCTGAACAAACTCTCTAACTTTGGAGTTTATGAGGATGCTATGCGGGTCGGTGAAAATTTTTTATTTCACAGTTGCATAAGTCCATTCCTCAATATTGGTTTAATTACACCAGATATCATTATTGGGAAGGTATTGGGGCTTTTCAAAAAAGGCGGAGTGCCCATTAATTCCGCAGAAGGTTTCATAAGGCAGGTGTTGGGTTGGCGGGAATTCATACGCGGCATCTATCAGATGAGGGGTGAGGAACAGGGTAAGAGCAACTTCTGGAAACATAAACGCAGTCTGACTGATAGTTGGTATGATGGATCTACTGGCATAGTACCCTTGGACGATTGCATTAACTCAGCGATCAATGATGGGTACAGCCACCACATTCCAAGGTTGATGGTGATCGCTAATTTAATGAATCTCAGTGAGATAGACCCTGTAGCTATTTATAAATGGTTTATGGAAATGTACATAGATGCTTCTGATTGGGTGATGGTGCCAAACGTGTTTGGTATGGCAACGTTCGCAGATGGTGGATTGATGTCAACCAAACCATACACGTGCAGTTCCAACTACATTCTTAAGATGAGTAATTACAAACGGGGAGATTGGTGCAATGTGGTGGATGGACTTTATTGGCGGTTTATCATGAAACACAAGGCTTTTTATCAAAAAAACCCCCGGCTTTCATTTCAAGTAAAAATGTTAGAAAAAATGAAGCCAGATAGAAAAAATCTAATTTTCGAAAGCGCGGAGAAATTTATAGAAAAACATACATGCTAGCTGGAACTCATTGTACTTCCAAATCAAGGCACCATCGCAAATTTAACGGAACATTTCTGTGCTATTATTTAGAATTTTTACCCACAGTTGTTTTTTTGCGAGACTTTATTTTCTCTAAGCTTAATTTATCCTTTAAGCTCATAATATAAGCTGCCCCCGCAAGCAAAAGTATAGCACCTGAAGCAGCTAGAAGTGTGGTGTCTTCGATATTTTTGCCTTGAGCTATCATCACACGACACAAAGCTGTGATCGCAATAATTATTGGGAGTGTTACGGGGATCCGGCTACTTGCATAGAAAGCTCCGATCATGCCAACGATTTCGGCGTAAATAAATAGTAAAAATAAGTCGCCAAGTAATATCTCTTTTTTTTCCCATAGGGCATGAACCTCAATAGCGGCAGCTAACATTGTAAGGGCACCAATCACTGCGAGTAGCCCCTTTTCACTGACGACAGTAGTCCAATGAAGCCGGCGATTTACCGACTTGGTGTTCAAAATTTCATTCATTTTTTTCTCTGAAAATATATCCATGTGCCTGGTGTAACCAAAAAATAATTAAAATCTTTACCCACCGAGGTAGAACCCCCTACTGTAGTGTAGAGATTAATAAAGCATCGGTAAAATGGATATTTTCAAAGCTCGCAAAATAATGCGATTTGCACGCCAAGAGGACCAAGATAAACAGGCTACTTGTTTGACTCCTTTCTCACCTTTGTTTGAAATTAGTTTTGTAATTTAAAAATAATCACAACAATACGAACACCAAAGAATGTTTTGCTCATCTAAAGTGTCTTGATTTCATTTTTTTCATTTGATCAATATTACCGAAAATACCCCGTAGTAAATATCAATGAATTTTGCTTATTTCCTTTATGTATATTTTAGGAAAAAGGAAAGACGATCATTTTTATTTTTAACTAGCATTTTTTGACAATTAATATGAACTCATAATGAGGAATGATAACACTAATTACTTAATATTAAGCATCTGTTATTATTGAATATTTGTCCTTTTAAAAAACCTTTTTTCTCATCTCTCCCATTGTTCTCGGCCTAGTTTTTTCGTATCCTCTAACACTAGTCCGCTTCAAGAATTAACGGTCTAAACTTTCAATTATGCATTGTTCTGGAGATGTAGTTATGACTTTTGTACGCCAAACGCCATTAATGATAGTCGCAAGCCTTGCCTTATCATTACTTCCCTCGGTGACCATGGCCGACACGAAAAGCCTATCCGGCCGGCAAATTATGGATGAGGTTGAAGCCCGTCACGACAAACCCTTCGAGTTTGAAATACAAAAAATGACCTTGGTAGACAAGTCAGGGAAGAAAGAAGTGCGTGATGTGCGGAGGTTCACTCGTGAAAAAGATAAGTCGCAAACTCGGTATCTTACAATCTTCAGATCTCCTTCCGGCATAAAAGGTACGGCTATGCTGACTTGGCAGAATGATAGCAAGGCTGATGATCAGTGGCTGTATTTGCCCGCGCAGGGGAAAAAACTGAAACGGATAGCGAAGGGGGGTAAACGAAATTACTTCATGGGCACAGATTATACTTATGAGGATCTGGTGTCTGAGGCTAAGGAGAAATTTTCTTACGATAGACAAGCAGATGAAAAGCTGAATGGTGAGAGTGCATTCGTTGTAAAGGCGATGGCCAAAGACAAACAGCTAAAGAAAGATACTGGGTACAAATATAGACTTCTTTGGGTGGGGCAGAAGCATTTTAATATAATAAGAACGGATTATTTCAATCGCAGAGGCAAGCTTATCAAGCGTCAAACCACAGACAAGTGGGTGAATGTTGAAGGAAAAGCATGGCGTGCAAATCTTTCAACTATGGAACATCTCAAGAATAAGCATAAAACAATTACAGAAGTTGTCGAACGTAGCCTCAAGGAAGCTGATGCTCCTTCAAAGAATTTCAGAAAAAAAACCATTACCTCCGGCAAACTAGCGCGTTAATCCGGCGGAATTTCCAATCAAAAAGGTAGTTGCAACTCAAGACCACGGTTTACTGGCTCTTTAAATTTAGGAAAAAAGCATGGCAGAAGGCAATGTAAAATCCTTAGCGCAACACGGCAGCAGAGGAGCGGAGAGCGGGAATAACGTTAAAAAAAAGCCGTGGTATGAAATAGCAATGACTTTTGGAGCTCGCCGCCCAATCGTCAGTTTTCTGTTGGCTGCTATCATCACTGGCATATCATTTTTTGGAGCCATGAAGCTAACCGTAGATGGCAGCTTTGATATCCTCTACAGCAAAAATGATCCGGGCTATGCTCCGTACCAAGAGACTGTCGCAGAGTTTGGTTCAGACAATATTGTTCTTGTTTATTTCAAAGATAAGAAATTATTTTCAAAGAAAAAACTCAGCTTAATTGAAGAGTTTGCGTTTGGTTTAGAGGATGTGAAATACGTTGAAAAGCAAGAAAGCTTGTTCACTGCGTTGAATATTCGGGCGGGGCCGGACGGGTTAGACATGAACCCATTGATGGATGCCACTCCCGAAACGGCTCAAGAGATAGCGAAAGCCCGCGAAGATGCGCTTTATAGTCCAATTATGCGCGGGACTTACATTTCCGACGACGCAATGAAGACGACTGTTGTGGTTACATTGCAGAATATCGAGGGAGATCCAACTTTTAATCGCAAAGCGGCAGCTGAAATCAATAGTCGCCTCAAAAATATTCGTGGTGAATTTGAGGATGTTTTTGTAATGGGGGCGCCTCGAATAAATGTAGCGATTGAAAGAGGTTTGTTCAACGATATCGGATTACTTACTCCGATTGGTGCGGTGCTTCTGGTAGTCATACTGCTGAGCCAACTGAGGACCCCAGTTGCTGCCGGTTTGCCATTAATTACTGCTGGAATGAGTATTCTGTGGACCGCAGGTTTTATGGGTTTTGCCGGAATACCTTTAAACCTTTTGACAGCAATCTTACCAGCTTTGGTGATCGTGATTGGCTCAACCGAAGATACGCACATGTTAACAGCATATTTGGATGGTTTGTCCAAAGATGACCCTCCAAATCGGGTGAATGCTGTCCGTTTTATGGCAGTTCATGTGGGTTTGCCAATTTTTATCACTTCCTTCACCACGGCTGTTGGCTTCATGGCAAATATCTCGAGTGATCTGATAATGGTCCAGCATTTTGGGATTACGGCAGGCTACGCAATGGTGGCAAATTTAATCGTAACCATATTAATGCTTCCTTTATTGTTGAGGTTTTTTGGGCCGCGCAAGTCAAAATTACAGGGCGACAGTGAAAATGTTGTTGGGCTGGCCGGAAAAGTGCTGTCTATCCTGGATATCCTCGGAGGACGGTATGAGCGGAGAGTGGTGGTCGTAGTTTTATTGGCGGCAACTATCTTTGCAGGCTTCGCGACCAAAGTTCAAACGAGCAATGACCCTTTGTCATTTTTTAAACCAGATAATTCGGTAAGGATCGACGCCGACATCTTGCACAATGACTTGGCAGGGATGCAAGTATTTTACTTATCCATCAATGCAGACTCCGGCAAGGATTTTAAAGATCCAAAATGGCTGCAAAAAGTTGACAAAATTCAAAATGTAATGAGGCAGCAAGGGGCATATGACAAAGTCACTTCAATTGCTGATTACTTGAAACTCGTTAATCAGGAGATGAACCAGGGAAATAAAGCGTTTTATGTAATGCCGAAGACACGCGCATTGGCAGAACAGTATCTCTTACTTTTTGCGAGACCAGACGTTGAGCGTTTTATTAATGCAGACGCGACGCGAGCAAATCTTATGGTGCGTCACAATATATCAAATTCTTACGAACTAAAAAAATATTTAGATGATCTTAGAGGCAAAATTGCTGGAATTCTTGGTCCTAAAACCACTTACCACATAACGAGTAAAAATATTTTGATCAACAATGGCGCTGAAACAATGATCAAGAGCCAAAGCACGTCTATTATTTTGCTGGTGGCTATTATTTTTGTGCTGATGTGTTTGCTTTATACCTCTTTCACTGCTGGCTTTGTTTCTTTAGTGCCTAACCTTATACCGGTTATCACCATGTTTGGCATAATGGGACTATTTGGGGTGCCGCTCAACGCTGGCACCACTTTGGTATCAGTTATTGCAATAGGCATAGCTATTGATGATACCATTCATTTGCTGACAAACTTTAACGATCAATTGAAAGTTAATCCAGATCAAACGGTCGCTGCAAGAGCAGCAGTGCGCGTAGAGGCAATACCGGTTGTATCAACGTCGTTGGCTTTGGCCTTCGCTTTTCTTTCGTTGCTTTTATCGGATTTTACAATCATCATTCAATTTGGGCTCTTATGTGCTGTAACGATGGTAATGGCATTGATTACAGATTTGTTAATAACGCCTATTCTGCTGAAACGATTTAGACTTGTCAGTTTATGGGACATTGCATCGCTAAAACTTAATCAAAAAGTTTTGGCGGATAGCGAGGTGTTCAAAGGCATGACTGCTTATCAAATGCGTAAAACAATATTACTGTCTTATGCAAAAGAGTTTGAACCTGGTGAGGATGTATTTCTCCAGGGCTCCACGGATCGTAATATGTACGTAATTCTGTCGGGTAAAGCAGAGGTGGTGCTCGGTGCAAAAGATGGTAAAGAAACTTTATTGGCTACGCTGGGGACCTCAGAAATATTTGGTGAAGCTGCTTATGCTGGGAATGTCGCCAGAACAGCTACTGTGCGTGTTCCGGAGAACTCGAAAGAACCTCTGAAGGTGCTTATGCTGGAGCAAGAGCGCGTTGCATCAGCTATGCGTTCCTACCCTCGCATCCATGCTCTTTTGAATCGTAATATTAGCGCCATATTGGCGGGTAGGCTTGCAAATATGGGCGAGCAGCTGAGCACTCGAGATTAACTTTCATGCATAAGAACGTTAAAGCTGTTTTTGCAACCTTTCTGTGCATGGGCCTTCAGACAGCTATTGGCTCGGCCGAAGCTGGCCCAGAAGTCGACGCGAAAATTAAGAAAGCTATGATCGCACCAGTTAATAAGGTGCTCGTTGATCTTGCAACCAATTTCCAACGCACCGCTAGTGCTTCGTTTTCTGGCTTTGTTACCAAACTGGACGATAGCTCAATCCGCGATGACTACGTTGTCTTTAGCCCAAGACTTGAAGGGGAAACGGAGGCAAGTCTAAACGAAGAGTTTTCAATCGGCATGAAGGGATATTTTTCTCTATCTACGGATCCGGATACGGTGCAGGGTTGGTTTAACGGCCCTGGGCAGCATTACCGGAAAATTCGTCATGCCGACCTAACTGCAGCTTGGCTCAAATATGAGGCTGAAGATTATGAGTTAATCCTTGGCAAAGATGTACTATCGATGGGATTGCTTGAGCTTCATTCTCCCTCTGATCGATTTGGTTTGTGGGATGGAAGCGATCCGTCATCTACAACGGAGTTAGGTGTCTGGCATCTGGGTTTAAATTATTTCATTGATGACGACACCATCTCATTCAAGTTTCTCCCATTTGACAAAAAATCAATAAGCCCCGGCTTGGGTTCTAGGTGGGCTGGTACTTCTGGTAGCTCTGTTTTTTTAAATCTACCAGCTGGGTCATCGGTGGTTGATTTTTACCATCCAACCCATTTTGAAAATATGGGTTATTTGGCGTTATATGAGGGTGCACGAGAGGGTATTGATTTTTTTGGGTTTGCTCATCACGGTCCATCAAGTTATTCGGCACTGAGTTCTACCACGCGAAATGTAGCTGATTTTAATTCACTTGTTTTGGAAAGAGTGAATCCCATTTCTCTCAGCACCGGAGCTGGATTGTCTCGTGTGATAGATGAATGGAAATTCACCGGTGAGGTAGTTTATCAGAGAACTTATAACGGCCGAGACGAGGACTTTATTCGGTACGGAGCAGGCCTTAGTTATACCGATAGTAGGTTCGCTAACTTTCTTGGTTTGGAGAAGATAACTTCGATAGCAGAATTCTCCGGGGATGAAATAATTAGCGACGCTTATGCAGATGATTGGGTTCAAAGCTCGAAGCTGTCTCGACCATTCCGTCGCACAGTTTTTCTGCGAGTAGTGGTTGAGCACAATGAAGAACTTAGCTACTTCGCAGGTAGTACCGTAAATATCAAGTATGAGGATCATACTTTTGGTGCCGGCGTTGAATATCGTCCAAGTGACAACCTTAAAATACAAATGAGTGGAGCATTTTTTGAGGGTAATTCAGACACCCATTTCGGGCGATGGACTGATAATGAGCTTATTAGACTTGGCGCAGAGTATTCATTTTAGCGGGAGTACATTGACTTTTTAGCGTAACAGAATTGCACTTTCGGTATCGAGGAATATCAACTGAATTTCTATAATTCACTGAAAAAAAATGATGTTAATTGTTTGCGGGTAAGAGCCATTATGATCATTGGCTGGGCCTGCAATTTATTATTCCGCTTCCATACCTAAAACATCAAATTAATTGTGCGATCTGAAGTGGCTTAAGCGTATTTTTTCGCATCTCCTCTTTGTGGATAATAACTAACGTAGCAGTCTCACGTAGGGAATGTCCCGACAGATCTACTGAAAGTTACAAAGGTTATGATATTAAAAGTTATGGAGAAAGTGTTAGATGCCTAAGAATTCGTTTGAACAGCTGCACAATAAGATAACAAATCAAATCGTATGCTCAAAATGCGAGATCGAATTTATGAAGGCTGAAACCGGAAGCCGCTCATTGCAGGAATATTCTATGCTTGATGTAGGGTTTACTAATAGCGGCCTGCAAGTGTGGTGTCGCAGGCATGATGTGAACGTGGTGCATGTTGATTTTAATGGCAATAGACTAAATGCAGATTTTAGGTCTTTGGAACCTAAATTACAATGAACAAGGTTATGATTTTTTCGACGTAAATTGGAGTAAATTATTGTAGTTGTTAGATGCAGGACCTAGCAAACAAATACTGGGTACGACTTTGAGGTTTGAATAGGTGTGTCTATATTTGTTTATCGACGCGCTATGGGATTTTTTATACATTATCTCCATCGGGATCTCTATCGGGTAACTTATAGAGAGGATTCTCAATTATTAAGATTATAAAGATTTGCGAGGCTGTATCAGCGTAAGAGAAAGTCAGCTGGCATCCAAGTGCATAAGGAGGTTGTTATGGACATCATATTGATCATTTCCGCAGTGTTGGCTGTGGTTTTATACATCTGGTATGCAAAAATAG
>PARQ01000007.1 GCA_002711555.1 Rhodospirillaceae bacterium | reverse complement strand
ACGTAAAATAAAGTAAACCCTAGCCCAAGTACTAGAGGTACAACTACTACTTTACGGAGTGGGCGCGAACTTCCCCGGACTCTGCATTTCCTGCGTTTCTCATCTGTGTCATTTTTTATCGGTTTTGTGCTCATAATCTTCGTTGATAGTACCTATTGGTGGATCGTGAAAAAACCAGTTTTCGTGTAAATTGTCATTTGTTATTGTTCCGCTTGATTACTTGTTTTACAGGGATCGTTGACTTAGTGGGCGATAAATTCTATAGAGCGCACGTTAATTAAATAGCGTTTGGAGTCCTTCGTGAAACGTACATTTCAACCGAGCAGATTGGTTCGTAAACGTCGCCATGGTTTTCGCGCTCGAATGGCTACGAAGTCTGGCCGTCAAGTGCTTGCCCGGCGGCGTGCCAAGGGCCGCAAGATTTTGTCTGCATAGGCATGCCGACCGGCGTATTGCCGTTGAAACGGCGCGCGCAGTTTCTCCACGTGGCTGCCGCTCGACGTTACTTTGTCGCCCCAGGCTTGCTATTACAGGTGTGCCTCAATGACGAAGCTGGCAAGGCTATACGTGTAGGTTATACTGTTAGCAGAAAGGTTGGGAACGCTGTGGTTCGGAATAGGGCTAAGCGGCGCTTGCGTGCAGCGGTAGAGGAGGTTATGCCTTTACACGGTTTAGTTGGTTGCGATTATGTAATCATAGCAAGATTGGCGACCACCAAGCGGCCGTTTCGAGCAATAAAAGCGGATCTTAAGACTGCGATGAAAAAATTGAATGTATGGCGCAAGGCTGATGTGATGGCGCCGCGATGCGAATATAGGGGAAAATGAATGCAACTTTTTGGAAAATGTCTTGTGTTTTGCATTCGCTGCTATCAGCTCACGTTTGCCGCTTTTACAGGGAATAGTTGTCGCTTCCATCCGAATTGTTCAACTTACGTTACTGAGGCAATTAAAATCCATGGTCCATGGAACGGGATCTTGCTTGGAAGCGTACGCATTTTGCGATGTAACCCCTGGGGTTCTTCTGGTTATGACCCAGTACCCCCTGAGGTGGATGGTAACCACTCCCAGTTACCACCTGGTTAACTTGTACAGGACTGGAATTTTTTATGTTGCCCGAACAACAAAAGAATATGCTATTGGCGATAACAGTTTCATTAGTGATTGTTGTCGGTTTCAACATTGTTTTTCCACCACCGCCACCCGAGGAGATGGGTCAGGACCAAAAGGAGCTAGGACAAAAAACGCCGGTTGAAAATCGTGAAAAAAAGGCATCATCTGATGCTCAGGGCAAAGTAAAGGACCAGACTGTAACTGCTGACGCAGGGCCCCAGTTGGGTGCTGATACAAAGGATATGATAAGGCAACCTCCTCCAAAAAGCCTTAAGCCAATTTTCAAAGATCGTGCCTCGGTGCTCCAAGATGGTGGAAATCGAGTAAAAATCGCCTCAACGCGGTTGACAGGATCAATTGCTTTGACTGGAGCCCGCATTGATGATTTGGTTCTTAAAGGCTATAGGTCCTCGCTTGATCCGAATAGTGAAGAAATTATTTTATTGCAGCCACAAGGCTCTGAGCAGCCATATTATGCAGAATTTGGTTGGCTTGGAAATGCAGTTGAAGTTCCAAATGCTAAGACCGTTTGGAAGTCAGATCGTTCTGTCCTAAGCCCCGGGAAACCTGTTACTCTTAGCTGGGATAACGGTAAAGGGCTGTTATTTGAACGTGTAATTTCTCTTGATAATTCTTACATGTTTCAAATTACTCAACGTGTGAAGAACACAACAACTCAAGCAATTTCGCTCGCACCTTACGGGTTGGTCTCACGAACTGGCACACCTGAGGTCCTAGGGTTTTATATTTTGCATGAGGGGATGATTGGCGTTCTTAAGGGAGTGTTACAGGAGGTAGATTATGATGAGTTCGATGATGGGAGGCCTAAGCGGTTTGAGAGCAAGGGTGGGTGGCTTGGAATTACTGACAAATATTGGCTTGCAGCCCTAATTCCAAACCAACAGCAGACAATGAATACAAGCTTTGTGAGTCACAAAAGGGGCTTACAGCACGCATACCAGGCTGATTACCTCAGCCCATCTATGAGTGTCAATCCGGGTGAAACGATTGAAGCGAAAAGCAACTTTTTTGCGGGTGCTAAAGAGAAAAAACTTTTAGATTCATACATGGCGGATCTCAAGGTGGATAAATTTGATCTTGCCATCGATTTTGGCTGGTTCTGGTTTTTCACAAAGCCCTTTTTCTCAGCACTAAGTTACTTTAACGAAATGTTTGGCAACTATGGGGTTGCCATATTGATATTGACTGTGATCATAAAGATCATCTTCTTTCCACTCGCTAATAAATCCTATCGCGCGATGAGCAAAATGAAGGCGCTCCAGCCAAAAATGGAAGAATTAAAGGAAAGGTTTGGTGAAGATCGTCAGCGTATGAATACCGAACTAATGAATTTATATAAGACTGAAAAAGTAAATCCGGCAGCTGGTTGTTTTCCAATTCTGATACAAATTCCGGTGTTCTTCGCTCTTTATAAAGTTCTATTCGTGTCTATTGAAATGCGACAAGCGCCATTCTTTGGTTGGATACACGACCTTTCGGCGCCAGATCCTCTAGGTATATTTACCCTTTTCGGGCTCATTCCCTGGGAAGTGCCTGCAACTCTTGCTTTCATTAATATTGGAATTTGGCCAATCATAATGGGAGCGACAATGTATCTTCAGCAGAAGCTCAATCCCACCCCCGCAGACCCAATCCAGGCGAAGATTTTTATGTTCATGCCAATTATATTTACCTTCATCCTTGCGCCATTCCCCGCTGGATTAGTAATTTACTGGGCTTGGAATAACATCCTTTCAATAGCTCAACAGTGGTTGATTATGAAACGAATGGGTGTCAGCATAAGCTAAAGGTGTTGCCGTATTGGTAAAGCGTTGTCGTGGCTCGAGTGTAGACGGTGATAGAATTGAAGAAGGGCGTGTACTTTTCGCGCAATCCTGTGTTTTTGTAACTGGCGCAGCTCAGCTTGGGCAAATGCCATTACATGCTTTACCCGAACTTGCATTTGTAGGGCGTTCAAATGTGGGAAAATCAAGTTTAATTAATTCATTGACGGGTCGTAAATCATTGGCTCGTACGTCTAATACGCCCGGCCGTACCCAACAGATAAATTTTTTCAATTTAGGTGACCGTCTCATGCTCGTTGATTTACCTGGATATGGCTATGCTCGTGCGCCTAAGATATCAGTGATAAAATGGACCCAGTTGATACACTTGTATTTGAAAGGGCGGGCCAATTTACGCCGCGTGTGTGTTTTGGTTGACGCCCGCCATGGGTTGAAAAATAGTGATCGATCTTTAATGAGAGAGCTTGATCAGGCAGCTGTTGCCTATCAAATTGTGCTAACTAAGGTTGATAAGGTGAGGAATTTCGCTCAGCAAACGCGATGCAACATTGAGCGCGAATTATTAAAGCATCCAGCCGCATTTCCGGCTGCTTTCTTAACTAGTGCTCAAAAGGATATAGGGCTCTCAGAATTGCGAGCTGAACTATTGTCAATAGTGCCTAAGCTAGGGCAAGGTTTGCCTTTAGGTTAAAATCTATAGCATTTTGAGAAACTGGAAGTTTGATATGATTGATAAAGCAAAGGTTCGTGCTGAGTGGTTGGGTAAAGCGGGTATACTTACTGAGGCGCTCCCCTACATGCGCCGTTATGGCGGTAAAACCTTCGTTATAAAATATGGAGGGCATGCTATGGGTGACTCCAAGCTTGCTGCTGGGTTTGCTCATGATATCGTTCTGTTACAGCAAGTAGGTATTTTCCCTGTTGTGGTGCATGGGGGTGGACCGCAGATCGGCGCAATGCTTGAGCGGTTAGCAATTGAAAGTAAATTTATCGATGGACTTCGGGTCACTGATGCTGCAACGGTAGAGATTGTTGAAATGGTATTATCGGGCCAACTCAATAAAAATATCGCAGCGGAAATCAGTAGAGCCGGTGGCAAAGCAATTGGTATATCCGGCAAAGATGGAGGTTTGATAACGGTCGAGAAGGCAACAGGAGCGTTAGTAAATTCTGGACCTATAAATCCTACAGATCTAGGTTTTGTGGGAGAGCCATCAGAGATCAATCCATATATCATTTATGCGCTGCGAGAGACTGAGATCATTCCAGTTGTTGCTCCGCTTGGCTGCGATGTGACAGGGCAAACCTTTAATATTAATGCAGATACGGTGGCTGGCGCAGTTGCCGCTAGCGTTGACGCGGAGCGTCTTCTGCTTTTGACAGATGTTGAGGGAGTGCTTGATAAGGATGGAAAATTAATTCCAGAACTCTCCACGGATGAGGCAAAACTTCTTATGGAGGATGGGACGATCTCAGGCGGAATGATTCCAAAATTGGAGACTTGTATCAGTGCCGTTGAAGATGGGGCTGAAGGTGCGGTAATAATAGATGGTCGAGTGCCACACGGTGTGCTTTTAGAAATTTTCACTGAACATGGCTCGGGAACTTTGATTCGAGCGCATTAGAGATTAGGCCTCACCGATACTAAGTATTAGAAACGTTGCAATGACAAACCACGATGTGTCACGGTTAGAATTTGCGACAGGCATAATACTTATAATGCTAATATTGATGGAGATTGTGTAGATCCATGTTTAAAAGAAACAGCGCCTAACTTCCGTGTGGCATAATTATTTTCTGCTGCAATAAGTTCAACATGATAGAAAGAGTGGCTAACTTTCTTAATTGGTATGCGACATGACACTTAATATCGCAAAAGCGGAACATTGGATTTTTGATCTCGATAACACTTTGTACCCTGCAGATTGCAAATTATTCCATCAGGTTGACATTCGGATGCGAAATTTCATTGCCGATTATCTCGATTTGGATGAGGAGGATGCTCGCAAGCTGCAAAAGCGTTATTTTCGGGAATATGGCACCACACTCAGTGGGCTTATGAAAAATCATGGAATGAAGCCCGGTGCATTTCTCGAATATGTTCACGATATTGATGTTAATGTGGTACCTCCGAATCCAAGTTTGGAACATTCGTTGTCGCTGTTGCCCGGCCAAAAATTGGTTTTCACTAATGGGACATCGGAGCATGCAGGGCGCGTTATGAAGCGTTTAGGCATTGAACACCACTTTGATTTTGTGTTCGATATTTTTGCTACAGACTTCATCCCTAAACCAAGCATTGCCGGGTACCGTAGGTTGATAGAAAATTATGCCATTAATCCCCACAAATCGGTCATGGTAGAGGATGTAGCGTATAATTTAGAGCCGGCAAAGAGCTTAGGAATGACAACCGTGTTAATTACAAATTCGTATGAATGGTCTGGTGGAGATAATGAGGACGAATACGTCGACCATCGGGTAGATAACTTAACTAGCTGGCTTGGCAAGTTGTCAGATTCAACCTACGAAAGCGAATCTTGACTTAATGAATCTCGTTGCGAAAATGCAGCTAGCGTAAGCGGCATTAGCATCGTTCAAAATACAGGGAAAATCATGAGTGATACAGTTTTAGAAAAAGTAATTGATGAGGCTTGGGAAAGTCGTGAATCAATTAATTCCGAGACAACAGGTGAAGTTCGTGTTGCTATAGAAAAAGCGCTCGATTTGATGGACGCGGGAAAGGAAAGAGTCGCTGAAAAAAAATCTGGCCGTTGGCAAGTTAATCAATGGCTCAAGAAAGCTGTACTTCTGTCGTTTCGTATAGAGGATATGCGCCCCCAAACGGGTGGGCCTGATGGTTCCATGTGGTGGGATAAGGTGCCTGCTAAGACGAAAGACTGGACTGAAAAAGAATTTGAGAATGCTGCCTTTCGATCCGTGCCATCCGCCGTAATAAGACGTTCCGCGTATATCGCTCCTGGTGTGGTGCTAATGCCTTCATTTGTAAACCTTGGCGCGTACGTTGACTCGGGTACCATGGTAGACACTTGGGCCACTGTTGGCTCATGCGCTCAGATAGGAAAAAATGTCCATATATCAGGGGGGGCTGGCATAGGTGGCGTACTTGAGCCCTTGCAGGCAGATCCGGTAATTATTGAAGACAATTGCTTCATTGGTGCGCGTTCAGAGGTTGTTGAAGGAGTTATTGTTGAGACTGGTTCGGTTCTGTCTATGGGTGTATTTATAGGTCAATCGACGAAAATTATTGATCGCGAGACTGGTGCGATCACACGCGGTAGAGTGCCCGCTTACTCGGTTGTTGTGCCGGGAAGTCACGCCGGAGATCCTCTACCAGACGGATCAGCAGGTCCTAATCTCTACTGCGCTGTAATTCTCAAGACGGTAGACGAAGGTACCCGCGAGAAAACTTCAATTAATGAATTATTACGGGATTAAGCATGCCTGTCGATGCGATTGAGCTTTCTCGCCAGCTAATTAAGTGTCCTAGTGTTACGCCGGAAGAGGGGGGTGCCCTTAGTTTGCTCCAAAGCACTTTAGAGGGTCTCGGATTCACCTGCCATAGGCTTGTATTTTCTGAAGAGGGTACACCCGATGTGGACAATCTTTACGCGCGCTTCGGCGAATGCGGCCCCAACTTTTGTTTTGCGGGTCACACTGATGTTGTTCCTCCGGGCGATATTAATGAATGGACGCATGATCCTTTTGGAGCTGATGTTGTGGACGGCATTCTTTACGGGCGAGGCGCGGTTGACATGAAGACAGCAATTGCCTCTTTCGTCAGTGCATCAGCGGGTTTGATAACTGATCACCGTTTCGATGGCTCATTAAGTTTCTTAATTACGGGCGATGAGGAGGGCCCGGCAATAAATGGTACACGAAAGGTGCTCGATTGGCTCCCTTCTGCAGGAGAAAAACTGGATGCATGTTTAGTGGGTGAGCCAACAAATCCTTCTCGGTTTGGAGAAATGATGAAAATCGGGCGACGTGGCTCGATGAACTCAGTTGTCACTGTCAACGGTGTTCAAGGACATGTTGCTTACCCAAAGTTGGCTGACAGCGCATCACACCGTCTGATTCGGATGATGGGAGCACTTTTGGATGACCCCTTAGATAGTGGCAACGATTACTTTGATGCTTCCAGTCTTCAAGTTACGTCGATTGACATAAATAATCCTACCGAAAACCTCATCCCCGGTAGTGCTGAAGCGCGGTTTAACATACGATTTAACGACATGCACAGTTCAGACACTCTGAAGAACTGGATTAAGGAAAAGCTCGATAAATCTGCAGATGGGGCATTCAATTATGATATTTCTACTAAAGTTAGTGGCGAATCGTTTATTTATCCCCCAGGCCCACTTAGTAATTTGGTGGCTAAGTGTGTTCAGCAAGTTACGGGAGAGCGCCCGGAGATGAGCACAACTGGTGGGACGTCCGACGCTAGATTTGTAAAAGATCACTGCCCTGTTTGTGAGTTTGGTTTAGTGGGTCAAACCATGCACAAAGTTGATGAGTGTTGTGAGCTGTCCGATATCATAGCGTTGACTAAGATCTACAAGGCCATATTGGAGGGTTATTTCTGTGCGGAGAACTAAAAGACTTAGTATGCTCCCTGGTTTTTCGGGACAGAGTTATTAACGTTTAAAAACAAACATGTGCCCTCATGAGATGATAACGACTAGCACAGGTAGATTTAAGGCAATGGCGATGATATGAGTAAGGTAAGTACATTTTTTCGTTATAATCTGTACTTGCAGTTGTCTAGAGAAAAATGGAACCACAGTGCAATTATTTTAGCCGCCCTAGAAACGCTCTGGCGTTAATTTTAAACAAAAAATAAAACTTATATTCTAGTAATCTACCGAGGTAAGATATAGGCCCTCTGCAGGTGCGGTTGGACCGGCTGCAGATCGGTCTCTCGCCGCTAATGCCTGCTCTACATCAGCACGGCACCACTTGCCCTCCCCAACAAGCCGGAGTGTACCTACTATGTTGCGAACTTGGTGGTGCAGGAAAGAGCGGGCATCGGCTTCAATATGTATTTCATTTTTTACTTTTTGTATTTCGAGACGCATCAAAGTTTTAATTGGTGAACTCGCTTGGCAGGCGGCGGCTCTGAAGCTTGTGAAATCGTGCTTTCCAATCAGCGTGGTGGCGGCATCAGCCATTTTTTCAATATCGAGTTTGTGAGGAATATGCCAAACTCTGCCAATATCGATAGTTGGGGGAGAACGACGGTTGAGTATTCGGTATTTATAATGTCGAGCTACAGCATCAACCCGTGCGTGAAAATTGGCATATGTTTTTTCGACATTTAAAATAACGATAGGTAACGGCCGAAGGTGAAAATTGATCGCATCACGCACAGTGTCTGGGGAAGTCGTGCAACTAAGATCAAAGTGTGCACTTTGGCCGAGCGCATGTACACCAGAATCGGTTCGTCCCGCACCATAAAGGGTGACGGATTCCTGCGAAAATGCATGAATAGCATTTTCTATCGCCTCTTGGATTGTACTGCCATTGTTCTGGCGTTGCCAGCCAACAAAAGGCTGTCCATCATATTCAATAGTGATTTTCCACCGAGTTCTCATTTTATTTGGGTCAGGGGTGGAATGGGCATTCCACGAAGAAAAGCCGCTGCGTCCAGCACACGTTTACCGGGCCGTTGCAAATGGAGAGGCCGCAGACTTCCCTGGCCGCAAGCTATTGTCAATTGATCATCAAGAACAGTTCCAGGTTGTCCATTGAGCCCATTGGTTTCTGCTGAAATAATTTTTATACGAGCTCCATCGTACTCGAACCAACTTCCGGGCCAGGGNCTAAAAGCTCGGATCTGGCGTTCGAGTTCGATTGCCGGCCGTGCCCAGTTCAGTCTGGAATCCGCGGGATTAAGCTTGCCGGCATAGGTGACGCCAAATTGAGGTTGTGGGGTTGGTGTGAGAGCACCTCTCTCTAAGTTGCGTAGTGTTTCGACAATTAGTGTTGAGCCAAGTTCCGTAAGTGATTGATGCAATGTTTCCCCCGTGGTTTCATCGCTTATAGGAGTTGACTTCGTGGATAGGATTGGGCCGGTATCAAGTCCTTCATCCATCTGCATTATTGTTATACCTGTGTGCGTGTCGCCAGCCCAGATAGCATTCTGTATGGGTGCGGCTCCNCGCCAACGTGGCAGCAGAGAAGCATGGATATTAATGCAACCGAGCCGTGGTGCTTCAAGAATTTCCTTCGGCAGGATGATCCCATAAGCAGAGATAATTGCCACGTCGAGTGAAAGTGCAGCAAAAGAATCTAAGACACATTGTTCTCGAAAATTGACCGGCGTCATAGTCGGCAAATTCATTTTTTGGGCCATGGTGTGGACTGGGCATAGTCTGTTATTTTGCCCTCTGCCAGCTGGACGCGGCGGTTGGCAATAGACGGCCGCTATATNATGCCCAGCTTCTCCAATTGCTCGTAGNGGNGAAACTGAAAATTGGGGAGAGCCCATGAATGCAAGGCGGAAAGCCATATGGTTATCCAGTTAATAAGATTTATTTAATTCACTTTTAGCATTTATCTTTTTTAATTTATTTAGCCGTCGCAAGATTATATTACGCTTCAACGATGAAAGATGATCTATGAACAATATACCCTGAAGGTGGTCTAGCTCGTGTTGAATGCACGTCGCGAGGAGGCCAGATGCTTCCCGGTCAACTTCCTCATTATTCTCATCTATGTAGCGAAGCTTTATTCGGTCCGGACGCGTTATTTCGCTGTATTGTTCTGGTAGCGACAGGCATCCNTCCTCGCGNGTGACTTCCTCTTCCGACGACCAAACAATTTCTGGATTAGCCATGCAAATTGGTTCATTAANTTGTTCTTTTTTTGAGATATCAATAACAACCACTCTCTTAAGTACGCCAACCTGCGTTGCCGCAAGACCAATGCCAGGAGCGAGATACATAGTCTCTAACATATCTTTCATTAGCTGAGAAATCTCTGNGTCAACAGTTTGNACTGGCGCAGCTTTTGTTTTAAGTATTGGGTCTGGGGCTATAATGATTGGTAAAACAGTCATAACTTATTACTCACTTATGCCNGGTGGCTGCCTTTTTCGTATTGGTAACGAGTTAGAAAATCAAGTACAGAGGTGTCAGGATATAATTACCATGATACTCTTCACTTGCGATGCAAATACCGATAGATCAAATTTTTAAAGAGCCCGCAATTTTAATTGCAGTTGCAGCCTTTGTTTTGGCCTTAATAGTGGTGTTTGGTCAACGTCGAGATCGATCAGCAGATCTCTCGGCACAAATTAAGTTTTTGGCTGAACAACAGGTGGTGTCGCAAAATCAAATTACTGGTAGGCTTCAGGCCCAGGAACGCGCGTTGTCAAAGTCGCTTGAGGAGCGTTTAGAAGTGGTAAGCCGGCGGGTTGGAGATTCATTAGTTAAACAAGCCANTGAAAATTCAAATGCCTTAACCGATCTTCGCGAGCGTTTGGCAGTCATAGGCAAGGCCCAGGAAAATATTACACAGCTTTCAAGCGATGTAGTTAACTTACAACAGGTGTTATCTAATAAGCAGACACGAGGGGCATTTGGAGAAATTCAGCTTGCNGATCAGGTNAAAAATATTTTGCCTCCCGATTCCTATGGCTTTCAAGTAGCGCTTTCAAATCAGACGCGGGTTGATTGTCTGCTCAAGATGCCCAACCCGCCCGGTTCGATCGCAATAGATGCTAAGTTTCCATTGGAAAGTTTCAACCGTTTTCGGACCGCAGAGGGGAAAGAAGAAAAAATAGCTGCACGACGTAACTTCGCCTCTGATGTTTTGAAACACGTTAGGGACATTTCCGGAAAATATATTATTCCGGGAGAGACTGCTGACAGTGCACTTATGTTTCTGCCCGCTGAAGCTGTTTACGCAGAATTACACGCATCGCTGCCAGACGTTGTAGAGAAATCGCATCGGGCGCGAGTTTATATTGTTTCACCGACCACTTTGATGGCTACATTAAATACAATACGTGCAGTACTAAAGGATGCAGAGATGCGGGAACAGGCCGGGTTGATACAGAAAGAGGTAATGGCCATGAATGATGATGTGGGGCGCCTTGATGACCGGGTGCTGAGATTACAACGACATTTCGGTCAAGTTGAGGAAGATATTAGGCAAATTCGTATTTCAAGCGATAAAGTTCAAAAACATGCCGTACGTATTGCAGAGGTTGAGCTGGAGGATCAGGACACGTCCCCAGTCCCCGACCTTCGTGATGATCGTGAGAAATAAAGGTTGGTGACTGATGCAGCAGATATTCAAATTTGTGGGGTTATTTTTTAAAATATTAACTTNTNAGATTTTTTATAGCTAAATGCTTTTGAAGCTCAATTAGTGACTGATGAAAGTAGGATGCTTTGGCCCAGAGTGTAGAAATATTTAAAGCGATAATCTTCCCGAACCTCTACGTTATAAAAATCGCAACCGTTTTAAATAGTATTCTAATGAAACCTTTAAGGAGGCAAAATTAACGAATAGTTTTCTTGCCTTTATACCTGAGAATTGACTTGGCGGCGTGCTTTAAGTGCTGCTGTCAATGTGCCATCGTCAAGAAAATCTAGTTCTCCACCTACAGGCACTCCGTGGGCGAGTCGTGTGATTTTTACGTTGGAAGCTGACAAGCAATCAGCTATGTAGTGAGCAGTTGTCTCGCCATCTACTGTCAGGTTAGTTGCTAGGATAATTTCGGTTATCTCTTGATGTTTTACTCGTTCGATAAGCTTTTCAATATTTAACTCTCCAGGGCCAATGCCATCTATTGCCGATAGTCTGCCGCCTAGAACATGATATCGTCCTTTAAAAGCGGTTGTACGTTCCATTGCCCAAAGATCTGCAACTTCTTCAAGCACGCAAAGCTGATTTGAATTTCTTTTTACATCACAACAAATTAGGCAAGGAGAAATGGTATCAACATTCCCACAAACTTCNCAGTTTNTGATGCTGTCGCTAATTTCACCGAGGGCTTCACGCAGCGGAACAAGAAGAGCCTCTTGCTTCTTAATAAGGAAGAGAGCAACTCGACGTGCTGAACGAGGGCCTAGGCCCGGTANTCGNGCTAATAAGTGTATGAGTTTGTCGATTGAATTCATAAACGAGTCAAATGTTAAAAGGGCAATTTCATGCCGGGTGGTAGTTGCAATCCACCCATCATTTCAGATGTTTTCGCNTGGATCATTTNTTCTAATTTCGTTTTTGCGTCATTGTGAGCTGCTACAACCAGGTCTTCGAGAATTTCAAGTTCCGAAGGGTCAATTAAGTTTGGATCAATTTTCAAGCTGTGCATTTCACCTTTTCCGTTCAAAGATACNATTACCATGCCTCCACCGGCAGTGCCTGTCACATCCAGTTCAGCGAGACTTTCTTGGAACGAGCCCATTTTCTCTTGCATTTCTTGCGCTTGTTTCATCAACTGCCCTAGGTTCTTCATTATTCAATCCTCTTCCATAATTCTGTAGCCATTCTGCAAGTTATCGTCCGTCTCCGAAAATTGAAGTTCGGATTTCGGTGTGACTTTAGAAATTGCTGCCCCTGGGAATGCTTTTTTAATTGCCTGCACCGCAGGGAGCATTTCAACAGCATCTTTCTTTTGTTGTTCCCTTTCTTGCTTCTGCTGTTCTAAGGTTGGGTCACCTAGTTTCTGTGAGATGCTTACGACCCACCGTGTGNGAGTCCAGTCACTGAGTTTTGCTGCCGTACGGCTTGCCAAATCACGAGGAGCATGAGTGTCCNNNCGAATTTCAATATGGCCCGGCTCGAAATNAACCAAATGAACATTTCTACGCAAATTGCTGCAAATAGCTGCCTCTTTTCTTGAATCGAAAAGGGCAACAACTTCATGGAAAGTTTTCGGCAAATTCGACGTTTGCAACTCATTNTTTGCCCTNAAGTCTGGAGCAGTCCCCACGTCCCCCCCATCAGATATGGAGAGACTTGGCTTTACATTATTGGGAGGGTTCGCGTTTTCTATTTTAGTAACTGATGTTGAAGAGTCGCCCTCTATTGTTTTTATTAGGGTATTGGCTGGGGGTAGATCAGCTGCGTAGGCNAGGCGGACCAATACCATTTCAGCGGCTTGTCGGGGCGCTGGTGCATTACTCGTTTCTTTCAGACCTTTAAGTATGAGTTGCCAATTCCGAGTGAGCGTTGGCATCTCAAGTTTGTTGGCTAGATGNTCGCCACGTAACTGCTCAATCTCAGGTACAAATTCTGTTTTGCTGATATTGGGATCAATCTTAATCCGTGTAACCCAATACGTTACGTCGAGAAGGTCGTCCAGCACCATCACAGGGTCTGCTCCATTTTCATACATTGATGAAAAAGTTTCGAGCGCTATTTTCACTTCGCCCTTCATTAAAGATTCATACAATCCGTATATATTGCTACGATCTACCAATCCAAGCATTGATTGAACAATAGTCCCGGTAAGATTTCCATCGCTAAGCGATATAGNTTGATCAAGAAGCGATAAACCGTCGCGGACCGATCCATCTGCTGCATNAGAAATTAATTGAAGTGCAATTGTGTCAGTCTTTATTTTTTCTTTTTTTGCAATAAATTGCAGATGAGCATTTAAAGATTCTACGGTTATGCGCTTGAGATCAAATCTTTGGCAGCGAGACAGAACTGTTATTGGTACTTTTCTGATCTCGGTCGTTGCAAATATAAACTTCACATGTTCAGGAGGCTCCTCGAGAGTTTTGAGGAGTGCATTGAAAGCATTTTTCGACAACATATGTACTTCGTCGATTATATAAATTTTAAATCGACCACCGCTTGGCCGATAGCGAACTCCATCTATCAACTCGCGAATATCATCAACNCCAGTTCGACTAGCTGCGTCCATCTCTATGACGTCTATATGTCGGTCTTCGGAAATGGCTTTACATGGCTCACAAACACCGCAAGGGTCGGCTGTTTCTTGACCATTCCCGTCAGACCTAACACAATTAAGTGCTTTAGCAATTATCCGTGCTGTGGTGGTTTTGCCGACGCCGCGTACCCCCGTTAACATAAAAGCATGTGCGATGCGTCCAGAAATTATGGAATTTTTTAGGGTTTGCACCATCCAATCCTGACCAACGAGCTCTGTAAAACTCGATGGCCGGTATTTTCTTGCTAGAACGCGATAGCCTGAGGATNCTTCATTTTTGTTGTTTGTAGTCATGTTGTACGAATTGCTTCAGATAAAACTTAGTTTCGGTAAACGAGTGGGTGACCGAACCGATGACCCAAATCGAACTTGCTACGGCTGCTTCCTTTCGGACCTGACCGGATTGACAAGAGACCCGTCCAACGGCCGGCCACCCGCCACTACTATAACAGCATACGGCAAGAGTGGAACATACGATCATGCAAAATCTTGAAACATAGTCGCTGACATGTCAGTTTGCTCCTCATGGAACCTTTGAATTTTTATGATAGGCCCGGGTTCGATAAAGCTGGCCATTTGCGTACCGATGAAGCGTGGCTTGAGCGGCAGATTGCTTCTGATTCAAGCCAAATTGTACCAATCTGGCGAAGCCGGAACTTTGTTGCTGACATTGAAAATCCACGACTGACTACCGTGCCGATGAATAGAAATATTGTCGATGATAGCCCAGTTATAGTTTTTCTAGGTCTGTTTAATGACACAGCGCATTTTGCCGTCGATTTGTCTCATTACGAGAAACCTCCGTTCTGTGATGCTGGTCGATTTGCAGATTTGCGGGTTATTGGAACACTTCTACCTCGCGATGAGAGCTCTCTTATGGCCTTCGCGCGAGCCCATATGACCTGGCACAAACGTCATAGGTTTTGTGGATGCTGTGGAGCGGCTACAAAAAGCAAAAATGGAGGACATGTGCGCGTTTGCACCAACGAAAATTGTAAGACAAGCTGTTTCCCCCGAATTGATCCGGCGGTAATTATGCTGATACATGACGGAAGTGACCGTATTATTTTGGGACGAAAGAAGACAATGTTGCCCGGGCAACATTCAATTCTCGCAGGCTTTGTGGAGCCAGGAGAAAGTTTAGAGAATGCGGTCGCACGAGAGGTCTTTGAGGAGGTAGGGATTGAGATTACAGATGTAAATTATCATTCCTCACAACCATGGCCTTTCCCGGCTAATATAATGCTTGGCTTTACCGCGCGTGCTACCACTTTTGAGTTGAATGTGGACTATAACGAATTAGAGGGGGGAGCACGATGGTTTGCTAAGGAATACCTTCGGAATTCGCCAGAAAATGACACCTTTCGTTTGCCAAGAAAAGATTCAATATCCCGCCGTCTAATGACGGAGTGGATAGAGAGTTAATCCGATCTTCAAAATACTAAACATGGTTGGTGGAAAGTAATGCTTTAGTGTTTATAAAAAGTACATGAACAGATCAATCAATTCTTGCGCAACGAGTTTCAAGCAGAATGGCGGTTTACTGTATCAATTATTGGTTCCCCTGTTCTCTCTGTACGCGGCTCCGGGATAAACTCCTAAAATTTTTACCTCTCGGCTGAAAAAACTTAATTCTTCCATAGCCAGCCTTACCTTATCGTCATCAGGGTGTCCTTCTATATCGATATAAAACTGAGTGGCGGTGAACTCACCTCGGACCATATAGGACTCCAACTTGGTTACATTTACGTCGTTGGTGGCAAATCCGCCAAGCGCCTTGTAAAGTGCTGCTGGAACATTACGCACTCTGAAAAGGAATGAGGTGACAACAGTTCCCGTGCTTGGATCAGGGTCTATCGGAACCTTTGCCATCACGACAAATCGAGTGGTGTTATGGGATTCGTCCTCAATATTATTCTTTAGAATATCAAGTTCATAGATTTCTGCCGCCAGCGCTGATGCTATTACGCCCATGTCACCTTTTTGAATTTTAGCCAAGTCCATCGCGGCGCCAGCAGTGTCAGCATGAATGACCGTCGTCAGCCCTAGTTCACGGATTACTTTTCGACATTGGGACAGAGCGTGCACGTGTGAATGTATGGTTTTAATTTGCTCAATTTTTGCCCCCCTGATTGCGAGCAGATGATGCTGAACACGCTGAAAATTTTCAGCAATGATATGGAGCCCTGAGTTGGGGAGGATTTGATGAATATCGGCTACCCTACCGGCGACAGTATTCTCAATCGGTATCATTGCTAGCTCCGCTTCTCCTTCATAAACCGCTTGGAAAGTATCCTCAAACGTTGGACAGGGTAGCGGTGTCATTTCAGGAAAGTTGGCGCGACACGACATATCGGAAAAAGCGCCAGGCGATCCCTGAAAAGCGATTTTATTCTCGGTTTCCATTTTTTGTTTATCCTGAAAAACTCTATGCAACTATATCTACGGCTGCAGTATACTGGCTGCTCGGCTTAGATCACCAGGAGTATCGACACCGATTGGGACTGTGTCAACGAGCGCTATGTCAATTCGCAAGCCAGCTTCGAGCGCACGGAGTTGCTCCAATGTTTCACGCTCCTCCAGCACTCCTGAAGGTAATGTTACGAATTGCTCAAGAGCAGTGCGACGAAAGGCATAGAGCCCTATGTGATGAATGAGGGGTCCATCACCGGCGGGTGCTGTGGCGCGGGTGAAATATAAACACCTACCTATTTTCTTTCCTTTCGGAATCGACGCAATGACCTTGACAACATTTGGATCAGAGAACTCTGCCTCTTTCGTTATCGTAGCGCCAATAGTAGCGATGTCGACTTCTTCATTTTCCAGAGGTAACAGGCAGGCTTGTATGGCTTTGGTATCTAAAGTGGGAAGATCGCCTTGGACATTTATGACAACGTCGTATTTAACATCGGGATCATATTCACATAATGCCGCATGAATTCGATCTGACCCAGACGGTAGTCTGGGGTCTGTGAGTAATGCCTTGCCTCCAGCTCTCGATATTGCATCGACAATTTCTTGGTCCCCCGCCGCTACGATGACGGGACCGATTCCTGCTTCCACCGCTCGTTTCCAGACGTGGGTGATCATTGGTTCTCCATGTATTGGAGCAAGTGGTTTGTTAGGAAACCGAGTCGCTGCTAATCGAGCCGGGATTAAAACAATAGGTTTTGTTAGTATCTTCATTTGAATGTTGTTGTGCCTCATCGTGGATGAACGGGTTATTCAGCAAAATGGGTTTGTGTGGCATTATGACGCGAGGTTGACCGAGAGCTCCAACTTTGGCATTAGATCAAGTTGATATAGAATAATGTAGTAAGATTGCGTCGTTTCGTTAACTACTAATTAAACCAATGCATTCGCAGAAGGTCTATCAATAGTGAAGGTTTGAGGTCGACAATGTTCAACGATCCTTTATTTTTTAACAAATTAGCTGCGGCAATAATAGGGGCCGCTCTTATTGCTATGACAGCAGCATTTATCACCAGCTTTGTTTACCAACCCACGATGCTTGAAAAGCAGGCTTATTCAATAGATGGGGGCACAGTCATAGCCAATATTCCCAAAGGAAACTCAATACCGGTCGGCCCTGAAACAATCATGCCATTATTAGCCAATGCTAGTGTGAGTTCCGGTCAAAAAGTTGCTAAAAAATGTACTGCCTGTCACACCTTCGCAAAGGGCGGCAAAAACCGCATTGGACCTAACTTATGGCAAACCATTGGTAAGAGGCAGGCTGTGGCTGCTGGTTATGGTTACTCAAGCGCATTTAAAAAGCTTAAAGGTAATTGGACATACGCTGAGCTAAACAAATTCCTATGGAAACCAAAAAAATACGTCAAAGGTACTAAGATGAGCTTTGTGGGTTTGAAAAAAGCAAAAGATCGTGCTTCGCTAATAGCCTATATGAGGTCACTAAGTGATAATCCGCAGCCGCTTCCGTAAAATAAAATATGTCTCAGTGCCCTTAACCATGGATGGTTATGAAGAATGACCTCGTAAGCCTTGCCGAAGTAGCATCGGCACTCGCGGACGTGAGTGGTGCTATTCTGCGCAAGTACTTTCGCGCGTCTTTCGACGTTGAGATAAAAGGTGATGAAAGCCCGGTTACAATTGCTGATAGGAATGCAGAAGCAGCTATTATTCAGCGTATTGAAAAAAATTTTCCCGAACATGGCATAATTGGTGAGGAGTTTGGAGCGGTTCGTGAGGATGCCTCACACGTCTGGGTCTTGGACCCTATTGATGGTACCCAATCGTTTATTACTGGAATGCCAATTTTTGGCACATTGATAGCGTTGCTGGTAGAAGGGATTCCCAAGATCGGGGTCATCGACCAGCCCGTAATCGGTGAACGTTGGCTTGGCATCTGTGGTATAGGGTCAACTTTTAACGGCAACGCAGTAGCTACTAAGACTTTTTCAGCGCTTAGCGAATGTTACATGTACTCTACACATCCGTCTATGTTTGACGGTCCACCTGACGAAGTTAAATTTTCTCGATTAAGTTCAGCAGTTAGACAAACGCGGTTTGGTGGAGATTGCTATGCCTACGGGCTGCTTGCGTCTGGATTTGTTGATCTTGTCGTTGAGGCCAAGATGAAACCATACGATTACATGGCTTTAGTTCCGGTAATAGAGGGTGCCGGCGGCATTGTCTGTGATTGGACGGGCAAACCGTTGGGGATTGCTTCAGACGGGCACGTCCTTGCGGCAGCGAATATAGAAACCAGAGATGAAGCTCTCCAGTATTTAAACTCATGATTTGATGGAATGATCTTGCTTGAATTCATATCTTCACCCGCTTAAGTCTTTGTGATGAAACTTTTTGAATCAATATTTATTTATCTAGTCGCTGCTCTGATTGTGTTTTCGAACTATGGTGTGGGTAATGCATCTGATCACTTGTATCGTGGACACGGCATCGCAATGCACGGAAAATTGAAATACCCAGATAATTTTAGGAATTTTGAGTATGTGAATCCAAGAGCTCCAAAAGGGGGCGCAGTGCGTCTTGGCTCTATCGGTGGATACGATACCTTTAATACCTTCATTATAAAAGGTCGGAAGGCGGCAGGTTTAAATAGAATATATGATACTTTAATGGAAAGCTCAGCTGACGAACCCTTTTCTATGTATGGGGTGTTAGCTGAGTCTATTGAAGTCCCAAAAGATAGATCTTGGGCTATTTTTACTCTGCGTAAGGGAGCCTATTGGCATGATGGGCGTCCTATCTCTGCGGCTGACTTGATTTGGAGTTTCAACTTTCTTTTGACTAAAGGGCACCCTTATTATCGTTTTTATTATGGCAACGTTTCAAAAGTAGAGAAAATCGGTGAACGGCGAGTTAAATTTTCGTTTGAGCCAGGAAAGAACAGGGAGTTGCCCCTGATCTTGGGACAGTTACAGGTTTTTCCTAAGCATTATTGGGAAAATCGTGACCCAACCAAAACAACGCTGATTCCGCCACTCGGCAGTGGTCCCTACAAAATTAAAAGTTACGAGCCTAATCGTTCAATTACCTACGAGAGGGTAGAGAATTATTGGGGGCGCGAGCTGCCCGTAAACCGAGGTCGTCATAATTTCAGGCAGATTGTTTATGAATATTTTCGAGATGGTACAGTCGCATTGGAGGCATTCAAAGCGGGGCGGTTTGATTTTCGGCAAGAAAATTCATCGAAGGCTTGGGCAACCGGTTATAAAATTCCTGCTTTGAAGAAAGGTTTTTTGCTGAAGCGTTCCTTCAAGCATGAACGCACACAAGGAATGCAGGGATTTGTTTTTAATACGCGCCGTCAAGTCTTCAATGATCGGAGGGTTCGGGAAGCTTTAAGCTATGCCTTTGATTTTGAATGGTCAAATAAAACTCTGTTTTATAGTCAATATAAGCGTACAGAGAGTTTTTTCGCTAATTCTGAGTTGTCCGCATTAGGAATGCCCTCGGCAGAAGAACTTGTTATACTAGAACCATATCGGACGAAATTACCTCAGGAGGTTTTTAGTTCTTATTACACTGCTCCTGAAACCGATGGATCAGGGAATAACCGCGATAATCTTCGTAAGGCTCGCAATCTATTAAAAAGGGCGGGTTGGAAATTTGATAGGGGCCTGCGGAGACTTGTTCACCAGGAGTCTGGCCAACCGCTCGAGTTTGAGATTCTTCTGGTGAGCCCCCTATTCGAAAGAATAGCTCTGCCGTTCAAGAAAAACTTAAAAAAGCTCGGTATAATCGCGCATGTGCGAACTGTGGACTCAGCGCAGTATCAGAAACGTACCCAGAGTTTTGATTTTGACATGGTTGTTACAACTTGGGGCCAGAGCTCTTCGCCTGGCAACGAGCAGAGGATGTACTGGACATCTAACGCTGCGGACAGAACTGGCAGTCGTAACCTTTCTGGGCTTAAGAATAATGTCGTAGATGAGTTGGTCGAAGGATTGATTGCAGCGTCAGACCGAAAAAAACTTGTCGCTCATAGCCACGCCTTGGATAGGGTTTTGCTCTGGCAGCATTTGGTAATACCGCACTGGCACACTGATAATGACCGGATCGTTTATTGGAACAGATTTGGTATGCCAGTAAGAACACCTAAGAACGGAATAGTTTTTTCTGCATGGTGGATTGATCCGAAGAAAGATTTTGCATTACGCCGCGCAGGTTATGGTGCTGCGATGAGGGGGGGGCGCTAGGAAGCGCCTATTCGCAGTGATGCTTGGCTACATCATTCGCCGACTGCTCCTAATCATCCCAACCCTTTGTGGAATAATGCTTATCAATTTTGCAATCGTGCATGTAGCTCCGGGCGGTCCGGTTGAACAGATGATAGCTGAAATAAAGGGAACAGCAGTCTCGGCTACGGCTAAGTTCACGGGTGATACATCGTCAGAATCAGGAAGAGACATGCAAGGGGCCACTGGCCAAGCTGGTTCAATTGAAAACAAATATAGGGGTGCACAGGGCCTTGATCCAGCTTTCATAAGGCAGCTTGAAAAGCAGTTTGGCTTTGATAGACCGGCGTACGAACGATTTCTTTTTATGATGGGGAATTATATTACCTTCGATTTTGGCAATAGCTACTTCCTTGATCAAAGCGTCACGTCCTTGGTGATTGAAAAGATGCCGGTATCAATTTCTCTGGGCTTATGGAGTGCACTTTTAATTTATCTTATATCAATCCCGCTCGGCGTAGCCAAAGCTGTACGGGATGGCAGTCGTTTCGATGTTTTTTCCAGTACTGCGGTAATCGTTGGAAATGCTGTGCCAGGTTTTTTGTTCGCAATCTTACTTGTGGTGTTATTTGCGGGTGGTCGTTACCTCGATTGGTTCCCGCTGCGTGGTCTTGTTTCAACTGATTGGCGTGAGCTTTCAACTCTTGCTTTAATAGGCGATTACCTCTGGCACATGGCACTTCCTATATTTTCCCTCGTCATCGGTGGTTTTGCGGGGCTCACAATGTTGACGAAGAATTCTTTTCTAGATCAAATAAATCAACAGTATGTAACCACAGCACGGGCAAAGGGGTTGACAGAAAAACGTGTGCTTTATGGTCATATTTTTCGAAATGCGATGTTGATTGTGATTGCTGGTTTTCCAAGCGCTTTTATAGGAATCCTTTTCACAGGATCCTTGCTAATAGAAGTAATATTTTCACTTGATGGGCTCGGGCTGTTAGGGTTTGAGGCAGCTGTTAACCGAGACTATCCAGTCCTTTTCGGCACTCTTTATTTCTTCACTTTGATAGGTCTCGTTCTTCAGTTGGTAAGCGACCTCGTTTACACCATTGTTGACCCGCGTATTGACTTTGAAAGTAGAAAGATATGAGGGACTGAAATGGCTAGTTCTTTAGAAGTATCAGAGGCTAGGAATTTAAGGGTTACACCTCTTATGCAACGGCGATTGAATAATTTTCGTAAAAACAAGAGGGGTTTCTGGTCTCTGTGGATATTTCTCTTTTTATTTGTGGTTTCATTATTTGCTGAATTTATTGCAAATGATCGACCGGTGGTTATTTGGTTTAAGAGTGATGTATATTTTCCTATTTTTGAATTCTATTCGGAAACAGATTTTGGCGGCGATTTTGAGACCGAGGCCGATTATACGGATGTGTATGTACAGAAGTTAATAGAGGCTGATGGTTGGATGATTTGGCCCCCTGTTCGCTACAGGTACGATAGCCATATCACAGATTTGGCTAGCCCCGCACCCTCTGCACCTTCCACACAAAATTGGTTAGGAACAGACGATCAGGCAAGAGATGTCTTTTCTAGAATGATTTATGGGTTTCGAATATCAGTACTATTTGGTTTGGCTCTAACGATTTTAAGTTCTTTGGTTGGAATAGCTGTTGGAGCAATACAGGGCTATTTTGGAGGATTGGTCGATCTCATAGGCCAGCGCGTGATAGAAATTTGGGTCGGATTACCTATGCTTTATATGTTAATTATATTGGCGAGTGTTGTGCAGCCAAATTTCTGGTGGTTATTAGGATTAATGCTTTTGTTCAGTTGGCCTGGGCTTGTGGGTGTAGTACGAGCAGAGTTTCTTAGAGGACGTAATTTTGAATATGTAAAAGCTGCACGCGCGCTGGGTCAGTCGAACCGCGTAATTATAATGCAGCATGTGATGCCTAACGCGATGGTTGCGACTTTAACATTTCTGCCGTTTATTACTTCGGGCTCGGTAATAACATTGACATCTCTGGACTTCCTTGGATTTGGTCTGCCACCAGGGTCACCTTCATTGGGCGAACTACTTAAACAAGGTAAGGATAATCTTTTTGCTCCATGGTTGGGTATCACGGCCTTCGTTGTTATTTCAGTTATGTTATCTCTGATGGTATTCATCGGCGAGGCAGTGCGTGATGCTTTCGACCCAAGAAAAGGTTGATACTGTGTGCCAGAAAACACTCCTTAATGTAATAAACTTAGCAGTATCCTTTCGGTCTTCAGATGGCGATATAGAGGCGGTGAAGGGGGTTTCTTTTAGTGTTAATAAAGGGGAAACAGTTGCGTTAGTTGGGGAGTCGGGATCTGGAAAATCTGTGATTGCGCTCTCAATTTTACAACTACTTTCCTATACAACGGCATATCATCCGACAGGTTCTATCAAATTTAAGAGTCATGAGCTTCTTGGTGCTGGAAGTGATATTTTAGGGCGGGTTCGCGGCAACAGAATATCAATGATTTTCCAAGAGCCTATGACAGCACTTAACCCTCTTCATACCATTGAAAAACAGATAGCTGAGTCTTTAATTCTCCATAAAGATTTCCCCGGAAACCAGATTCGGAAACGCGTAATTGAGTTACTTGGGGAGGTAGGCATTCAGAATGCAGATCAGCGGCTGGGTGCTTTCCCGCACGAACTCTCAGGAGGACAGCGGCAGCGAGTAATGATTGCTATGGCACTTGCGAACGAACCCGATCTATTAATCGCAGATGAACCAACCACTGCACTAGATGTGACATTACAGGCCCAAATTCTTGAATTACTAACAAACTTACAGCGAAAGTTTGGGATGGCGCTTCTTTTCATCACCCATGATCTGGGTGTAGTTGAGAAAATTGCCGATAGGGTTTGCGTTATGGAGAAGGGCTCGATTGTTGAATCCGGTGACACAAAAAAAGTTTTTTCAACTCCGGCACATGCTTATACCAAGCAATTGCTCGATGCCGAACCTAAGGGGTCAAAGCTTGCAATAGAAACAACAGCGCCAGTGTTATTGGAAAGCAAAGAGATCAAGGTTTGGTTTCCAATAAGAGAAGGATTGTTGCGCCGCGTCGTAGATTATGTGCGCGCTGTTGATGGTATGAATATAAAAATTCATGAAGGGGAGACAGTTGGTATTGTTGGTGAGTCAGGATCTGGAAAGACCACTCTGGGTATGGCCCTACTTAAGTTGCAGAAAAGTGAGGGCGTTCTTAGATTTGATGGGAAAGACCTACAAAATCTAAAAGCGAATGGGATGCGTCCGTTTAGACGACAGATGCAAGTTGTTTTTCAAGATCCGTTCGGTAGTTTGAGCCCGCGGATGACCGTTGGCCAGATTGTAGAGGAGGGTTTGCGTATCCATGAAATTGGGGAAAATAAACGCGAACGTGACGACCTAGTCATAAACGTTCTGGAAGAAGTGGGTATTCAACCGGTCAATCGCAATCGGTATCCCCACGAATTTTCTGGAGGGCAGCGTCAGCGCATCGCTATCGCGCGGGCATTGGTTTTAAGGCCTCGATTTATCGTTTTGGATGAACCCACATCAGCGCTTGACCGTTCGGTTCAGGCTCAAATTGTAGACCTTCTTCGCACGTTACAAGCCAGACATAAGCTTGCCTATTTATTTATAAGCCACGACCTCAAAGTGGTAAAAGCTCTTGCTGATAGAGTGATAGTCATGCGGCACGGAAAGTTAGTGGAAGAAGGTGATTCATCCCGTATATTTGAGGCTCCGCGCGATTCTTACACTCAAGAACTCATCATGGCAGCTTTTCAGAATAAGACCAGTAGTGATTTTTTAGAAACAAACCAAAAAAAAATAGGTCGTTGATAATGGCATTAATATTCTTTTCAAAGGATGATGTTGATAGGTTTGAGCCTTGGAAAAAAGCTCTTAAGGAAGTGCTGCCCGATCTCGATGTGCGTTTTTGGAAACAGCCCGGCAACATCGGTGAAATTGAATTTGCGTTAGTTTGGAAACCTCCTCCAGGGATGTTGAAGACATTCCCTAATCTCAGAGCTGTATTCTCTGTTGGTGCCGGAGTCGATTCTCTCCTCAATGATCCAGAATTACCAGCAGGGATTCCCGTATGTCGAATGGTGGATGAGTCCCTTACCCAAGGAATGGTTGAATATTCAATCCTTCACGTATTGAGGCATCATCGGAACCAGACACTTTTGGAAACAAATCAGCGCGCAGCCAAATGGATTACTTTTACTTCTCCACTGGCAGCAGAGCGTAGGGTTGGGGTAATGGGACTTGGTGCTATCGGAGGGCCAACTGCTAAAGCAATATCGGGGTTGGGTTTTGAGACCATAGGGTGGTCCCGAAACCCAAAAGAATTAACCGGCGTGGAGTGTATGCATGGTAAAGAGGGAATAAAAGACTTTCTGAGCGGTACCGAGATTGTAGTTTGCCTACTTCCACTCACACCGGAGACTGAAGATATCCTCAATAAGGATTTATTCGCGCAATTACCAATGGGGGCATCTTTAATTAATGCGGGCCGCGGGGGGCAACAGGTTGAGGGGGATATACTGGAAGCACTTGATAGTGGTCAACTGAGCCACGTAACGCTTGACGTATTTCGCGAGGAACCGTTGCCTCCTAGCCATCCGTTTTGGAAACATTCAAAGGTCACCGTCACGCCACACAATGCAGCTGTTACTCAACCAAAAACAGCAGCCATACTTCTAGCAGACAATATTAACCGATTAAATGCATCTCAACCGCTTATAAATATTGTTGATATTTCAGTTGGTTATTGATGAGCTCTAGCATTAGTTGGGTTTTAAGCCATTGATAAGCAAATGAGAGGCTAGAAATTCTCTTTTGATTTGTTTTCGCTAAGATTGAAATACAGCGTAGTCAAAAAATGGAAAGGATTACAAGTCAAAGGCATTAATGCCAGTCTCTTTTGAGGTTTTTTCACGTTTCTTCGTACAGTGTTTAGATTTCATTCATCCGGCCATTGGCTGATATAAATTACTTTGAGTATTTCTTTTCAAGCATAGCATATACCGCACGTAAACCCATTGCCTCACCGCCAACTGGCCTTCCAACTTGCTTGATAGGGTTCCACCCGTAAATATCAAAGTGTGCCCAAGCAATATTATCGCTCACAAATTCCTTCAAAAAAAGTGCTGCGGTGATGGCGCCAGCAAAGCGACCTTGCCCAGCATTATTGATGTCAGCAATTTTGCTGTCGAGGAATCGTCGATATGGCTCCCAAAGGGGAAGCCTCCAAACTGGGTCATCGCATCGTTTTGCTCCGGCTGCTATATCCTCAGCAAGTGCATCATTGTTACTAAACATAGCAGCTAAGTCTGGGCCGAGTGCAACTCGAGCAGCGCCGGTGAGAGTAGCAAAATTTATCACAGTATCAGGGTTTTCAGCACATGCTTCAGTCAGTGCATCTCCTAGAATCAGCCTCCCCTCTGCATCAGTGTTTCCAATCTCAACGGACATACCGTTGCGTGTTTTAAGTATATCCATAGGCCGAAAGGCATCACCGGAGACACTATTTTCTACCGCGGGGATTAGGATGCGCAGGCGAATATTTAATTGGTTAGCCATTATGAGTTGGCCAAGGCCGAGCGCATGAGCCGCGCCTCCCATGTCCTTTTTCATCATAAGCATTCCGCTCGAAGGCTTCAAATCAAGGCCTCCAGTATCAAAGCATACCCCTTTACCAACAAGTGTAACCTTCGGCCAGGCTGGCTTCCCCCAAATAATATCGATAAGTCTTGGTGCGCGCTTTGATGCTCGGCCAACCGCGTGAACCATTGGAAAATTATCCCTTAAAAGATCGTTTCCTGTGGTTACCGTGCAGGCGGCATTGAAACGATCAGCTATATCTTTTGCACATGCAGCCAATTCGCCAGGCCCCATATCAGATGCTGGTGTATTGATGAGATCTCTTGTTAGATAAACAGCCTTTGCCGTATTTGAAGTGGCCGTCAATGTTGGTGAGGCCGCAACGGCTAGCTTGGATATGGGTTTCTTTGATGGCCTGTAGCGGTCAAATGTATAACTGCCCAGGGCCCAACCAAGAGTTGCATTAGCTAGATTGGTACCATCTGGTTTTCCCCCGATAGAGTAGGTAGCAGACGCTAAATTTTCTGCGGCATTACCCCAAGACCAAATATCATTTTTTCCTGCGGTCCCCAAAAGTGCCCCTAACGGTTCATCCCCGTCCTTAGGTGGAAGGATGAGAAACTTACCAGGGTCTGCAAAAAACCCAGTCTTTTTTACCCAATTGGCCAATTGGCCGGACTGAGAGGCTAGCCAATCACTGAAAGATTCTCTAGTGACCGGAGTTATCTCAACCGGCTGTTCTTTTGCCTCAGTTGTAAAGCAATCCAAAAAAACCAACCTTACCTTATCAAATTTAAAAAAATCATTTACTCTTTTAATAACTTACTCGGGCTGAGAGCTTACGGCAATAATGTGCTAGCCGTACCAAGCAGAAACTAAATCATTGAATTTTTGTGCGGGGTTATCTGCCCGCATAACACTTCCCATAACTGCGACCCCCGCAGCGCCCTCCTTGCGAAGTTGGGCAACGTTCGAAGGCTCGATCCCTCCAAGAGCCAGCGCAGGCATTGGCAGTGAGCGCGCAATTTCGTTGAAACCTTTCACACCTAATGCAGGCCCGTATCCGGGCTTACTGGCGGTATTAAATACGGGACTTATAGTGATGTAGTCAGCTCCTATTGCTGCTTTCCCTTCGACAATATTATGAACAGAAACCCCGATTAATGATTGCTGACCTAGCTGCAGTCGAAGGGAAGGGAAATCGTATTTTTTCTGCGGTAGGTGGACGCCTGCCGCATCTTCCAAGTTAGCGGCCTTAACGTCGGCATTGATTGTAACTACCGCGCCGAAAGGCTTTGCTTGCCGAAGAATATCCGACAATAATTTCTGATAACTTCCTGATTCAATATTCTTCTCTCGTATCATAACCCACCGACAGCCACCATCAAAAGCAGCCGTGACCACGTCAACTAATGGGCAAGTAACCTGACCCTGGTCGGTGATGAGTAACAAAGGTGGAGAAGGCAAATTCACGTACTTATTACGCCATCTTCGGGGCTCGAAGCCTGTGCATAGCGTTTTTTCGGTATACGCCCAGCCCTACATGCTAAATGCCCAGCACATACCGCTTGCCTCATAGCTTTGGCCATCATTATCGGATTATGAGCTCGCGAAATGGCCGAAGCGAGCAGCACGCCATCGCAGCCGAGTTCCATTGCCAAAGCTGCGTCAGAGGCAGTCCCGATGCCGGCATCAACCATCACCGGGATTGAGACTGAGCTCCGAATTATCTCGATGTTATAAGGATTCAAAATCCCCATTCCTGATCCTATCGGTGCACCAAGAGGCATAACAGCGGCACACCCAAGATCCGCAAGTTTTTTACAAGTGACCGGATCATCGGTGCAATAAGGTAGCACTATAAAATCAGCGCGAATTAACTCTGATGCTGCGGTCAATAGATGTTCAGCATCTGGATACAGCGTGTCGCGATCGCCTATTACCTCGAGTTTAACCCAATTTGTACCAAGCGCCTCCCGGGCCAGTTCAGCGGTGAGCACTGCGTCTTTTGCGGTGTAGCAACCTGCTGTATTGGGTAGTATAAAATAATCATCTTCGAGAAGATCCAGCATATTTTCTCCTGCACCGCTAAGGTCGACCCTGCGAATTGCAACAGTGACAATCTCTGCACCACTAGCCTCAATTGCTTCGAGCATTACCTGATTGTTGGGGAAACCAGAACTGCCAACAAGTAGTCGTGAAGAGAAATCTCTTCCTGCAATTTTTAATTGTTCCTTATTATGCATACTGATTATTCAACCCCCGGGCGCAGGTTGGACAATTTCTACGGTGTCACCGGTTTTGACTTTTGTGGCGGACCAGCTTTGGCGAGGGATAACACTTCCATTTATGGCCACTGCTACAAACTTTGCCGTAGGATTTACCGACTCAGTCATAAGAAGGTCAACCACAGTGGCTGCCTGAACCTCTCTTTGCTCTCCATTTATAGTTATTTTTTTACTCATCTTAGGTACCTCATGCAGCATGCGGGGTTTTGCTTTTGGGTTTTTTAAATCTCTCAATCCCAAAGGGTTCAATCTCTTTCGGCAGGTCCCCTGTCAGTATCAACTGGCTTATGGTTTTAGCTGTAATTGGTGCTAGTAAAATTCCATTACGATGATGGCCGGTAGCAATAATTAGTCCCTCAACCGAGGTTGGGCCAAGTAAAGGGGCGTCATCACGGCTAGTAGGTCGATGGCCGGCCCACATTTCGTCAATCTCTAGTTCGTCTATTCCTGGCAAGGCCTCCCAACTTTCTCTAAGGAGGTGCAGAATACCTCCTGCGGTAAGTTCAGAATCAAAATCTTTTTCTTCCACCGTTGCACCAATCAGCAGCCTTCCATCGTTTCGTGGAACCATATAAATACCTTTAGGCGCCCAGAGGACATGCCTCAAAAGTGGCTCATTAGGATCCATTCGTAATGCAAGCATCTGGCCTTTTAGCGGTCTGATGGGTGGCAGGTCCTCTTTTGCTATCCCTCGAATTTTACGCGACCAAGCACCAGCGGCTAATACAACAAATTGGGCTGGTATTACCTCACCATTTGAGTGAACACCGCGAACACTTCCGTTTTCCGTTACGATCGAATCTACTTCACTGTAGAGCTTTAGATCTCCTCCTTCCTTGAGGAAGGCTATCCTAAGCGCATTAGCAAGATCTCTGTTGTCCACTTGATGATCCAAGGGACTGAATATTGCGCTATTTATTTTGGGTGAGAGAAAGGGTTCTTTTTCCCGGACTTCAGAGCCACTCAACCATTTCGTATTTAACCCTAAGCCAGCCTGCAACTTATAATTGAACTCTAAGTCTGCAGTGTCATCGCGGTCAAGCGCCACTATGATTGTACCGTCATCACGATAACTAATAGGCACCCCAGTTGCTTTTTCTAACCTATTTCTAAATTCGGGCCAATATTCTTGCGACTTTAAATTGAGGTTAAGAAGTGCTTGTTCGCCTGGCTCGGCCTCTGCGCGAGCAGCCAACATGCCGGCGGCCGCCCAGGTAGCTCCCCTACCAGGTTCAGATTTTTCAACAATAGTCACTTTGGCACCCGCTTCAGCAAGTTGCCAGCCGATGCTGAGGCCACAAACACCTGCGCCAATTATGACTACCGTGGGTCTCAAGCCGTTTTTACAATTTATATTAGACACAATAACTCCCTGCACTGGCGTTAGGCCACATCAGGTTCTATGGGTATGCTCTCAGCCGACGCAACGTTACGCCAGCACCCCAGCAAGAGACAATAAGGATCTAGAATAGCGTTTAGGGACGGTGAATTTCAAGACTCTATATTAGTCAGGTTTCTAATTCGAAATCATTCTTCGTAAATAGAGATATAAGCGTAAGCCCCTGTCCTGACAAGGTTTGCTCAGCACCTGCTAATCTATCAACAATAGTGATAACTGTTTCAACAAATGCGCCGTTTTTGCGCACCGCTTCTACTGCTTGTAAAGCAGAGCCGCCTGTGGTGGTCACGTCTTCGAACACGATAGCTGTATTACCTTCATGCAGATACCCATCTACTTTCTGGTCGGTTCCATGCCCTTTTGCTTTTTTCCGGACGAAGAAGCTGGGCGTTGGTTTTTCCGGGAAACTTCTCAAACTGAGCTGCGAAACTATTGGCACTGCCCCCATCTCCAGCCCACCGATGCAGTCTAGTTCGTGGGTTTTTATTTCTTGCCATAATATATTAGTTAGCAACGTTGCTCCTTCAGGATCGAGCATCGTTTTTTTCATATCAAAGAAAATGTTACTCTTATGTCCCGAGGCGAGTGTAAAGTTTCCCGACGTAAGTAATGATTTTCTTGCAATGATATCGCGCAACCTATTTTTTTCGGGATTCTCTGACGACATACCGGTGAACTCCTTGATAATCTCTGAGTCCGGGAATTTTAGCGCGTTTTGAATTTCTGTGCAGCCTTCTATTATCCAGAAACGTCGATCACTAAAAGCGCGTTGATAAAAGATAATGAAATATTATGCGGCTTTAAGAAAGGCCGCGTAATGAGCATTAAGTGCCTCTGAGGCACCATAGATTGGAGTGTGTCCTCTCAACAAGATTTGGGTTGAGCGTTCATAGGCAGCGCTGGGAATATAAATAGTTCCATCATTAGAAATGCCGCCTTCAATAGTGGCTTTTAGAATACCAGCAGGGTTAGCCATTTTGATTTCATGAAGACTATTATCATTCGTGAGTGGCTTTACTCCCTGCACAATTTTATTGGCAACAGTCCCCGGAATTAAGCATCCGGCAGCAAGGCATGCCCCGCCAGTTACTGCGAGTGACTTGTGGCAGGCCTGCGGAGTAAAGTACCGAACACTCAGATTTGCTCCGCGCTCACTTTCATGCGTGTTAGCAGGGCCTATGATACAAGCTTTAGGTATTGTTTCGCTGGCTGCCAGTTCTTCTGGCTCGAGGGTAACGCCATCAGTATTCTTTAATTTCATTGCGAGGCCTGCAGTTACCCAAAGACTTTGCATCTTTTCCATAAATGTCCTGTCGGCATCCAATTCGGCTGGATCTTCCTGGGCTGTTTTGCCAAAATCAGATGCAATGGCTATCACCATTGGTACCGCTAAGTCGACACAGGATACTTCTAGGCCGTTGAAAACATCTTTGGCATTACCCGTTGGCAGTAAAGCTCCGGTTTTTGAGCCTGCAGGCTCGAGCAAGGCAAGCTGTACCCCCGGCCATTTTCCCATAACACCAGGGATTTCCGCATCGGTTGCCATCGCTTGTCCTGGTTGTGGCATATCAATCAAGGCATGTGCCACTACACCGGTGTTTGTATTGTATATGCGAACTCGCGATTGCCCCGATTGAACTGAAATCAGTCCAATTTCCTGAGCGAATATTGGCAATGTTGACGACATATTTCCGCAATTGACACTCCAGTCTATAGCTGCTTTTCCTGGCGCGAGTTGAGCTAAGGTGCTTTCGATTTCAGCATCATCGCGATCTGAGCGTCCGACTATAAACACTTTACAACTTTGCGGAATGCCTCTTCCAAGGCCGGTAATTTGCCTGTCGCCGGGCACCTCCCCTTTTTGTGGCACGCCCATAAGGTGGCGTATTAATTCTTCGCGGAGCGCCTGATCCTCTGGAAGATGCTCTTTAAAAAGAACGATGCCGGTCGAGGTACCGCCCCTCATATGGTAAACAGGAATTTCTAGAACACCAGAGAGGAAACGAGGCGCCATACCCAGAAAATGTACCTTTTCATTAATCATCTAATTCTCCATCTCTCAAAGGATTTGTTTGGTAAAGTTAACTTGTGAATCGCGGCATGTCCAAACCTACACCTACCAAGTGTCCAAATAGTTCGTAAATTTTGTCGACGGTGGGCTGAGGAAGAGGTGGCGATAAGATTGATGACAGATTAGCTCTGAGATGCTCAATATTACCAGTGCCGAAGAGCAATACATCCACGCCTGGTTCGTGGCGGACAAACCTATAAGCTGCATCGATAATACTTTTCGCGCCTCCTTCAACCATCAGGAACTCCAGCGGTTCGCCCATCGCAAGTGCCGGGTCAATTTTCTGTTCGGCAGCAAGTATCTTAAGTGTCTCTTTTAGATATTCTTTATCCGAAAAAATGCTTCTAACAGCGTACATAAGAAGTGTGCCGACACCATTTTTTTGTGTGAGGGGAAAGATTGTATTTCGTGCTTGTTGGCACATTAAATGGTAGGCTACCATACAAACTTCCCAAATATCTTCCTCCAGCGCTTTTTCGATCACTGTGTGGTGGGGATCACAGGTTGCCGATTCAGTTAGCCCAAGGTGTTTGATTTTACCTTTTTCTTTTTCTTTGAGTAGGGCAGGAGCAAGTTCATTTAAGCTGTAGTCGTACTCCTCTGGTTTAACGCCATGTAAATTGAGTATGTCAACGTAATCTGTGTTGAGTCGTTTAAGAGAAGAATTAAGCCTGCAAACAACTTCGTCGGCAGTGAGACAGCCATCGGAATTCCTAATTGTGGACTTGGTGGCGAGTACAATTTTTTCCCGTGGAAACGATTTTATTGCTTCACCTACGATTTGATCGGAACCATAGTTTTCAGCTGTATCTATGAAATTGATTCCAAGATCAATTGCTTCGTGAAGGATCGCGATCGATTGCTCGGTTGTTTTGCCTGTTTTAATTCCCAAGCGACTATTTCCACCGGTGCCGATACCGGCAACACTTACCTTAAGGCCGGTTTTTCCAAGATTAGTATATTCCACGGCAAAGAGTTTCCAGGGCAAATTTGGGGTGCATGAACATTTTCAATTTTCTATCTCAAGCGTTAGGACGAGATGTTGTGGCAAATGATTGATGCTGTTCGATTTCCTCCATCCAGGCATCTAAGCGCGGGTGTTTNACTCGCCAATTATCTTCTGCACCACGCCAATCAGCATAGGAAAGAGCACAGGCGACAGTTAACGCACCCATATGTTTTTTACCTTCAAGCTCAGAAACAATCTCATCCAATGCTCTGTATAATCGATTCGAGCGCTCGGTTTCCTTTTTGAGAATAGTGGGTGATTGCTCAGACGCATCCAGTCTATTCTGACTGCTGCGAGTAAATAATGAGTCCATTAGAACAGATCCTATTGACTCCATTGTTTGACAAGAAAGGCGTTCCGCAGGGTCTTTTGGATATAGCTTTCCTTCCGAGATATCATTCATGTGCTGAGCAATCAATATGCATTCCGAAAGCCCAATACCACTATCTAACAAAAGAGTTGGAGCCTTGCCTGATGGGTGGGCAGATAAAAGAGTGTCTAAATTTTCGGGGATAGGCGACACATCAATTTCCTGACACTGATTACGGTACCCTGCTTCAATAATTGCTATTCTTGCACGTCGACTATACGGGGATGTTGGTGTCATAAATAACTTCATATCAGATATCACCTTGCTAATTTGAAATTTAAAATTTTAATCACGTTAAGGTATTCGTTTTCGATTAGACTTTAAATGGTCTATCAATCAAAACCATACAAGACCCCGGCATTAGTCGATAAAACCAGTTGGCGCGTCTCACTATTTTTTATCCAATCAAAAATTGGATCTATGCAGTCGGCGCTCTCTGGCACGCCAGGAAATGGGAACTTGGGATGTGGCCAATTAAGGGCAAAAAGTAAGCGGTCAGGTCGGGTTTTCGCCAGTTTTTTTGCTCTTGCCTTTAGATCCTCATAGAATGGAGGGCCGGATAATGAATTCAGATAAAGGGCTGAGAGACGCACCCATATGTTTTCACAAACCTGCAAAAGTCTAAGTAATTCGCAGAAATTTGCCCCGGCGTCACCTTCNCTGGGATCGGTTCTGCCAAAATGATCGAATATAATAGGGCATGGAAGCCCGGAGAGCATTTTGCCGTAGTCCAGAATAAAGTTGGGGTTTTTATCTTGCAGTTGTAATACCCATCCAAATGGTGCAATTTTTTTTGCAATCCCCTTCACCTGATCTAAGGTGATGTCATTATTAGAGCTTGATACTCGCACCCCTCTTATGCCTTTCACGTGTAGGCGTCGAATCTCCGCATGCTCAATCTCGGGAGAAATTACAGCAGTACCGCGTGCAAACTTCTGGCCCAGCAATTCTATTGCATCCAAAGTTATTGAATTGTCTGTACCATACATGGAGGAATGCACAATAACACAACGTTCAATCCCTAGCCTTTTAAGCATTGCCTTATAGGCGTCGACCGTTGCCATCCGTTTATTATTTACCGTCCTTGGATACTGATCAAGCGCCCCGTAAATGTGTGAATGCGTATCGCATGTCTTNGACGGTGCTTTAAAAAGAGGCGCTCTACCAGCATCTTCCGTAAAATCGAAATCAGTCACCCAATTATTCCTGTTTTGATGAACTCGTCTCGGAGCGCTTCTTTGACTGTGAACCGCGGTTCGAATCCTAGATCATCCCGAAGTCTTTTGGTTACCATATGTCCGCCTCCCCTAAGGGAGGGGCCAGTGAAATTTACGATGCCAGGGTTTGGCGCAAGGCTCCTAATCATTTGGTAGTACTCNTTGTAGCTAATGCAATTTTCAGCGGGGCCAGCGACATTATAGACAGGGAAAGAAGGTTTGGGGTGGCGCAGAGCAGCGATTGTGGCACCGACTGCATCATCAATGTATGTNTATTGTGTACATTCTTNACCTGAAAGAAAGTCTATGTCTATGTCTTCTCCCGATACAATTTCTTTTATGCGGTCACGAGCGGCGGCCATTCCGTCGCCTTTTACCTTGGAGGGGCCTATAACGCCCGAGTATCTCAGAGCAAGAAAAGATAAATTATGTTGTTTTGCGAAACGATTTCCTAATATTTCACAGTAGTATTTTCCAGCTCCATAAACTGATCTTGCGCCAGGGTCCATTGTTTCCTCGAACGGACCTATACCGCCACCATACACCGCAATTGAGCTAGCAAAAATAAAACGGTCAACGCCTGCTACAANCGCCTCTCTTAAAATATTTATAGTAGCCGCTACATTGACAGCGTTAGCTTGTTGGGGGTTTTTTTCGCAATCTCCTATTAACATCGCTGCAAGATGTATAATTTGGGTAGGTTGCGCGGACTCAATCGTTGCCTTCACATGATTCGGGTTCGTTATATCGCAGCAATAAAAATCGATTCTATTCTCTAGATCATATAGCTCATTAGGCGTGGGGGGACGCCTTGCAGCAATAGCCACAGGCTCTCCTTGGTCAAAAAGGTTTTTTGCCAACCCGGTTCCAATAGAGCCTGTCCCGCCGAAAATGAGAATTGTCATAATACTTTTTATGATATTTTTTGTTAAAGGTTATACTTTACGAAGTAGTTCTCAAACTATCGTAAGCCTCTATACTCAGCAAACCAAATTACGAGACACATAGGAGCAAATATAATGGCAATTAAACCGATACGTGTNGGTCTTATCGGCGCTGGCGGTAATATGAAGAGCCGCCATATTCCGGGTTTTAAAAAAATTAATGGTGTCACCCTGGCTGCCGTTTCAAATCGGTCGTATGCCTCTGGGAAGAAAATTGCTGATGAGTTTGGCATACAGAAAGTTTGCCATGATTGGATGGAAATAATCGAGGATGAAACGATTGATGCGGTTTGCATTGGCACCTGGCCGTATATGCATGAGACACTCACGGTTGGGGCGTTAGATCATGGGAAGCATGTTTTATGCGAGGCGCGAATGGCAATGAATTCGGCTGAAGCACATCGAATGCTTAAAGTGTCTATGGAATANCCACGCCAAGTGGCGCAAATNGTGCCATCACCGCGTACCTTCCCCATTGATCGAACCATTATCGAAATGATGGGCAAGGGATACATCGGGGATTTGATTTCTGTAGACGCGCGGGTGAACACTGGTAGCGCGTTTCCCAAAAATGACTCACCAATGCATTGGCGCTTCTCGCGAGAGTTCTCTGGCAACAATATCATGGCTATGGGAATTCTGTATGAGGCGATGATGCGTTGGGTCGGCACAGCAAGATCCGTTCAGGCGCTTGGCCAATCGGTGATCAANCATCGCATAGGTCCCGATAAAAGTCGCGTGCAAATGACCATACCTGACCATGTGGATTGTATCTGCGAAATGGAGCAGGGCGGTACCATGCGTTACAGTATTTCGTCCGTGCTCGGCCATTCGCCCATGAGCATCGAATGCCATATCTTCGGCACCGAGGGCACAATCTCCGTNCTTGAAAAACATGGTGGCAAGCTGGAGGTCTATGCGGGCAAGCGCAANGATAAAACCGTCAAGCGGGTAAATATCCCCAAATCGAAGCAAGGTTATTGGCGCGTCGAGGAAGAATTCATCAATGCAATTCGCGGCAAGGGAGAAGTCAAACTCACGGACTTAACAACGGCGACTAAATATATGGAATGGACTGACGCGGTGACACTCTCCATGCGTCGGGGTGAGAAAATCTATTTGCCGCTGGCGGATCGGGACTAAAGAAAAAAAGTCACTGACGGGAATACGCGGGGGCGCATAAATGGCCCTCCTGCAATATNTCTAGAAAAGCATGAGCACTAGGCAACAGCTGGGGCGTTCGTGAGTAAAAGAGCGTAAACGCCCGGCATTAGTATCACCTCGTGCTGGTGGCGACACACCGCCGGTTTGCCCCATGTAAGCGCTGAGTTGTTTGATCTGTGTTGAAATGGCACGTTGATTTTGCCCAGAAATATTGAGGCTTGCGTTAGGCTGCCGGTTCGGGCAATGGCGGCGGGTGGCAATAAATCTCTAGGTTTCAGGGCATCATAAATATGAAAAAATTAAACGATAAACATTAAAGTTTATTGAATTGACTAATACCAGGTTTTGCGATGATCTAGTACATTTAAGCAGATCAATTGCTTGGAGAATGTTATGAGCAATACCTTGCCGCTTTCGGGCGTCCGCGTTGTTGATTTCACCCATGTGATCTCTGGGCCGTTTTGCACTATGATGTTGGCGCATATGGGTGCCGACGTGGTAAAAGTAGAGCGTCCCGATGTAGGTGATTCGCTTCGAAATATACCGGGATATGAAGGCCGAGAGGGGCACCCGGATTATTTTAATTCAGTGAATAATACCAAGCGCAGCNTCGCGCTAGATTTGAAAAACCCGGATCACCATGCAGCTGCCGTTGACTTAATATGCAATGCGGATGTGGTGGTGGAAAATTTCAAGCCCGGAACGGCCGANCGGATGGGTCTCGGCTACGAGGTGGTGAAAAAAATCAACTCTAAGCTGATTTATTGTTCTATTTCCGGGTTTGGACAAACTGGCCCTTATGCCCAGCGGCCTGCCATCGATCCCATTATTCAGGCAGTTTCCGGTGTGATGAGTGTGACAGGTGAGCAAGATGGCCCACCCTTGATGGCGGGCTATCCTCTTACTGATACGGTGGCCGGCATGTATGGCGCTTTTGCGGTGGTATCCGCCTTGATAAAGGCGCGCGCGAGTGGGGTTGGAGAGCACCTGGATGTGAGCATGCAGGGTGCTATGCTCTATGTTCTGGGCTGTCGAATGGCAGAAACTTTGCAAGCTGGAATTGTTACCGAACGCTCCGGCAATCAAAATCCTTTTCGCGTGCCGTCAGAAGTGTTTCTCTCCAGAGACAGGAGGCCGACTATTCTCCACTGCAGCAACAACAAGCGTTGGGAATCTTTATGCCGCGCATTAGAAGTTCCCGAATGGGCAGAAAACCCAAAATACGACACAATGCAGAAACGTCAAAAACACAGAGAGGAAATTCATGCGATGGTGGCGGCCAGATTTGCTGAGCGCGATCAGGCGGACTGGATGTCACGTTTCGATGCTGAGGATACTACTTGCATCCATGTCCATGACTATCAAGAGGCGTTAGATCACGAGCAGGTGCAGCATCGGTCTCAGTTGACATCACGAGACCATCCTTTAGACGGTAAGGTATGGACGGTCGGAGTGCCCTTAATGGATTCGGCTTATAATGAGGCAATTACACGGCCGCCGATCTTGGGGGAAAGCACCGTTGAAATTTTAAAAGAATGGCTGGGTTGGGATGAAATTAAGAGCAAGAATATACTGCAAAAATAAAACGGATAAGAGAGGTCACTATGGCAAAACCTAGTAAGGTCCGTATGGCGGAAGATGCTACTGGCAAGCGCACAACCTACGAAGAAATTGAAGTGGGTAAAGATTTAGGTTCGTTCGAATGGACAGTCACCGAGGCCGACATTGAGCGGCAATGTTTTTTGGATGAGCATTGGCATGAGTGGTTTGTCAGTGACTCGCCATGGGGCGCAGCAGTGGCTCCGCCGCAAATACAGTCTCGTCCGCCACGCTGGCTATTAGGCCGTACCTATAATATTCGTGGTGTCAGCTATAAGCACGATTTTGAATATTTGAAAGCTATCAAGGTAGGCCAGACGCTAACCATCTCGGGTCAAATCTCCGACAAATATGTTAAGCGCAATCGAGAATTTATGCGTTGGGATACGTTCGCCCATGATGAAGATGGGGAGTTGGTATTTTCCGCGTCACGGGTTCAGTGCATGGATATTATCGAGCGCGATACCCCGCGTGAAGGCGTTGGTGTAGATGGCGGCCCAAAGCCGGAACGGATATAGGGAAATCTGATGGCGATTATTACGGAAGACACTCCGATCGGTTATGCATTACCACAGGTTTCGCGAAAGCTTGACTTAGGTCTTAACCAAATCAAAACTAACGACGGTCAATTAGACACTATACATACCGATGCTGAGGCAGCTGCTCGCGAAGGATTAAGCAAGCCAATAGCTATTGGCTCAAGGATTTTTGGTGTTATTCCGAGAATGATGATGCTTTGTTTTGATGAAGGCTGGATTGTCGGTGGTAGAGGTTCCGTAGTTACCCGACGACCTGCTAGCGTCGACGACCTAATTACTGCGAAGGGTTACGTAAAGAGTAAAACAATTGAATCAGACGATAAAATCCGTGTCGAATGTGAAGTTTGGGTCGAGACTGACACAGGTGTCAAAGTAATGGTTGGGCAGTGCAGCGGCCTGGTGTCGCGTGTTGCAAAAACCGGGTCGGATTAATAATGCCGATGTCAACATATTTAAAAGTTTTCTCTAAATAAGAGTTTTTGGTTGTTAATAATTTTTATCGGCGCAGAAATTCTAATTAAGATGTGAAAACATTTTTCGCCCTGGTACTGGCATCTCTGCCCGCAGAATACTGCCAGTCATCGACTCTGTGATATATAAAAAACGATTGTCTCGGCCACCATACGCAATATTCGTGACCATCTTGCCCGCACAGCTGCGAACTTGAAAAATCGGTATGCCGTTGCGATCATATAACCAAACGATCCCTGACCCGGGATGCGCAACTGCAATGTTTCCCTCGTCATCTATTGCGAGACCGTCAGGACCAGGACCAGGTAACTGTGCGAACAAACCCACTTTTGTAGCCCCACCATTTTTTGTCAGAGGAATTAACCAGACTGCATTTGCGCGCGTTACGGCCACGATGATGGTTTTTTCGTTTCTGTTTAGGACAATGCCATTAGGGCTAGGAATAGTATTAATTATTTTCCTGAGACTACCATCATTAGAATACCTGTATACAAGTCCCGTAGGGTCATGTAGCCCAGTTTGCCCTTGGTCAGTGAAAAAGAGATCTCCGTTGCTTGAAAATATAAGATCATTTACTCCTTTAAATCGCTCTTTATCCGGCCCTCTAAGATGCGGAGTTACAAATCCAGTATTTATATCAAGGAGCATTATTCCATTTCGGTGATCGGCGATAAAGATACGGCCATCTTTATGAATTTTTAAGCCATTTGGTTCACCATCATATTGGGAGATTAATTCCCAGTTGCAGTCTGAAGATATGCGGAATACGCGGCCATTTGGTATGTCGGTGATATACAGATTGCCGGTCCGGTCAAATGATGGGCCCTCTAGAAATGAGTGTAATATTCTTCCAGAGGTACAATTTTTTTTGTCTGTTTTATGAAACTTATCAGGCAATATGGTGTAAATTTCTGTTTCAATTACTTTTGGTGGGGCAAAGTAGTCCATTAAAATTCTCTAAATCGTACCTTCGGATTTTAGTGTGGTAATATCTTTGTCGGTTAAACCTATAGATTTAAGGATTTTTTCCGTGTCCTGCCCTAGCACCGGAGGAGGTGTTGCGGAAGAAGTTTTTTCGCCCACGAGCATATAACCGCGGGTAGCCACAGTCGCTAGTTTATCAGTTCCAGGAATCTCATAAATAGGTGAGAGTATTTCGCGGTGTAAGATATGAGGGTGTTTGCAGATTTCCGGTACTGAATAAATACAAGCTGCAGGTACCTCCGCTTCCGACAATNTTTCCTCCCACTCAGCACTTGTTTTTTCGGACAGTGTGNTAATTAGTTCGGCTCTTAGCGCTTTTTTATTTTTAAACCGCTNGTCTCGTGAGGCAAATAATGGATTCGTCTTAAGGTCATCTCTCTCGATTGCAGTGCATAATGCTTCAAATTGTTTTTGCTCGTTATTTACAATGTTAATTTGGCCGTCTTTAGTCGGAAATGACCCAGACGGCGCAGCTGAGTGACTTTGGTTTCCGAGCCTCTCGGGAATATTCCCTGTATTTAGATGATTGGAAATCACCCAACTTGCCATTGTAGATAAAGTAGAATCTAACATAGATACATCAATGAATGCAGGCTCTTTGGTAACCTGCTTACGGAAGAGAGCAGCAGTTATGGCAAAGGCTGCTGTCATAGCACCCATCGCGTCACATACCGTGTACCCTGCACGGTAGGGGTCTCCATCCTCCGGCCCCGTTAGGCTCATTAATCCAGAATAGCCCTGAATAATTTGATCGTATGCTGGTCGCTTCGCTAAAGGGCCACTTTGTCCGAAACCGGAAACTGCACAATAAATTATTGATGAATTGAGAAATTTAAGATCCTCAAATCCAAATCCTAACCGTGCCATAACGCCTGGTCTAAAGTTTTCGAATACAACATCCGCAGTCTTTACAAGAGATTTAAAGATCTCTTGTCCGCGGTCATGTTGAAGATTAAGACTCACTGATTTTTTGCCACTATTCATAGCAAGAAAGGATGTTCCCATTTTTCTTTCACTTAGAACCGGGTCCAGGCCCATCTTGCGCGCGAGATCGCCAGTACCAGGCTTCTCAATTTTAATTACCTCAGCTCCCAATAAAGCAAGCTGATAGGTGCAAAGAGGTCCAGCGATAATATTTGATAAATCCAGTACCCTGACGTTATTCAAAGGTTGTGTCATTTTTCCCCTAACGCATATTTAAAAACTTTTAAGGCTTCCAGACAACCATAAGTAAATTTACAGAATTTATGAAAATAGTAGAATAAGATTATGACAAGCAGAATGACGGCTGATAGCGAATTAATTGATATTGTACATTACATATTATCAGATACAGCCTTTAATAAGGCTGCATATGAAAATTCGAGGCTTGCACTTTTTGATTTTCTCGGTTGTGGATTGAAGGCCTTGGATGAGGAAGATTGTCGCAGGGCCATCGAGCCAATTGTTCCAGAAACTAGGTTGGTGGGAGGAGCAAGAGTTCCCGGNACTGAGTATCAATTTGACCCTGCCACCGCAGCCTTTGCAATTGGCACGATGGGACGCTGGCTAGACTTCAATGACAGNTGGTTTGGTAAGGGTGGAGGTCACCCGTCCGATATGTGGAGTGCGCTCCTTGCTGTTGGTGACTACCAGTGCAGACGTGGTGACTCTATTCTTATGTCGGAGATCTTAGAAAATGGCATTAAAGCTTATGAAGTGATGGGCCTTCATTTGATGGATAATGAATTTGGACCCTTTGATTACACTGCTCCATTAAAGGTAGCTGTCTCTGCTTCAGTTTGCCAAATGCTAGGTGGCGGAGAGGATGAAATTATTGGCGCGATAAGCCAATGTTGGGCTGACGGACAACCCCTCCGAATCTATCGCCATCCATACACAACATGGAGGAAAAATTGGGCCTCACCTGATGCTGCTGCGAGAGGTGTCTGGCATGCGTATCGAGCCATAGCGGGCGAGGCAGGGTACCCAGCTGTACTTTCGACGCCTGGTGCCGGAGTGTTGGATGCCGAGCAAAAAGGGGAGCCGTTTCAATATCCCATGTCATATAAAAGTTACGTGATGGAAAATATTCTGTTCAAAATTTTCCCAGCTCAATTTCGCGCTCAAACAGCGGCGGAGGCCATTCTGAAAATTAGGCCGGATGTTCATGCCGCTATCAACGATATAGAAAGAATACAGGTATTTACAACTGAGCGTGCGATGCGGACTGTTGACAAACAAGGACCTTTGAGAACAGCTGCTGCTCGTGATCATAGTCTTCAGTACATCTTAGCAGTAACGTTAATACACGGTCGATTGGACTACGATCTATATGATGACGATGTTGCTGCTGATCCACGCATTGACCTGTTACGGGCGAAAATTGTGCTTACGGAGAGAGAGAAATATACAAAAGGGTTTGAAGATCCTAGCATTCGCACCGATGCAACCAGCATTCAGGTTTTCTTTACGAATGGGGAATCAACNGGTGAGGTAGAAATACTCTATCCCTTAGGCGACCCAAGGCGAAGGCATGAGGCAGGACCATTGTTAGCCCAAAAATTTTTAATGAATATAAAGGGCCGCATCGTACACGACAGTGAAATCGAAGTAATTAGGCTTTTCGAAAACCCACAGTGTCTTGAAAGCATGACAGTTAGNGAATTTATGGATTTATGGGTCCAGAATTAATTTTTTGGTGCAGGAACNGTTCGTATGTAGGGTAACGGGCCGCCCCAGCCGTCTGGATATTTTTCCTTGGCGTCTTCGTCAGAGAGTGCCGGCACTATGATTACATCATCGCCATCTTTCCAGTTCACAGGGGTTGCGACCTGGTGCTGGGCTGTGAGTTGAATTGAGTCAAGTGCCCTAAGTATCTCATCAAAATTTCGCCCGGTGCTCATTGGGTAGGTCAAAGCTAATTTAATGAGTTTATCCGGACCGATAACAAATACAGTGCGTACCGTTTGATTATCAATCGGTGTTCGTCCCTCAGATGTTGACCCAGCATCTGATGGTAGCATGCCAAACGCCTTTGCTACTTTTAATTCATTATCTCCAATTAACGGGTAATTTGGAGCATAACCGGTCGCCGCTTCAATATCTTTAGACCACCTAACATGATCATCGATTGGATCAACACTTAGGCCAATTATTTTACAATTGCGCTTTTCGAAATGAGGCTTAAGGCCGGCCATGTAACCAAGTTCTGTTGTGCATACCGGAGTAAAATCTTTAGGGTGTGAGAACAACACTGCGTAGCCATCACCAATCCACTCGTGGAAACTAATTAAGCCTTCAGTAGTTTCGGCTTCGAAATCTGGTGCTGTATCGCCAATAGTTAATAATGCCATAAAAAATGCCCCCTAGCATTCCTGAAAAAACCTTCTTAATAGCGTTGTTTGTCGAATTTTACTTATACTAACACACAATTCAACAAAAATAAATGGGTATTAAATAAAATTTACACAAAATATTTGTTATTTAAAAAAAATGGGTCATTTTATTTGGGCGGTCAGTGTAAAATTTTGCCAAGGAACATTTGAAATTACCCTTGCGAATGAAAAGAAACTATGGGTGAGGATTATGAGGGTTAGATTTTTGAATTTTGCGGTACTGACTTTACAGATTGATGAAAGGCTACCATTGATCCCGGCCTACATTGATTCTCAACCAAGTTCAGATTACAACTATTCGGAAATCAATAAAAGTCAGCCAGGTTTCTTGGAAATGTAAGGAAGCTGCAGTTTTGTTGTGATTGTTGCAACAGGGCAGGCATAATTANAAATACGAACAAANATGAGGGAGGTTCTTAAATGAAGTCAATATCAAAAACTGCTCTTGGAAGCGGTCTTGCTATGTTGATTGGCATTAGCGCCACAACATCCGTAATCGCTGCGGGGCACAAAAAACCCGGTGATTTTCCGAAGCGCCCCATCACGATCATTGTCTGTTATGGTAAAGGTGGGGGCTCGGATCAAGCGGTATCGGCGCTTCAGGGTCCGGCCAGTAAAATTATGGGAATTAAGATTAATAAGGTAAATAAAAAGGGTGGCGGGGGCGTCAATTGTCTGCCGGATTTCCAACAAGCACCAGCTGACGGTTATACAATTCTTCAACATACTGACACGTTGGTCACAAAATATGTTGGTGGCGCACACAACATTCACCCAACAAAGGATTTGAGTCCAATCATTACCAGTAACATTGCGCCTACGGGATTATTTATAAAGCCGGATGACNGCCGTTTTCTCGATGGNAGTAAGCCTAGTTGGGAGAAGGTAGTAGCCTATGGTAAGAAAAATAAATTAACCGTCTCGAATATTAATGCCGAAATGGAATTAGTGACTATGGCGAAAGTTGAAGAATTTTTTGGCATTAAAGTAAAGCAAGTTTTATTCGACAAACCGGCGCAGCGTTATGGCTCGGTGATCGGTGGTAAACTCGATGTGCTTATGGAACAGCCGGGTGATGTTATCAAGCATGTCAAAGCAGGTAAGCTAGCACCCGTACTCGCGGTTTGGCCAAAACGCTTCGGTGTCTTTCCGAACACCAAGGCAATAGGCCAAGACTACAATATCGATTGGCAACCTTTGTTACGTGTTAGAGGCCTTTGGGTAAAGGCGGAGACTCCAGCTCCAATTAAGAAATATCTCGAAGCAGTCTTTTCTGAAGCTTATAAAAGCGAAAAACACCAAAGCTTTCTGAAGCGTAAAAGCTTAACTATTGTAAATTCATATCAAAATGCTGCAGATACAAAAAAATCTGTCAATGATGCGATAAAAACCTATGCAAAAATATTCAAAGGCATGGGGCGTAAAGTCCGCAAGGGCCTCTGAGGGTCGTTTTAAAATCATAGTCCCGCCCACTTAAATCACTTGGGCGGGACTACTTCACTACTTCGTCAAATAAAATTTGAGAGCTTTGACGAGTGACCCGCCATGATCAATTCAAGGAAAAGCTGGAAATGAATCGGCGCAGAACCCTAATAGAGGCCGTAGGATGGCTCGTTTTTATTGGTATAGCGTTATATTTTTCATTTGATTTCAATGAGCCGTTACCAGGATTTAAGTTTGGCGCTGCTCACTGGCCACATGTAATTATTGCACTTATGACAGTGGCAGCTGTTATTTTGGTTGCTGCGCAGTTTCTCAAAGGAAACCGGGTTGAGGGTCAAGCAGATCAATTTTTTGATGAGATTGAGGAAAATATAGAGAAGCTTACACCGCGAACGGTTGCTATGTTTATCCTGCCGTTGTTGTGGGTTTTAGGTATGCATAAAATTGGATTCCTGCTTGCAACGCCAATATTTATATTTATCTGCACGTGGCTTATGGGCATAAGGAGTTGGAAAACCCTTTTGGGGTTCACTTTCTGTTTTTATGTATCGTTGGTATTGATTTTCTATAAGTGGGTTTTCACNCCTCTACCAATGGGAGCAGGATGGTTTCATTCCCTGAATGGTGAAATTATAGGGCTCGTTCAATAANCGACCGAAGGTAATCAAATGCAGGAATTTCTTCATGGCACGGAGCTTTTGTTCACGAGCCCGATCGGCGTGTCAATATTTGTAGGAGGTTTGCTAGGAGGTCTTGTTTTTGGTGCGATCCCGGGGCTAAATGTTTTGACGTTGGCTGCAGTATTATTGCCTTTTACCGCATGGTTTCCAGCAGAACATGCAATTATGCTCTACGGAGTGATCTATGTATCCGGAATCTACGGGGGTGCTATAACCGCAATCCTTTTTAATATTCCAGGCTCTGTCGAAAATGCACCAACTGCATTTGATGGCTACCCCATGACAAAAAGAGGTGAGGCTAGTAAAGCAATCGGCTATGCAGTAACCTGTTCGGCCATTGGTGGAACATTATCGGCTATTCTGATGATGTTTGCTACTGAGCCCCTGGCGGATTTTGCTGTATCGACTTTTGGGCCAATCGAAATAACTGCGTTGATATTCTTTGGTTTAACGGTGGTAGCTGGGGTAGGCTCACGATCACTTGCAAAGGGGTGGTTGTCACTGGGCCTTGGACTGCTAATTGGGTGTATTGGCAATGATCCTGTCGATGCAACACCCCGATATACCTTTGGCGTACTTTACTTGTCCGGTGGAGTTGGCTTTATCCCACTCATTCTGGGTTTGTTTGCGGTGAGCGAAGTTTTTATACAAAGTCAACGCATGGCGGCCGGGACACACAGANAGCCGAAAATATCTGTNGATTTTCCAACTGTAGGCGAATTTTGGGCACTGCGGTGGGCGGTTGTACGCTCAACAGTAATAGGCTGGTTCAGCGGCATTCTCCCTGGTGTTGGCGCTACCTTGGCAGCGTTTCTTTCCTACAACGAAGCAGTGCGCTGGTCGAAAACACCAGAAAAGTTTGGCAATGGTGAACCGGAAGGAGTGGTGGCACCGGAAACCGCTAATAATGCAGCCACTGGCGCCGCGATGATTCCTCTTCTGGCACTTGGCCTTCCTGGCGGAGCATTAACGGCAATGATGATTGGTGTTTTCAACGTTCATGATATGGATGTGGGGCCATTAATTATGGTAGAGGCACCTGATTTAGTCTGGATTCTCTTCTCGTCCATGTTCTGGGCTAGCCTCGCTATTTTACTGTTAGGCATGGCAGAGTCTAAAACAATCGTCCACTTATTGCGAGTGCCATTTACGCTGCTTGCTCCTGGAATTTTAGTTTTTTCTACGATCGGTGCATACGCACTGCGGTCCAATATTTTTGACATTCTGTCGATGTTCTTGGCTGGAATTGCTGGTTATTTTCTTCGCAAAAGTGATTATTCGGTTGCTGCAATCGTCATGGGCGTAATTTTAGGGAAGATTGGCGAGAATAGTCTTGCTCAGGCCCTCACCATGCTCGACTTTAATTACTTAGGCTTTTTCCAAGAGCCGGTATCTGCAGTGCTGGTTGTAGCCGGAATAATGACTATTGTTTGGAATTTGACGCGTCGGGCACGGCAATATTTCGGCGTGAATTAAAAAAATCACAAGCTGATTGGTTATATCGTTCCTTTTGCCGCCAACGCCTTGTGTAGTGTGGGGGGGGGTATTACCACCCTGTGGAAAAGGAGGGAGTCAATGGAAACTGTATCGCCAAATATGAATTTGGGAACCACATTAAGTGCATCAATCAAATTCCTTCGTGATTTTGATAGTAAACCAAAGGTGATTATACCAGAAGAGAGACATGGTTTGATTGAGCGCAGCGGGGATTTCGAGGAGCGTTTTACCGTACTCACCGATGGTAGAGACGTTGCGGAACAATTCACGCTCGACCGAAACGGATTTTCATTTCACCAATTTAAGACTGAAATGGAAGACTTTTTAGACGACACGCAGGTGCGTGAAGTTTACTATCCAGAGGTTCAATTATTTATAAAATCAATAGCTGGAGCAAAAAAAGTACACGTATTTGATCACACCGTTCGAATTGAAGATGAAAGTAAGCGCAATTTGCAATCGGTGAGGGCACCGGTAGAGGTTGCCCACAACGATTATACAGAAAAGTCCGGCCCGCAACGTGTGCGAGATTTATTCGAAAAAGAAGAAGCGGAAGATTGGTTGCAACAGCGTTATGCTGTGATTAATGTTTGGAGGTCTATAAATGAGCCGGTAATTACCAAGCCGCTCGCGCTCTCTGATGCATCTACAATGCAGTCGGGTGATTTCATCGCGACTGATCTTGTTTACGCAGACAGAACGGGTGAAATTTTGCAAGTAAAATATAGTGCTAAACAACGTTGGTACTATTTTTCCGACATGACCTGTGATGAGGCGCTTTTGATAAAATGCTTTGATTCTGCAATTGACGGCCGTGCTCGCTTCACTGCTCACACCGCATTTACTAATCCAAATGCTCAGGAAAATAAGCCCCCACGTGAGAGTATTGAAGTGCGAACCTTGGTCGCGTTTTAGGGTGTTTAGCTAGTTTTTTAGGATATGTTTAAATGACGCTTGTCCAAATTAAAGACTAAGAATGTTTTATCGTTAAAAATATCTCAATTACCCGAAAAAGTGACAATTANCCCGTCANCTATTGTAACACCATGCCCTTCTTCGTGCACAATTACCGGATTAAGATCAATTTCTGCGATAATGTCAGAAAAGTCGGAGCCGAAGTGGCTCAATTTGACCATTAATTCGGCGAGCGCGATTTTATCCGCAGTCGGTCGACCACGCACGCCGTCCAGGATAGCACTGCCCTTGAGTTGTGAAAGTGCTCTAAGTCCTTCATCTATTGAGATTGGTGTGGGGAGAACAACTCTATCTTGAAGCACTTCAACAAAAACACCCCCTAGCCCAACCAACATCATCATTCCAAAAACGTCGTCGTGTTTAAGACCCAAGATAAACTCGACGCCATCTTTTGCCATCGGTTTTACAAGAACCCCATCCAGATCTGCACTCGGGCAATGTTGCTTGGCAGATGAGAGGATTTTACTAAAAGAATCCTTAATTTCGGTTTGAGTTTCCAGGTTTAAGATCACTCCGCCCACATCAGACTTATGTGGGATGTTGGGTGACTGCACTTTCAATGCAACGGGCCCTGCAATTTCTTTGGCAATTGCAATAGCATCTTCGGCGGATTTTGCTAAACCTCCACCTCCAAGGTCTATGTCGTAATGGCCTAATATTTTACCCGTTTCATACTCTGTCAAAACTCCACATTGATTGGCGCATGCTTTTCGTACGGCTTGCTCCCGAGCGGGGTTTGAAGTTCGGATTTCTGGGACCTTGAGGAATGCGTCCCGCAAAATCTTATAGTCTGCCATTTCTCTGACAGTTCTTGCACAGTTTGGCATATTCGTAAAAAATGGATAGCCTGCTTTATTAAACATCAAAGTAGACTCGGGGCTCGGCGATGTATAAGTGCACATCATAATTGGTTTTTTTGCCTCCCGTGCTATTCTTGCCAAATGATCGCCCTCTCCTGAGAAAGAGTGGGCATGACGAGCTGAAGTGACGATGATTATTGAATCGACTACTGGCGACCTTGAAACCCACTCTCCTAAAACACTGTAGCCAATTTTACGAATAGACCCTGCAGTTGCATCTACTGGATTTTGTGAGGTTGCGTAATGAGGCAGGTGGGAGTCAATTTTATTACGGGTTGCATCATCGAGTAACGGAACTTCAAGGCCTATGGCTGTGCATGTCTCCGCCATCCAACCAGCCGATCCGCCAGAACCGGAACAAATACCTACTCTTTTGCCTAGCGGCAGACGACTGCCAAAATGAGAGAATCCTGCCGCAATGTCGCACATCTCTTCGCGGTCTTTGCCTTCTATAATACCGTATCGTTGGAACATTGCTTTGTAAGCATCATAAGTTCCTGTCATCGCCCCGGTGTGAGATTGGGCAGCTCGGCGGCCGGCCTCCGATTTTCCTATTTTTGTTAGTATAATTGGTTTGCCGGCGCGAAGAGCCTTCTCCGCGGTTTGTTCGAATAGAGCTGGTGTTTTTACATCCTCGAGAAACAACAAGAAAGCATCTGTCTTCCCCTCATCGAGTAAGTAATCCACAAAATGAAAGGTCTCAAGTGCAGCTTCATTTCCTGTGGTAATCACGTAGCTGAAAGGAAGCTCATTTGGGCGTCCTTGATCATAGAGCCCAAACCCTGAGCCACCGCTCTGAGCAATAGCAGCTACAAATCCACTTTTTCGATACTCAGGAGTCAAACTGTTGCTAGTCTCGGCAACTGCAGGGCTAAAGGTGGGACAAAGAAATTTTAATGTGTTGGCAAAACCCTCGGAGTTCGGACCGCTTATAGCCATGTCAAATTTATTTGCTATTTCGCTTATTTTTAACTGGAGCTTTTTACCCTTACGACCTCCCCCTTCAGCAAAACCCGATGTTATAATTTGTGCTGCTTTTACACCAGAATTGCCGCAACGTTCCAATTCCTCTAGTATAAACTCTGCCGGAATTATAATGAGAGCAAGATCAATCTGTTCGGGCACTAATTCTACTGAACTGAAGGCCTTTAATCCTTGGATTTGTTGGGCACTTCTACTGATAGGATAAATTCTCCCCTTGAAGGGGTGACTTAGTAAAACTTCCATGGCACGACCGCGAATAATGGACTTATTATTCGAAGCCCCAACTACGGCTACGGTTGTTGGATTGAGCAGAGCATTTATATCGGGCATAGTTCTCGCTTAACGAAGTCCTAAACCACGAGCAATGATCCCCCGCAGCACTTCAGTTGTGCCGCCTTGTATGGTGAGTTTTGGAGCAACCTGAATGCCGTAATTCAACAATGCATCGAATGAAGCGCGATTGCTATCATCCGGTGGCACGAATGTCGCTAGGTCACGCGCCTTGGCTGGAAGCTCCTGTTCCCAAATGGTGCCAAGATCTTTTACTAGTGAGCCTTGAATCGTTGGCTCTTCGCCTGCCTGTAGCATTCCATTTACTGAAACTGACATCCGTCTAAGTGTGTGCAAGCCAGCGACCAGACGACCTAGGCCTTCAGCTGCTCGAGAGTCCGGCTGAGTCCCGAGTACCTGCGCTAATTCAAATAATACATAAGAGGTTTCTAAAAAACGTTCAGGCCCGCTCCGCTCGTATGCAAGCTCGCTTGTAGCTTGCTTCCAAGCTCCGTCAATTTCCCCGAGCACATACTGGTCAGGAATGAAGGTGTCTTCAAAAACCACCTCATTGAACTCGTGTTGTCCTCGAAGATTCACCACTGGGTTTATTTTAATATCATTGAAGTTTTTCATATCAACAAGGAAATTAGTTAGCCCATGGCGGCGGTTCTCCTTTGTACATGGTGAGGTGCGAAATAATGCTATCATGTAATCTGCTAGGTGGGCGTAACTGGTCCATATTTTACTGCCATTTATGAGCCATCCGCCATCAGCTTTGGTCGCCTTGACACGAGCGGCGAAAAGGTCCGATCCATTTGAGGGCTCGCTCATGCCAATACAAAACGTACATTCGCCGGCGGCTATGCGTGGCAAAATATCTGCCTTAATATCTTCGTCCGCCAATTTTAAAATAATAGGTCCACTCTGACGGTCTGCAGTAAAATGACCACGCACAGGCGCATTAGCAACCCGCATTTCTTCAGTAACCACATAACGTTCGAGAAAGGTGCGCTCATGGCCACCATACTTTTTTGGCCATGACATTCCAATCCAACCTTTAGCTCCAACTTTACGGCTGAACTCTTTATTGAAGATTCCTCCCATTGCATTTTCTCGTCGATCAAATGTGCCGGCAGCTTCCTCTTCGTTAAGGAAGTCGCGCACTTCATGGCGTAAATCCTGACATATTTTTGGAAGTCGAATAGGGTCGAATCGTATATTCACAGACATGGTATGTTCCTCACAATCATTATTTAGCGGGCGGCGATTGTGGGCCATAATTGGTCAGCCCCATTTGCCGCTACAAATTCTCCAAGGGCGACAGCCCAGACACTTTCACCACCAAAGTCGTCACGCCAACTCCAAAGTCTTTGGGTATAGCGGTGCAAAATATGTTCAGTTGTATAGCCGATAGCGCCGTGGACTTGATGTCCAATGGCTGCTCCCTTTCCTGCAGCTTCCCCAGCTCGTATTTTTGCGCTGGCAATTTCAAGAAAACCTGCGTCATTAAAACCGTCCCCACTATTTATTGTGTCCGCTGCAGAAGAAGCGGCTGAGACTGCGGCGGCAGCCTCTCCGGCTAGCTGAGCCAAATTGTGTTGCACCGCTTGAAACTTTGAGATGGGACGTCCGAAGGCTTCTCTCTCTTTTGAATATTGAACGGCAATATTGAGAATATGTTGCAGAGCTCCGCCCATTTCCGAACAACGAATTGCTGCACCCATGCGTAATAAATGATCTCGTGTGAGTTTGGTTTCCACACATTGAACCGGCGATACTCGATTGAAATCAATTGTATCGCGAGGTTCCGAAGCATGGCTGTCATACTGTTGAAGAATGCAGTCTTCACGATTTACTAATGCTAAGAATGGTTGATCATTTCTTTCTGCAAGAACAACAACCTGTGCAACATCGCGCCCAAATGGGATTTGATGGACGGTGCCTGAAAGGGTATCGTTGTCATTTAGTGTAACGGTGTCATGTTGGTTGACCGGAGCAATACTTAACATGCCGTCCGGTACATTGAGACCTGTCTCCGACAATAGCCAACCGGCTAATAACGTCTCTGCGATTGGCACGGGGATAGCAAACTGCCCTGCAATACGAAGTATCTCAAATCCGTCAGCTACATCAGCTCCCACGCCATTAAATTTCTCCGGAACCCATGCTCGAGTTAAGCCATTTTCCTCTAACGCACTCCATAGAATTGATTTCCATTTTTCGTCGTTTGAATTATTGATAGTTTGGGGGTCGCAAAGGTCGTTAAGAATTTTTGCGGTAGTGTTGATGATAATATTATCCGATCCGGTCATTGCGTTGGATTTTCCTTTTAGCTACCGCCTATGTCACAAGGACAGTGCGACTGAAGATCAATGTTATATTCCCTTTAATTTAACAATTCTTTCACAAACTTACGCAAATCGATATTTTTCTGCAATGGTGTGTCTCAGAAATTACCCTTAACAGGGCTGACAGTAGGATTATGCATCGGAGTAGGTGAAAAATGCTTCAGGAACAGATATATATACAAAATTGTTGACAATAACGCACTATAAGATGAGTGTAGTCAACATACCATGACAGTGAATCCAAAACTCAAGTTAATCAGGCCGAAGTCTTTAGCCAATGTGGTGCAGGCTGAGGTTGAGCGTCGCATTGTAGACGGCGATATTGCGCCTGGCGACCGCATAAATGAAAACTCTATGGCTGCTGAGATGGGGGTTAGCCGCGGGCCAATCAGAGAAGCGTGTAGCGCGTTGGTTAAAGCTGGATTGCTCGAATTCATCGTTAATCGCGGTTGTTTTGTGCGCGTCGTATCAAAAGAGGAAGCAAAAGATCTTTATGTCTTGCGTGCCTCATTGATGAGATTAGCGGGGCAATTGCTTGCTGCGCGCATTACTGACCGAGAAATGGAATTGCTAAGCGGAATGGTGGAGGAAATGACAAGAGCGGCTGCTGTTGAAGACTTTCAGGAGTACTACAGGATCAACCGAAGGTTTCATGATTCAATTGTGGAATTTGTCGACAATAAGCGTCTCCGCGAAATATGTAACGGNCTCGATAAGGAGTTACACCTATATCGTACGCGAAGCATTTCCCGCAGTTTAAAGGAGTCNGATCGTGAGCATAAAGAAATAATGGCAGCTCTCGCATCTCGTAATTCCCAGAAAGCTGGTGAAGCTCTTGCGTCTCATATTCATAATAGTATGGCTAGATTTTTTTCGGTGACTACCTCTGGCCGTGTGGCAACNTTATCTGCAGCTGTGACAGGAGCAAAAATATGAAATTTGGTAATTTTCTTTTTCCTCAATGCCCAGACCCTAAAAGTGACGAGCGTGTTATCGACGAAACTGTGATGGAAGCAAAGCTCTGTGATGAGTTGGGTATGGATTCGGTTTGGTTNGCAGAACACCACTTTGATGGCAACTGCGCATATGTGGATCCAATAAGCTTTGCTGCTGCGATCGCTGCAACCACAGAACAAATTAAAATAGGGTTTGCCGTCGCTCAGATGTCATTGCATCATCCTATACGGCTAGCTGAGCAAATTTCTATGATCGACAATCTGAGTAAAGGCCGACTAATTGTTGGTCTAGGGCGTGGTACAGCATATAATATTTATGATTATTTAGGGTTTGGGATAGATCCTGATGAAGCCTATGAGCGCTTGTTAGAAGCAGAAGAAATCATGGTGAAGGCTTGGACAACTGAAGATTTCAGTTTTAAGGGAAAATACTGGGATATTTGGTTACCCGCACTTAGACCGAGGGTTTATTCTAAGCCTCATCCGTTCATGATACGTGCATGTTCCGGTGAAGAGGCAATGCTGGGCCAAGCCCGGGAGGGTAAGCCTTTTCTTATGAATGTCCAATCGGTCGAAGTTATCCAGCAGCGCATGGACCTTTATAGATCAACCATGGCAGAGGCAGGGTATGATGATGCTCGCATACAAACNTGTGTTGATCAAACGTGGATTTGGAAAAATATCTTTGTTGCTGATACAGATGACGAGGCAGAGCGAATAGGCCTTCCTTTATTCGAAGGACAGCGGGATCACCGGATGGCTATGCGAAAAGAGGTATATGAGGCTCGTGGGCTAACACTCGACAAAAGCATGGAAACAGGTTCAGCTCCAAAAAAGACTGCTGCCCGTAATGTTACCCAACACAGTTTGCTTTGCGGTTCGCCGTCCACGGTAGCGGAGCAAGTTGCAGAAATTGATGCTGTCGGTGTTGGAGGCCTAATTCTGCAGTTCCGTTTGGGGGCAGCACCACATGATGTTGTTGAGAATAGCATTCGATTATTCATGGACAAAGTTGCTCCTGAAATAGGACAAAAAAAGGCGGCCTAATTATGGTTGGACTTGGTGCGGAAGGTGCCGGAGAAAGGTTCGACCCTGTAACACTTGAAATATTTTGGAGTAGGCTCATTTCAATCGCGGATGAGTCTGCGGCAGCCTTACTTAGAACATCTTTTTCAACCATCGTCCGAGAGTCAAATGATTTTGGCACCGTTTTGATGGACGCCAATGGCGACTCACTCAGTGAAAATACCGGTGGCATACCATCTTTCGCTGGAATTCTTCCGATAACACTTAAACATTTCCTCGCCAAATTTCCCCGGGAAACATGGAAACCCGGAGATTGTGTGATTACTAATGATCCGTGGTTGGCCACCGGTCACTTGCCCGATATTACAATGGTGATGCCAGTGTTTTTGAACAGTCAGTTGGTTGGGTTTTCGGGTTCAATTGCTCATTCCCCTGATATTGGAGGCTCGTTATGGTCTGCAGATTGCCGCGAACTTTTCGAAGAGGGCCTTTGTATCCCGCCACTTAAGTTTTTGAAGGAAGGGGAGCTTAATAAGGACGTTGAAGAGATGATTGTTTGCAACGTGCGGCTGCCCGAGCAAGTACTGGGCGATCTCAACGCACAGGTCACAGCAAACCAGGTTTGTGGGCGCCGGCTCATAGAATTCTTGGAAGATTCTGAACTAGACGATCTTTCTCTTCTTTCGAAATCGTTGCTTAGCCGGGCAGAAACGGCTATGCGAAACGCTATTGAAGAAGTGCCGGATGGTATTTACCAATCTACCCTTGATGCGGATGGGTTTGATGAAGATGAAACTCATATTGAGTGTGCAGTTACAGTAGAGGGCTCTAATATCAAGATTGATTACGAAGGAACATCAAAACAAATCAATCGCGGTCTCAATACAGTTATGAATTACACACACGCATATTCTGCGTATCCCATTAAATGTGCACTNGATCCACTCACACCTAGAAATGAAGGATCATACCGTCCAATTAAAGTCGTGGCGCCCGAAGGATCGATCCTTAATCCTACCCGGCCTGCACCATGTAATGCTCGCCAACTTACCGGCCACATGCTGGCCGGGGCAATTTATGCAGCATTGGCACAAGCTGTCCCATCCAAAGTTATTGCTGATAGTGGCAGCGCACCGAGTATGCGTGCGATTTTTAGTGGTCTGAATCCGAAGGGTAACAGATTCACACAAATTTTATTTGCCAGCGGTGGGATGGGTGCACGTCCAACAAAGGATGGAATTTCAACCATCGCGTTCCCAACAAATGCAGGTGCTGGCAGTATTGAGGCTTTTGAAAGTGTGGCTCCTTTGATTGTTTGGCANAAAGAGTTTCGTACTGACTCAGGAGGTGCCGGAATGTATCGTGGTGGGTTGGGTCAAGTGTGTGAAATAGAGTCGCGAGCGCTCGAGCCGTTGCAGCTTTCCTTANTATCAGATCGATGGCGTCATCCAGCAACCGGCGTTCTGGGGGGGCTGGAGGGGGCAAAAAGCCACATAANTTTCAGTGATGGAACAGTCCCTCATCAAAAATCACGCACCGTAATAGAGCCGGGTATAAGGCTAAAAATGATATACGCCGGCGGTGGAGGCTATGGAGATCCCACGCAACGTGAACGTGGACGAGTGTGCGAAGACGTAAAAAATGGTTATGTCACCGCTGCGGCAGCTAGTCGCCTTTATGGGGAAGGCGGATGAAAAAACGCATTCGCATCGGTGTCGATGTTGGAGGCACCTTTACTGATTTCGTTCTTGTTGATGAGGAGCGTGATCAGATCTTTACGGGNAAGCAGTTGACCACGCCTTCAGATCCTAGCGCTGCAATTCTAGATGGTGTGGGCCGCCTGCTGTCAGACTCAGGACTATCTCCAGCAGTGGTCGATAACATAGTGCACGGAACTACCCTAATTACAAACACGATTATTGAGCGGACCGGTGCAAAAGTGGGGTTGGTAAGTACCCTGGGTCATCGTGATACTCTCGAAATGGCTANAGAGATCCGTTACGATCTATACGATTTGTTTATTGAGTCACCACCTTCGCTAGTGCCAAGGTTCCTTAGGGAAAGTGTGGCGGAACGTATTTCGCCAGATGGAGAAATCCTGCTCGAGTTTGATAAAGAAGGGTTTAGGAACTCCTTGAGAAAACTTGTGGAGGAAGAAAANGTAGAGGCATTAGCCATTTGCCTCATGCACTCATATCGCAATGCAGTCCATGAGCAGTTAGCAAAAAAGATTGTCAATGATCTGTACAGAGATTTGCCTGTCACGCTCTCGTCCGATGTGGCGCCCGAGATTCGTGAATTTGAGCGAACGAGTACCGCGTGTGCTAACGCATATGTACAACCGTTAATGCAAAGTTACCTTAAGAGGCTTGATAAGAAATTAAAAGCACTAGGACATGATGGCACCCTCTATATCATGCTGTCTGGGGGAGGAATTACTACAGTAAGGGATGCTGAGGCATACCCCATTCGGTTGATTGAATCAGGTCCGGCTGCGGGTGCAATGGCAGCATCGTATTACAGTACGCTAACAGATACTAAAAATCTGATATCGTATGATATGGGTGGTACCACTGCCAAAATGTGCCTCATTGATAACAATAGGCCTGACCGGAAATATGACTTTGAGGCTGGCCGGGTCCGTCGTTTTGCTAAAGGGTCTGGTTTACCACTGAAAGTATCAGTGGTGGATATGATTGAAATTGGTGCAGGGGGGGGCAGCTTGGCATCTGTAGATCAGATGGGATTACTAAAGGTAGGGCCCCGTAGCGCCGGGTCCCAGCCTGGCCCAGTTTGTTATGGGCTAGGTGGAAAAGATCCGGCAGTGACTGATGCGGATTTATACTTAGGATATTTAAATCCGGATTATTTTTTGGGTGGTCAGATGACACTCAATTTGGAGAAGGTAGAAAAATCAATAGAGGAAAAATTAGCCAAGCCGTTAGGACTGACTGTTCTGGAGGCGGCTGTTGGTATTCATAATGTGGTAAATGAAAATATGGCTGCCGCAACACGAATGCACCTTGCTGAAAAAGGCCGTGATCCACGTAAGTACGATATGATTGCATTCGGTGGTGCCGGGCCTGTTCACGCTTGTCATATGGCGCGGTTGCTCAAATTGGATAGTGTTATTGTACCATTAGGGGCGGGCGTTACGTCTGCTTTAGGGTTTTTAGTAGCGGCACCCGCTGTTGATTATGTTCGCAGTTACGTGGCACGATTAGAACAAGTAAACTGGGAATATTTAAATCAGTTGTTCTGCGATATGGAGGAAGAGGCGAGGTCGCTTTTAATAGAAGCTGGCGCAGATAACGAGGACATTACGTTTGAACGAAAGGCCGACATGCGGTATGTGGGGCAAGGTTTTGAAATTTCAGTTCCAGTTCCGGACGGTAAATTATCTGANTCGCATGTCGACGAATTGCGCATTAATTTTTTCGAAAGTTATAGGAACCTATTTGAGCGAACAGTCACCGATATTGAGATCGAAACCATGAGTTGGAGACTTGCGGCGACTGCACCGATACCAAATATNNCTCTCAACTTTAAGGGGCAGAAAGGGTCCGTGGATAGCAAACTAAAGGGACAACGGTCAGTTTTCTTCTCTGAGACGGGGTTTGCTCCTTGTGACGTTTATGATCGGTATGCTTTTATTGAAGGGGATACCGTAGAGGGCCCGGCGATTATTGAAGAGCGAGAGTCTACAACTGTTATGCCGCCTGGGACGCGAGCTAAAATTGATGAGAGTTTAAATTTACGGATAGAGTTAAATGCTTGAAGTTGGGCGCCGTTTAATTCATGAATTAACAAATGTCAAAATGGTTGGGGGCGTTGAAAAAGCTCACAGAAAATACGGTGGTGTACATGCAATGCCTGGATGAGGGTGCATTGAATTTATTATTTTACGGGGCCCGAACGGCACGTAATTGGCAAAAAAAAGAGGTCGCAAAAGAGGTTTTGTATAAACTGCACAGCCTTTTCGTCATGGGGCCAACCTCAAACAATGCGCAACCGGCGCGAGTGCTTTACATTAAAAGNAAAAAAGCTAAGGCTCGTCTNNGGCCTTGTCTCTCAAAAGGAAATCTAGAAAAAAGTATGGCTGCTCCTGTAACTGCAATTATCGGATATGACCTTCAATTTTACGCCAAATTAGATGAACTATCAGGATTGCCGGGAAGCGGTGCGCGGTTTGTAAAAAATCCATCCACAGTAGAGCCCTTCGCATTTCGTAATTGTTCATTGCAAGGGGGGTATTTCATCGTAGCAGCTCGTGCCCTTGGTTTAGATGTAGGACCAATGTCAGGTTTTGATAATTCGGCGGTTGACAATGAATTTTTTGCTGGGACAAATATTAAGTCTAATTTTCTATGTAACATTGGATTTGGGGATTTTGCCAAAATCCAGCCTCGTCAGCGTCGAGTGAGTTTCGAGGAAATATCGGACATAATTTGAACACTGAAAATTTTGAATGCTTGCGTTGGTGTCTGGGCTTCATTAGCGTAGAAAATCATTAAGAAAATCCGTTAAGGGGGTAATTAGAATGCACTGGACTAAACGCCGCGAAAAATTTCGCGCCTACCTCGAGGGAGATAAATGTTATCACCCTGGTTCTGTTTACGATGCTATCTCTGCGCGTATGGCTGAAGACATAGGCTTTGAAGCTGGCATGTTTGCTGGCTCGGTNGGGTCATTATCAGTTTTAGGGTTGCCGGATGATATAGTGCTCACACTGAGCGAATTTGCCGGCCAGGCTTATCGCATCAATCGCGCAGGGCAACTNCCNCTCATAGTTGATGCAGATCACGGTTATGGGAATGCTCTTAATGTAAAACGCACTGTTGAAGAGCTCGAAACTGCCGGAGTTGCAATGCTTACTATCGAGGATACAGAGCTTCCTAAAGCATATGGCACAGTAGGAACCACGAGACTAATTTCCATTGAAGAGGGCGTCGGCAAAATGAGAGCTGCCTTAGAGGGAAGGCAAGATCCGTCATTGGTCGTTGCAGGACGTTCAAGTGCTGCCGGTGTAAATGGTATTGAAGATGCTATCAAACGCACGAAGGCTTATGAGAAAGCGGGTGTTGATTGTATGTTTCTCGCTGGAATTGAGACNCGAAGCGAAGTAGAAGCNATTTCGGCAGAAGTAAGCATACCGCTTATGCTTGGCAGTACGCCAGACGAGATACGTGATCTAGACTTTTTAGGAAGTCAAAGGGTACGCTTTGCTCTTCAGGGCCATAAACCAATCATGGCATCCATCAAGGCAACCTTTGAGACACTTAAACAGCTTAGAAACGGTGTTGATCCAAAGGATTTAGAGGGGGCATCGGCGGAGCTCTTAGCCAAATTTACTTGCGCAGAGAATTTCAAGCGCNTGAAAAAAGAGTATCTCGGTTAGGNGTTGAGTATCCTTCGCGCTGCGCCCAAGTCTTGTTTTGAGATAGGACGGGGAGAAAATTAGATGGCATTTTGTGCCTTCTCTTAGGTTNTCATCTTATCTTCATGCAAAGTGTTTAATTGACAGTTGCAAGTGATTGATCGCCTTATACCTTCGCATTGTGCGTGGTAGGTTTCTGCAGCNGAGTTTATTCGTCTATTTTGCCATACNGCTATAAGCAAGAAAAAACGCTCTTTGGAATGATCGTATGAAAAATAATGTTAAACATGACGATAGTGATAGATCACTCCAACTCATTTTTCCGACGGTGATTGACCGATATATGATCCCTGATGCTGATCGAGTGAATAGAGGCCTTGTTGAGGCATTAGTAGCTCTTCGCAGGGAAACCCCTAATGCGCGNTTGGATGGATATTCTAGCGACGTTTATACGACATTTGGTATCGAGGACTGTCTTCATGAACGTGCAGATTTTGCACCTATTGCTGACTGGATGCGCAAATGTTTTGCAGCTTATGCTGTTCGCATGAACTACGCTCTTTCACCTCAAGGCGTTAGGCTAACAGAATGCTGGGCTAACGTTTATGAAAAAGGTTTCGCGCATGAACTCCATACGCATCCAAACAACATTCTAAGCGGAGTATATTACGTCAAGGCCCCGGTCGGTTGTTCTGAATTACGGTTTCATGCTCCGCATGCATTTTCGATGATGCAGCAGAGAAAGCGCGTTGACAGTGAATTAAATTCGCTTTCCTATGCCGTACAGCCTAGAGAGGGTGAGTTTATTGTTTTTAACAGTGCGGTTAAGCATAACGTTCCGCCAAATGCTGTTGATGCAGAACGAATAATTATCGCTGCTAACGCATTATTATAGGGTGAGATGAGGTTGTCTGCTTCGGAAACTCTGCTGTTATTTCCAACGGTTCTCCACGTTACTCGTTATCGTGAAGCGCAAGATCTAAATTTTGAGCTTAAAAGCACAATAGATTCCCTTCGCCGTACAATTCTTGGCACACCACCTGTCGAATTTGGCTGTACCATGTTTTCCACAATGGTTACCGAGCCGAGCTTGCATACAAGAGATAGCCTTGCNGAGTTGGTGCGGTTTGTTCTTAATGAGGTTTCGAGTTTTGCAGATGTCATGGACTATGACGCACCGGATGTCGCTATCTCCAAATGCTGGCTCAATATATTAGGGCCCGGGGATTCGTGCGATCTTCATAACGACATTAATGGATGTGTAAGTGGGATTTACTTTGTCAATAGTGCAGCAACTGAGGGCTCGCGCCTGCAAATACATGCCCCATTGGGAGATGAGATGATTGTAATAAAAAAATCCAAGGTGAGTGATCTTAATGTGACGGAGATTTTTTTCGATGGTGAGCCAGGGGACCTGCTTTTATTTCCAAGTCATTTGATGAGAAGCTGGACCTTAAATAAAAGTAAAAATGAACAGCAAATGTTTTTATTTACTGCAACTATCTCGTAAGAGAAAGAACGAAGGCATTCTTCAGAGTGTACATTTCTTGAAGGCGACGGGTATTACTCTCACTAATAACAATTTTATTCTCGCGTAAATGCAAGGCAATGTATCCCTTGGGCGGTTTTTTAACGACTCAAGGTTTTAGCGCGGCCGGATGATTACAGAGCCTAAAAGATAACTTCGACTAACGAAGGCCCATCTACGTCTATTGCATGTTCAAAAGCCTGACATAGGTCTTGAGATTCCTCCACCCTTGTGGCTTCAACACCTAAACTTTTGGCAAATCCAACCCAGTCGATCACCGGTCGGTTAAGACTCAGCATATCCGTAGCGGTAGGGCCTGGTGTGCCGGCGCCAACACCGGCAAGTTCACCCACCAGNATATTGTAAGAGCGGTTAGCAAAGATCAGGGTTGTTATATCCAGTCCCTCCCGTGCCTGGGTCCATAGGGCTTGAGGGCAGTACATGCCGCTCCCGTCGCTCTCAAGGCAAATAACTTTTCGATCAGGGCAAGCAACCGCGGCCCCAATGGCCATAGGCAAACCTAATCCAATTGAGCCCCCACAATTTTGAAGCCAGTCATGCGGGTGTGCCCCGAAGGTGTAAGGGAAAAAATTTCGGCCGGTAGTAATACTTTCATCCACAACAATAGCATTTTCAGGCAGTAGTGCACCTATTGCGGCCGCAATGGTGTCAATGGTTATTGGGCCCGTTGGCTTTTGTGGCTTATCAAGACATTGTAATTCCGGTTGGCAATGATCGGCATCCAGTGCACTGGCAAGTGCCTCTAGTGCTACCAAGCAATNTTGTCCAGGGGATGCCAAAGTTTTTATATGGCAGCTTTTGGGGGTTAGTTGGCTAGGCAAGTGAGGGTAGGCAAAGAAGCCGACAGGTTCAGAGGCTCCCACTAGCAGGACTTGACTAAAACTGCTCAGTATTTCGAGCGCTTGGGGTACTGGATATGGGATGCGATCTACTGACAATCGACCAGCTCCTCGTTGTATCCTNGCATTCATNCCTTCGGCCATCACGCTTACCCCAGTTTTTGCTTTTATTTTTGCAACTGTTTGTAGCGGGGCCTCTTTCAATGCATCGGCTCCAAGCAGAATGAGTGTTCTACTGTCCTCACNGATAAATTTTGCAGAATTTTCTATNACGACATCGTCTACTTGTTCCGGTGCAGAAATTTTGGGAGGTATGCCGACGACGCCACCTCCATTCCAAGCGGTGTCAGCCGGTAAAATTAAAGTGGCAACATGCCCTGGTGGTGCGCTCGCAGCTGCAATTGCTTCAGCGCCGTCCGGTCCGACTGCNTTAGATGTGGTTGCAGCTTTAACCCAAGCTGAGACCGGTTTAGCCAATCCTACAATATCAGAGGTAAGAGGTGCATTGTGCCTGAGGTGATGTATCGCGTGGTCGCCTACTATGTTAACAACTGGAGAACGGGCTTTTTTTGCATTATGAAGGTTCGCAATGCCATTGGCGAGACCAGGCCCGAGATGAAGCAATGTAGCTGCCGGTTTTTCAGCCATGCGCGCGTACCCGTCAGCGGCACCCGTAGCAACGCCCTCGAAGAGGCATAAAACNCATCGCATGCCTTCTATTTTGTCAAGCGCAGCCACGTAATGCATTTCGGAAGTGCCGGGGTTGGCGAAAGACACATCGATGCCACCGCNCAACAATGTTGAAACGAGACTCTCGGCTCCATTCATCGTTACCACCTTCATTGGATTAAAGGAAAATGAGCCAAATATTCCTGCCCCAATATAGGCTGTTTTGGCAAGATAAAACAGCTTTTGGCACGNGTTATTATCGCGTACAGACNANTGGCNGCCNGTGCAAGGCGCTNGTCNTNTGCGCTACAGAAAATTTATTTTCGTATAGTTNAAGCGGCTAGTATCCTGGAAGGTGCANTGTTGNTGTCACTNAGNTTTTTTACAGCNNTTNGAGCAGTATTTTACCTCTTCCCAACACNCACGCTATTTTNNACGCCACGTAAATGGTTTTTTGCACGACAAANAAATCTNNTCGGGCAAAACCANTTTCNTGTGCACTATTATNTCNATCNNATCNGAATAAANNACGNAGGTTTGCTTCCAGGTCGTGGGCGACTNCGAATTATGNCCGTCTATTTAGATCACTGCGTGAGTACGCAGATGGTCAGTGAGAAAACCGATCAATATCTNGGATGTTCGACGATAAGAAGATCAGCAACTACGCTCTCGAGAGCAATAACAGCATCTTTTATCTCACCCCCAACGTTATCCCTTTTTGAAACGTGTCTCAGGTGGTCGGCAATTATTTGAAGTGAAGCTGCCGAGGTTTTTATAACTCTGTTTTTGGACATATGTTTATTTCCTTAAAAAGCGCTGCGAAACCAATGTGATTGTTTAATTAAAAAAAACCTATGGATGATGATGTTCTATAAAGCGTTCTATCTTTTGCATGACCCAACGGTGCCTCTTTTCTGCTTCGTGATCACCACGTTTTTGTGCCATACCCGCTTCCCAATTAACCGAGGAATAAAACCCTATCAATTCATCCTCAGACATTCTACGTGCCATCTATTTTGCCTCCAAAAAATACGCTGGTTAAACCCTTTGTTACCAGCAATACAATTGCCATGTCCCAGCCAAGATCCTATGTTCTAATTAAATGAGAANTCACCGACTGCTTAGAAAAAATTAAGCCTGTAACACTAAAGCCAAGCATAAATAACAAATGAAAGATGAGTAGTTCCCCGAAGTACANCCAGCCCCCAATCATGAGACAAAAAAGCGTAGTCCACATAACACTCAACCATACCATCAGTTGAAAACGCTGGGCAGGAGGAAGCTTCCTGAGCGGATTATACTTATCGTTCATCAAAACATCGTATGATGCCAACATTAGTCTACGGCCTATTCTAATTACACCTGTGTAACGTTTCATATCAGCATTTAGATCACTCACCTTAGGTAGCTTGGCTGAGTTTATCTGAGAGGTGATTTTGAAAAGATGTATCTTCGTAAAAAGCCCGCACATGACGTATGCCTATTGCCTAAGTGGCTAAGGTCGATTGAAGTAAGGTCGGGTAAACCTAAAACGTATAGGAAGTATTTTTTAAAAAACCAATGAATGCGATGGACAACAATCTATTTCTCAATATTTTGTGTTAAAAATGCTATACATTCTGAAGTTCTTTCAAATGCTTGTTGTGTATATGGTCATTTGGTGAGGTTAGAATTCAAAAAGGATGGTTTGGGGTTTGGGTATCTTGCCGATTTTCTGCTACACCCCTCCTTACCCTTTTAAAAATAAGAACACGCATAAAACATGTCGCGACTTAACCAGATCCATGCTTTGAATAGGCGCCTTTTACGTGCCCGATTTCTACCAGANCCATTACTAGCCGTCATGGGAGAGGATGACTGGTCTAGCGCTCCCATCTCTAAATCAGCAAAACTCAGAAGCCAAAACGGCACCTTTATNTACATTGATATTCCGATTAGTTGGCTGGAATTACTTATAAAAATTGACGATCAACTCATTCGGGCTGGCACCAAGTTTAAGACTGATATTATTTCAATTTCGATAAGTGAAAATATTATACAGTATGAAATCGGAGCAATATCGCCTCGGCATATGGACATAGCCCCACCTAATTTGGTGGCGAATGATTTTACGTAAGGTGAAACATGAGCTGTGGTGATGGTTGAAAAGAACTCACAGGTAACTGCTCGTAAATTAATAATGGTGCTCGGCATCGCTGGCCTGGTACCATTTTGTTTGTTAGGACTTTTTCCGAATTTTGTAAAAATATTTTTCGAACCTCTATCGGGCTTAGTAGTTTACGGAGCTCTGATACTGTCGTTCCTTGGCGGCGCCGTTTGGGGTTTATCACTCAACTCGGCCGACAAATTCCCACGAAAATACATTTTCCTTATCATTGCAGTAGTACCGTCTCTTTTCGGTTGGGTATGTGTATTTTTACCCACAAAATATGGGATTTTCGCTTTGATTTGTTTTTTCACGATGATGCTTGTAATAGATTACGCCCTTTATNGCGCGGGTCAAATTGAGGGCTGGTATATGAAATTCCGCTTTTACCTAACAGTTTCTGTTATTAGCATTCTTGCAACTGCTACTTTTGTTTGATCTGATTTTTATCAATGACCATAGTTTCTTGTGGCACTTGCGAGTTGGAATTCTTATGAATAAGTATGCTCTATCAAAATCACTATGTTACTTTTATTATTTTTTGCTGGTGATTCTTCTGGGAGGATGTAATCAGATCCCTGACGGTTTAGAGGCTGTCACACCCTTTGATGTTCAGCGCTACAAAGGTCAATGGTATGAAGTTATGCGCCTTGACAACAGGTTTGAGCGCGGCCTCAGTCATGTGACAGCAACCTATGACTTACGTAATGACGGAACGATAAGTGTATTTAACCGCGGTTTTAATAGTGCCAAGTGTGAATGGGAGGAAGCTAGGGGGGTCGCCGTTTTTCGGGGAAAAAAAACTGTTGGTAGCCTTTCAGTATCCTTCTTTTGGCCTTTCAGTGCTGGCTATCACGTCATTGCTCTTGACCTTAAGAACTACCACTTTGCTCTCGTTTCTGGGTCGTCCCGAAATTACCTGTGGATCCTTTCCAGGGAACCAGTTTTGGCAGCGGGCATAAGACAGAAGCTTATTGAGGAAGCACGAAAACTTGAGTTCCCTGTCAGTGAGTTGGTTATGGTGGAGCATGGTGACCGACATTGTAAAAGCCTCTCAGGGCCTAAGGCTTAATTATTTGTGATGAGTGATTCTTTGGTCACGGCCCTCAATGCACAGCTTGATCTACGCTGTAACTATTGACGTATTACGTGTGACTAGCGACGTATAATGAATAGGTAATTATCGGGGTAATTAACGGATGGGGGAAGAGATGATACGAACTGAAGTCGGCAAAGATCCCGCAGTTACCCTCTTTTATGATGGCGGTTGTCCCATGTGTGATGCTGAAATAACGTTATACAAAAGGATGGATTCAATGCAGTGTATGCGCTTCATTGACATTACGGAGCCATCTGCCGACCTGCCACCCGATTTGGACAAGGAAACTGCCTTGTCCCGTTTTCATGTTCTCACTCGTGATGAGAGACTATTATCAGGAGTACTCGCCTTCTCGGAAGTCTGGAAGCAGACTCCGCGGTTGCGGTGGGCTGGCTATGTTGCTTCGCAGCCCTTCATCCGAGAAGTTCTTGAGTTGGGGTATAAAATCTTTTTAAGATACTTTCGGCCACTCATGGTTCGTTTCATCAAGGGTCTCCGCAGAGGTGTCAATTCCACAAGCACTTCTTGTTAAAACTAATGATTTAATTTCCGGCGGTTGGTAGTCGGAACAAAAGTTCTTTGGAACTAGAAAAGGTTTACTCCAACAATGACCACGATACTATGGTTCCGTCAGGATCTGAGACTAACCGACAATTCAGCCCTCGACGCCGCCATTTCTCGGGGCGGCCCAATCGTACCAATCTTCATTTTCGACAATTTAGAAAAGCATGAATGGTCGTTAGGTGGTGCCTCGCGTTGGTGGCTTCATCATTCTCTTAAAAGGCTTTCTGATGAGATAAAAGCACGCGGGAATGAACTCATCATAAGGTCAGGGGATACAACCTTTGTAGTGGGTGAGATTCTACGAGAAACAGGTGCAACCTCTATTTTTTGGAACCGATGCTACGAACCTCTCAGTATAAAAAGAGATAAAAAGCTGAAGCAAGCGCTCATTAAAGAAGGCATCGATGTTTGCAGCTTCAATTCGAGCTTATTACGTGAACCTTGGGAGGTCGCCACACAAAAGGGTGACCCATATAAAGTTTTCACACCTTTTTGGAGGGCATCACGAGCACTTGGCGAGCCTGCACGCCCTTCCATTGCGCCAGATTCTATTCCTGCATGTGATCTGGCAATAAAAAGCTGCAATCTTAATACATTGCAATTGTTGCCAGAAAATGTTGACTGGGCTCACGGATTTCGGGGGCGTTGGAATCCGGGAGAGAAAGGTGCTCTGGTTCGTTTGAATGAGTTTAGGGATGGAAATGCCCGTGATTATGGGGACAGACGCAACATACCCTCACTAGCAGGAACCTCACGACTATCTCCGCATTTACATTTTGGCGAAGTAGGCCCACGCCAGGTTTGGCACGCCATTACTTCCAACTCGCACTCAGAAACCGATGGCATTTTGTCAAAAGGTGTTGAAACCTACCTCTCAGAAATTGGTTGGCGGGAATTTTCATATCATTTGCTTTACTATTTTCCAGAGCTGCCCTCCACACCACTCCGAAAAGAGTTTGAGAGGTTTCCTTGGGCTGACAGTTTGTCTTCTAGAACAGCATGGGAATGCGGGAAGACGGGATACCCGATAGTAGATGCGGGTATGCGGGAGCTCTGGAGTACGGGGTGGATGCACAATCGCGTTAGGATGATTGTTGCGTCTTTTCTGGTTAAAGATTTATTGATTGATTGGCGATGCGGTGCAAGATGGTTCTGGGATACACTTGTTGATGCTGATCTTGCTAGCAATTCAGCAAGTTGGCAATGGGTGGCCGGCTGTGGTGCCGATGCTGCACCTTACTTTCGAATTTTTAATCCTACCACGCAGGCAAAGAGGTTCGATCCCGATGGAAGCTACGTTCGGCAATGGATACCCGAGATATCGGGTCTTCCAAACAAGTTGATACATACGCCATGGCTTGCCAAACCTATTGAATTGTCTGATGCAGGTATCTCCATGAGCAGTAGCTACCCAAATCCCATTGTGGATCATTCAGAAGCAAGAAACCATGCTTTAGATTCGTACAAATCGCTCAAAAGTGCCTAAAACAGTCATTGATAGAGTTCTATTTTATAAGAAACGTTCGTTATACAATATTGTCATCTAAACGCATTACCGAACGTTACAGCATTATATAGCAAAGTGTGTTTCTTAAACCTTGAGTGTCAAAATTCGGTATGTTTAAAAGTACTGAAAAATTTTAGCTTTGGGGTTTTAAATATGGATATAACTAATCACTTAGTGTCTTTAGAAGAAGAAATGATTTGATCATTATGTTTTGAGGGGTGCCTTAGCTCTTAATATATTATCGGTGTGTAACATGGAAATTTTATCGTGACGTCAATCGAAAAGGTTTTGTTGGTTGATGATGAGGAAAAATTATTAGCCGGACTAAGCCGCCAACTCCGCGGAAAATTTGACATCCTAACTGCTAGTAGCGGTGACGCAGCGTTGGGGATGTTGAAGAAGGAAAGAAATATCGCGGTCATAGTGTGTGACATGCGTATGCCAGGAATGACCGGCATTCAGGTGCTAAAAGAGTTNAGTAAAAAATCGCCAACAACTTCGCGTATAATACTGACCGGATTCGCCTCTCAAGAATGTGCGGTTGACTCAATTAATCAGGGACACGTCTTTAAGTTTATCAATAAGCCGTGCACGATGGAAGTATTGGCCGGTAGCATTCAAGAGGGTCTCGAACACCATCGACTTTTAATTAAGGAAAAAAATCTTCTTGAGCGAGCGTTAGCAGGTTCAATTAAATTGTTGGCTGATGTGGTGTCACTGAAAGATCAATCTGCAGCAGAAAGTTCAGGGAGGCTGAGCGTTTGGGCAAATTTACTTTTACCGCATATACCTGAGGCAACTAAAGTCGAACTCGATTTTTCTGTAATGCTTGCACCTCTAGGGCGCATGTTTGTGCCGGCAGAGGTCTTGGTGCGCCAATCCAAAGGCGAACCGCTGTCAGAAAAAGATTTAGCAATTTTAGCTAAAGCACCTGAAATAGGGAGNAATTTGCTTCGCAATATTCCGCGAATGGAAACAATAAGTAGGTCAATCCTATATCAAGATAAGAACTTTGATGGCACAGGGTTTCCAGATGACAGGACCTTTGGGGAAGATATTCCAGTCATTGCTAGATTACTACATCTACTGAATGCTCTTCTGGATATGATTGGTGATGAAGATCTTAAAAATGAACACTTCGATCAATTATCACAGCAAGACGGTAAATTTGATTTAACCCTATTAGAATTAGCGCGTAAGCACTTACTTGATAGGGAGGAAACGTCNTCCGAGGAGGAAGAAATACAAGCCGAGGTTGAAGAGGTTCCAGAACCTCAAGAAGAGGACACCGGCCCGGAGACAGAAATTGTTAGAACTGCTACGCTGCGAGAAGGGAAGCAGCTTGCGANAGACCTTCTTAATACCGAAGGGTCACTTGTACTTGCAGAGGGTACTATCCTTACACAAGAGCAGGTCGAGAAAATCCGGTTGATGTACGATCAAGAGAAGCTTCCCCTGCGCGTTGAGATTATTGTCCCTGGTTAGGTAAATTACAGACTTTTTACCTTCAAATGAGCTATGATTCCCTAATGTCTGCTTTTGCTGAATTTAATCTGTTCGTTGAAGCGATATGGCCATATCAGTCGTCAGACGATCGATGTAATCGTAGTATCAAAGGAGGACTGCAATCCATTTCTTATGTCTTTAACAATTCCCAGAAAGTCACTGTGTTCTCTACGCAGTTTGCGTGAAATCGAAATATTATATTCNTCTATAATCTGTGCTGGTTGCCCGCCTATCAAAAGCACACGATCACTTAGGTAAACGGCTTCTTCGATGTCATGTGTTACAAAAAGAATAGACTTTTTTGTCTCTGACCATATTCGTAACAACTCTTTTTGCAGTGTTGTGCGGGTTATAGCATCAAGNGCCCCAAAAGGCTCATCCATCAATAGAATATCGGGATCAACTGCCAGTGCACGTGCAATGCCAATCCGTTGGCGTTGACCGCCGGAAAGCTGATAGGGCCAACGGCCCCGTTCTTCAGTTAGNCCGACTAGGTTCAAGGCAAAATTGATGCGCCTATGAATAAGATCNTTTTCAAGGTCCAATCCTTCGAGGCCTATTGCAACATTCTCATATACTGTTCTCCATGGCATTAAATTAGCAGCTTGGAAAACCATGGCAAATGGGCGCCGTGTTTTCTCTTGAGGAGAATTTATCCTGATACATCCATGGCTGGTAGGGATGAGATCAGCAACGGCTCGTAAAATAGTTGATTTCCCGGAGCCCGAACTGCCGACAAGCGATACAAATTCACCTTTTTTTACTGCTAAGTTTAATTCAGAAAAAACCGGCTCTGCGTCATCGTAATTGACTGCTAGGTCTTTAATTTCGATTATCTTTGCCAATTNAGCACCCGTTTTTGAACTCTTANGAAGACAAAATCGCTTAGCCCATAGAGTGCCGCTATGGAAAACATGTAGAGTATCACAACTTCCGAAGCCAATAAGCCAGATGCTTCAATCATGCGTTGGCCAATGCCGGCAATTCCGAAAAGCTCTGCTGCAACCACCGTCATCCAGCCTTGACCGAGGCCNGCACGGAGCCCACTAAAAATGCCGGGTGCTGCTGCAGGCAATATTACTGTCCGCAGGAGGGCTGAGGTAGACCTGTGGCCAAAGGCTCTAGCGACTTCTACTAAGTCCTTGTCCACTGTTTGGACTGCTGACATTGCAGTAAAGTAATTTATCCAGAAAATGCCTATCGAAATTATGAAGGCAGCTGCTGTTTGAGAGATCCCAAACCAAATAATAGCAAATGGTATCCAAGCAAGTGGTGGTATTGGACGAAAAACCCGAGCTAGCCAAGCTTGACTGGCTGCAATACGGGGACACATTGCGACAATAACTCCCAAGCAGACCCCTAATAATGATCCCAGGAAAAATCCAACTGTATAATGGCGTAGGCTTGCCCAGATCATGGTTTGCCATATGCCCAGCGATATNTCTGACGCCAGAGTTTGCGGGAGAGTTGAAGGTGGAGGAAGTAAGTGAGTTTCGATCCAGCCACTCTGCGCAATNGCTTCCCACAAGATAAGGAAAGCCATTAGGCCGAGTGCCGAATAGGTGTAAGAAGTTGCAGATTTCATATCGGTCGTGGTCAAATCAATTTATTTTTTTAAGTNTTGCTCTGCAGCCTCGTAAATGGTGTTGTCAAAAAGCCCGCGTGTCGACACCTTAGTATTTATTTTTCTNGTTTTTTGAAAATCGGCCATGTACTCGGTATCTTTTANTATTTTTCGAGGATCAGACCGGAAATTTGACGCTGGTGAGGTAAGTGCCTTCAAAATGGTTTCCTCTTTAAGCAATCCCTTTCCGATAAAACTTTTCACAAGCGGTGCTGCTTTTTCCGGATTATTGGTGAGCAAATTGGTAGCTTTTATGTGAAGTGCTACNAATTTAACTAGGGCGTCTCGATGTTCGTTTATTATCCTCTCACGCGCTGCAATTGTTGATCCCGGTTGGCCGGGCATCATATCCTTCGCTCCGGCAATCACCTTAGCATCATTAAGCTTTTCTTGGACGATAGTAAGTATTGGCTCAAGGATACCAGCTGCATCAACAGAACGTGAAAGCAACGCTTGTTGCACCCTGGCGGCACCCATGCCAACAAGCTCTACTTGGTTAATATCAAGACCAAGGCTGTTGATAAGCCAATGTCGTGTGACTGTATCTGGAACAGAGCCCTTTGGGAAACTAGCTATTCTGACTTTCTTGCCCTTTTCATCCCGCCATTTTGTGAGGGCTTTTGTTACTCCGTATTTGTTTACATAATTCACGAAGTCACCTTGCCCAACCGCTGCAATTTGATTGATTATGCCTGCCGCTATTACTTTTATCTTTATGCCCTTACCGCGAGTAACCATAGCGGGGCCTACGCCAAAACACATCACATCCATTTTACCAGAAGCTATTGCCTGAACGATCGCGGGACCGTTTGAAAATCGGGTAAATTTCAGGTTAAGGCCCGCTTTTTTGGTCCAACCCAAGCCTTCCATAACAAAAATTTGACTACACGGCACAATTGGCATGTAGGCCATTTCCAGTGTAACTGGTTTTGCGGTGGCTGACGCATGTATTGCTAAAAAAGAGAGGACAATTACTGTTTTTTTTCTCCAATTGAATAGCATAAGATTTCCTCCAAGTGTGGGAAAAGAAATAAGATTAGTTTGTGGTCTACGGCACATTTAGTGTAGTACCCGCCGCATTTTTTTTAAGACATGAACAAGGTTTTGAGATCCGTTCTGCTGTTACATTTATTATGTGGTCGTGTTAATTTCAACATCTTTTTACAGTTAAAATTATATAATAAACGAAATAATAGTGTACAATTATACTCACATTGACCAACCGCGAAGTTGGATCTGCATGAAATACGAGTTTTAAAACGGAAGTATGGATAGCTTATTTGCTGTCACAGCTGTCCCAGCCAAAGGGGCTTACAAAGAAATGACAAATTTTCCCGTGCGAAGTTTTTTAACAAATTTAATATAAAGCTGCACGTGGTGGCCGCGGTAGTTAACAATTGCTATGTTTACGTAATGATATAAATTTATTTTTGCATTATGTTGTCATTAAGATATGCGCGCACCTAAAACATTGGATAATACCCAAGATAAAAAAATTTTCAGGCCAAGGCGTAGTTTCATTTTTGCTCCTGGCTTANATCCGGAGATGTATCGTAAGGCGATAACACTGGGCGCGGACATCGTTTGTATTGAACTTGAAGATGGAATCGCTCCCAAGGACAAAAGTATAGCACGCGAACGCGCCATTGAATTATTTGCAGAGCCACATGCCGCTCATGGTGTCGAGAGTATCGTGCGAATAAACAGCGTGCGTGAGGCACACGGGCACGCTGACATATCAGCAGTGCTTGCAACCGATACGCCACCGCCAGCTCTTATGTTGCCAAAAGTCCAAACACCGGATGAAATTTCATGGTTGGACAANCTTTTGACCGAACGTGGCCATAATACTCGTTTGCATGTGATTATTGAGACAAANGCCGGGCTTGAAGCCGCCTATGATATTGCCCTAGCGAGTTCTCGTATTGATGCCCTATTCTTTGGAGGTGTAGATATGGCGGCAGAACTGCGTTGCATAAACGCATGGGAGCCACTTCTGTACGCGCGTTCACGCGTGGTCCATGCCGCAGCCAGTGCTGGTATCGANGTAATTGACGTGCCATATCTTGACCTAAATGACCTTGATGGGATGAAGCGAGAGGCTAGCTTGGCACGCGACCTTGGATTTAGTGGCAAGGGATGTATCCATCCTAAGCAAATTCCAATTTTAAACGAGGTATTTACACCTGACAAAAAGCAAGTCGATTATGCGAAACGGGTTGTTGACGCTTTTGACAAAGCAGACACAGGGTTAGTCGTTCTAGATGGAAAATTGATTGAAAAGCCAGTTCTTAGAGAAATGAGACGGATTTTAGAGATTGAGGCACGTGCTTCAAAGTGAAAACGAAAAAATCCGGCAAAATTGTTTTGGATAAGTGTTAAACTTCGACCAGATTAAGGCTTAAAAATTTTAATATCTCAGCCATTGAGAGTGCAAAAAACCGCCATGTTACGCCTATCCTGAAGTGGTTACGTTTTTGAAATCAATAAGATTATTATTACTGCGGTGGCTAAAATAATCGTTTCGACACATACTAATGCGATTGCGTGGCCTCCAACTCCTCTCAACGACTTCAAAGCTGTTTTCATTCCAATGGCAGCGATGGCTGTTACCAAACACCATCTTGACACATCCAATAGTGTAACTTTCACCTCATTGGGAAACCAATCGCTACTGCCCAAGCAAACGAGTAAGATGAAACCAACCACAAATAAGGGAAAAGGCAGCTGTCGATTTTTATCTCTACTAATGTCTTTTCGGAATACCAGTAACGTCAATAGAACAATAGGAACCAACATTGTAACGCGGAGTAATTTTACGAATACAGCCGTGTCCCCCGTTTTTTCTGATATACTGTATCCCGCTCCAATAACTTGTGCGACGTCATGGATTGTAGCGCCGATAAAGATACCGGATGACACATCATCTAATTCCAATAATTTCGCAAATATTGGATACACAATCATTGCGAAGGTGCTGAGTGTGGTAACCGAGATGACGGTGAAAAGTGTGTTACGTTCCGAATTTTTATTCTTTGGTAACACTGAGGATATCGCAAGCGCTGCGGATGCACCGCAAATAGCCACTGCTCCGCCAGTGAGAAATCCGAAACGCCACCCGCGGCCTATACTGCGGGCAAGTATTGGTCCAGACGCCAGCGTAATAAACACACTGGCCCCTACTATACCGACGGTTAGGAGCCCCGCTTCACGAATTTGTTGGATTGAGATTCCAAGGCCAAGAAGCGCTACCCCAAATTTCAAAACTAGGCTAGATGCTAGTTCGATACCGGCAACGCAGGGTCCTTCCTCAAAGAGAAAATGGAATCCCATCCCTAAAAGGAGCGCGAATAGCATCGCTGGTCCTCCATAATGATCAGAGAGAAATTGTGCTGCTATAGCTACGGTGACGGCAGCTAGCAGACCAGGGCATAATGGTTTAATGCGGGTATTCACTTCAATCATACATCTTTGTTATTTTGAAAAACATTGCGTTGCGAGTTCCCTTTTTATCAATCCTGACAATTAGTAAACAAAAGCATACCGAGTTGCTTTTAACCATTTTGAAAACATAGCACAGAATCCTGAGGCATTAGGCGCGACTTATTTGCATTAATTCCGCCTGCTATTCCAATTTGGAAATTTTTTCCGATGGGGATAAAGGATAAAGAGTTCCTTTGTATACTTTACAAAACCTGGCGATGGCCAGAGGTGCTGGCGGAGGGAGGGGGATTCGAACCCCCGACACGTTTCCGTGAACACGATTTCCAGTCGTGCGCCTTAAGCCACTCGGCCATCCCTCCATTAAAGGTTACGAAAACCTAAACGAGCCTTTCATTTCAGGCAAGCTTAGGTGTCTAATCACTCGCAGAATATAGTGATTTGTGATATGCAAAAATCACAAACGTATTTTTAATTGGGCTATGGTTGGCGGTCTTTTGGTCAGATTAATAGGACAGTTTTGTATTCTTGTCGGCCTACTTTTTGCAGCTCTAGGTATAGGTTTATGGGGAGTTGGTGCGGATATAACGTTACCCGCAGGAGAGATGTGGTTCAAAATTGATGGTTCTTCGCTCTCGATATTTCAGTCCTTTGTTCAACGATACATTCACCCGCAGCCTTGGGATGTTTTGGTGGTTCCTCTGTTATTGCGACCGGTGTGGGAGGCCATCTCTATAATTGTCGTATTTTTGGCATTATTGGGTGGTGGTCTTGTTTCTTTAGGCCGTCGGAGACGGTCTACCTTAAGGTGATATGAAACCAATTTTCTGTCTTATACCTTCTGGAGTAATTCCTTGATCTCGTAGGGACCTTAAAGTTTGACTCCTGTTACGCTTTGCAAGCCTCTTTCCGTCTTCCCCTCTGATAATTTGGTGATGTTCATAGATTGTTTCGGGCAGACCTATTAGCTCCTGGAGAAGGCGTTGGATATGGGACGCAGGCAAAAGATCTTCGCCGCGTGTAACTATTGTAACTCCCTGCTCGGCATCATCGACAGTTACAGCTAGATGGTAGCTCGTAGGAACTTCTTTACGGCCAAGAATAACATCCCCACTGATATTGGGGTTAACGGGTATTATCCCTCGAGCGAGATCAAAAATTTTTAACGGGCCGGTCCTTGACCCTGCCAGCTGAGCGTTCAGACGCAGCGAATATGGTCTTCCCGCCGAAATATTTATTTCGCGTTGGATCCTATCAAGGTTTCGACAAGTGCCCGGATAATGGGGCCCGTCAGGCCCATGGGGAGCATTTACAGCACGCTCTAATTCGATTTGTATTTCACGTCGCGAACAGAAACACGGGTATACTAAGTCCGTTTCTATGAGTTCTTCTAAAATTTCCTGATAAATCTTGAACCTTTCCGATTGTTTGAAAAGGGGACCGTTCCATGAAAGTCCGAGCCATTCGAGGTCTTCACATATTGCACCTATAAATTCGGGTTTGCATCGACTCTCGTCAATATCTTCAATCCGTAACAGAAAATTTCCTTTCGTTTTTCGCGCAATATTTTCTGCAAACATAGCGCTGTATGCATGGCCAAGGTGCAGGAAACCAGTTGGACTCGGAGCAAAGCGTGTTGTGGCGGGTGATGAAGAGTCAATTTTTTTATTCATGGGCCTGGCGCTATTCCTCTCGATTAGTTACATCACTAACCATGACCCCTCAACTAATCAAACATGGTTTGGACGAGCTTGCTGCACGAGATCCTGATGTGGATAATATTATCAGACAGATTGGTTATCCACCTCCCCGAGAGAGGCCACCCGGGTTTGCCACGCTTGTAAACATCATTGCTGGCCAACAAGTCTCAAGTGCAGCAGCCACCGCCATACGAGATCGTTTATATTCTGTTGTCAACCCGTTGGTGCCGGATAAGCTTCTTGCTGCAGATAACGAAGTCTTGCGTGCTACTGGCCTGAGCGGTCGCAAGATTGAGTATGCCAAAGGTCTCGCAGAGCAAATTTGCAACGGACAACTCGACTTAGATTGTTTGGCTGAAAAAAGTGATGCGGATGTGGTGAAGATTTTAACTTCTGTACGAGGGCTTGGTCGCTGGAGTGCAGAAATTTATTTGTTATTTTCACTCAAAAGGACAGACGTTTGGCCAGCCGAAGACCTCGCTATCTCTGAGGCACTTCGTGAGTTGAAGTCCCTCAATTTACGTCCGAATAGGGAACAGTCTGAGTCTCTTGTTGAACATTGGAGGCCTTGGCGGGGTGTCGCGGCCTTATTACTTTGGTACTATTATAGCCAGAAAGATTAAGGAGTTCATATGGAATTGAGTGAAACCGTAAAAATGGATGGGCCACGGGTTAGTCCTTTGTCAGGCAAAAAAGCACGGCAGTTGATTATTTTACTCCATGGTGTTGGCGCTGACGGTCAAGACCTTATAGGGTTAGCTCCTCCGCTTTCGCAAGCTTTTCCGGATGCTTCTTTTGTTTCACCAAATGCCCCCTACGACTGCGATATGTCAACAAACGGATATCAATGGTTTAGCCTTCAAGACCGATCACCTGAGGCTATTTTATCAGAAGTGAAGGTAACTGCTCCTATTTTAAATGCTTTTATAGACGAGGAAATGGTGAGGTGTGGAGTGACTGCTAAACAAACCGCGCTTCTGGGATTTAGCCAGGGCACTATGATGAGCCTTTATGTGGGTCCTCGCAGAGAACAAGCATTGGCAGGTATAGTTGGTTTTTCCGGGCGACTTATTGCCCCAGATTTATTGAAAAAGGAGATCAAGTCTCGTCCACCCATCTTTTTGGTACATGGTGACGCTGATGAAGTGGTTCCAGTGGAGTCGATGTTTCATGCCAAAGAAGGATTCTTAAGTTCTGGCATTGATGCTACGGCCCTATCTCGGCCGGGTTTAGGGCATGGGATCGACTCAGAGGGTATCAACAATGCAGTCACTTTTTTAACCAGTTGCTTTGATTCTTAATTGGACTTCAGTCTGCATGTCACACGCATGCGAATTCTAGACTATCTGCACTCGTGTGTCCTTGTAGATAAATCTAGTTTATTGTAATTGGTAATTAGTTGAGGCATTTGGTGAAAATGGTTACCAGGGGAAAGCAGAGATGCCGGCGTTACCTCAGTCCTGTCCAGCGCTTGTCTTAAATGCAGATTATCGTCCGCTGAGTTACTTTCCTTTATCTTTGTGGTCATGGCAAGAATCGGTTAAGGCGGTGGTTACAGATCGAGTAAACGTAGTTTCTGAATATGAAACGACCGTATGTTCTCCATCATTTAAGATATGCTTGCCGAGTGTTATCTCCCTAAAAGAGTACGTGCCACAAATGCGCAAGGTAGCCTTTACACGGTTTAATGTCTTTTTGCGTGATCGCTTTACCTGTCAATATTGTGAAGAAGAGTTTTCCGCTCAGGAATTAACTTTTGACCACGTAATTCCAAAATCGCGGGGTGGAAAGTCAAAGTGGGAAAATATTGTAGCTGCTTGTAGTCCTTGCAATCTTCGTAAGGGAGGAAGGACAGCGCAGGAATCCACTATGCGTCCATACCGCAAACCGTGTGAACCCAATATGTGGCAATTACAAGAGAACGGGCGGGCTTTCCCGCCAAATTTTTTACACGATAGTTGGGGTGACTTTCTTTACTGGGACAGTGAGCTGGAAGAAGTTTAGATCGTGAAGTTTAGAACCTTTCGGAAAGCCAAATTGCCAGTCGAGAAGCGGATCTAGCTGAATTAGTTAGAAATGGATAGGCGGGAGCCCCTTCCGCATCATGCTCGAGTGCTGTATCACGATGTTCAAGCTCTTCAAGACGAAATTCTTCGATGGTATCTATAAGATCAGAATCTTCCGGGCCTAATCGTTTTGCTTGGTCAGCGTAATGTTCATCAATTACCTCCTCTACTCCAACGGTACATGCCATGGCTGCTCTTTCGCCAAATATTGCACTGCAATACCCTAAAAGATAACCTGCCACATGCCAAAACGGTATAAGAATTGAGGGCCTGACTTGGCGATTTGGGAGTATCTCTTCAAAGCGTTCTCGATGACGAACTTCTTGATCCCCCATGTGACGAATGATATCCGCTTTAGGGCTTTTTTTGAGAACAGCCAATTGTCCCGCATAGATGCGTACCGCGCCATACTCACCAGCATGATCAACCCTAATCATGCGTGCAAGATCCGATGCAGGTTCCGGGTCGCCGGGAAGATAAAAAGGCTGATTGGTCGAGTGACTATTTTTACGCGTCAATTTAACTTCCTCATCCCTACTATCAGTACAGAAACACCAATTACGATAGAACCTACCAAATTATAAAATGCCAAGCTTAACCCAAAAAGTGACCAGGGCACTTTGTCGCAAGGTGTTATCAAACTAATATTTTTATTTGCGTGCAGATCAGACAGTGTGTTTGGTNGTACTCCNTTGTTAGTGCATGTGCTTGGCCCACTCCACCAGTCGTATTCGATNCCGACGTGATACAATGCTATCGCTCCACTGATTATAATCGAGAAGCCCGCTAGACTTATTAATCGCGATATCCAAAGGTATGGCAAGTTCGGAAGATGCGTAGTAACAGAAAGCAAAAATGCNATCCACCAAGGCCAGCGTTGATAAATGCAAAGGTTACAAGGTTCAAAGCCAATAAAATATTCAAGGCTATACACGCTACCCAACACAACGAGACAGGCAATCATTATAACCGTACAAATAAGATTTTTTTTTTCGATTAAAATGGACAAGTACTCCCGCTACTGGCTCCAAAAAGTATCTTAAAAAATATGAATCCACCTATTAGGAGGGTAACAAATATTGCTGTTAGCAAGGTGAGCTTGGATTCTATGAAAGCGCGTATTTGTGAACCAAACTTCCATAATAGTCCTGCAATTATTAAAAATCGAGCACCCCTACTGATAAAAGAAACGATAGCAAAGGTTACAACATCGTGCTGTGCTAACCCACTAGCTACTGTTATCACTTTGTAGGGGATTGGACTGAAACCTCCAATTCCAACAACCCATCCTCCGTATATCTGATAACAGTCATGGAATACATTATACTTGCTCCCATAGTTGGGGAATATTTGTATCATTGGCTCTACGATGCTTTCATAAGCAAAATATCCGATCCCATAGCCAATTAAGCCTCCAAACACGGAGGCCATCGTTGCAACAGTAACAATCCTCCATGCTTGAGCACGCGCAGCCAACACCATTGGGATAATGAGCACGTCGGGTGGGATAGGGAAAAAAATACTCTCAATTAGGGCTATACCTGCAAGCCACCAGATTGCATGTGGATGCGCAGCAAGTTGCATTGTCCGATCGTAGAGGTTGCGCAGTAACATTGTTTTCCTAATTCAAGTCAGATTTGATAGACGTAATAACTGAATTCCAATTTCCAGGGGATATTTGCCTGTAAAGACGAGCAGAGGGATACCAAGGCGAGTCACGACGTCTTGTCAACCATCTCCAATCTGACGAGTAAGGCAACATTATCCAGACAGGGCTGCCAAGTGCCCCGGCAAGGTGAGCAACCGCAGTATCAACACTCACGACAAGGTCTAATTGGCTTATTATAGCGGCTGTGTCTGCGAATGAGTGACTTTGATTGGCAGGATCTATCATTCCCGCTATTTGCTGATGCACCGGTTCCTTTTGCAATGATACCCATTCTATTTTTTCTAATTCGAAAAGTGGTGCCAGCTCACCAAACGGGCAGGAACGATTAAGGTCATTATCGTGATTCGGATTTCCATACCATGCAATCCCAATTCTCTTTGTTCCGCTTTTTTTATTTGGTAAAAGCACCTCAGGTTCAGAAGGGACGGAAAGATATGAATTAGGGGCAGGCAGATTTTCGAATCTTTCTTTTCTTTTGTAAGGTATGCTCATCAGTTGTGCTTGAAAATCACATTTGGGCAGTTGATCGGATGGTCCAAGAACTTTGATATTTCGACCCAGTGTGGAAAAAAGCTTTTGTAAGCTGGTGTGCACGTGCAATACCACATACGCTCCCTCCGATTCTAGGATGGACGCATATCTGGCGAATTGGATAGCATCGCCGGCGCCTTGTTCCCCTAACAATAATATGCTTTTTCCGTTAAGCGGCTCGCCCCCCCATTCAGGAGATTCCGGGGATAAAGTTGGGGGCTGCCTTTTGTGTCGCCACTCGTACTCCACCCAACCTTGTTCATATTCACCAGCTAATAGTAACGTCATAGCGAGGTTCCAATGAAGTTCAGGATTGTTCGGTTCTAAATCAATGGCCCTCTGATGTGCTTCCCAAGCTTCGGTTAATTTGTTTTGAGATTGGTATGCATTACCAAGGTTACTCCAAGCTTTCGCATAATCTGGGGCCTCATTTAGGGCGAGAGTAAATTTTTTAATTGCCTCATCTGTCCTATTTAGTTTCGTGAGTGAGACACCTAAATCGGATAAGATAAGAGGATCGCTGGGCATGATATTAGCTGCTTTAAATAGCAGCGCCAATGATTCTTCAAAATTCTTATCCTCCTGGTGTGCAACACCAAGGTTTGTTAATGCCCCAACATTGAGTGGATCGACCGATAGAATAGTCTCATAGCACTTTATGGCGCATGCTCTTTTCTCGAGGTGGTGCAGTGCAACACCAATATTAAGTTGGACGTTGAGGTACTTTGACTGATTGGTGGTTTTCTTCTTTAAAGCCGAACGATAATGCTCGATCGCTTCAGTCCAAAAACCGAGCGCAAAGCAAGCGTCCCCCAGTGCCGCAACAACAACGAAGTCGTCCTTGCCAAGGGCAGTGAGTCTTGGCACTGCTTCTCTCAGGCATTTTACCGCTTTGTCGACATCTCCTGCGTCCCCGCATGCAATGCCCAATTCTGCCAGAAAATCTGCCCGAAGTGGGTCGATTGCGACAGCTTTTTCTAGTTTTGCTATTGCGTGACTGAGTTGTCCAGATTGCTTAAGCGCCACGCCAAGTAGACAGTAGATTTGTGCATTATCAGGCACGATGGCGATAGCTTTTTTGTATAATGGCACTGCTGCAGCTGGGCTGCCATTTTTGTGTAGATCAAGCGCGGCGTTTAACACTCCGGCCACATCCGTGTCTGTATTTTTGATTTCTAATTCATTAGTCATAATTTCAATAGGTTAAAGGATATTTTTGAAATGTGCCTCTGCTTTGTTTTATTGACCCAAAAATATGCACAAGTATTATGTAAAAAAATTAGCGAACGAGGCCCCTGTGGCGGAATTGGTAGACGCGCTGGATTCAAAATCCAGTTCTGGCAACAGAGTGAGAGTTCGAGTCTCTCTGGGGGCACCATTCATGGCTCAACTAACGGAGGTATACCCGTGATTTTCCTCCGAACAATCATTTATTTATTGTAGAACAAAACGTATAAATAATTTTTTATTTGCCATTACTGTTTATCAAGAAAAATAGATTTTGGCGATATCACTTTTGATCTATCAGCTACCTGTAATTGCAATATTATCCAATATTGCTCCAGCGAAGGATGACATACATGAAAGCCTCTGATCTATTTGTGCAATGTCTTGAGGCGGAGGGTGTAGAACGTATCTTTGGCGTGCCGGGCGAGGAAAACGCCGATATGATGATCTCACTGATGGACAGTAACATTGATTTTGTCCTCTGTCGTCACGAACAGGCCGCTGCCTTCATGGCAGATGCTTACGGTCGGTTGACTGGTAAGGCTGGCGTGTGCCTTGCTACTCTGGGCCCAGGAGCTACTAATTTGGTTACAGGCCTGGCTGATGCAAACATGGACCGGGCACCCGTAATTGCCATAATCGGTCAAGGTTCAACTATGCGGCTGCATAAAGAAAGCCATCAAATAATGGATTCGATACGAATGGTGGAGCCAATTAGCAAGTGGACACAAACTATTGTTGCGGGCAGTAATATTACAGAATGTGTCCGGAAAGCATTTAAAATTGCTGAGACTGAGAAGCCAGGCCTTTGCGTGCTCGAGCTCCCTGAAGACGTAGCTAAGGAAGAGGTCGATAGTATGCCGATGGTACCCATTAAGGTACGTCGTCCTGGTGCTGATCATAAAGCAGTAGCGTCGGCAGTTGAACTAATAGTAAATGCTAAACAACCGATTATACTAGCCGGCAATGGAGCTATTCGGAAACGTGCTGCGGCTCAACTTAATCGTCTTGCTCAAAATACAGGCATTGGCGTTGTAAACACATTTATGGGCAAAGGCGCGATCCCGATGGATGATGAACACTGTCTTTTCACAATGGGATTAGGTTCTGGCGATTACAATAACTTGGCATTTGACGACTCAGATTTAATCATTTCTTGTGGGTATGATCTTGTTGAATATGCTCCGTCGGCATGGAATCGCACAAATAAAACGTTAAAGCGTATTGTCCACATTGATTTTTTGCCAGCTGAAGTAGATAGGGATTATGTTCCGACTATTGAGGTTATTGCTGATCTTGCTGATGCACTTTGGCAGATAAACGAAATGCTTGAAAAGCAATACAAAGCAGAGCTGCCGCTTTTTGACATTAAAGGCCGTGCGAGCCTGCGTAAAAAAATGGCTGATGATTTCATTGCTGAAAAAGATGATGCATCTTTCCCTATGAAACCACAGCGCATTATTTACGACGTACGTAAATTTATGGGTGACTCCGACATTCTGCTATCGGATGTTGGGGCTCACAAGATGTGGATTGCACGCTATTATCAATGCAAAGAACCTAACACTTGCCTCATTTCAAACGGGTTTTGCACCATGGGTTTCGCAATGCCTGGCTCAATTGGTGCGAAGTTGGCATTCCCAGATCGAAAGGTTCTATCGATTTCCGGCGATGCTGGCTTTGCTATGAATATCCAGGAACTGGAAACCGCGGTCCGGCTAAAACTCAATATTGTAGCCATGGTTTGGATTGATGGTGAATACGGCCTGATAAAATGGAAACAGCAGGTAGGATTTAATGGTAAACACAGTAATTTAAAATTCGGCAATCCCGATTTTAAAAAATTGGCTGAGGCTTATGGTATGTGGGGTACCGAGATTGAGAAACCTGAAGAAATGTGGCCTGCGCTGGAGGCTGCATTTAATCAAAATGGCCCTGCGTTGGTCGCTGTGCCTGTAGATTATAGTGAAAATATGAAGTTAACCGAGCGACTTGGAAACGTATCTGTAAAGATGTAATGCGGTTTTGATTGTTATTATTTTTAATCTATAATTGTAAAATGTTGTGGCTGTACGAACTAACGCCTAGGCCACATCAGCAAATACCGTGCCGCTGGCAACTTTTTGCAAACTGTAACATGTCTTCTTGCTTCTACCTGGCCTACAAAATGTAGGCAAGAATGATAAATGTTAGAATCATCGCCCTAAGGCATTTCATCAAGCCGCTGCCTGATCGCTGCTAATGATCCACCCTTAGATATACAAGCTGGAGTATCATGGCCGACAACTTTGGTCGCTACATTCGAGGCTCTGATCAACGCATCAAGATCGAGACCGGTTTCAATATCCATTTCACTGCACATAAATGCGAGATCCTCGGTAGAAACATTGCCAGCTGCACCTTTATGCTTCGCAAATGGACATCCGCCCAAGCCAGCGATGGACGAGTCAAATCTGTCAACACCCATCTCCAAGCCGGCATAGGCATTTGCGATCCCCATTCCTCGAGTATTGTGAAGGTGCAACCTTATAGGCATGTCGGGGTACTTATCTTTTACCGCTCCCACGCCGCGCTTGATACTTAGCGGTGTGGCCCACGCCATTGAATCTGCCAAACTAAAAGACTCAATGTTCAGCTCAAACTCTTCGGCTAAAGAAAGCGTGCTGTCCACCGCTTGCACCAGATTTTCAGTAGAAACATCTCCTTCAAAATTACAGCCAAATGCAGCGTTTATGCCAGCCCGAGTAACAGGAACATTTTTTTCCAAACAGAATTTGATAAGTTCACGAGTCTTTTTCAGGTGTTGTTTAAAGTCTCGGTTCAAGTTGCTGATTAAGAAATGCTCAGAAGCATACAAAGTGATTTTCAGGTCCACGCTCAAGTGCTGGAACGCCATCGCTTGTTTGAGACCGCGCTCATTAAACCAGAGAGCCGAATATTCAACTTTCGGGTTCACTATAATTCCGTCAGCTACCGCTGCGGCATCAGCCATGCCCGGAACTCTCTTTGGATTTACAAATGAGCAGATCTGGATATGCTTAAGTCCAGTATTTGAAAGTGAGTTGATAAGGTGGATCTTATCATCTGTTGATATTGGTCCTTTCTCTATTTGAAAGCCTTCCCGAGGGCCCTCCTCTGAGATGTGCACGAATTTTGGATAATCACTCATTTTTCACTCCATGGTTTAATAACACCTTACAAGATTTCCCCTTTTTCTGGGAAAAAGGCAAAAAAACCTCGCAAACACCTCTATCTCGTCAACAGTAGATGGTAAAGCTGGTGGAGGCCAGCGACCAAAATATTTAGGACGCCGTTTAAGTATATACTTGATATCGGACATTTCTATGTGTGAATTTGGAGTAGGTTTCAGATAATACGGAAATGCCGGTGGAGGGTTACTCGGGAGTTAGAGGCATGACTGAATTTTATAATCCAGTTAAAGCAGTTTTTGGACCTGGTAGCTTTGATAAGTTGCCGGAACTTATTGCCAATCGCGTTTATGCGATCGTAACGTATGATGAGACATTTTCAATGCAACTCGTTCGCCGGCTCGAGGATGCTGGTAGAGGTGCGGCAATCATTATCAACAATGTAAAAGCCAATCCTGACTTTCCAGAGGTTAAAGCTGGTTGTGAGGAACTGAAGAAGCTCCCAAAATTTCCTGAAGTTTTTGTAGGCTTGGGGGGGGGGTCTGCCATAGATACTGCTAAAGCACTTGCAGTATCGGGGGGTGACTGGGAGTTGCTCAAGGAACACCTGATTACCGGAGGTGGGCGCGCTGATGAACTTAAAAAACCCAGCATTATAGCGGTGCCAACCAATGCAGGTACTGGTTCGGAGATGTCGCTTGGTGCTGTGATCTGGGACCGAGCAAACGGAGGCAAATGGGGTGTGCGCTCTAATTATGGCTTTCCTGAGTATGCCGTAGTAGACCCAGAACTAACGCTCACTCTCCCTAGAGATCAGACAATCTCGACCGGTCTTGATGCACTGAGCCATGCGCTGGAAAGTATATGGCAAACCAACCGGAATTTCATAACTCAGCCAATTGCAGAACAAGCAGCGCGCAGTGTGATACGTTTCCTTCCGCTATTGGTCGATGATCTTGCGAACTTAGAACTGCGGACTACGATGTCTGCAGCCGCGATGAAAGCAGGCATTGCTCTCTCACAGACGCGTACATCGATTGCACACCAATTGTCCTATGATTTGTCCTTAAACTATGGGGTTCCGCATGGCATAGCGTGCGGTTTCTCTTTGCCAATGGTAATGAGTTGGTCAATAGGTTTTGATCGTAATTGCGATGAAAGTTTGAAAACAATATTTGGCGATAACCTTGACTCTGGCGTTCGCGACTTTGAAAAGTTTTTCGATAGACTGGGTGTGTCTCGCAACCCAACTACATATGGGCCAACAAAGAATCAGTGGGAAAAAATGGTGATGGATGCTGCATCTAACACAAAAGGTAAAAATTTTCTTGGTAAACCCAAATTCCCATAATTTTGTACTAGCACCAAACCCGCTTCTTGACCTCTCCTTATTTTCAGCGCTTAAATGCTGGGAGTGAATAAGAATTGCGATCACGCTAAAGGTTGCTATATTTTTAGCGTGCATTCGTTTGTTGCGTCAGCGCATTCGACCTTCATTGTTTGACGGGGTGCATAATCGGAGAGACAGTGGGCCTGTTAATCATGTGTTGCTTTAGAAAGAATTGAAAAAGTGTAAATCTCATTTCCAGTAGTGCAAAAACACATTTAAATACTGGGTCAACAAGAGACTCGTTAATATTATTTCCCGAGTTTTGCTAACGGCTGTGCAAGAAAAGCCCGCAGTGAAGAAATAATAAAACCCTGGCCATCGCCATTCTGGATGTGTTGGCCATATGTTGGAGAGCAATATGGCTAAGTCAGTTTTGTTAGTAGGAGATATGATAAATGATCTTGTTCACGAAGATGGTCCGAGCCCATACTTGAAGGAAGTGCGGCGGCGCAAAATTATTGAAAATAACGCTGTGGTAATAGAGAAGGCACGCGAGGCTGGTATCCTAATTGGGTTTATTCGGGTTGGTTTTTCCTCTGATTATCGTGAGGTTTCTTCAAGCTCTCCATTGTTTACCGGAGCTATGAAGGCGGGGCGATTTAAGCTCGATACATGGGGAACTGAAGTGCACCCCGATCTGTCACCTCAAGAGGGTGACTTTGACATCATAAAACACCGCGTCAGCCCATTTTATGGAACGCGCATGAGTCCGTTGCTTCGAGCGCAAGGTGTTAAGAGTATCTATATAACTGGTATCTCGACGTCCGGGGTTGTCCTCTCGACGGCTAAAGAAGGGCATGATCGGGATTTTCTAATTACAATCATAGAGGATTGCTGTTGTGCTGGCTCAGAAGATGATCATCAGGCAGTGCTGCATATATGTGAGAGGTTTGCTTCAATAACCAAGAGTGAAACAGTGGATCTCAAATAACATTTGATTGATTTGAGCTGCGCNAGCTCTCAGTGATAGCCAAAGTTAAGGTGCTATGGTTTTAAACAATGTGAGTTGAGTGCAACTCATTACTTATCAGGGGATTAAAGAAGCCGCGAGACAGGGTTGGGACGTGAACAACCGTGAACAAGTGTATCTTGCGCAAGATATAGCTAATCGCGGGTTGCATAGTGAAGACTTAAAACAGAGAATTGATGCCTTTCGCGGAAAACGTCTGTCGTCATGGAAAGGTTGATCGGAATGAATGGGAAAAAAGCACTTCCACCGCTTGATGGCATTCGGGTGGTTGATATGACTCAAGTGATCGCTGGACCATTTTGTTCTACGATGTTGGCGGATATGGGGGCCGAACTAATTAAAATCGAGCGCGCCCACCTGGGTGATGATACACGCCACATGGGTCCTTACAAAGGTAGAAAATCAGAAGATCAAGACTATTTTTTTGCGAACAATAGATCACGTAAGAGCATTGCACTTGATTTAAAGGAGCGACGTCATCAGAAAATTGCTCAGGCACTTGTAAGGGAAGCCAATGTGTTCGTCGAAAACTATGCTCCGGGGAAAGTTGAAGTTCTAGGGCTCGGCTGGAAGAAACTCAAAGCTGTTAATCCCCGTTTAGTGTACTGCTCGATTTCGGGTTTCGGACAGACCGGACCAAATCGTAATAGGCCCGCGCTTGATCCAATTATCCAAGCTGCTTCTGGGTTAATGAGTGTTACAGGCGAACCCTCCGGAGAGCCAATGCAAATTGGTGCGCCTGTGGCGGATGCTATTGCTGGAATGAATGCTGCGTATGCAATCGTAAACGCAATTCGTGTAGCAGAACGAGATGGCGAGGGGCAGCATATCGATATAAGCATGCAAGATGCTATGATAGCAGCTCTTGGTCCGCGCATGGGTCAAACGTTGAACGCAAATGAGCAACCGCCGAGAGTAGGCAATGCAAACCCCCTTCGCGCACCTTCCGATATATACAGGGCTAGTGATGGTCAGTATGTCAGCATAATCTGTCACAATGATGGGTTTTGGTCAGGAATTTGTCGCGCGCTTGGTAAGCCGGAATGGGGACTGGACGAAAGTCTACGCACTATTGCTCAGCGCACAGAACGGCGGGACGAAGTGAATGAGATGGTTCGGGAGGTAATTCAGACACGCACAGCTGATGAGTGGATTACATTATTGGATGCAGAGCGTGTGCCCGTCTCAAAAGTTTTAGATTATGGTGGGGCTCATGCAGATTGTCAGGTAGCCCATAGGGGACTTATAAGAAATCTTTACCACCCAAAATCCGGGCGGATACGCATCATTGGGCCCCCATGGATTACGACCATGGAAGAGACAGAATTCTTTCCTCCACCACTCTTGGGCCAGCATACAGCGGAGGTGCTAGAAGACTGGCTTGGTTGGGATAAAGAAGAGGCAGAACATTTTGCAAAGGATGTAGGCGCGGAGGAGGCGTGATCTGCTTTTTTTAGATATGAAAATTAGTATATGCGGTTTCGAACAGGGAGCGGACGTTGCCACTATCCCTCTGTAATTATCCCATTAAAATATATTGTGTCAGTCAATAATCTATATATCCCATATTACAACACAAGCTAAGTTGGCTTTTGTACCATCAAGAATGGCCTTGCCTTATGATGACTTGCCTCAAAAGATTTAATGGCATCCATGTACTGCTTTGTAAGCGATATATCGTCCAAACCTTGTATAAGGCAGCGTCTCTTTAGTGGATGCATGTCAAATTCATATTCAGTTCCATCAGGTGCTATGACTTTCAATTCCTCGAGGTCTACAGTTATTTCGGCACCAATGTTTTCGAGAAGCAGCGAGCGAATCTCATGGCATGCATCTTGGCTAAGCTGTACGGGGCACAAACCGTTCTTAGTCATATTATTATAGTGAATATCACCAAAACTAGCTGCGATAACAGATTTTATGCCGAATGATGCCATGGCGTAAACTGCGCTTTCACGACTTGACCCAATCCCCCAGTTTTGATCGGCAACTATAATTTCAGCTTTGTTGTAGGGCTCTCGATTGAATATGAAATCGGTATTTCTCGGTTTGCCATCGTGAGTGAATCGTTGGTCATGGAACATTACCTTTCTTAAATATGGATCCCCGATAGGAAGCTTATTGAAACGGGTGGGACAAAGCTGATTAGTGTCCACGTTTATTTCATCAAATGGACATGCGATCGCGGTTAATTTTGTGAATGATTTCATTTTTGTTTATTTACTCCAAGGTACGAACATCGGTAAGCTTTCCGGTTATTGCCGCTGCCGCTGCCATGGCGGGACTTGCGAGATGTGTTTTGCCGTTCGGCCCCTGACGCCCTTTGAAGTTACGGTTTGATGTTGAGACGCAGCGCTGTCCATCATTTAATAAGTCACCGTTTAACGCAGTGCAAAGCGAACACCCAGGTTCACGCCAATCAAAACCGGAATCAATGAAAATCTGATCTAAGCCTTCTGCTTCCGCTTGACGCTTAATTGACTTTGATCCGGGGACTACCCACGCTTCAACTTTCGCAGTACCTTTTGCAGCTACTTCTGCTGCGGCGCGTATGTCCTCAATGCGTGAATTTGTACACGATCCTATGAAAACCCGTTCAATTTCTATTTCTTCCATACACATGCCCGGTTGTAGGTCCATATAATCAAGTGCCACCTGAATTTCACGACGCTGGTCCTCATTCTCAGCATCTTCGGGAGAAGGAATAGTCCCGGTGATCGGTAGCGTCATCTCCGGATTAGTCCCCCAAGTAACCATTGGATCTAATTTCTCCACGTCAAGCGTCTCTTCATTTTCGAATACAGCATCCTCATCGCTGGGAAGGGAGCTCCAATATTCAACAGCATCTTTCCATAGTCTCCCCTTTGGTACGTAAGGGCGACCTTCCATATACTCATATGTTGTTTCATCTGGAGCAATCATGCCCATGCGGCCAGCTGCTTCAATTGTCATGTTGCAAACTGTCATTCGTTGTTCCATGCTTAGTCCCTCTATACAGGAACCGGCAAACTCGATTGCCTTACCTACACCTATACCAACTCCAAATTTTGCAATAACCCCTAATATTATATCTTTGGCATGAACTCCAAACGGTAGTGTTCCATCAATATTCATTCTTAAGGGCGAGGGGCGCTGTTGCCAAAGGCATTGAGTGGCCATGATATGTCCTGCCTCAGATGCTCCGACTCCGAAAGAGATGCTACCAAATGCACCATGTGTCGATGTGTGTGAGTCTGCTCCGCACAGAAAAATACCGGGTTGCGAAATACCCTGTTCCGGCGGAACTACATGTAAAATTCCTTGATCGGGGTCATGAAAGCCGAAATAGCGTACTCCGACTTCAGATGTGTTTTGCTCCATAAGTTCAAGCATTCCCCGAATTTTGTTATCTCTTACCCCCGAGATGCCGCCCTCTGTTGTCTCCGTTGGCATGTAGTGGTCGGCAAAGCCGAATACCTGTTCTGCTCTATATAGGGGCATCTCGATGTTGCGTAACATTGAGAAAGAATGCCGCGATCCCTCATGGACCAATAGGCGATCAACGTATACAAGTGTTTCGCCTTCCTCTTCAGCTACTACATGGCTATCCCAAATTTTGTCAAACAGTGTTTTGCCTGGCATGATCCTGCTTTGCCTCCTTGCTTGCCATGTTTATCGCCCAGCTAGTTAAGTAGGGCAAGTTTCGACATAATTTTAAGGTGAATTATTCAAAAGCTTCGCTTGCGGTTAGTGCGTTGCATCGGTATATCCCCCAATATGGATCTCCGTAATATCGCTATCATCGCACATGTTGATCACGGGAAGACGACATTAGTCGACTGTTTGCTGCAGCAAGCAGGTGCTTTCCGTGAAAATCAAAACATTGCGGAGAGAGCTCTAGACTCAAATGATCTGGAGCGTGAGCGCGGCATAACTATTTTGGCAAAATGTACTTCAGTCGAACGCGATGGCATCCGTATAAATATTGTCGATACGCCTGGGCATGCAGATTTTGGTGGTGAGGTAGAGCGGATTCTGTCTATGGTCGATGGTGTGGTGGTTCTCGTAGATGCGGCTGAAGGCCCCATGCCTCAAACCAAATTTGTGCTTTCAAAGGCGCTTTCGTTGGGCCTCAGGCCGATTGTCTTTATCAACAAAGTTGACCGACCTGAACAAGAGGCCGACAGAGTTCACAATGAGATATTTGATCTCTTTGCAGCTTTAGATGCAGATGAAAATCAACTTGATTTTCCTGTGCTCTTCGGATCGTCAAAAGAAGGTTGGTGTGCGCATAACCTTGAGGGGCAGCGGGAGAACATGTCACCATTATTTGACATGGTGCGTGACCATGTTAGCCCGCCAGAAATTCAACATGATGGCAATTTTCGCATGTTAGCTACTACGCTTGAGGTCGACCCTTATCTTGGTAGGCTACTTACAGGTCGGATCGTTGCTGGCCGCTTAAAACCAAATGCGACTCTTAAGGCATTGGGACGTGATGCTAGTGTTATTGAAGAGGCTCGTGTCACAAAAGTGCTCGCTTTTAGAGGGCTCGATAGGGTTGGCCTTGAAGAGGCCGAACCTGGCGACATAGTTGCCATTGCAGGTTTCGAGCGTGCTACAGTCGCAGATACAATTTGTGATACAAACTACGGGGTGCCAATTCCCTCTCAACCCATCGACCCTCCCACGCTTGCAATGACATTTTCAATAAATGACTCTCCACTCGCAGGGCAAGATGGTAATAAGGTTACCTCTAGGATGATATGGAGCCGCTTGAAACGCGAGGCGGAGGGAAATGTTGCGATTCGTATCTCGGAAACCGATAACCAAAATGCTTTTGAGGTTGCAGGGCGTGGGGAGTTACAACTAGCCGTTCTCATTGAAACAATGCGACGTGAAGGCTATGAGCTCTCAATTAGCCGCCCAAGAGTATTATTTAAAAAGGACGGAGTAGGTAGTCGCATTGAGCCCGTTGAGGAGGTGGTGATCGACCTTGACCAAGAATTCTCGGGCGTTGTTGTTGAAAAAATGAATAAACGCAAGGGAACATTACAGGACATGCGTCCTTCGGGCGCTGGAAAACAACGGCTTACCTTTATAGCCCCCTCACGTGGGCTAATCGGGTATCACGGCGAATTTCTCACTGATACTCGAGGCACTGGTATTATGAACCGGTTGTTCAATGGCTACGAACCTTTCAAGGGAGAGATTGAGACGCGTCGAACTGGTGTTATGATTTCGACAGAGACTGGTAAATCGGTTCCTTATGCACTTTGGAATCTAGAGGAGCGCGGTGCGTTATTTATAGGTGCTGGAATGCCTGTATATCAGGGAATGATAATTGGCGAACATGCGCGAGGTCTTGATCTCGAAGTCAATCCTACGAAAACAAAGCAACTGACAAATATCCGCGCCTCTGGGAAAGATGATGCGGTAACACTAACAACTGCAACCACCATGAGCTTAGAACAGTCCTTAGCATACATAGCGGATGATGAACTAGTCGAGGTTACACCAAGTGCAATTCGAATAAGAAAGAGATATCTTGATCCACATGAACGCAAGCGCGAGGCCCGAAAATAGCCCAAGTTGGTGGCTTTGATATGGCCCGGCATATTATTCTTTTAATATGTTGGAATGTCATTTTTTTCACTTCAATAAGCGAAGCGGCACCTAAAAAACAGCTGTGGGAGAGGTGGTTAGAATACTCTCCACAGTCGCAAACTATCATTGACCATCAGTCTTGGAACACCTTCTTGAGCCGGAATGTTTTAGTCGGCCGAGATGGAATCAATCGCATCGATTATGCTAATGTGCCCTATGCAGACCGAAAAAATTTGAAATATTACATAGAATATCTGGGAGCGGTCACTATTAGCCGATACAGAAGATCCGAACAACTTGCTTACTGGCTCAACCTTTATAACGCGCTAACCGTCAGGCTAGTAATCAAAAATTATCCTATTCAGTCTATAAAAGAAGTCGACATCTCACCGGGNTTTTTTGCGCAGGGGCCATGGGGCAAAAAATTATTTAAAGTTGAGGGAGTACCTTTAAGTTTAAATGATATAGAGCACAGAATACTAAGGCCCATATGGCAGGATCCACGAATTCACTATTTAATTAATTGTGCTTCTATTGGCTGCCCAAATTTGCAGCCGATAGCATTAACTGGACGGAATGTCTCGGCTATCCTNAAAGCAGCGGCAAGGGAATTNGTAAATCATCCACGCGCAGTATCCTATGATGGAGGTCGNCTNATACTATCAAAANTATACCAGTGGTATGCGGAAGACTTTGGAGGAGATGATGAGAGTATAATTTTCCACATTTCACAATTCGCAAACTCGCGACTTAGAGAACGCCTGAAACACCAGAAAAGCATTGCAGATTTTGAGTACGACTGGACCTTAAATAAGGGGCAACTTTAGCGTTGCCGTNTGAAGAATTGGCCGATGCCTCGNGCGAAGAGCCGNCGCGGTAGGGCTGTCGGAGCGAGAGCAAGACGAACCATACTATTACTTATTAAAATTGTTCGCTTCCCAAGTGAGTCCAATGCTTTCTTAACGACGGCATTCGGCTCCTCGATTGACATTGGCATTGATCCAAAAAAACCAGCGCGTTCGAAAAATTGCGTGCGGGTTGCTCCCGGACACAGAACTAAGATGTCAATTGGTTCCTTCCTCATTTCCTCCGCTATAGCTTCGCCCCAATGGCGCTCAAAGGCTTTGGTGGCGGCGTATGTGGATAGATAAGGAATAGGCATGACGGAGGCGGTGCTAGACACAACAATCATACCTGCTCGGCCATGATTTTTTTGTGCATAGGATATCATTTTAGGAAGTAATGCGTGGCTAAGTTCCAAGACGGCTGTGATGTTGACATCTAACATTTCTCGTTCTCGTTCCAGTGGTGTCTCACTGAAAGCACCGTATGATCCGAGACCGGCATTATTTATAAGGAGGTCTATGGGTGATGTTTTTATCTTTGATATCAGTTTCGATCGGCCACTGGCCGTGGCCAGATCCGCCGCTATAGTTTGAACCGTACGACACTTATCCGAGAGCTGCCCAGATAGTTCAGCAAGTTTTTGCTCATTGCGTCCCGTTAAGATTAAGTTGGTGGATGTTGGCAATAGTTTCGCGAAACTCTCTCCAATTCCGCTGGTGGCGCCAGTTATGAGGGCGCAGGAGTATTGAATATTTGANCCAGCATCGTTCAACATTATGCTTGTTTACTCCTCAAAAGTTTTCTGTTCAATTTCAAAAGTATTGAACTAAGAATTATTTTTCGNTTAACATTTCTTTTTCCCAGTAATCGACATTATTTCATTTTATTGTTAACAGATCTACACACTCCCGAAACTACTTTGGGTATCGGAACTATGAATGACCTTTTAAGTCTATCTGACATCAAGACAGCTCAATCTAGGTTGCCAGAGATTATTCGAACAACACCGATTGTTCCTGTCTCTCGTGATGCCAAGGAAATCGGTAATGAAACCCTCTTTCTTAAATGCGAAAATATGCAGGTAACTGGAGCGTATAAGGTTCGTGCTGCCTTCACTGCAATGCAAACATTAAGTGAGGCCGATAGGGCTGGTGGCATAGTCGTGGCGTCATCTGGGAATTTTGCTCAAGCCTTTGCCTATGCTGGCAGGTTAATGAAAACTCCTGTTGCAGTGGTGATGCTAGAGTCCACCAGTTCATATAAAATTGCACAAACTGAAGGGCATGGCGGGGAGGTAATTTTTTGCGGTAGCGATGCTATGAGTCGCCAACCAACAGTAGAGAGTGTAGCTCTGGAGCGCCAAATGAAGCCTATAGACACATGGGAATATCCACCGTTGATGGCTGGTCATGCATCGATAGGNATGGAAATCCTCCAGCAATGTCCAAATGTGAAACAGGTATTAGTACCGGTCTCTAGCGGTGGAGTAGCGGGAGGCGTGGCGACAGCCATCAAATTACATCGTCCAGATGTGCGAGTGGTTGGGGTTCAGCCAGAACAGGCAAATGCGGCTTTTTTATCTGCAAAGGAGGGAAAGCCAGTTGAGATTGATAATTGGGATACAATTGCTGATGGATTGTCGGCAAGGAGGCCTGGCGATTTTCCTTTTAGACATCTCCAAGCATATTTAGATGATATTGTCCTGGTGAGTGAGCGGGAAATCGCTAGCGCTTTCCGTACCATTCTTTTTCGTGCGAAGCAGGTAGGGGAGCCAGCAGGTGTGGTTGCAGCAGCCGGATTTCTATCTGGGAAGGTAGATACGAAAGTCGCGACTGTAGCTGTTCTGACAGGNGGTAATGTTGGGGAGCNTGTTTTCCAGGATATGCTAAAGATGGCTGCGTAACATTTTTGTCCTGAAAATATTTCNTNCTATGCGAGAATGTTGCGGCACATTACACTCCAGACTATTAATGTAATCAAACGTATACCCAAACCCAATGACTAATCGAATTAACATTCAAAAATTGATAATTTTGGGAAATATACTCTTTTATTTTCGGACACAATATAAANTTCAGGCGAAGAATCTATTCTGTTCATCAGATAATTTGNCTCCTGTAAATAACTCAATTGAGCNTCAAAAAATACAGCCCACACCTNCGGTTGACCCACTAAGCNAGAACCAGCGAGATAATTACAATGATTTTTTTATTTAAAATTTAAAAGGGTACCTCAACGTTACGGTAATGTCATTAGAGGTGANTTTCGTAAAAAGTAAGGAGCTAGTCTCNTTCGTGTNNATCTTGAGNACATAACCCCCCGACGGTANGTTTAAGGTANAAAGGTGCGAGGGGTCAAAAAATTTGGTCCAGCANTCGCGCAAGAAACGACAATACCCCTGTGCGAGGCTGGCGTGCATNCATGCAAACCNGGTCGCGAAACGGAAATTTCTAAAGAGTCAGTCAAAATGGCAATTGCAAATGATATAACTCACACCAACACGCGACGGTTTCGTAGTTTCATTCGGTACATAACATGGCCCGTTCTAATGATTGCTTGTGTATGGATGATTCATTTGGGAATCTCAAAAGATCAGCCGATAATTTATTTTAACATCACCTATTTTTCTCTCGCGCTAATTATTTGCGTGTTAGAGCGAATAATGCCCCATGAGGAGTGCTGGCTGAAGAGCGATGGTCAAATCGTTGCAGATCTTGGTCATACGGTTCTGAGTAAAATACCGGCCCAAATCTGGGCTGGTTTGATAATACTCGGTATTTTGGAGGTTGCCGGCAATGATGGAGGAGTTCTGTGGCCAAAATCTTGGCACCCAGCAATTCAAGTCNTTTTTGGGCTTTTGGTAGCTGAATTTGGACTTTATTGGGCTCACCGATTTGCCCACCAATGGCCATTCCTTTGGCGATTCCACGCAGTTCATCACAGTGTTGTGCGGCTCTGGTTTGTGAATACCGGACGATTTCATATCATGGATGCCATGGTTAGTATTTCACTTGGTCAGGCGATGTTGTTAATAGCAGGAGCACCCGAGTTTGTGATGTTGTGGACAGCGATGTTGACCCCTTTCATTGGCTTTCTTACGCATTGTAACATTGATATGCGGTTCGGATTGTTGAGTTATATCTTCAACACTCCCGAACTTCACCGGTGGCATCATTCGAGATCGAAAGAGGAAGGAAATACTAATTATGGAGAAAATTTTATGCTCTGGGATCAACTTTTTGGAACTTTTTTTAATCCTCCCCGCCGTCCATCACCGAATATCGGAATCGGAGATTTTATGCCGCAGAGTTTTTGGGGCCAGCTAAAATGTCCTTTTGTCTGGGACCGACAGCAGGCAGAGACACATAATAATGAGGCATCTTCAATGAATAATCTTGCAGCAAAAAAGCCAAAAATTTGAAATGTTATAATTCCAAATGACCACAGCTCTTCATCTCACCCATGCGATTCATCACGATAGCCAAGTGACTGGCATTCAGGTAGCTGTTGACGGCATAGTTGATGCTTTTTTGAGATATGCTGCCCAAGATAAAATGTGGTGTGTAGCTCCGGAAGAGGAGTTGTTTCAATTTTTTGTGGAGAAAGCAATACGGGCCGGCCGATCAGCAGAGTCCTGCATTTATTTAACAGAGACGCAGACTGAAAAATTTTCAGAGGTTAGCTGTTTNTTAAAGCCAGAGCCGTCGATTGCGCAGATGGCATGGAATCGGCGACAAGGTAGTCAGCGAGCTTTTAGTTTATGTGGAGTGAGCCATACTATGTCCACCTCCAATGTAATGAAAGCGGTAGGTGATTGTATCACTAATCCTCTGCAGAGTTGGGATGCTATAATTTGTCCCTCAATGGCTATCCGGGACTCTATTCATTCCCTTTGGAATGGCTGGCGGGAATATCTCGGGCAGCGATTTGAAACCACAATCTGCTGCCCGATTCAGACACCGGTAATTCCNCTCGGTATAGACTGCCAAAAATTTNATAAAAACCGCGATCCGCTTNTAAGGGCCAAGCAAAGGGAAATTTTGGGCATNAGCAAAGACGAGGTGGTAGTTTTATTTTTAGGTAGGCTNAGTTATTTCGCGAAGGCACACCCGTTACCGCTTTTCTTGGCTGCAGAGCAGGCTGCTGAAGAAACTGGTAAGCGAATACATTTAGTCTTCTATGGATACTTTCAGAGTGAGAAGTTTGAAACAGAATTTCGCGATGCAGCCTCAAGCCTCTGTGAAAAGGCGGTGGTATCATTTGTGCTTAATACGGAGTCNGAACTTACAGAAGGCGTGTGGGCTGCGGCAGACATTTTTGTATCTCCTTCAGACAATATTCAGGAGAGTTTTGGGCTCACACCGATCGAGGCAATGGCATCAGGCTTGCCTGTGATACTTAGTGATTGGGATGGTTATCGAGAGGCAATTTCGCACGGGGTNGAGGGTTTCCTGATTCCAACGCTTTTGCCGGCACCCAGCATTGGGGTAGATCAAGCTCACCGGTATCTCTCAGAGGAGGATAATTACGGGGAGTATTTAGCAGGCGTCTCCCAATCAACAGCTGTTGATGTACGTGCATTAATTTCCGCACTNGTAACATTGATTGAGAATGAAGATTTGCGGCGGAGTATGGGAAAGGCGGGTATTTTGCGAGCTGAGNCTGCNTATGATTGGAAGCAAGTGATCCCTCAATACGATGCATTATTCATAGAGCTTGATGAGCGACGCAAGATTGACCCAGAAAGTGCAGAGCGAAAGGTTGGAAGTGCCGCCTTCCCTTTAAAGCCGGATCCGTTCCAAATGTTTGAGGGCTTTTCGTCTGCAACACTTTCGTGGGACGACAAATTGGAGGCCTGTCACGGTTCGCCGAATGAACTAACCCGACTNTTAAAGCATAGAATGAACTATTTTGTTCCTAACCTTTTAGTGTCACCTCAGGGTTTACCATCTGTTCTGTACACTATTAAGAAAAACCCGGGAATTACGTTGGCAGACTTGTGTAGAAAGCTCGATAATTCAACAAAGCCAGACGTCATGCGCACTGCTGCCTGGTTGATAAAGCTAGGTGTTTTAGAGCGAAGATAATTATTTGTACCGGTAGGTAATTCGCCCTTTGGTAAGGTCATAAGGGGTCATCTCAACGGTCACGCTGTCACCGGCGAGAACACGTATGCGATTTTTACGCATTTTCCCTGAAGTATGTGCGAGCACTTCATGATCATTTTCTAANGTCACCCGAAACATAGCATTAGGCAGCACTTCAGTAACAGTGCCTGAAAATTCAATTGGTTCCTCCTTAGCCACGTACGTTCCTTTCAACCTTATGATTTATTCCTAATCATTGGGCAAGGCAGAGAAAAAAACAAGGTTTACTTTTCTCTTACCNACTATTCTGACGTTNTCAGCGGNAGCGCTGTTCTATATTTTACTTGTTTGAGGGCAAAACTAGAATTTATCGATGCAACGCCATTAATTNTAGTTAAATGATCNATCATAAATCTTTCGTAGGCAACAAGATCAGCTACAACTACTCGAAGTAGGTAATCAGAATCNCCTGTCATNAGATAACACTCCATAACCTCAGACCTTGACAGTACAGCATGTTCGAAAGTTTCGAGTGCAGACTCTACTTGTCTTTCCAGACTTACTCGTACNAATACACTCACAGGAAGGCCAACTATGGCAGGGTCAAGCAATGTAACCCGGCGTTTGATGACCCCTTCTTTTTCGAGCCTCTTTACCCTCCGCCAGCAAGGGGAGGGAGAAATCCCAATGCGGTTAGCCAGTTCAGCATTCGATATTTGGGCATCCTCTTGCAAAACATTGAGAATNCGGCAATCAATGATATCAAATTGGAACGAAATTGTATTTTGCACCGATAAAAAGGATAAATATTACCCAAANTGACCATAATATTAGAATAAAAGCAATGTAATTTCCCTAAAATNGGGAGTATTATTGAACTTATATATTTTACGTTTGGAAAAGNCTTATGGCAGAACAACACCGGTTCTNAGAAGGGGGTATACCTGAAAACCCTTTGCAGGAGCGGTTATCAGCTCTTGGTGAAATTGAAAAAAAGGTGCTTTGGCTATCGTCATGGATGATACATAACGCAAATTATATCCGACCAGGATCCGATGGCTTAAAAGTAGGAGGGCATCAATCTTCCTGCGCTTCAGCGGTAACTCTTCTAACCGCACTCTTCATGGAAATATTGAGGCCGGCTGATAGAATCGCAATAAAACCACATGCAAGCCCGGTCTTTCATGCTTTGATGTACCTTTTCAGGAAACAAAGTATTTCTAATTTGCAAGGTTTTCGAGCGATGGGTGGGGCTCAGGCTTATCCTTCCCGCACCAAAGACACCGATGATGTCGATATCTCGACGGGGTCGGTGGGGCTCGGGGTTGGTTTTACGCTTTGCGCTGCCTTAGTCCAGGATTACGTNAAGTTCCAAAAGCGCATGGGCGATGGCATTGAACCAGGACGATTTGTTGCTCTGATGGGCGATGCGGAGCTCGATGAAGGCAATGTATTCGAAGCTTTACTTGAGGGTTGGAAGCACAAGGTTCAAAATCTCTGGTGGATAATAGATTACAATCGCCAGAGCCTGGATGGTGTTGTAAATGATCTCTTGTTCCAGAAAATCCAGAGTTTTTTTGGAACGGTGGATTGGAACGTAGTGACATTGAAATACGGGAAAAAATTGGAGGAGGCCCGTAAAGGCCCCGCTGGCGAGGCATTACTGCAGTGGATTGACGATTGTCCGAATGACCTTTATTCGGCACTTACCTACAAGGCTGGCGCGTCATGGCGNAAACATCTNGAAAAGGGACTTCGTGGCACGTCGGGTTTGAAAGAGTTACTTGATTATCACGATGATGAGGCCCTCCATGGTTTGATGACAAACTTAGCGGGTCACGANATGGAGTCCGTGCTTGAGGCGTTTAATAAAGCATCGCCTGAGCATCCAACTTGCTTTGTAGCCTACACGATTAAGGGGCATCGTCTGCCTTTTGCTGGGCACAAAGATAATCACGCTGGCCTTATGAACGCAGAGCAAATGGCAGTTTTTAAGACCGAAATGGGNATCAAAGATGGTGAGGAATGGTCATTTGANTCCGGTTTAAACATCAAGGGTGAAAGACTTGAGCAATTACTCGGTTCCGCCTCTTTCAATAATGACTNNACTCGTCGACATGTCGCAGCCCGGGTGGAGGTGCCAAAATACTTNGANATNCGCACGAACAAACAAAGTTCAACTCAACAGGGGTTTGGCCAACTAATGAACCAGCTTGGTCGCACCGAAAGCGAACTAGCTGATGCCATTGTTACAACTTCACCCGACGTAACAGTTTCAACAAATCTCGGTGGGTGGGTAAATCAGCGCGGACTTTTTGACCGGCAAGGCAAGAAAGATGTGTTTAAGGAACAAGATGTGGCATCACTCCAAAAATGGACAAAGTCTCACTCAGGCCAGCATATTGAACTTGGGATTGCAGAAAACAATCTATTCTTGATGCTTGCCGCAATGGGGCTTTCAGAGCCGCTTTTCGGGGCAAGGGTATTGCCAGTGGGAACTCTTTATGACCCTTTTATCAATCGAGGTCTGGATTCGTTGCTTTACGCCTGTTATCAGGACGCTCGTTTCATGGTGGTTTCAACTCCGTCGGGAGTCACTTTGGCGCCCGAGGGTGGAGCACATCAATCTATCAACACTCCTTTAATTGGCATGGGCCTCGATCGCCTTTCTTATTTTGAACCAGCTTTTGTAGATGAATTGGGCATTATAATGGCTTGGGGGTTTAGGCATATGCAGGCACCAGTGAGTGAGGATGGGGGCTCGGTATATTTGCGGCTTTCAACGCGTCCAGTGAAACAACCTGACAGAAAGGTAACGCAAGAACTGATAGATGGTGTAACGGCTGGGGCCTACTGGGTCGAGGCGCCATCTCCAGGTGCTGACTTAATAATTGCATTTTGTGGGGCACTTGCTCCAGAGGCTATTTCCGCTCACTCAGCTGTNATTGAAGACGCTCCAGGCGCGGGATTGCTTGCAGTAACCTCGCCTGATCTGCTCCATCAAAATTGGCTTAAAGCAAAACGGAGTCCGAATGAAATTTCGCACATAGAGAAGATTTTGAGACCTTGTGCTTGTGATGCTGATATTTTGACNGTTCTTGATGGTCATCCGGCAACACTTTCATGGCTTGGTGCCGTGGGGTCATATCGATCTACTGCGCTGGGTGTGGAAAAATATGGCCAATCGGGTAACATCAGTGAACTNTACCGAGAACATATGATAGATCGGGACTCAATATTGGAAGCTGCCGCAACTATTTTTTTACGTCGATTAAATTAACTGCCAGCAACTGTCATTCCATCTATACGGAGTGTTGGGCAATTCGTGCCATAACGAAATTCGAGATCGTTAGCGGGTGTTAAATTAAGAAACATATCTTTTAAATTGCTNGCCACTGTCATTTCGCTCACTGGGTATGTGATTTGACCATTTTCAATCCAGAAGCCTGATGCGCCGCGACTATAATCGCCAGTAACTCCATTGATGCCAAAACCCATCATGTCGGTAACGTAGAAACCTTGGTTTATTTCTTTGATTAAATCTTCTGGTGTCTTGGTTCCTGGTGTCATATGTAGGTTCGTTGTTGCGGGGCTAGGAGGGGACGATGTGCCGCGTGATGCACGGCCATTGCTTCTGACACCAAGTTGCCGAGCTGATCGTAGATCAAGGACCCATTGAGTTAGAACACCATCTTTTACAAATTCAATTGGTTCATTTCCTAAGCCCTCAGCATCAAAGGGTTTTGATGCGAGACCGCGTTTGCGGTGAGGATCGTCAATAATGGAAATATTGTCAGGGAGAATTTTTTCTCCTAACTCGTTTTTTAAAAAACTTGTCCCTCTAGCAATTGCACTTCCATTAATAGCGCCTGCCAGATGCCTAATAATCGAATTTGCGATTCTGGGTTCATATACCACGGGCACTTTAGCACTTTCGGGTTTACGGGGGTTGAGCCGCCGCACGGTTCTTTCACCAGCGCGACGACCTACGTCTTCAGGGTGGTCTAAATCGGCTCTAAATACAGCGGATGTATAATCGTAATCTCGCTCCATTGCAGTGCCCTCCCCTCCAAGCACGCAAGCGCTGATGCTAAAGGATGAGCCTCTGTAGCTGCCTGCAAATCCATTCGTCGCTGCTAAAACAACTTCACTTTGCATCCATCCAGCTTCGGCACCCTCAGAATTGGTAATCCCATTCACTTCTAATGCAGCGCCTTCAGCAGAGCGAGCCCACTCAATAAGCATGTCCGTGTCAGGTTTCGCCTCATCGAATATTTCAAGCTCTGACGGCACTTTTTTTTGCAACTGGTTGGGGTCAGCAAGGCCGCAGTATTCATCCTGAGGCACAGCATTGGCCATGGCTACTGCTCGCTCGGCTAAATCATTGAGTGCGCTGGGTGTTTGATCTGAAGAAGAGACCACTGACTGTTTTTTGCCCTTAAAAACACGAAGACCTATATCTGCATTTTCGGCACGTTCTATATTTTCAGTTTTCCCAAATCGTTGTGAATGACTTAAAGATTCTTGGCGAACATAGACCACTTCTGCCGCGTCGGCGCCGAATTCAGTGGCTTTTTTTAGTAAGTCCTGCAACTTGTCGAAAGTTTCTTCGCACACGAATTTTCTCCCTACTAGCTAGTACGAATGCACGACACAACACTAAATGTAGCAATTAAAATTAAAATACCGGTACACAAGATTACCTGACGCCGACCTCTGTTCCAGTCGTGAGTAGTTATTGGTTTAGACTCAGTCTCTTGTGCTTCTAACGTTTCATCTCCGCCGGCCAGTCGACGTGTAATTTTTCTATGGGTAGTGGCAAAAGTCTTGTCAGCTAAACGTGCGCGGCGTCGGATATAAAATACAAACCAGAAAGCAAAAATTGCAAGAAGAGCAAAGATAAGAGACTCAGTTAAATCGATATTCATTTCCAGATAGCCCTTCCCCCACCTGGTAAACCAAGTTCACCCCACATTTGGTCAATTTTTTCGATAACGCTGTCACTCATCCGGATAGTTCTGCCCCATTCACGCTTAGTCTCTGGTGGCCACTTGTCGGTCGCATCCAAGCCGATCTTTGAACCTAAGCCCGGAACGGGACTTGCAAAATCTAGATAATCAATCGGTGTATCCTCTAGAACCGTTATGTCACGAGCTGGATCCATTCGTGTCGAGATAGCCCATATAACATCATCCCAACTTCTGGTGTCTATCGTGTCATCAACCACTATTACCCACTTTGTATACGTGAATTGGCGTAGATAAGACCAGACTGCCATCATGACACGCTTTGCATGGCCGGGGTAGGCTTTCTTAATTGCAACAACAGCTAAACGATAAGAACAGGCCTCTGGGGGCAGCCAAAAATCAACAATTTCAGGAAACTGTTGCTGAAATAAGGGTATAAAAACTTCATTCAAGGCTTCGCCTAGTATGCTTGGTTCGTCTGGCGGTCGCCCTGTAAAAGTAGAGTGATAAATTGGTTTAATCCGCTGTGTTATTGCCGATACGGTGAAAACCGGGAATGGCTCCTGTGCATTGAAATACCCCGTATGATCCCCATACGGTCCTTCCGGCATCTTGCTGCTGAGATCCACATGGCCTTCCAGCACAATCTCTGCTTCGGCGGGAACTTTAAGCGGAACTGTTTTGCAGTCCACTAAGCTGATGCTTTTTCCTTTTAGAAGGCCTGCAAATTGATATTCTGATAGGGTATCTGGCACGGGTGTAACAGCCGCTAATAATGTTGCCGGATCGGCGCCGATCACCGCTGCAACTGGTATTGGGTCGCTTTTTTGCTCAGTCCAACGAGTGGCCTGTTGTGCACCGCCGCGATGAGCTAGCCATCGCATGAGGGTAGTGTTTCGGCTTTTTACCTGCATTCGATAAATACCGAGATTGTAGCTGTCTGACCTATTTCCAACTGGATCAGGGCCTTGGGTAACAACTAATGGAAAGGTTATCAGAGGCGCGGGCTCATTGGGCCAACAAGTCTGAATAGGATATCTTGTTAGATCGACTTCCTCTCTCTCGAACAGTACTTCTTGACACGGCGCCATCTTAACTTTTTTTGGCCTCATGGCTATTATCGATTTAAGGAGTGGAAGTTTTTGCAAAGCGTCGCCGATCCCGGCTGGCGGCTCCGGCTGTCGAAGAAAGGCCAGCATCTTACCTACTTCTCGCAACTCTTCGGGTGATCTCCCCATCCCAAGCGCTACCCGTTCCACTGTACCAAAGAGATTTACCAACACTGGCACATCGAATTTTTTGCCATTCGCCCCAAGAGGATTTTCGAAGAGTACTGCTGGACCTTTTTCGGCTAATAAACGAGTTTGTATCTCGGTCATCTCTAATTCGGTTGAAACCGGAGTTTCAATACGCTTGAGGAGACCGCGTTGCTCTAAATCAACCATAAAATCTCTAAGGGAATTATAAGTCATGTTATTAAACTAGTGCAAAAATTACCCGGAAGCGCTTTTTTTTTTGCGATATTATGCCAAGTACTGGAGACCACTTCATGGCAAAAGGTCTGACTGAATTGAACAGCATTTTGAAACGAGCACGAGATTACCCTTATTGGGCCCCAAAGAGTTCGTACACATGGGACTCGAGAGCTGAACTAAACAGTGTACGACCATTTGACTCAAATTTGGTTCAAAATTGCTGGCCGGTTTTGGCGGTCGGGTCAAATCGCTCTCCCGAACAACTGTCGCGCAAATTTCAAAAAATCAACGTAGGTCCAATAGCAGTGCAATATGGAAGAATATCTGATTTTGATGTTGTATATGCTGCTCATATAAGTGCATACGGTGCTGTGCCAGCAATGCTTCAGCGTGCACCTGGCGTGCACGCCAAGATAGCGGTAACGTGGTTAAGTGATGAGCAACTAGAGATAATGCATCGTACAGAAGGTAATTATCATTTCGGTGAAATAGAGCATGTGCAGCTCNTACTCGAACACGGCGAACCAATTGAGTCAGCTTATTTATATATTGGGAAGCATGGTAGTTTGAGCATAAAGAATCAGGCTATTGGGGTACAGGACATAGCTGCTTTGAACAGGCCCTACATAAGCGCTAACTCCGCTGAAATTTTGGAAACTTTAAGAGAGCGGCTTGGAGCCTCAGAGGACTCCGACAACTTCATTTTACGTTTGGTGGATGATGACCACTATCGTAACACCATCATCTCCATTTTAGCATCAAAGGCTNAGCCATTCGATTACCCCGTAAATATAATCGAGAAAGATCTTTGCGGATCTAAAGAGTTTTAGTTTTTTTTACCTCACTTCTTGCCCGTAGTCATACAACTCGCCACACCTGCGCGTTTTGTAAATCCGTATCCTCTAGTCGAGATCCGGTTTTCCTACTATATCTTTTGACTCTCTCTAAGCCATCCTTTGGTAGGTAGATACGCTGAGGATCTCCAATAAAAACTTTTGATCCGCTACTTGCAAGTGACTTAAGCCAAGTGTTTATCATAAGCGACATATTTTTTTCGTAGCATACATCTGCTGCGAACACTGTTGTCCAATTCTTGTCAATNCCGATGAAATTCTCCCGTGTTATTTCTATATCCACGTTATTTCTCTTTGCATTAATTGCTATTGCTGCNTTNGCATATTCATCGATATCACTGGCAACNACGTGTGCAGCACCAGATTTAGCCGCCGCGATAGCAACGATTCCGCTTCCTGAACCAAAATCAAGAATAGTCTGNCCATAAACGATTTCCGGGTTATCAAAAATATATCTTGCTAANGCTTGTCCTCCAGCCCAAGCGAAAGCCCAGAATGGCTCGGGTATTCCCAATTTTGAAAAATGTTCGGGTGTTTGCAACCAAACGGGGCATGTTTCACTTGCGAGACAAAGTTGAAGTTCAGGAACTAATGAAGGAGTTACTGGTGCAGTATTTTCGCGAACAAAGGCTTCTTGAGNTGTCATGACTAACGGCCTTCTATGGAAGCTGCCCAANAACTAGAGCGGCTAATATCCAACAGCCTATCTGTGTATTAGCCCTAAAATGCAAAAGACAACTTTTGGGATCGTCGAGATTAACACTGTACAATTGTATCGTTAACAAACCAGCGGGAACTGTAAGCACCAAAAAATATAGTGGACCGAGATCGGCGAGTAGCCCAGTTGATATGAAGCAGATCATTGCTGAAATATAGAATCCACNGATCCAAGCCTTACTCGTTGGGCCGAATTTAAGTGCAGTAGACATTACTCCGATGAGAGCATCGTCCGCTTTATCTTGGTGCGAATATATTGTGTCGTATCCCAGCGTCCAGAAAAATGCAGCCGCATAAAGGGTGAAGGTAGAGAGCATAAGGGTGTCAGCTATTGCTGAAAATCCAACCAATACCCCCCAGTTGAAAGTTATCCCAAGGAAAGCTTGCGGCCAAAAGGTTATGCGCTTCATCGCAGGATAGATGGCGACGAGGATCAGCGATGAGATTGCGAGCAACACAGTAAAATTATTAAGTGTCAACAGGATAGATGCCGAAACTAATAATAGAAAAAACATAAAAATAGTCGCTCGGGCCACGCTAATGGTACCACTTGCCAGAGGTCGTGAAGCAGTGCGAGACACTTTGGAGTCAATATGCCGATCCAAAATGTCATTCCAAGTGCAGCCAGCAGAGCGCATCAGGGTTGCGCCTATTAGAAAGATTAGTGCTAGAATACCTGCTTCCCAAGACGNAAAAGTATTGGTCAAGTTATAGGCCAAACCCATGCCCCACCAGCAAGGTATTGCCAGGAGCCAGATTCCAATGGGGCGATCAACGCGAGCTAGCCTTAAATAAGGCTGGACGGAACTCGGAAGTTTTTTGTCGATCCAGTCACCTTTTGCGATGTCACTATTGTTTTTCATATCTCTCCTAATCTGCGATGGTTGCTGCCGGAAGGCAACAAAGTCTCGCCAAAAAATTTTGAAGGTGCGGCAACGTGGGCTGATTGGAAGATTATTAGGAGACTATTTTTGTATCTAAACGCTGATAATTTTGTATCTAAACGCTGATAGGATTTTGTACCTTACACGATATCTAAATGAAGACTATGACCTATTGATTGTAGGTCCGGCAGAAAGTTGAGTTACATGACAAAGTCCCCACCACGTTTGTTCGTTAATTGTTCATTAACAATCGGGTCCATTATCAGTCTTCAAAAACCCCAGATTCATTATTTGAAAAATGTACTTCGTCTCCAGTCTGGTTCTTTGGTGTTCCTATTCAACGGACGCGACGGCGAATGGAGTGGGTCACTCGCAACGGAACGCAATCTCATTTCTGTAAAAGTTGAAAAATTACAGCGCCCACAGCACGATTCCTCGGGGCCAGGTCTTTTATTCGCACCGATCAAAAAAGGTCCCATGGAAGTACTATCACAGAAGGCTACAGAACTTGGTGTCTCTACCCTTTTACCCACAATTACGGATTTCACCGATGTAATAAAATCAAACTATGATCGTTTCCGAACAATTGCCGTTGAGGCGGCAGAGCAGTGCGACCGCTTGACTGTCCCATTAATCGAACCTCCTAAAAAGCTTAATGAGCGGTTGCAGGTTTGGCCTGAGAACACCAAGCTGCTATTTGCGGCGGAATCAGGCTCAGCCAAACCAATCGATGCGGCCCTCAGGGATGTAAAGGGCAAAAATATACGAATGGATTGGGTATTAGCAGTAGGTCCTGCCGGGGGCTTTAGCCCGGCAGAGCATGAAATACTGCGAGGTTTATCCTATGCTATTCCCGTAGGGCTTGGCCCAAGGCTCTTGAAGGCTGAGACTGCTGCCATTGCAGCATTGAGTTGTTGGCAGTCGATCTTGGGAGATTGGAAGAAGCGGCCCATTGACAGAAATGGGGAATAGGTTAGGAACTCAATAACATAAGCTTTCTTGCGAGAAATATATTCGTCATGTCTCATAAAGTGCCCGCCGTTGAACCTGTCACCGATAAGGATACGTTAATCAAGTATCTTGAGAAAGGCATTAAGCCGCGTGAAAATTGGCGAATTGGTACTGAACACGAGAAATTCGTTTATCGTTTGTCAGACTACGCGCCGCTTGCTTATGATGGTCGCCCTGGAATACGCCAAATCCTTGAAAAGCTGCAGCGTTATGGTTGGGCTCCAGTGGCGGAGAAGGGTAATGTTATTGCTTTAAAAAAAACTGATGGGTCTTCTGTGACGCTAGAGCCAGGCGGTCAATTTGAACTTTCTGGTGCCCCAGTAAGCAATATTCACCAGACATGCAATGAAGTACAGTCGCACCTCACCGAAGTTAAGGCAGTTTGTGAAGAGATTGGCGCAGGTATGTCTGGTATTGGATTTGTGCCGAGTTGGCGTCGTGACCAAATACCGTGGATGCCAAAGGGTCGTTACAAAGTTATGCGAGACTATATGTTAAAAACCGGTTCGCTTGGCCATGATATGATGCTTCGAACTTCGACTGTGCAAGTTAATTTAGACTTCTCCTCTGAGGCCGATATGGTGCAAAAAATGCGGATCGCCGTCGCCCTGCAACCGGTTGCAACAGCACTCTTTGCTAACTCTCCTTTTACTGAGGGACGTCCTAATGGGTTTTTGAGCTACCGGAGCCACACCTGGACCGATACTGACCCCGACCGTTCAGGTATGCTGCCCTTTATCTTCAATGATGATTTTGGGTTTGAGCGCTGGGTGGATTACGTGCTCGATGTGCCAATGTATTTTGTCTATCGCAAGGGTGTCTATCAGGATGTAGCCGGCTATTCTTTTAGGGATTTTATGGCTGGTAAGCTGAAAGGATTTGAGGGGGTTTATCCAAGCCTACGCGACTGGGAAGATCACATGACAACACCATTCCCAGAAGTGCGTCTCAAGCACTTCATTGAGATGCGGGGTGCCGATGGGGGGCCGTGGAGCCGTCTTTGTGCATTGCCGGCTCTTTGGGTAGGATTGCTTTACGATTCTGACTCCCAAAACGAGGCCTGGGACCTTATCAAAGATTGGAAAACTTGCGAAATGGAGCGTCTTCGTGCAGCCGTTCCGAGATATGCGCTTAAGACGCGGTTCCGTGGGCGACCGCTGCAGGATATTGCTAAATGCATGGTGAAAATCTCTGAAAATGGACTTAAAAGACGCAGGATTGCAAGCGGCTCTAAAAGTGACGAGTGCAGCTACATAGAAACATTGCAAGATATTGCCGAAAGTGGAATAAGCCCGGCGGAAAGATTGCTTGAAAAATTTGAGAATGATTGGGGCGGTGATATAGGCGAGGTTTATAAGGCAACAACCTATTAATTTATCTGCAGTCAACATAGGCTGTATTTTTTACCTATGGCGCTGGGAGAAGTGCTTGCCGCCGACACTTTAAGTGTCGAATTGAATATTTTTATTGATCAGGCCGCGGTTCCACCAACCGTCAATCCGTTTAAGCGAAGCGTTGGTTGTCCAACACCAACAGGAACATTTTGACCATTCTTTCCACAACTCCCTATGCCAGGGTCCAATTGCATATCATTGCCTATCATAGCAATTCGTGTAAGCACGTCTGGTCCATTTCCAATTAGTGTTGCGCCTTTAGCTGGAGGGCCTAATTTCCCGTTTTCAATCAAATACGCTTCAGTGCAACTAAATACAAATTTACCGCTTGTTATATCGACTTGCCCGCCACCAAAATTAACTGCGTAGAGACCTTTCTCAACTGATTGTAGAATTTCGTTTGGATCTTTGTCTCCATTTTTCATGTAGGTGTTGGTCATTCGGGGCATTGGCAGGTGTGCATAAGACTGACGGCGGCCATTCCCTGTGGCCTGCATCCCCATTAATCGAGCATTCATTCGGTCCTGTATGTAACCGGTAAGGATTCCATCCTCAATCAAGACGGTTTCATCTGGTGACGTACCTTCGTCATCAATCGTAATAGACCCACGACGATTGGCTATTGTCCCATCATCCACAACCACCACACCTGGGCTCGCCACTCGTTCCCCAAGAAGCCCCGAAAATGCCGAGGTTTTTTTCCTATTGAAATCCCCCTCTAACCCATGACCGATGGCTTCGTGTAACAAAATGCCGGGCCATCCAGGTCCTAACACCACCACCATCTCGCCTGCGGGTGTTGGGACGGAGTCTATGTTGACTAACGCTTGCCTCAACGCTTCGTTGGCTTGCTTTTGCCATGCCCCGGGGTCTACTAAGGCCGAATAGCCCGACCGTCCGCCTGTACCCTGTGAACCGTTTTCCATGCGATCACCATCAGCAACCGTAACGGCAATGTTAAGTTGAACCAGTGGTCGAATATCTGCGGTGTGGGAACCATTAGGCCTTATGATCCGTACTGCCTGCCATTCTCCAGAGATGGAAGCCATTACTTGTATTATACGGTCGTCAAGGCTCCGCAGATATTCATCAATGTCCGATAGAAGTGCAACTTTAGAATCAAAGGTCATCTCAGTCATTGGGTTCAGATCAGGATAGAGGGGTTGGCCTGTTGCGCTGGGAGGCATCGCAAGTTTTCCATTATGTCCAGATTTTACCGCAGAAACGGTTTTTGCAGCGCGTTGGATTGCGGTAAAGCTCAACTCTGGTGAATGTGCGTAGGCTGTCGCCTCGCCTGAAACTGCACGTAACCCAAACCCTTGCATGGTATCATAATGTGCATTTTTAATCTTGCCGTCATCCAATGTTATGACTTCAGACTGGCAGTACTCGAGATACAATTCACCATCATCTGCCCCTTGAAGGGTCTCATCTACTACCTCATCTAAACGAGATGGGTCTAGGTCGCTTTGGTCGAAAAAGACCTGATTTGTTGAAAATAAATGGTCCATGATAGTCAGCCGTTATTATAATTATAGTAAGACACTCTCAGCGAAAAATCGTGTATTGTTAGTTTTATTTACCCAAAAAACATAGGGTTTTTTTGTGTAAATTAAAAAACATAGGATTTTCTGCGTGAACAAATTGAACCGACAATATTTTTCAAAGGATTATTTAAGGGTAGTCGTATTAATTTTAACTAAACAAAAACGCAAAAAATTAGTGGGCAGTTTTGCGACATAGTGTCACGCAGAATATGCCTTTAGCTCAGCGAGTGATATATATTTTAGGGCAAGGATGTCCTAGCTGGGATAAGGAAGTCATCGTTTTCAACCACACATTTCGGATGGTTGGGGGGATATATGAAGTATAAATTGGTTTATGCCGTTACTGCGGTTCTCGTTGGATTATTAAGTTTTATCACCACTAGTAGTGCAGAAGTGTTAGCAGGTCCGAAACCATGGCAGTTGGGACTGCAACCCTCGGCATCACCCACAATGGAGATGATAGAAGGGTTCCATTTTCAGTTGGTGATCATCATCACTCTGATTTCAGTTTTCGTACTGGGTTTACTGATATACGTAGCGGTTAGGTTTCGTGAAAAGAAAAACCCGATTCCGTCCAAAACGACCCACAATTCGGTCATAGAAGTTCTGTGGACAGCAATTCCTGTAGTCATTCTTGTTGTAATATCGGTACCCTCTTTTAAACTATTATATTTTGCCGATAGAATCGAAGAAGCCGATATGACTCTGAAAGTCATTGGGAACCAATGGAATTGGACTTATCAATACCCAGATCATGGTAATTTCGAGTTCACGGCCAACTTATTACAAGGTGAGGACTTAAAAGAGGCACAAAAAGCCGCTGCTAGATCCAAAGAAAAGCGGCCCGTTCTGCGGCAGCTGAGCACAGACAATCCTGTTGTATTGCCTGTTGGCAAAAAGGTTCGTTTGTTGGTCACCGCTACAGATGTTTTGCACAACTGGGCAATTTCGCCACTTGCAGTGCGCATTGATACCGTGCCTGGACGGCTAAACGAAACCTGGGTTGAGATAAAAAAACCTGGAACCTATTTCGGGTTTTGTTCTGAGTTATGTGGGTCTGGTCACGCTTTCATGCCGATTGAGGTTCATGCGGTGACTCAAAGCGAGTTCGAACAGTGGGTTAAAAAAGCTCAAAAGAAATATGCCAAAGTTGATAATATCACACTGCCCATCGCTGCTAGAAGCGAGAATACGATGAATTCAATCAATTTGGCGGGCGGAACTGCCCCTCAATAAACAATGGGGATTAATTTTAATGCAAGGGAATGATCATGGCTGAAGCACCAACGGCCGACGCACAAGGACACGAAAGCCATCATGAGCCTAGGGGCTGGAGGAGATTTGTTTACTCCACCAATCACAAAGATATAGGCACGATGTATTTAATATTTTCAGTAACCGCGGGACTGATCGGAGGGGCTTTCTCTGTATACATGCGGATGGAACTTCAGACGCCTGGGGTGCAGTTCATGACCATGGAGGATGGTTCACCTGACGGTCACTTGTGGAACATGTTCATTACCGCGCACGGTCTTATAATGGTGTTTTTCGTTGTAATGCCAGCTTTGATAGGTGGGTTTGGTAATTGGATCGTCCCACTGATGGTTGGTGCGCCCGACATGGCTTTTCCTCGGATGAATAATATCAGTTTTTGGCTACTTCCTCCCGCCTTTTTGCTATTACTTGGATCTGCCCTTCTTGGCGGCGGTGCTGGAACCGGTTGGACAATTTACCCGCCGCTCTCAAGTGATACTGGGCACCCTGGTCCAGCTGTGGATATGGCGATCTTCGCACTTCATGTCGCTGGAGCATCATCAATACTAGGAGCCGTCAACTTTATAACCACAATCTTCAACATGAGAGCTCCGGGTATGACTCTGCATAAGATGCCATTGTTTGTTTGGGCAATGCTAATTACAGCATTTTTGCTCTTGCTCTCGCTTCCAGTTTTGGCAGGTGCAATAACAATGTTGCTGACGGACCGAAATTTCGGAACGTCATTTTTTAAGCCCGAAGGGGGAGGTGATCCCATATTATTCCAACATCTTTTTTGGTTTTTTGGGCACCCTGAGGTTTACATCATGATTCTGCCAGGGTTCGGCATAATAAGCCACGTGGTTGCTACTTTTTCGAAAAAGCCCGTCTTTGGTTACTTGGGTATGGCTTATGCGATGGTGTCGATAGGGTTCATCGGATTTATAGTATGGGCACATCACATGTACACGGTTGGGCTCGATGTTGACACTCGAGCTTATTTCGTAGCGGCCACAATGGTGATTGCTGTACCAACGGGCATAAAAATATTCAGTTGGATAGCAACAATGTGGGGTGGCTCGATTCGTTTCGACACTCCTATGTTATGGGCAGTCGGGTTTATTTTCTTGTTTACCGTTGGGGGAGTAACCGGCGTTGTTTTGGCAAACGCAGGTGTAGATTTAGTTTTGCATGACACTTATTACGTTGTTGCGCATTTTCATTATGTTTTGTCTTTAGGGGCCGTATTTACAATTTTTTGTGGCATATATTATTGGCTTGGGAAAATGAGTGGTCGGCAGTATCCTGAGTGGGCGGGAAAGTTGCACTTTTGGACAACTTTTATCGGCGTAAATATATGTTTTTTCCCGCAGCATTTCCTTGGTCTTGCAGGCATGCCGCGGCGTTACATTGATTATCCTGATGCATTGGCAGGGTGGAACGCCGTCTCATCTTTCGGGGCATATTTTTCATTCGCTTCGACGCTCTTTTTTGTTGGAATGTTGATCTACACAATCAATTGGGGCCGAAGGGTAGGGGATAATTATTGGGGCGAGGGAGCAACAACTCTTGAATGGACAATAAGTTCGCCGCCACCATTTCATAGTTTTCATGAGATACCGCAGATTAAATAACTAGGTTTTGGGGAGAGTCACGTGGCGGAAACTGCCTATCACCTAGAAAGAAGTAATGGTTCGCAACTCGTAGATACAGAGCTTGCGGATTACTTAAAACTACTTAAACCGCGCGTAATGTCCCTAGTAGTTTTTTCTGGTCTTGCCGGCCTCTTATTGGCTCCGGGAACGCTGCATCCAATTCTTGCTATCGTTGCTGTCCTATGCATTGCAGTTGGTTCTGGGGCTGCAGGTGCAATAAACATGTGGTATGACCGCGATATAGACGCTGTGATGGAGAGAACCAAATTACGGCCGATACCAAATGGACGCATCGCGCCTGGAGATGCGCTTGGTTTTGGCATAGTATTAGCTGTAGGATCAGTTGCAATTATGGGGCTAACCGTTAGCATCCCTGCCGCCTTAATATTAACCGTAGCTATCCTCTTTTATGTGTTTGTCTACACGATATGGCTTAAGCGCCGGACACCGCAAAACATCGTGATCGGTGGTGCAGCCGGCGCATTTCCACCGATGATTGGGTGGGCATCGGTTACTGGCAGCATTAGCATAGAATCTATAGTCCTTTTTGCGTTAATATTTTTCTGGACACCGCCCCATTTCTGGTCCTTGGCTCTTTACAGAGCGGGGGATTATGAAAAAGCGGGTGTGCCGATGCTGCCGGTAGTTGCCGGTACGCGTGAGACTAAGCGTCAAATAATTATTTATACTTTGCTGCTTTTACCTTTGGCCGTCGCTCCCGCACTCCTCGGTGTAACAGGTTGGCTATATGGTGTTTTTTCACTAATCCTGAGCTTACTGTTTTTAGTTGCGGCTGTATTGGTTTGGGTAGATGAGACAGAGCGAGCATCAAGGCGTATGTTTACATTTTCAATAATTTACCTATTTCTTTTATTCACGTTGATGATTGTAGATGGATCAACAGTGTTTAGTGTTTGAGGGATGCATGGTGGTGGTGGCAAGAAACAACGGCAAGCAAACTCCGAAAGATATGGACCAAAATTTTATCGAGCTTAAACGTCGTTTGCGGGCGAAAAATTTAGCCGTCGCCGGTGTGCTTGCAGGGCTAGCTCTTATGTTTTACCTGGTTGCGATTGTTAAGATGAGTGGGGGTTAAGATAATTGGCACAATCTCTGAAGTCTAAAAATCGTCGTTTGTTTGGTGTGCTTGTCCTTCTCGTGGTGGCAATGGTTGGTATGTCGTATGCTGCGGTGCCACTCTATGATTTGTTCTGTCGCGTTACCGGTTTTGGGGGGACTACCCAAATTGCCCAAATGCCAAGCGTGAAACGCATTGATCGCGTGATTAAGGTGCGGTTTGATGCTAGCCTGAATGGTTCGTTTCCTTGGGAGTTCCAACCTGTGCAGCGGGAAATGTCTCTACAGGTAGGTGAGACAGGGTTGGCATTTTATCGTGCTCGAAATGTATCGAATGCTTCTCTGGTTGGCACAGCCACTTTTAATGTAACGCCGCTCAAGGCCGGGCTTTATTTTAGTAAGATCGAATGTTTTTGTTTTCAAGAGCAGAAATTAGAAGCGGGAGAGCAGATGGATATGCCGGTAACTTTTTTTATTGACCCGGAAATTGTCAAAGATCGAAACTTGGATGATGTGAATACAATAACTCTGTCCTACACTTTTTTTGAGGCTGATAAACCATCTGCTGGCCTTGCAAAAATTGCGGAAAAGGCGATCGCAAAATAGTAGTAGAGGTCGCTCCAGGATGTTATGTCATAGATACAACTAAAGAGGCTAAATAGATGAGCTCCGAAGCGCATAACCAGCAAACTCATGATTACCATTTGGTAGATCCAAGCCCCTGGCCTGCAGTTGGTTCGGCTGCCTCATTTTTTCTCTTTTTCGGCGTGGTTGTATTCTTGCATCCGGACATGCTGGGAGTTGATCTAGAGGAGATTGTTACTGAACTTGGCGTTTGGGTGTTCATGCCCGGACTTGTTGGTGTGCTCGCAACAATGTGGTTTTGGTGGCGCGACGTTGTACGCGAGGCCACACATGAAGGCCACCATAAGCCGGTAGTACAGTTAGGTCTTCGCTATGGCATGATGTTGTTCATAGCGTCGGAGGTTATGTTTTTCGCAGCTTTTTTCTGGGCTTATTTCGACGCTAGCCTGTATGCCAATGAAATTAAACAATTTAGCCGGGTTGAATCCACTGGAGGTGTTTGGCCCCCCAAAGGGATTGAGACACTTCCTACATTCGGTGTACCGTTTATGAATACCCTTGTGCTGCTCCTTTCCGGCTGTACCGTTACGTGGGCTCATCATGCTTTACGTGAAGGTAATCAAAAAGATTTGGTCACCGGCCTCGGGTTTACGATTGTCCTCGGGATTATATTTACAGGGCTACAAGTTTATGAATATGTGCATGCTACCTTCACTATTGAGAGCGGTATATATGGTTCTACTTTCTTCTTAGCAACCGGTTTTCATGGTTTCCACGTTATCGTTGGCACTTGTTTTCTGACCGTGTGTTACTTCCGCGCTCGCAGGGGGCACTTTAAGACTGATCAGCACTTTGGCTTGGAAGCTGCCGCGTGGTATTGGCATTTTGTGGATGTGGTTTGGTTGTTCCTGTTCTGTGCAATATACTGGTGGGGCGCTTGATCAACGCTGCTTGGCGTTGATTTGGTTTCTATGCCGGCGACGGGATCTCAAGGTTACTTGTTGTTGTGACGCTTCGGTCGTAATTCGTGTTTGTTTAACCTGCCACGTGTTGGTCTTTTCACAGCATTAGGTTGATAACCAGGCGTTTGTTGTCTTTTTTTGACAGAAATATGGTTTGACGAATGTTCCGTAAATAGTTGGAGTTGAGTGGTCTTTCGCACTTATTCCCATTGCATGCGAGAATACGATCAGAAACGTATTAAAATCAAATTGAGCTTTTGTAATGTCACCGATTAAAATGCTCTACTTTTAAAGCAAATCGTTTCGAGAAATAAATATGTCTTTTCATTTCAAACTCTGGCCAACAATCCTTACGAGTATAATGCTTTTGATTCTCGTGGCTTTGGGCTCTTGGCAAGTTCAACGTTTAAATTGGAAGAGTGAGTTAATAACAAAAATACAGACACGTGCTATGGAAGAGCCAGTGTTATTGGCAAAGCACCCTGTCGACATGGGAAAACTTGAATTCCAACGGGTAAATGTCCGTGGACGGTTCGATCACAGCACTGAATTTCATCTTGTAAACCGATCACTTAATGGAAATCCAGGATTGCATATAATCACGCCCTTTTTAAGAAGTGACAAAGGTGGGGCCTTACTTGTCAATCGCGGTTGGGTTCCATTTGAGAAAAAAAATGCAAAATCGCGGCGTGAGGGTCTATTTGCAGGTGAATTAGAGCTGAACGGTATAATAAGACTTATAAAAGGTCCTGGAGTATTTACGCCCATGAATGATCCAGGGACAAACCACTGGTTTTTTGTGGATCCTTTGGCAAAGTCCAAGATAAGCGGCCACTCATTTCCATCCGGGTTCTATTTACTCGATGGTAATGTTGATGTGCCGGGTGGTTTTCCTGTTGGTCACCAGTGGACTTTGGATATTCGAAATGATCACCTTCAATACGCTATTACATGGTATTCGCTGGCATTGGCCTTGTTGGTCATATTTTTCGTGTATCATCGGCGAAAAGATTAGTTCTCATGAACAAAGCCTACCAAGAGTTAGAGCAGCGGTTCCGTCGAGTTAACCTGCTCCGTCAGGCTGTGGGAATGCTGCAATGGGATCAGTCTGTCACGATGCCGCCCGGCGGAGCAAACGCACGCGGCGCACAACTTGCAGAATTAAAAGTCATTATTCATGAGATAGTAACCGACAGGCGCACAGAACAGTTATTGTTGGATGTGAATATCAGTCGTCTTGGGAGGTGGCAAACGGCTAATGTCAGAGAGATGCGGCATGTATGGGCTCACGCACATGCGGTGCCTAGGGACCTTATTGCTGCACACAGTAAGGCTTGTACGGCCTGTGAAACAAAGTGGCGCACGGCGCGTGCTAGTGCTGAGTATAAACAAATCTTGCCGGATTTCAAAAATGTAGTAGACCTCACGAGGGAGGTTGCTGAAGCAAAGGCGTCAGCTTTAAATGTTTCTGCTTATGATTCTTTGTTCGGTCAGTATGCGCCGGGAATGTTAATTGATGAGATTGATCCAATCTTCGATGATTACCTCTCCTTCTTGCCTAATTTTTTGGAGCGAGTGGAAGCACGCCAGGCTGCAGCCCCACCGGTGCCTGAATTAAAAGGGCCATTTGAGCTGGGGGCACAGCGCCGAGTTGCAATGCATCTTGCCGAGATAGTGGGGATCGATTTTGCTTCGGCTCGTCTTGATGAGAGCGAACATCCTTTCTCAGGTGGGGTGCCGGATGATAGTCGTATAACTACTCGCTATTCAAAAGATGATTTTTCCGAGGCAATGATGGCAGTTCTGCATGAAGCCGGTCACGCCATGTATGAACGCGGTCGTCCATCGGAATGGCATGAACAACCCGTCGGTTGCTCACGTGGCATGGTTATTCACGAAAGCCAATCTCTGATTGTCGAAATGCAAGCTTGTAGATCAAGAGAGTTTTTTGAATGGGCTGCGCCGATGTATGCACATGCATTTGGCGGTGATGGGCCTGCTTGGGGTGCTGACGAATTTTACAAAAGGGCTACAAGAGTAACACCAAGCCTAATTCGTATTGATGCCGATGAGGTTACTTATCCTGCGCATATAATATTGCGGACGCAGCTTGAACGCGCTCTATTAGCTGAAGACCTTTTGCCCGTCGATTTGCCAGGAGCCTGGAATGAAAAAATTCTGCAACTCCTTGGTGTTTCTCCATCTAACGACTCTGAGGGTTGTTTGCAGGATATTCACTGGTATGACGGAGCGTGGGGGTATTTCCCTACCTATACACTTGGTGCGATGGCGGCGGCTCAGATTTTCAAGGCAGCTATCGACGAAAACCCTATGATACTTGGCTCCATCGCTAGCGGTCAGTTTCAACCGCTTATGACTTGGTTGTTACGCAATATCCATGCGCATGGTTGTTTTTTTTCCACTCAAGATTTGCTGATCAGGGCTACCGGCCGGAAACTTGACCCAGAGGCATTTAAATCACACCTCCATGAAAGGTATTTATCTTAATGGTGGAGCCGCAATTTTATTTTATTGTTGGGGCCACATTTTTTCTTGCGGGGCTCACCAAAGGGGTTATTGGGCTCGGGCTGCCGACTGTTTCGTTGGCCGTTTTGACAGCTTTCTTCGGGTTAAAGGATGCAATTCCATTGATACTTATACCCTCTCTAGTAACCAATCTTTTGCAAGCATTTTCTGGGCCGCACCTTAAGAATTTGATAAAGCGCTTTTGGTCATTGTTATTAGCTGGTGTTACCGGAATTTTTGCAGTATCAGAAGTTTTTGCGAATTCAAGTAGCGAGCAATTATCGCTTATACTCGGAATCTCCATAATCATTTATTCAGGATTTGGGTTGTCATCGATTAATTCCCTGAATCTAACCAAGCGAGAAAAATGGTACTCGCCGATTGTTGGAATCGTTACTGGAGCCTTTACCGGATTGACGGGTTCTTTCGTAGTACCGGCGGTGCCTTATCTTCAATCTCTTGGATTAACGAGGGATCAATTTATTCAGGCGATGGGTATTTGGTTCTCAGTTGCTACTGGAGCGCTTGCAGTAATGTTGGGAATTAGGGGCTTATTGCCGATGGATCAAAACATTATATCAACAGCGGCATTGCTTCCGGCTGTGATTGGTATGTCGATTGGGCAAGTTATCCGTCGTAGGCTTTCAGAAATACGGTTTCGTAGAATGTTCTTTTTCTCATTGCTGTTCATGGGCATATATATCATCGTGGGCCCAACACAATGAGCTTAATCTATCATCAACCGGTGCTTTCACTTTGGTACTGGCTCTATGTCTTAAGAGGGTAAATTTTTGTTTTACATTAGCACTCGCGGTTCTGCTCCCGCCCTAGCATTTGATGAGGTCCTTCTTGCGGGCCTTGCTTGCGATGGGGGTTTGTATGTGCCAAGTGTTTGGCCACAGGTTTCTTCGGTAGAACAAGTTGAATTGAATAATCTCAATTATCCTGATCTTGCATGTCGGCTGATGTTTCCTTTTGTAGGTGAATCTATAGCCGAAGACGATTTTGCTGAGATAGTGAGCGCGTCATATTCGGAATTTACTAATGATCAGGTGGTTCCGTTAACAAAACTTGATGATGGGTTTTGGTTACTTGAACTTTTTCACGGTCCAACGTTAGCCTTTAAGGATATAGCTCTACAATTATTAGGGCGCCTCTTTGATTACATACTCACTCGCCGTGGCCAACGCATTACGATTGTCGGTGCTACCTCCGGTGATACTGGTTCTGCCGCTATCGAAGCTTGTAAGGGACGCGAGTCGGTAAATATCTTTATTTTGCATCCGGCAGGTCGTGTTTCTGATGTCCAGCGTCGTCAAATGACGACTGTATCATCAGAAAACGTTCATAATATTGCAATAAATGGCACATTCGATAATTGTCAGGACCTAGTTAAGGCTTGTTTTAACGACGCACATTTTAGAGAACAGGTGAGCTTATCGGCGGTCAATTCAATAAACTGGGCGCGTATTATGGCGCAAATTGTATATTACTTTTGGGCTGGCCTCAAACTAGGAGCTCCGGATCAAGGCACAACTTTTGTTGTTCCAACAGGTAATTTTGGTAATATTTTTGCTGGATATGGAGCTCATTTAATGGGGCTCCCGGTAAATAAATTAGTTGTGGCATCAAATCAAAACGATATTCTTGTCCGTTTTTTTGAAAAAAATGAAATGTCGATGGAGCCAGTTGTACCGACAGTTACTCCCAGTATGGATATACAAGTTTCAAGTAATTTTGAGCGTTTGCTATTTGACTTGTTGGAGCGTAAATCTGGCGATGTGTCTGAGGCAATGCACAGTTTCCGCAAAACGGGGAAATTAGTTGTTCCAAATTTTGCTTGGAAGGGAGCAAAAAAATTATTCGATGCTAATAAGGTCGACGACAACACTACCCTTGGGACGATTGCGAAGATCTATTCTGACAAAAATGTGTTAATAGACCCCCACACTGCCATTGGCGTCGAGAGTGCGCTTCAAATGAGCTCAAAGCTCACTCGTCCTATTGTTTCTCTAGCAACTGCGCACCCAGCAAAATTTCCGGATGCCGCAAAAAAAGCTGTTGGTCAAGTCCCTGCCCTTCCACCATCATTAAACGATTTATATGAGCGAAAAGAAAAATTCAGCAAATTACCGAATCAATTGGATATACTCCAGGATTTTATTCGCGCAAAAACCTACTGAGGTGCCAATGAGTGTAGAATTTACAGCGTTGGAAAATGGGCTTCGAGTTGTAACCCACGCAATGCCCGGAGTAGAGAGTGCTTCAATTGGCGTGTGGGTTGGATCTGGTACACGTCATGAGACAGACGAGAATAACGGAGTGGCGCACCTCCTAGAACATATGGCTTTTAAGGGTACTCGGCGGCGTAATGCCCAGGATATTGCTGATGAAATCGAGGCTGTGGGAGGCCATTTAAATGCTTATACGGGCAGGGAAAGCACTGCTTATTTTGCTAAGATGCTGGCACCTGATGTAGCACTTGCCGCGGATATACTTGCAGACATTCTTCAGAATGCTACCTTTGACCAAGTTGAGCTGGATCGTGAGAGGCAGGTCGTATTGCAGGAGATTGGCCAGGCTGCGGACACGCCGGACGACATCATTTTTGATTACTATCAGGCTGCTGCTTTCCCAAATCAATCCATGGGTCTTCCGGTTCTGGGTCGGCGTGAAAACGTACAGACAATGAGTCGCGAAACTATTAAAAGCTACCTCCAAAGTAATTATGGATCCGAACGTGCAGTTCTATCAGCGGCTGGCAAAGTGCACCATGAAGACATTGTGGGCATGGCGGAGGAACTTTTTGGTTCTTTTCCGCACTCCAAGGTTGTTACTGAGCATGAGCCGGCACGTTATTGTGGAGGTGAAAAGCGTATTGAATCAGACCTCGAACAGGTACATTTTCTAATTGGATTTAAGGGTTTTTCTTTCGGTGATCCAGATTTCTATGCTTTAAGCGTGCTGTCAACAATCTTAGGAGCTGGCATGTCCTCGCGGTTATTTCAAGAAATAAGAGAAAAACGCGGGCTTGCATATTCAGTTTATTCGTTTTCTGCTGCTTACAGTGATGCCGGCACTTTTGGCATATATGCTGGTACTGGCCCTGATCAAGTTGACGAATTGGTGCCCGCTTTGTGCAATGAAATTATCGAATTTGCATCCAGCATTCAGCATGAAGAAGTGATGCGCGCTCGCGTACAGTTGAAGGCCGGCACGTTAATGTCGTTAGAGTCAACTGGTGGCCGTGCCGAACAACTGGGTCAACAAACACTCGTTTACGGAGCTCCTCTTTCGTTACATGACCTGATACAGCGTATTGAGGCTGTTGACTTGAGCCAGGTTCAGCGGACAGCTGAACGTTTGTTCACCAGCAGGCCAACATTGACCGCTACGGGTGTTTTAAAGAAACTTGAAAGTTACGACAAAATTTGCGATAGGCTTCAACTCTAAGGGGGGGTGGAATGGTGCTATTGAAATCCCTGTTTGAGCGCCATACGCCCCGCATTACTGGTGTAAGGGTCTTCATTCGTCCGCCGAGTAGGTGGGACCGTAAGCAATGGGTTTCTCTCCGGCGCGAAAGCCGAGAGTTTTTAGTTCCTTGGGAACCAAGTTGGCCTGTTGATGGTGCGACAGCGACAGCATACAGACGGCGGCTTCAACGATTCAAGGCTGAGTGGCGATACGCTACTGGGTATCCATTTTTTATTTTTGAACATGAACGGCAACGATTGGTGGGAGGTATAACTTTGTCTAACCTGCGCCGCGGAGTGGCCCAGAGCGCTTGTATCGGATACTGGATTGGCGCACCATTCGCCCGACAGGGATATATGTTCGACGCGCTGCGTCTTACCATCTCCTATGCTTTCGATAACTTGGCGTTAAACCGTGTCGAGGCAGCTTGTCTCGTGCACAACGAACCAAGTCGAAACCTTCTTAAAAAAGCGGGATTTTTTGAAGAAGGACTGCTTCGAAAATATCTTTGTATCAACGGTCGGTGGCAGGATCACATTTGTTATTCCCTAATAAAGACCGACCCGAGACCGTAATTTTCTCATCTCAGGGATGAGAAAATCAATTAGTTGATGCTTGAACAGGAGCACATTTTTTGATCTACATTTCCGTGTTCGGTGATAACTAAGCATGCCCCGTTTCAACTGAAAGCAAGCTCAAATCAATGCCGATAGAGGAGATAGCACATTCCCACTTTCTGTCATCTTGTAAATTAAATATTAATTCTCGGTCTGCTGAGGATTGTAGCCATGCGTTTTGCTGTATTTCATCATCTAGCTGGTTTGGCCCCCATCCAGCATAACCGAGCGCAAGCAGCGATTGTGCCGGGCCACGGTTCTCAGCAATATCACTCAGCACATCTATAGTTGAGGTTAATCCCAAATCTTCAGTTATGCTGATCGTGCTGTTCTGTTGATAATCGAGTGAATGCAAAATAAATCCTCGTCCTGTGTCCAGGGGACCGCCATGATAAATTGGCCTATCATCAACCATTCCATGGACGCCTATGTCCAGTTGTTTGAGCAATTCCGGAAAAGCAAGTGACTCTATGGTTTTATTCACAACCAGTCCCATGGCGCCCTCCTCGTTGTGGACGCAAATATATATCACGCTTTTCGTGAAGCGAGGATCAGTCATTGCAGGCATTGCGATTAGAACTTGCCCCGTCAGATAACCTGGATTTGTGCCGGTGACGGTCTCATGTGGCTCATTCATGTGAACATTTTCCAAATTTCCTATGATCTTATGATAGCGACTAGAGGGCAAAAAGGGAACTAACGCGGGTGTGAATTTATGCTTACGGGATCGCTCATTGAACCCATGCATCAATATTTCGGCTTTTTACATTAGCCGTTTTATTTTGGTAATTAAGAACTATGTTCTTTAGATTATCCTTGGTTTCAGGAAACCTTTAATATGAAGCTGAAAATACTTTTTTTGATGATTAGCCTGCATTTTCCTATTGCAAATGCAAATGGCGCTTCAAGTGAATGGCAGCGCGAAGAGCAAGTTGCGGTGCGATTAGTGAGTGCATTTACTTCAACTGGTTCAGCCACCACGGTTCCGTTAGGGCTACAATTTAAGTTGAAACCTGGGTGGAAAATATATTGGCGGTCGCCGGGTGATGCAGGGCTACCTCCAAAGGTCACATGGGGTAGTTCCGAAAACGTTAAAGATTTAATTATTGGTTGGCCGGCTCCGAAGAGATTTTCCGTACTCGGACTTGAAACACTTGGATACCTTGATGAAGTGCTTCTGCCAGTGGAGTTGAAACTCAAATCACCGGGCGCGACTAATGTCAGGGCTCAGCTAGAATACCTTATTTGTGAAAAAATTTGTATCCCATACGTCAATAACCTGGAGTTAAGCTTGCCAGCAGGTAGGGCAGTATTATCTGATTATTCGAATCTGATTACCCAGTACATGGCACGGATACCCAAGCGCGACGGCCGTCATGGCCTTAGCATAGAAAGTGCTCACCTGACTAAAAGTGGGGATGAAAATGAAATAATTTTTGTTGCGCAGACTATAAATGTTTTCACACAGCCCGACATATATGTGGAGGGGCCGGCCGGCAGTCATTTTGGCAAGCCCGAGGTTTTCATTAGTCAAAATCGGAAGTTGGCGGAATTGCGAGTTCTGGCTAGTGGTGTTGGACGGTCAACACTCGAGCAAGACGGCATAACAGCAACTTTAGTAGACGGTGATAGGTCAATTGAGGCAAAACTTTATCCCAAATACGAGCCGTCGAATATGAAGGCCCCGTTACGTTTTTCCCAAAACAAAGAGTTAACATTAGCAGCCATTATAATATTGGCTCTTTTGGGGGGTTTAATCCTCAATATCATGCCATGTGTTTTGCCTGTCCTATCAATTAAACTTTTAGGCGTTATATCTAATCTAGGAAAAGATAGTAAAACAATTCGTGCCGGCTTTCTTGCCTCTGCCGCAGGCATCCTTTTTTCATTTATGACATTAGGTGTCGGCTTAATTGTTTTGAAAGCTGGGGGTGCCTCAGTCGGTTGGGGGATCCAATTTCAACAACCGGTTTTCCTTGCCTTTTTGAGCGTTGTGTTAGGTCTTTTTGCATATAACCTTTTCGGGTTTTTTGAGGTAAAACTTCCGGCTTGGGTGGGAAGCATTGCCGCTACGCGCTTAAATAGAGATAACTTGGCGGAGCATTTTTTTGCTGGTACACTAGCAGCTTTGGTAGCTACACCCTGCTCAGCTCCATTTCTTGGCACCGCTGTCGGCTTTGCGTTGAGCCAGGGTTGGTTTGAAATCCTTTTAGTCTTTTCCTCTCTCGGTGTTGGTTTGGCATCACCATACCTCTTGGTAGCTCTTTTCCCTGGATTGGCAGGTTTTCTCCCGCGACCTGGACCGTGGATGAACACAGTTAAACGTGTGCTTGGCGTCGCTTTGCTAGCTACCGTTGTATGGCTTCTCTATGTATTTTCCAACATACTTGATGTGGGTGGGGCTGCAACACTAGGCGGATTGATAGTAGCCATGGGTGTAATTTTATTATTAAAAAAACTATCGGGCTCAGCTTTAGGTCGCAGTCTGGGGTTTATTGTCTTGTTTATGAGTGTAGCAGCAATCATTTTTCCAACAATGTGGAATACAGGACTGAAGCCAATAGGTGATCGTCCCCATTTTTCGACGGCTGTGTGGCGTGAATTCGATGCGGCACAGATTAAGAATTTGGTGGCTGATGGACAGACTGTTTTAGTTGATGTCACGGCTGATTGGTGTGTTACGTGTCAGGTTAATAAGCGGTTTGTTCTTGATGCAAGCCGAGTGGTAGAGGCCCTTAAAACAGGCTCTATTATTGGTATGAGAGCAGATTGGACCATGCCAAATGATGAGATAGCGAAATATCTTGGATCATTTGGGCATTTTGGCATACCATTTAACGTTGTATACGGTCCTGAAAAGCCAGATGGTATCGTGCTGCCGGAACTACTTACGAATGCAGTCCTTGCAAGAGTTTTTAATGAGGTTTCTGGTATGCAGGGAGCAACTCAATAGGTCTACGGCACCTAAAAAATATTCTAATCAACGGGCAAGTTGCCAGAACTTACGTTTCGCTGATGGAATTGCACTCTCTGTAAGAGTAGTGAATGTTACATCTGAACTATACTGTATTGATCTGGTGCGCCAATGCAGCATCCCGGGCGAGTGCATCTGCGCGTTCATTTTCTGGGTGTCCAGCGTGTCCCTTTATCCAGTGCCATTGTACCATGTGGCTACTCGCGGCCTTTTCAAGTCTTCGCCACAGGTCTTCGTTCTTTACGGACTTCTTGGACGCGGTTTTCCAACCGTTTTTCTTCCATCCGTGAATCCACTTAGTAAATCCGTCATGTACATAAATGCTATCCGTATAAAGTTCGACTGAGACAGGCTTAGTAAGAATTTCAAGGGCGCGAATTGCAGCCATAAGCTCCATGCGATTGTTGGTGGTATTTGTGTCGCCGCCTGAAAGTTCTTTTTCGGCTTCTGCAAATTGCAAAATAGCGCCCCAACCGCCTGGCCCCGGATTACCTGAGCAAGCACCGTCGGTGAAGACTCTAACAATTTCATTTTTTTTGCTCATTCAAGGCCATACTCAGTTATTTCAGTGATCTTCTGGTGGAAACTTAAAATATGGTAGTATTCCGACGGATCTTTTGGTCGTACCAATGCATCGGTTGGATTATTAATCCAGTCGAAGAGCCGTGTAAGTAGAAAGCGGATAGCTCCACCCCGAGCTAGTGTGGGGAATGCTTTTAATTCCGTTACCGTTAATTTCCGTACACTACAATAACCTGTAAGCAGTGAATGTGCCCTTGACCGATCGATAGATCCTTTTTGATTGAAGCACCAAGCATTAAGACATATGGCAAGGTCGTAAGCTAGGAAGTCATTGCAAGCAAAATAGAAATCAATCAGGCCCGACAACTCTTTTTGCAAGAAAAATACGTTATCGGGGAATAAGTCAGCATGGCATGTACCAGCAGGCAGGCATGTGGGCCAATGCTCGTGCAAATAATCGATTTCTATCTCTAGAAAATTTCTCAGACCTGGTTGTACTTGATCAATGGCCTGACCACACGAATAAAGTAGAGGACGCCAAGCTGTGAGTGCGAGGCTATTTTTACGGTTCATAGGAAATTGGAGGCTGGCGAGATGCATTTTAGCAAGGGCCTCCCCGACCATTTTGCAATGGCCCGTGCCAATTCTGCGGGGAGACATGCCATCAAGAAAGGAAATAATTGCGGCTGGCTTTCCGCAAACTTCGCGTAAGCCTTCACCATCACGCCCGTGTAAAACAGTAGGGCATGGTATATCTCTTTCCTCCAGATACTCCATCAAATAAAGAAAGTAGGGTAGGTCTGAGGGGTCTACTCGCTTCTCATAAAGTGTTAGAATAAATCGGCCTTGAGTGGTTGTAAGAAGGAAATTACTATTTTCAACTCCCTCCGCAATACCTTTGCATGATAGTATGGAACCTATATCATATTCGGCGACAAAATCGTTTAGCGCATCATCCGGCACTTCTGTGTATACAGCCATTTTTTACCAACAAGTGTAGCTTATGGTCATTCTTGCAAAATCAATTTATTTGGCATTCTTTGGTTTAATTGATGTACGTTTACTTTTTTCCGAGTATCTAAGATGAAAGAGGAACGCATATGTCAGTTCTTTGTAACGCGGGTTATTTTTGTCACCATCTGCTCCTACCCATAACTAATTCTATTGGTCGAATTTACGTTAGCAAAGTAAAAAGTTTGCTGTACGTTTGTCCTGAATTTCAAAGTTGAGTTATTTAATTATCGTGATTCTGATGTTTATGTCCCACTCATTTATTCGCCAGTCAATTAAAGCGATGATGTTAATATCGTTGATGGGTGGTTGTGCCTTAATGGACGAAACAACTGGTGATCCCGATGTGTGCCCCATGCCTACAATATTAAAAACCGGACAAGAATTAGTGAGGTTCAGACCTGGCGTCGAATACGACCTCAACAAAACTGTCTTCCACGTTAAACTTAACACATTCGATGGCGAATGTGATATTGGGAACAAAGAAATAACGTTGAATATTGCGCTTAGCATGACTGCTCTTCGGGGAGCTGCAATGTTAGAAGATAAGGCTGAGTTTGCGTATTGGGTTTGGGTTGTTGATCGTGCAAAGAAAGTTCTTACCCGCAATCGCACGCCAGTCATTGCAAAGTTTGAGGGGCGCGACTCGCGGATTGATTTCAGTGATATTTTTGACATTATAATTCCACAGCGGCCCGATCACTCGCCACCGGATTGGCGTATCTATATCGGGCTCGAACTGACTAAGGAGGAATTAGAGTATAATCGGCGTCGACTCGGTAGTACGCGTCGTCGCTGACTAAGGTTAATTGAAAAAGAGTAAAATTTTGGTCTGAAGACGTTGCGTTACAAGGCTGGTGACGGTACATTATAAAAATATACCCTATGACCCTAGCGGGAGAGGCCGACGGTAAATTTCCGACGGCGCCGAAGGAGCAACCTACCCGGGAATCTCTCAGGCAAAAGGACCGTTAGGTGAGGGGCCTCTGGAAAGCAGGTGTGCTCATACGGGTTCACCTCACCGAAGGGGTAAATCGGTAATTGCCGGTGATACTCTCAGGTTCCGTGACAGAGTTGGGTGGCGCTCATAGTTTAGTGTGGGTGCACTCGTTTTGTTAACGGAGATACGGTCAGTGGCAGCGGATAAAATACTTTCAAAAACACCCTTATATAACCTGCATGTAGCCAACGGCGGGCGTATGGTTTCTTTTGCAGGGTATTCATTGCCTGTTCAATATCGGGGTGGGATTGTCAAAGAACATCTGCATACCCGCGATGCCGCTGGATTATTTGACGTTTCGCATATGGGACAACTCGAGGTTTCTGGAGAAGACCGTGCAGCAGCACTTGAGAGACTAGTTCCTGCTGATGTGGGTGGTTTGGCAAAAGGGCAAGTTTGCTACAGTCAATTTACTAATGGCAAGGGTGGGATACTCGATGACCTTCTGATCTCTAATCACGGCGACCGGCTAGGCCTAATTGTAAATGCTGCTTGTAAGGATGCTGATATTAAACACTTGAAAAAGCATCTCCCTGAAGGTTGTGATCTTCATCATCTGCAAAAACAAGCGCTCTTAGCTTTGCAAGGACCTAGAACGGTACAAGTGCTCAAAAGACATTGTGATATAGATTTTGATCAATTTGGTTTTATGACGCGCCGCCATGCGGTTCTTTTTGGGGTCGAAGTAGTACTCAGTAGGTCAGGCTATACGGGGGAAGATGGCTTTGAAATCTCCGTTAGCGGCGAACGAGCAGAAAGGTTAGCCGAATGTTTGCTAGGTGAGAAGGAGATACAATTGGCTGGTCTTGGCGCCCGCGACTCACTGCGCCTAGAAGCTGGACTATGCCTTTATGGTCAAGACCTTGATGAGTCGACTACCCCTGTAGAGGCCAATTTAGAATGGTCGATAGGGGCCCGCCGGCGCAATTCCGGTGATTTCATTGGAGCGGATGTTGTCTTAGAACAGCTTGCCTCCGGCCCCAAACGTAAGCGGGTTGGGCTAGTGCCAGAAGGTCGAGCACCTCTAAGACGTGGTACTCAATTACGAGACTCAGCTGGTGTTGATGTAGGCACTATAACAAGTGGGGGTTTTAGCCCAACACTAAAATCTCCCGTAGCAATGGGTTATGTGTCATCTACATGTGCCGCAATCGGTACCAATTTATTTGCAGAACTTCGCGGTAAAACCGTATCTGCTACTGTTGTGCCCATTCCAATGGTTCAGACACATTATTTTAGGATTAAAAATTGAAGACTAGAAGAGGTTGAGCATTATGACAGACGTAAAATATAGCAAAGACCATGAATGGCTTACTATAGATGGAGAGATTGCCACGATTGGCATTACCAGCTTTGCTCAGCAGCAACTAGGAGATGTTGTGTTCGTAGAATTGCCAGTAGTCGGGAAGACAGTGGCTAAGGGGGATGAGGTTGCTGTGGTTGAATCGGTAAAGGCAGCAGCGGAGGTATATACTCCGGTGTCAGGAGAAGTTTTTGAAGTCAATTCCACCTTAGACAATGCCCCGGAAACCGTGAATAGCGATCCACAAGGTGGCGCATGGTTCTTTAAAATTAGGCTTTCGGACACGACCGAACTAGATAGTTTAATGGATAGTGCTGCTTATGATGAATTTGCTATGGAGGAGGGTTGATAATGCCTAGAGGTGATGAAATGACTCGGAGTAAGCTGACTCTGAAAGAACTAGAGCAACATGATGACTTTATCGGTCGGCATATTGGCCCAAGGGATAGTGAGATTCAGCAAATGTTGGGGGAGCTGAAAGTGCAATCTCTGGAAGAGTTGATAGAAAAGGTCGTGCCCGACACCATTAGGGATACCAGTGCACTTAATTTACCGTCTTCAAGGGGGGAGACAGAGGTAATCGAGAGCCTTCGTGACATAGCAAAATCAAACCAAGTTATGCGCTCCATGATAGGCTGCGGTTATTACGATACGGTAACCCCAAATGTGATAGTCAGAAACGTTCTCGAAAATCCAGGATGGTACACTGCCTACACTCCATATCAACCAGAGATAAGCCAAGGGCGGTTAGAAGCAGTATTGAATTTCCAGACAATGGTCTGCGAGCTTACTGGAATGAGTATAGCTAATGCCTCTCTACTTGATGAGGCGTCGGCCGCAGCAGAGGCAATGACATTGCTTCACAAGTTGTCGAAAAAGAAGTCTAATTGTTTTTTTGTGGCAGCAAACTGTCATCCACAAACTATTAACGTTTTGAGGACGAGAGCCGCACCACTAGGGATTGAGTTGAAAATTGGTGATCCTTCTTCAGAGTTAAAATTTGAAGATCTATTTGGTGTATTGCTACAATATCCGACTACAGATGGCGCCGTAAATGACTACTCTTCACTGGTAGCAGAGGCCCACAACAATAATGTTTTCATTGCTGTTGCGACGGATCTCCTGAGTTTGATGCTTCTACAACCACCAGGCGATTGGGGTGCAGATTTAGTTTTTGGTAGTGCTCAACGGTTTGGAGTGCCGATGGGTTGTGGGGGGCCGCACGCAGCTTTTTTTGCAACCTCAGATGCCCTTAAACGCTCTTTGCCAGGGCGCTTAGTCGGGGTATCAGTTGATACCAAGGGCAATTCAGCGCTCAGACTTTCATTGCAGACACGGGAACAACATATTCGACGGGAGAAGGCTACTAGCAACATATGTACCGCACAGGTGCTGTTGGCAGTGATAGCGGGTCTGTATGCAGTTTACCACGGACCGCGCCGATTGAAAAAGATTGCAAAGCGCGTGCATCGGCTCGCTACAACATTAGCTTTTGGATTGAGCAAAATCGGCTTCAATCTCTCAAACAACGCTTACTTTGATACGCTTTCTGTAATCACAGACGATGCCGATAAATTAATTGCCGATGCGGCATCAGAAGGAATAAATTTGCGCAAAATAGAGGCTGGTAAAGTTGGTATAGCAGTCGACGAAACTACTACCCGTGCTGACATTGAAGTTTTGTGGAGGGTATTTGACCCAATCAACTGTGATGGGCTGGATTTCAATCTAATTGAAGAGGGCGTTGTTGATGCCATCCCCAACAGTTTGAGGCGCCACGGACCAGTGCTTAATCATCCAATTTTTCATAAGTATCACTCTGAGACTGAAATGTTGAGATACTTGAATCGACTTCAGGCTAAAGATATAGCACTCGATAGAGCCATGATACCACTTGGCTCTTGCACTATGAAGTTAAATGCAACCGCGGAGATGATACCGATCACTTGGAGAGAGTTTAGCTCTATTCATCCATTTGCACCAAAAGAGCAAATCACAGGTTACCAGATTTTGACAGATAGCCTAATTGATATGCTTTGCCGGATTACGGGATTTCATTCATTTTCATTGCAGCCTAATGCGGGAAGCCAAGGAGAATATGCTGGTTTGCTAGCAATCCGCGCATACCATGAGGCTAATGGGAACTCTCAACGTGATGTTTGTCTAATTCCCGGTTCCGCTCATGGCACTAATCCTGCGAGTGCAGTGCTGGCAGGAATGAAAGTTGTCGTGATCGATTGTGACTCGGCCGGCAATATAGATTTAGTGGATCTAGCGAAAAAAGCTGAAGAACATAGAGATTGCTTGGCTGCGTTGATGGTAACGTACCCTTCAACTCATGGAGTGTTTGAATTCGCCATTAGCGAAGTATGTAACATTGTTCACGGTCATGGTGGGCAGGTCTACATGGATGGCGCTAATCTTAATGCTCTTGTTGGTGTTGCCCGACCAGGGCACTTTGGGCCGGATGTTGCCCATGTAAATCTGCACAAAACCTTTTGTATTCCTCATGGTGGAGGTGGCCCTGGGGTTGGGCCTATTGGTGTTGGTAAGCATCTTGCTCCTTACTTGCCTGGACACCCTCAGGAGGTGCAATCTCAAGCCGTTACTGCAGCACCTTGGGGAAGTGCGGGGATATTGCCAATTTCATGGGCATACATAGCGATGATGGGGCATGACGGATTAAAAAAAGCCACGGAAGTAGCAATTTTAAATGCAAATTATATAGCGCGGCGGTTAAGCTCTCATTTCCCGATACTGTACACTGGACCCAACGGGTTTGTTGCCCATGAATGCATAATTGATGTAAGGCAATTCAAGGAAACCGCTGGCATTACGGTTGACGATGTAGCAAAGAGGTTAATGGATTATGGGTTCCATGCACCGACAATGTCATTTCCGGTGCCTGGTACTCTTATGATTGAGCCTACAGAAAGTGAATCGAAGACAGAGCTGGATCGGTTCTGTGAAGCTATGATCGGAATACGTTCTGAGATTGATCAAATAATATCCGGAAAACTGCCTAGAGACGACAATCCATTGGTAAATGCGCCTCACACAGCCGCTGACATATCGGATTGGGACAACTGCTATCCAATCGAACTAGCTCTCTTCCCAACCTCTGCCCCGTTGAGTGAAAAATATTGGCCTGCGGTTAATCGCGTTGATCAAGTTTACGGTGACCGCAACTTGGTTTGTAGCTGTCTACCACTTGAAGCTTATAAAGATGCCGCTGAATAGTTAAGGTAAGTTAGAAATGAGAGTTATTTTTGGTCTTTATTTGATGAGAAAACTTTCCTGTGTCTGAAGATTTGGCAGAAAGTGAGAGAGCACCTGCTGTGCTTAGAATCTTTTACCGAGTTCAGCAATTGAGTTTTCAGCCAACTCCTTACCTTTTTTCCCAGTGAGACGATCCCCGAGAACCTTTTCTGTCGCGTCCATCGCGATTTCGACCGCTGTATTTCGAATTCTGGATATAGCCGCAGCCTCTAATTGCGAGATTTTTTCAGTTGCAAGTTCTTCTTGACGTTTCAATGCTGCCTCAATACTACCCTCAGCTTCCCTCCGGAGCCTAGTGGCATCATCTTGGGCACGAGAAACAATAGCTTCCGCTTCTTGTAAAGCCTCTCGCTGTTTGCGGTGATAGCTAGCAAGAAGCGCTTCGGCCTCTTCACGTAATTCCTGGGCTTCTTCAATTTCTGCTTTGATTTGATCTATTTTTTTATCGAGACCGGACAATATAGCTTTTTTGGCTGGTCTAAAAACAGCAAGAACAAATAGAAAAAAGGAAACTGCAACCCAAGCAGTGGGGTCTAAATTCATTATTGTATCCTCGCTAAAGCTGCCTCTACAGCTGCAGCTGCATTTTTATTTGATGTCTCCCCGCAGCCGAGTTTTTCGGTCGCCAAACACACCAAATCAGCTGAAAGAGAATTCACTGCCCTAGCAGCGCGCTGCTCTTCATCAGAGATTAGAGCCTCTGCTTCTTGGACGCGTTTGACGATTGATTGAGCCACCTCATCGAGGCGCCTTGCTCGTTCAGTGGATACCTCATCAGACACCTTATGATTTATCTCCTGTGCTTTCGCAGATGCCTTGGCAAGGGAATCTTCATAGGCCGCGAGAACGCTTTCTGCTTCAATCTTTACAGCTTTGGCTTTTTCCAAATCAGCCTCAATTCTTGACTGCCGGACCTCCCGGATACGCGATATCCTCGGCAGCACAATCTTCCATAAAACAACGAATAAAAGGCTAAATACAACAATCAACCAAAAAAGTTGTGATGGATAGTAAGTCGGGTCAAGTTGTGGCATCGCTGATGCGCCTTTTTTTAGCTGATTCGGTTGGCACTACTTAAATAGGTATTACTTAAACAGAATGAGCAGAGCAATCACGAGCGCGAAAAGTGCTATTGCTTCCACTAGCGCAAAACCAAGCATGGTCATCGTAAAAACTTCACCCCGAGCGGCTGGATTACGTCCGACAGCTAAGATGAAGGACGAAAATACGTTGCCGATACCGATCCCCGAGCCGACCATTCCAATCACGGCAAGGCCGGCGCCAATGAGTTTTGCGGCTTCAATATCCATGAGTTTATTCCTTTTCGATTAGAAGTTAAGTGTAAGGTTTATTGTACGGGGCGGATCCCCAAAAATTCAATACATTAGTGCAACTTTAGAGCATCGTTGATGTAAAGACAGGTAAGTATCGCAAAAACGTAGGCCTGCAAAAAAGCAATCAGAATTTCAAGTCCGGTCAGTGCAGTAACAAGTGCAAGTGGAAGAACACCGTAAACCCCCAACAGCCCAATAAAACTAGCAATAACTTTGAGCAAAGTATGTCCAGCGAGCATATTGGCAAAAAGGCGCACTGACAAACTTATTGGCCGTGACAAATAGGAAATTACCTCGATAGGAACAAGTAATGGCGCCATCATCCAGGGTGTTCCGGGAGGCAAGAAAAAACTAAAAAAATGCAAGCCATGTTTACAAAAACCAAGGATTGTAACGCCAGCGAAAATGGCAAAGGCTAAAGCAAAGGTAACGATAATATGGCTGGTGAAGGTAAAACTATACGGCGTCATGCCGAGAAGGTTTCCGACCAGAACAAACATGAACACACTGAATATAAAAGGAAAATATTTACGTCCCTCTGTGCCAATTGTGTCGCGAATTAGTCCAGCTATGAACTCGTAAGACAACTCAACCATTATCTGTAAGCGAGAAGGCACGGATGCGCGTTTACGTGTCCCCAACAGTAGAAATCCTACAATCAGAAAAAAGGTAACAGTCATAAAAAGAGCTGAGTTGGTATACGAAATATCAAAACCGCCAAGTTCAAGTTCGATCAATGGCTTAATTTCGAATTGTGCAAGTGGGCTTTGTTCTCTGCCGTCGGCCATTGTTAACTATTTCCTACATGTTTATTAGAATTACCGTCTAACTCGTTTTTTGGTTCAGAACTGGCATAACCCGCTGCATAACCATGACCGCTAACTGAGCGAAATACATTTAAAAGCCCAGCCGATGCCCCGAGTATAAAAAATAAAATTAGCATCCAAGGTTTTGTATTTAACCAATTATCCAAAAGCAACCCAAGCCCTACTCCTACAGCTAACGCTGCGACTATGTCCACTCCGATTCGCACCGCAACACCAAATCCCTGGTCACTGCGGGTACCTTTGCGTTGATCAAGATTCCTGGCATTCACCTTCCTAAGTTTAGTATCCAATTCCTCCAACGGCGTTTTTGACTGATTACCTAACATAGGCCCGAAATCATTAAGAAGTTAACATCGCAAACAGAACTGCACTTAAACACTTCCTTACCAATACACTAATCTAACACTAAAACGTCGAACGATAAAAGCCACACAGTGCCCTGTCAAGGCAGCGAGATGTGGTGAAACAACGCACTCTTGATTAAAAAACCGTCTGCAATGCTTCATAAATCATGCGCTATCGCGAATCTTCTCTGCGCCACCAAGATCGACTGAAACAAGCTGACTGACGCCTCGTTCTCCCATTGTGACACCGAATAATCGGTCCATTCGCGCCATAGTCATTCTGTGATGGGTAACACAGAGAAATCGAGTTGTGCCAGAGCGCGCGATTTCTTCAAGCATTGTGCAAAATCGATCCACGTTTGCATCATCAAGTGGAGCGTCTACCTCATCTAGTACACATATGGGGGCAGGATTAGTTAGGAAAACGGCAAAAAGTAAAGCTAATGCAGTCAACGCTTGCTCTCCTCCAGAAAGGAGCGACATTACCTGTAATTTTTTGCCTGGGGGGCTTGTCATGATTTCTAGACCTGCTTCCAGAGGATCATCTGCTTCTGTTAGCTGAATAAAAGCTCGCCCGCCGCCAAATAACCTTACGAAAAGATCCTCAAAATGTGTTTTGACTTCGTCGAAGGCCTCAAGAAGGCGCTGACGACCCTCCTTATTCAGGGACGATATTCCGTGGCGCAGGCGGGCTATGGCCGACAGCAAATCTTCGCGCTCTGAACCCATGGCTTCAATTCGTTCGTTTATGCCCTCTAATTCTGTCTCTGCGCGAAGATTGACGGGGCCGATAGAATCTCTTGAACGCAAGAGTTTACCTATATCTGTTTCCACCATTTCCCGCGCTGGCAGTTCTGTTATTGACTCAAGGCCTGCCTGTCCGAGCGCTTCCTCAGGTGGACAGCCAAGCTTTTCTCTTATCCGTTCAGCTACAACCTTACAATCTTGTTTAGCCTGCTCGACGAAGCCTTGTTGTCGAACCATTTCTTCACGGGCGTCGCCAAGCGCCGCTTCAGCTATTTGGGATTCGCGATCTGCATCGGTTTGTTCTGTTTCCCCTTTTGTGAGCTCATCAGACGCCAATGATTGTGCTTCTTCCGATGATTTAATTAATTCAAGTAAATCTTGTCGTTTTCTTGCAATTTCAGATGGTCGTTCAGACAAGGTTTGTGCCTGGTCTTTTACGTCCTTTTGCCGTTTAAGCAAATCATTGAGTCTTTCCTCCGCTCCCAAAGTTCGTTCGCGCCAGGAAGAAAGTTCTTTCTCATTGGCGGTCACGCGTTCGCGCCGCAATTGAGATTGAGCTTCGAGCCGATTGTATTCTATTTGACATTCCGATTCCCGATTTTTGCGATCAGCAACAGTTTCACGCAATTTATCGATTGATGATTTCAATTGTAGCGGCGTTGATGCGGCATCTAACGCGTCGGCAACTTCCGCCTCCAGTCTCTGAGTTTCAGTCAAATCATTTTTAGATTCTGCCGAGGCTTCTTCTAACGCTGCAAGCCTACTTGCTGCACCACTGGATTCGCTTAATAAACTAGCGCGCAGGTCACGCGCACCATCAAGCTGGCCAATACAAACTTCAACTATTTGCCGTGCTTCTTTTTCATTGATGCTCGCCTCAGCCAGCGTTTTAATTGATATTTCATGAGCTGTCTGAGCAGTTTGAAGATTAGTATCTGCGATTTTTAATGACTCATTAAGTGCCTCTAATCTGTTGCGTTGACTAAGCCGGGTAGCGGCAGCACTTGGAACCCCTGCCGCAACGGTAAATCCATCCCATCGCCAGAACTCGCCAGTTTTCGAAACAAGCCATTGGCCGGGTTTGAGCTGTTTCCGCAAGGTTGTCCCTTTGGTATCGTCTGAGATCACTCCAATGCTGGAAAGTCTTCGCTCAAGTGCAGGGGGGCCCTTTACAAAGTCAGACAATGGACGGGTGTTTACCGGCAGTGTAACTTTACCGGGCATAGGGCCGAGTGAAGCCCAATGTCGCTCTGCCGCCTCATCAATCGGGGCTGTCAGCTCTTCCCCAAGAGCAGTTGCAAGCGCTGTCTCAAAGCCTGTAGTAACCTCTAGTGCATCAATTAGTGGAGGAAATAGGTCACTATCGGGTTCGCCAAGAATCTCTATTAAGGCTTTAATTTCAGCGGCAATCTCATTTTGGGAGCCTTGTTTTGCAGCTGCTTCAGCCCTCGTCGAATTTTCCTGTTTTTCTGATTGCAGGCGTTCCTCTTCTGCCTTTTTCAAGTCTTCTCGAGCTAAGGCCAGTTTAGTTTCAAAATTGGTAACGTTGCGCTCTGCCTTGAGAAGTCGCTGATCTGCGCTGATTTTTCCTTTAAGTGTTTCACGTTCACTGTCAATTTGCCGCACCCTAGACTTTAAACGTAGTACTCGTTCCGCAAGTTCTGTTGCTCGGGCTGTGATTGTTGTTTTTTTGGCCTCAGCAGCTGTGATCTCTCTAGTGACATTGGCTAGCTTAGTTTCTTCTGTCAACACGGCTTCACGGGCTTCCGAAAGTGCTGCTTGTGCCGCCTCTATTGCACTTGCCTCTTCAATTTTGTTGTTTTCTAAGTTGGAGCGTTCAGTTTCAAGTCGAGCTATGGTCTCAACTGCTTCCTTCGCAAGATCATTCTCATGAGCTATATCTCCTTCAATTTGCTCAAGCCGGCGCGATATCTCAGCGCTAGACTCTGAGACCCGAGAATCTTCATTATCGAGCTCTTTGAGGGCCATGGTAAGTCTTTGCAACTCGGCTGCCGCGCGTACGGCGGTGTTGCGTAGTTTCGGCAAAGCCTGCAGGGCGTCAGCTCTTCGTCGTGAGGCAGAAGCCGCTGCTTGGGTTCGTTCCGCAACAAGTTCTTCCACATTTGTCAATTTTTTTACCGACGACTCCTTGGCATCTGATGCCTCGCTCCACCGTAAATGTAATAGGATCGCTTCTTTTTCTAAAATTTTTTCGGCGATGTTCCTGTAACGCTTAGCTTGCCGTGCTTGCCGTTGCAGACCACGGCTTTGATCGTGAAGTGCACCAATTACATCATCAAGCCGCTCTAAATTGGTTTCAGCGGCTTTCAATCGAAGCTCTACCTCGTGGCGACGCGAGTGAAGCCCGGTTATACCTGCTGCTTCCTCAAGAAGAGCACGTCGTTCTGCTGGCTTTGCACCAATTAAAGCACCCACCATACCTTGACTGACCATTGCTGTGGAGTGTGCTCCACTAGCTAAATCAGCAAAAAGTAATTGAATATCCCGCGCGCGCACATCAGTACCGTTTACCCGATATTGAGAGCCAGTGCCTCGCTCTATACGCCGCGAGATTTCTAGTATGTCGGCTTCGTTAAATCGTGCAGGGGCGCCTCGGTCAGAATTATCGAGTGATAGGGTTACTTCAGCAATATTGCGCGCTGGCCGGCTAGTGCTTCCACCGAATATAACGTCGTCCATCTCAGAGCCGCGCATCCTTTTGGCGGAGGTTTCCCCCATCACCCACCTCAAAGCCTCAACTATATTTGACTTTCCACAACCATTAGGCCCGACAATGCCCGTCATTCCAGTTTCGATAGGTAGTTCGACTGGTTCAACGAAGGATTTAAATCCCGTAAGACGTAGAGCTGTAAAATGCACTTTTATTCAAATTCGATCTGAGTGGGTTTTTCAATTAATCTATTTATTGATCATTTTTTCTATGGATGAGAAATCACCATCCACCTTTACTCCGTTGACAATAATTGTGGGAGTAGAGTCAACAGCAAATTTTTTTGTGTATTCAGACATCTTTTTTCGCATGCCTTGGTAAAGTCTTTCATTTTGAAGACACGCATCAAATTTTTCTGGCCCCATACCACCCAATTTAGCTATTTGTTTAAGCGCTGCGATCGGGTCACTTTTACGTGTCCAGCTACTAAAGTTTTTAAACAATGTATTTACGTAAGGTCGATAGTGTTTGCGCGGGGCGCATCTGGTGACCATGTGGGCGAGTATTGCTAGATTATTGAGCGGAAAGTCTCTCGAAATAAATTTTGCTTTTCCCGTATCGATCAGGTTTTTCTTTATCTTCGGCAATACGTTAGCATGAAATTTTGCACACTGACCACACGTCAGAGAAAAATATTCCACAATTGTATTAGGAGCCTCTGGATCACCCATAACGATGTCCTTCAACTGAGTTTTGGTGTCTAGCTGGTTGGCTTCTACCGGTTGGATAGTTATGATCAAGACCGATAATACAAATATTTGAAAAGCACGGGTCAATGTTTATTCCTCACGTTAATCTACTGCGCGATTATAAGGAGACTAATGTGGCCCAATCAAGGCACGCTCTTTAATAGAATCTGATAAGTTTATGTGCCTGGATCCCCCGATATATAGGGTAAGAGATTTTCACAAATTAGTCTTTTTTAACCGATTCGCGCATTTTTACAGACTGGCCAAACCGTTCTAGTACATGCATTAATTTTGGGGTGCCGATTTTTTGGTTACGGGACTTTTTATCAGTAAACCCGGTTGAAGTTATTACTTCATTCCTAGGTTTGTTAACAGGGCCATTTATAATATGCAGTCGCATGACCGCCCGATAACCAAAATAAGTATTTATGCGGTCGAGAATTTGGGGTTCCAGATGCTGAATTTCTAGTGCTGCCCCCCCTTCAGCTTTAAGACGAAGCACGCCAGAATCTCGCTTATTTCGTGGGAAAGAAAGTTTTTCTGGTGCGCTCAATCGTGCAATATCAGGACCGACTATGGTCGCCCAGTCAGTGATGAGGCCAATATACGAAAAGCCGAATTTTCCGAGCGCTTTTCTTGTCAGCCTTGGCAAAAGCGCGGCGAGTGGTAACGGTCCGCTCCGGCGCCTTTTGTGCGTATTTTTGAAATCGTGCATATACCTACAGACTTTTTAGATTGTTTTAGATTGTAGATTGAGTTCCAGTTAGTAAAATATATCCTCACCCGTCCTACGCTAACTCTCTTTTGTGGAAGATTAGCTGTGTCAACGAAAGATAACATGTCTGCCGCTATTGAGTTGCTTAATTGGTATGACACAAATCGCCGTCGCATGCCATGGCGCGTGAGCCCGGGCCAGAAACCAAATCCTTATCATGTCTGGATGAGCGAGGTCATGCTGCAGCAGACGACTGTTGCAACTGCTGGACCTTACTTCAAACGCTTCATTGCTCGATGGCCATCGGTATTGGATATGGCGCGAGCTGAACTGGATGAAGTTCTATTGGGTTGGGCTGGCCTAGGCTATTATGCGCGGGCGCGAAACCTTCATAAATGCGCCCGAGTAATCATTGATAAGTATGGTGGCCAATTCCCTGATAATGAGGCTGAGCTCCTAAAACTTCCGGGTGTAGGGCGTTACACGGCAGCTGCAATTGCTGCAATCGCTTTTGGAAGGCCAGCAGCGGTTATGGATGTCAATGTGGAGCGCGTTATGGCGCGTCTTTATTCCGTTTCTGACCCGTTGCCAGCTTGTAAACCAATACTTTACAATCATGTATCGGATATGACTCCGACTTTTAGGCCCGGGGATTATGCCCAAGCGGTAATGGATCTTGGCGCGACTGTATGCACAATGCGGAAACCAAAATGTGATCTATGCCCATGGACAAAAAGATGCCGAGGTAAGAATATTGCAGAATTTATCCCACTGAAACGGTCGAAGTCAGAACGTCAAACAAGGCGTGGCATAGCATTTTGGATAACGAATCCCGCAGGTGCGGTGCTTCTGCGAAGGAGGCCAGAAAAAGGCTTACTTGGTGGAATGATGGAGGTGCCTAGCACAAACTGGGTTGAAGGCGCTTTGCCAGATAGGAAAACAGCAGCGATGGAAGCACCTTTGCAGATGGCGAATTGGGACGAAATTTCTGGAACGGTAAAACACACTTTTAGTCATTTTCATCTCGAACTTAATGTGGTCACGGCTTCAGTGGACGGGGTGCACGCTGTGCCGCCAGATTGCAGATGGTGTCAACCGAGAGAATTCGAAAAACAAGCATTGCCCACAGTAATGCGTAAGGTGGCAAGGCTTGCAGTAACTAATCTTTGAAGGTGATTTCAGTTGAGTTGCGTTCGTAACTGCTGACGCAATGAGTCAATCGGAATGGTTTTACCTTCAACGTTCATGCACCAAAACGTCCAGCCATTGCAGCTAGTGGCACCTTGAACCGCTGCGCCAACTTGATGAATCGACCCGCGATGTGTTGCAGAAATCACGGTGCCGTCTGCTCTTACTTTTGCTGTGTGTTGTTGATCGGGGCTGATCAGCACATCGCCCGCGGAGAGTAGTCCACGTTCTACAAGCCAACCAAAAGGAATACGAGGCTGGCGCCTCTTCGACGGACTTCTTATCAGTTCTAAAGAATGCGGCTCCGGTGTCCCGTCAACTCGCTCTTGGGCTGCCTTAATATATTCAGGATCACTGTCGATGCCAAAATATCGACGTCCCAATTTTTTTGCCACTACCCCAGTGGTGCCAGTTCCAAAAAATGGGTCTAGAACTAAATCGCCGGGATCAGTCGCAGCCAAAACAGCACGGTAGATTAGCGCTTCCGGCTTCTGAGTGGGATGGATTTTATCGCCTTTCTGATCGCGTAATCTTTCCGAGCCTGTGCAAATTGGAAGGAGCCAATCGCTGCGCATTTGAAGGTCTTCGTTGAGTGCCTTCATTGCGTCATAATTGAAGGTGGGCTTACTTGTTTCTGACTTTGCGCACCAAAGTAAAGTTTCGTGGGCGTTTGTAAAACGAGTCCCACGAAAGTTGGGCATTGGATTGGTCTTGATCCACACTATATCGTTTAGAAACCAAAATCCCATGTCCTGAAGTGTTGCCCCTACTCTGTAGATATTGTGATAAGTGCCGATAACCCATAGAGTGCCATCATCCTTCAAGACGCGCCGCGCCTCGGCAAGCCAATTGCTGGTAAAGGTATCGTAATCTGCAAAAGTTCCAACTTTATCCCAGGCATTGTCGACACCTTTGACTTTGGTGTTATTTGGTCGGCGGAGGTCGCCTCTAAGCTGCAGATTATAAGGCGGGTCGGCAAAAATCATATCGGCACACTGATCAGGCAGTTTAGACATTACTGATGAGCTGTTTCCAAGAATGATTTTCGAACCAATTTGCTCTTTGGAAGATGTTTTTACACTAGAAGCCATTGTATCGTGCGCATCCTATAATTTGGAATGTCTATCATAAAGTAATAAACAATATTAAAAAATACAATACTTAGACATTTTAAAGTAATATATTTTGTATTACTAATTAATACTTATACAATATGTTGTAAAAACCGCTAGATTTTCTCTATTATTTTAGCGACGGGAGAAAATGTCTTTCGGTGATGCGGTGTAACTCCTATCCTTCCAAGTGCCTCGCGGTGCTCCTTGGTTCCGTAGCCCGCATTTTTCTCCCAACCATACCCGGGAAAGGTTTTTGCTAGTACTGCCATCTCACGATCGCGATGAACTTTTGCAACAATTGAGGCTGCTGCAATTGAAAGGGAGAGAGAATCGCCCTTCACCAATGTTTCGACTTTACAAGGAAGATTTGGTGCTTGATTGCCATCGACCAGGGCAAAATCCACTGAAACTGAGAGTGATTGTAATGCTCTCTTCATAGCCACGAAGGTTGCGCTTAGTATATTAGTTTCATCGATCTCGCTTACCCCTGCGCGGCCGACACCAATGTCTGCACAGACGTGAAGCATAGAAAAAAATCGCTCGCGTTTCGCTGATGAAATAACTTTTGAGTCTTTAATTCCAAACCTCAATTCATCTGGTATTGTGAACTGATTCAATACAACGGCAGCAGCGACAACGGGGCCAGCCCATGGACCACGTCCTGCTTCATCAATACCCGCAACACGGCCACCGATGGAAATTTCGCGGCTTAAATCAGGCACTGTGATTTCTGCAAAGCAATGTATCAAATTTTCCTAGGCTATTTTCAGTCCAGAGAGCGCCGTGCCGATACCGGACTGGCACTCAAACGACCATACTGCATCAATAACCTGATTAGTATTGCAATGGCCGATTAAGGGTCTTGCTAACGCCCTAAACTTGTGCTCGAGTTTTTCACCTTGAGTGCCGAAATCCTCCACTGGTGGCCCCATGTCCCCATGTTCGGTAATAACGGTTTTATTGTTGAGATAAACGAAGACATCACTTGCATAGCGATCAAGATTTTTTGCAGAGCTCACAAAAACTTTTTCTCTCATCTCTGCAATATCTGAACGTCGGGCGGCATCGTCACTGTAGCTTTCAAGGCTACTTGTTTCCTCTCCCAGGATTGTAAGTGCTGCGCTATGGCGGTAACTAAATTTCGCTTCATGGCCGGTTTTTGGCGCTTGAATATTGCAAACATCGAGTGCGAATGGTGGTACTCGCACCTCAATCCTTTCCAGTTTTTCTAGACCAAAAGCTGGATTTTTCTTGATTGTTGCTAAAGCTTCCAGCATTGCGTGAGTCCCAAAGCATGACGCATGATATTTGAATTTTACATCTAATGTATGGAATACATCCCCTAACTCTTCTAGTGCTTCATGTGGTTGAAAACTGTCTGTTTGGGTATCTGCAAAGCCCTGTCTACATTCAAGGACATCGGTCCTGCTAGTAAACCCACGCGCTGCGAGTTCTGCAGCTATCACGCCGTTCATTGCGGCTTTACCAGCATGGAGGGGTTTGCATTCGGTCCCAAACATACACTTCAATCCTGCAGCTTGAGTGGCTGCAATTCCTAAGCAATGGGCAGTCTGGTTCGCGTTAAGATTCATTAAGCGAGCAGCAGCGGCAGCGGCGCCCAAAGTGCCCACGGTACCCGTTGCATGCCAACCTTTCTCGTAATGCTTGTCTCCCATCATAGCACCCACACGTGCATCAATCTCAACTCCGGCAACAAAAGCCGTTATCATTCCTTTCCCGCCAACTCCGAGCTTTTCTCCGAGAGCTAGCACAACTGGCAGTACAGTAACTGTTGGATGTCCGTGTAGAGGACGTAAGACATCGTCATAATCAAGTGCATGAGCAGCAGTTCCATTTACAAGAGCGGCTTGTGATGGAGAGGTGCGGTCCCCATATCCTACAACCGTCGATTTTGGACTTCCGCCCTCTTCTCGAACGAATGACATAACTTTTTTGGCAAGCGGCTCTCGCGAGCCCGCTAGCATAACTCCCAGGCCATCAAGTACGCACTGCTTAGCTACCAAAACAATTTCACCTGGGAGATTTTGGAATTTCAATCCACTTGAGTAAGCTGCAAGTTGCCGTGTTATATTTTCAGTATAAGAGCCCACATCAACAGCATGTCGCGCCATTTTCCCCCCCTAAGGTGCATCTCTGTTGCCCTGCCTTGAAGGCTGAACAGATAAACGTCTAGTAAGTCACCAGTCCCTGCGCAGCCTTTGAGCAAAGAGGGAATATTATCTATATCCCTTCATGGCTACGATTTATTAGGCTGGAACTATACCAGATATTGATTATAAAGTGCAAATAAAGGAAGGTGTGAAGATGGATTATCAGGCTTCATTTGGGTCGACTGCCCTGCTTTAAGCCCGACTATTTTTCACATTGCTAAATCCGCTTTTTCAATCTTTGTCATAACCTTTCGTCTGCTTAAAAGACTGCTCTGAAATCTTGATCCAGAAGTGCCTAAGTTTTCGTAACATAAATTTCATTCTGATAAAGGCATTCCGGCTTACTCCGTTGATGAAACGCCACTCACGGTAATATACAAAATGTAGGAGAGGCCCAAGACTATGTATTCTATCGGTAGCGCGATGTTGCAATCTATGCATGGTGTTCAGCCAAAGTGGGCTAATTATCAGTGAAAGTACCGTAATGGCAACTATCAAGCGATGGGTCTCGCTCGTTATTATTCTATGGTCCATTGCAACAGCGCCCAGTACAAAGGAAAACTCGCCAATTTGCGCTAACATCAAACTTGCGAGGAATGCATGACGCCAGGGCTCACCAAACAAATGTAAAAGCCCAACATTTAAAGCCGTTTTAAACACTGAAACAAAAAGCCATAGAATCATAACCAAGCCGAGATTATCCAACAAAAATTGGAGATCAATTAAGAGACCGATTGAAAGAAAGAAAACCATTAGTAAAATATTTTCTATTGGTTTTGCTAAATCAAAAAACAATGATCGCTGCCGGCTGTTGCCTACAAATAGTCCTGCCATGAAAGCACCGAACGCTGGTGAAAGGCCGAGCAGGCCAGCTAGGGCGGCCGATCCAAAACATCCCGTGAGGGCAGCAAGAGGAACTAACTCCCTCTTATCCTCTGCAATTTTTCCCAGCGGTAAGTCTATAGCCTGGCGTCGACTGAAGTAGAGAACTGCGAAAACGAGAAGTGCAATGGTTATGGTGACTTTCACAATTACGTTAAAGGCGGTCACATCCTTGCTCAAACTTTCAAGCACTAACAACATCGGTGCTACAGCAAGATCTTGCGCAATAAGAATTCCGACCGCAATCATGCCGACACGGCTTCGGAGTTCGCCGGTATCCTCCAGCATTCGTATGGCTACGGCGGTGCTGCTCAGCGCCAAGACGAATGCAAATAGAATGGCGTGTTCAAGTGGCCAGTCAAGCGCCCAGCGAAACAATAGCATCACGACAAGAGAAACAATTACCTGTAAGGCGGCTACACCAACTGCAATACGCCAAATGCGACGGAAGCTGCGGAGTGAGAGCTCCATGCCGATAAAAAAAAGCAGCATCAGAACGCCGAGTTCTGCCAGCGGTCCAATCAGCACTCGGTCCTCCACAATAGCAAATGCGGATGGTCCTAGAATAATGCCCGCAAAAATATAACCGACGATCGGCGGCTGTTTTAAGCGCGCCAATGCCATTCCGCATAGTGTTGCGGCTGCAGCAACGATCGCTAGCCCTGTAAAATCGCTTCCGTGTTCCATGGTGTATTGCTTCTAACTAAATTTGCCTAGCACGCGTACGAAAATACTATTTATTTTGGGTACTTACATTTTGTTCTTGTAAACCTTGTCATTCCGAACAGGGGCTTTAAGATGCTGATACAAATTTATGTAATACGTAGATAATAAACATATGTAGCGTGAGCAAATTCTATTTGTTCGAAACCGCAATGCTACGCTTCTTTTCTGAAACCTTGCCTGTTGGATCGCATTCGAAAACCCATGTATTTTAGAGCTGATAACACTCTAAAAGAAGTCATTTTACAATTCTCACTCAAAATATTGAAAATTACGTTTCTGCAAATGTAAACCTCAAACCTAATTTATAAGAAAGAACTCACAACACAGTTACAAACCTCTCTGGAAAAAATTTAAAGGAAGTTTACAAAATTGGGAAACAAGGTGGACAAAATAAGCATTATTATACCCACTCTTAATGTTGCGCATGTTGTGAGTGCTACGCTTGAATCTCTTGGGACCTTGGATGGACTTGATTTGATTCGGGAAGTGATTTTTTCAGATGGCGGCTCTAACGACGCTACTGAAGAAATTGCTTCGGCATGCGGGGCAGAATTCATTAAAGGGCCGGCCGGCCGAGGCAAACAGTTGCAGCGCGGTGTGCAGGCTGCTTCGGGGTCATGGTTGTTAATACTCCATGCGGATACCAGGTTATCTCCGGGGTGGGAAAAGCACCTGCGAAATTTTATGCAGAAGAATAAATGCCACGCTGGATATTTCCGATTTGCTTTGGAAGACACCGGAATACGGCCATACTTAATAGCCCGGTTAGTATCCCTTCGTTGTCGCTTATTTTCCTTGCCCTACGGTGATCAGGGCTTATTCGTTTCGAGAGACCTTTATGAAGCGGTTGGTGGGTATGCTGAAATCCCATTGATGGAGGATGTTGATCTTGTTCGCCGGATCGGGCGAAATAATCTTCGCGAAGTTTGTATTACCGCGACAACTTCGGCTGTTCGGTATCAGAAATACGGGTATCTGTTCCGCACAATATACAACTTGTTTTGTTTGTTGCTTTTCTTCTTAGGCGTGTCGCCTGCTAAAATAAAAAACATATACGAGGCTATATGAGACACCTTGTGATACTTGCAAAAGCACCACACCTCGGGGCAGTTAAGCGCCGGCTAGGGCACGACATTGGCAGTTTAGCCGCACTTCAATTCTATGAACGTAATTTGCGCTCAACTTTGAGGAGACTTTCCAGAGACCGACGTTGGCGCACAAGCTTGGCAATCACTGGCGCACCAACTCGTTGGTCGAATGTCACTCTCCGTACTGTGCACATAATGGAACAAGGACACGGTGATTTGGGCGATAGAATGAGACGAGTTATGGAGGCTATGCCCTCTGGGCCTGTTATCATCATAGGAAGCGACATTCCGAACATTTCGCGTAATGATATTTACGAAGCATTCTCAGAACTAGGTCAAAAAGATATAGTGTTAGGACCAGCGCATGATGGGGGGTTTTGGCTTATAGGGCAAGCCCGTCGCCGACCGTTACCAGCTATTTTTCGGAATGTTCGGTGGTCAAGCCAATACACCCTTAACGATACATTGGCTAATCTCGATCACCGTCACACATATTCGTTAATTAGAAAATTGTTAGATGTAGATGATGGTAAAAGTTACGAGATTTGGAGAAAAACAGGTAAAAAATACAACTTATAAATTAAAAAGCCTGACATCATTGGCCCGATAGGAGGCGTTGTATATGATAATTACATTTGAAGAAAATACTAATGTTCTCTCAGTCGAGGCATGAGCTCAACAAAGTTACATGGACTGTGTCGGCTATCTAATTGATAAATCAAAATCTCGTCCCAGCCATCGCGGCATGCGTTGGGTGAACCAGGTAAGCAGAAGATGTAAGTGCCGTTGGCGACCCCAGCGCAGGCCCGGCTTTGAATCGTTGACGTAGCGATTTTTTGGTAGCTTATCCAACGGAATAATTCCCCGAAACCCGGGATTTCTTTATCCCAAAGCTGCTCTACGGCCTCTGGCGTAACATCCCGTCCGGTTATCCCGGTGCCGCCAGTGGTGATGATTACATCCACCTCCGTTTCATCAATCCATGGAGCGAGTCTGGCAACGATTTTCCCTACATCATCCTCTACTACATCTCGGAATACTAAATTATGACCGGCTTCACTGATGCGTTGCTCAAGCAAATCGCCAGATTGATCATCCTTTTTTCTTCGAGAATCTGAGATGGTAAGTATTGCAATATTGACTGAGGTCATTGAAATATTATTTCGCATGATTTGTAATGTCCTTAGCGCTTTGATCTAGTGCAATGTATGTGGGCCATTTCCCTGACGCAAGAGCATGTAACGAAGGAGTTTTTTGTTTAAGGTGCTCACGGTAAATCCAATAATTTACTAACACACGTTCCAAAAAAGTGCGCGTTTCGCGGGCTGGAATACTTTCGATGAATAAAAGGGGGTCAGATTGGTAATCTATTTCTTTTTGCCAACGCAAAAGATTACCTGGCCCACTGTTATATGCAGCAATCATGTAAAAAAGATTTTTGCCTATAAGATCATTCTTAATCAGACGATGCAGGTATTTTTGACCTAACGTAATATTTAGCACTGGATCAGACAAGGATGAGCGTCGGCCATTCCACATTTTATGTCCCGCAATATGGCGGGCTGTGCGCGGCATTAATTGCATGAGCCCAGTAGCTCCCATGCGACTTCGGGCACGCGAACGAAATCTTGACTCCTGACGCATCAACGCAAAGATCAGAGCCTTATCTAGGAAGAAACCGTTTGCTGGTTTCCAAGCCGGCAAAGGATACAAGGCACCATCGAATGGTTTTCCATCTTCATCAATGATTGTGTGTCCCAGTCGATAGGAAAGTCGAGGTAGCTTGCCTCGAATTGCAACATTTAGCAGTATTCGGGTGTTTTGTTCGGATGCTCGAAGAACAACAAATTTCATTTCAGCTTCGGCCCTTACCCATTGATTAAGCTGAATTAATGCCAAAGCGCGTCTAAGGCGAGGGTGACGTTTCATTGCATCGGCATCCTGCGTCTCAAGGGGGGGTATGTGCCAATTAAGCACAGGGGCGGTGCCTAGCAGATGGCATGCGAGCATTCCATAAAATGTACGGGGTTTCTGAGCCGCGATACTGAGGTAGTGATTGACTTGAACTGGTTGTGCGGCTCTCAAGAATGAACGTGCTGCCCAAAAAGCTGCGGCTGTCTGAAGAGGTGTCATTATCGTTCTATCTTGAGACAATTTAGAAAAATAGATAGCAGACTTTTCAAAGTTTCCCGCGCGCCAGCTTGCTAAGCCTGCCCACCAATTTGAGTCTCCGTTACCAACAGGCATATGCTTTGCAGCACGGTTAGCGAGAACCGCTACCATATGGTCTTTTTTCTCATGGTAATAACCTCTTGCTAATATAGCGTAGGCTTGAGTAAGCCCATGGTTCCCCAAAACTCTAGAATTCCTTTTGGCTTTGACGAGGGCATGGGCATCCTTTGTCTTACGTTTTGCAATCAGCTCATTTAAGCGGCGCAGGAACCGGCGAACTTCCCTCGAGCTATTGTTTGAAATTGGGGGTTTTTGGGGTACTCCATTACTAAAAATAATCTCTTCAGACAATACACCTTGTATCTTTGGTAATTTAGGTGGAGGTACTTTCGTATTCTTTGTGGGCCTTCGTTTTTTTGCTAATCGGTAGATTCGCCGCGCCCCAGGCCGATCAGGAAATTTTTTAAGCCAAGACTTCAGTTCACGGAATAGAGCCCTGTGTTTGGTTGGATGCATGTAACGTTGAAACAAAACATGGCTTTCCAGAGATTTGTCATCGATTTTTTTAAAAAATTTAGTGGCTTGAGCCCATTTTCCCCTTCGCTGAAGCGCAAAGACTCTTTGATAGAGGCGAACATCTTTCACTGAAAGCACATTGGGTAAAGTGTGTGCCGAACTATCCCTATAATCAGCAGCTGCTGGCTTACTAATCAGCGCAGAATATACAACAATAAATGCAACAAGGCCTTTTCGTATGTAACCAATATTCATTTAAAAATCGGGTCGGGCCCGCCGACTGCTCCTTTGTTGAGACAATCGGACATATCAAATTAGTAGTATTCTAGCAATTTTGTTTTCACTGCACGGAAGTCACGCCATGCCTCTCGTTTTTGGTTGGGTTGCCGCAACAAAAATGAGGGATGAAATGTTGGCATGCATGGAATTTCCCGTTTCGTATTTGCAAGCTGAATATTTGACCACTTTCCGCGCAACCGCATTATGCCTTCCTGAGTGTTTAAAATTGTTTTGCTAGCAGTTCCGCCCAACAAAATAATGACTTTTGGATTTTTCAACTCGATGTGACGCCAGACAAACGGCAGGCATGCTGCGATTTCAGAATTTGTAGGGCTGCGATTACCAGGGGGGCGCCAAAAAAGTACATTCGTGATGTAACAGTCTTTAGATCTATCTAGATCAATGCTATGCAGTATTTTATCAAGAAGAACCCCGCTTGCACCAACGAAAGGGCGTCCGCGCTTATCTTCCTCGACTCCAGGAGCCTCTCCTACTATCATCAGATCCGCATTCGGATTACCATCTGAAAACACGGTAGTTGTAGCTGTGAACTTTAACGCACAACCTTCAAACTGCTCAACCGCCGCGCGCAGTTTTTTGATGTCTTTAGCAGCCGCTGCCACTGAGGCGGCGTCATGCGCTCCCTCTGCGGGAGCCATTTGGTTTTTGCCAACCGGGGCAGGACGAGACACTGGCTCATCCACCGGCTGAACTATTCGCGTTGCGGTGTCTTTGATTTTTGGGTTATTATTCTGGGGTTGTATTACGAAACGATTGATTGGCGTATCTGAAGTTATTTCATCAGCTCCCATGTCAACAAGCCATTTAAGGGCTTGGGCAGAGTTGAGTTTTGAGCGGTCAGTATAATTTACCATCTTGTCGGAGGCCCCCTCTGTTACTATTTAGCTTAATATAACGTTTTGCTGTAGAGAGATAACGCAAAAGATTAAGTCTGTGATATCCGGAAAGGGACACATGGAACGCGACTCGATGGAATATGATGTGGTCATAGTTGGCGGAGGGCCGGCAGGGCTTTCTGCGGCTATCCGACTCAAGCAGCTTTGTGTTGAAAATGGCGCGGAAATCAGCGTTTGCGTATTGGAAAAAGGGTCAGAAGTAGGCGCACACATTTTATCCGGTGCAGTTTTAGAACCTCGGGCTTTAAACGAGCTTTTTTCTGACTGGAAGGATATGGGTGCCCCGCTTAACACGCCGGTTGCTGATGAGAAGTTTATGTTACTTACCGAATCATCAGCGGTTAATATTCCCACTTTCCTATTGCCCCCGGCAATGCACAACAAGGGTAATTATATAATCAGTCTAGCAAATTTTTGCCGATGGCTTGGAGAGCAGGCTGAAGGGTTGGGCGTTGAAATTTATCCTGGCTTTGCTGCATCAGAAATTCTTTATGACGACGAAGGTGCCGTGCGTGGTGTTGCTACCGGTGACATGGGTGTATCAAAGTCAGGTGAAAAGAGCGATATGTTTCAGCCTGGGATTGAACTTCATGCAAAGTACACGTTCTTTGCTGAGGGGTGTCGTGGACATTTAGGTAAAATACTGATGGAAAGGTTTGAGCTACGTGCTGGCGTCGAACCGCAGACTTACGGTATTGGGTTGAAGGAACTGTGGGAGATTGACCCAGACAAGCATCAGGAAGGCCTCATCTTGCATAGTGCTGGTTGGCCCCTTCAGAACGATACCTATGGTGGATCATTTTTATATCACCTCGAAAACAACCAGGTGTCTGTTGGTTACGTTGTAGGATTGGATTACTCAAACCCATATCTTTCCCCTTACGAGGAATTTCAACGTTTTAAAACACACCCAAAAATTAGACCTTATCTTGAAAACGGTCGAAGAGTGGCTTACGGAGCACGGGCTATAAACGAGGGTGGCCTGCAATCATTGCCAAAATTAGTATTTCCGGGGGGGGTCCTTGTTGGTTGTGAAGCTGGGACTGTAAATATGCCAAAAATTAAGGGCAGTCACACCGCCATGAAAACAGGTATGCTGGCGGCGGAGGCGGCCTTTGACGCATTGACCGGTGGAAACGCTCCCGCCGAACTACTTGCTTACGCAGATGCGTTCGAGAAAAGCTGGGTATATGAGGAGCTAAAACAAGCGCGTAATGTTCGCCCTGCCTTTAAATGGGGCCTTTGGGTAGCCACACTTTACACCGGTATAGACCAGATGCTTTTCCGTGGCAGGGCCCCTTGGACACTTAGTCATGCCCATGCCGACCACGAGAGTTTAAAAAAAGCGGCTGATTGTGTTCCGATCAATTATCCAAAACCCGACGGTGAAATCACTTTTGACCGTCTAACAAACGTATCGTTCTCAGCTACTAATCACGAGGAGGATCAGCCAGTACATCTGACTTTAAAGAATGCAGATGTTCCGATTAATCACAATCTTGCGACTTATGACGCTCCAGAACAACGCTATTGCCCAGCCGGTGTATACGAAATTATTCCAGGCGATAGTGATGCTGGCCCTAGGTTACAAATCAATGCGCAAAATTGTGTTCACTGTAAGACCTGTGATATTAAGGACCCGACCCAAAATATTGATTGGGTTACACCGCAAGGTGGAGAAGGGCCGAACTACCCCAATATGTAAAAAGTAGTTTTTGGTTGTTATGTTGTCGTTGTCCACGACATCTGTCACATCGGGTTGGAGTTTACATACGTTAGGGTGTTTGTGGCAGTAGCATCGCATCCTTTGGATCTGATTTTAAATAAATAGTGGATAAATTAATGGCAATATCACGTGCGAAGGTATTTCTAGGACTTACGTCAGTCGCAGTGTTTATTTGCGTTTTCTTTTATCTTCTGCCGCTCATCGACAGGAATCCTCATAAAACTGTGACGAAACCAGACGATATCACCGTTTCGTCGTTGACCATTGAAAAGCCATCGACTTTTGGCAGATTTTTAGCTGGACGTTTTGCTGAACGCCGCAGTGATCTGAAGCATGCTGCTTTATTGATGGAAGAAGTGCAAAAAGAGGAACCTAAAAACGAGCTGTTTTTACGCCAAGCATTTGTGCTGGCTGTTAGTGCGGGCCATAGCCATAAAGCACTGGAGTTTGCCCGTCAGATGGAAGGTAGATCTGGTTACGATTCAACTGCTCGGATTGTTCAAATAGCTTCTGATTTTAGGGAGAAAAACTACTCTGCTGCGTTAGGTAGGTTGGAGAACACTGAAACTAGTGGTTTAGGGGCTTATGTCGTGCCGCTTGCGAGAGCTTGGAGCCTAGTCGGCCAAAAAAAATTTTTTGAAGCCAGAAAAGCCCTTGCAGTAATAGCACAGGAAAAAGGATTAAACTCGATATATAGATTAAATGTGGGTTTAATTAATTACTTAGCGGGTGATTTCGATGAAGCCTATGAACAGCTTAAAAAAGTCAATGAGGACAGGAATTTCTTGACTGCACCAGTCCGTATCCAGCGGGTCGTAATTCCAATACTGCAAAAAATCGGTAAGAAAAAAGAGGCTTTAGAAATTATTGACGGGCAACGAAATTCGGATATTGATAACTTTGCCTTTTCAGGTTTGCGCGAAAATGTGGAAAGTGGGAAACTTGTTGCATCCATAGTAGAGACGCCCACACAGGGATTAGCGGAGGGTTTATTCAGCTTGGCTACCGCGCTACCACGTGACCGAGCCAGCAATATGATTTTACTCTACACGCGGCTCGCCTGCATGTTTAAGCCGAATTTTCCGCTTGCGGAAATTCTGATCGGTGACATTCTGATGTCACGACAGCGGTTTGAAGATGCGGTTGAAAATTATCGCAAAGTAGACCCCGGGTCAGTTTATTCCTGGACTGCGCGGCTGCGGACTGCTGACGCATTGTATGAGGAGGGACGCTTAGATGAGGCACAAGTGCTTCTTGAGGAAATGGGAAACCTCAGGCCACGTAGGTTGGATGCATTGCTGAGACTTGGTAACTTTTTTAGGTTTAAGGAACGCTATTTAGAAGCAGTCGAAGTCTATGATCGCATGTTTGCTCGATTAAAAGTACCAAAGAAACAGGATTGGAATCTGTTCTATGCACGAGGTATTGCGCTAGAACGATCAAGAAATTGGGACAGGGCGGAAAAAGATTTTCTGAAGGCGCTAGAATTAAATCCTAATCAACCGTACGTTCAAAACTATTTGGGCTACTCATGGGTGGAGAAGCGAAAAAATCTTGGACGTGCGAGACAATTGATAGAAAACGCCGTTGCTCAACGGCGCAATGACGGTTACATCGTCGACTCCATGGGCTGGGTTCTTTATCGACTGGGGGAATATGATAAAGCGGTACCGCATCTCGAACGAGCTGTACAAATCAGACCACATGACCCGATTATTAACAATCATTTGGGCGATGCATACTGGCGTGTTGGGCGCAAGCAAGAGGCCCGTTTTCAGTGGCGGCGGGCTCTTAGCTTCAAGCCGGGAAAGGAGGAACGCGAAAAAATCGTCATAAAAATTCAAACTGGTCTCGGTAAACCTGAAATACTTGGAAATAGTAAATGAGCACCCGCGCATCCGATACGATAAGAGTATATGCCCGAGCAAAAATAAATTTATACCTTCATGTTTTAAACCGGCGTGAGGATGGCTATCATGAATTAGATAGCCTTTTCGTTTTTGGAGATTTTGCGGACGTGATTGCGGTTACTCCCGCGCGCTCGTTGAGTTTGGAAATACAGGGTCCATTTGCCGAAAAATTGTCAACTAAAGAGGATAATTCTGTACTCCGGGCAGCCCGTCTGCTCGCGGACGCCGTGCAAATAAGGCCGCAGACAAAAATTACATTAACAAAGAATTTGCCAATTGCTGCGGGCCTTGGCGGAGGTTCTGCTGACGCTGCGGCCGTACTTCGAGCCCTGGCAGAACTTTGGCAGATTTCTCCTTCAGCGGTTGATCTTACGCTATTGGGATTAGGTATTGGATCAGATGTACCAGCTTGCCTTCTTAGCGAGCCTTGTTACGTAGGCGGCATAGGCGAGCAAGTAGAACCAATTCCTGGTCTACCGGCCTTTCCTTTGCTATTAGTCAATCCAGGGGTAGAACTAGCGACGAGGTCTATTTTTGGAACTTTTGGCAAGGAATTTTCAGAAGCGGCGCGGTTTCCAAAAATCCCATCTACAATATCTGAATTGGTAAGCCTTCTTAAAACTCGACACAATGATCTTCAGCGGCCAGCCATTAAAAAATGTTCGGCGGTTGCAGAGATTATACACGCGATTGATGAAACTGATGGGTGTTTGCTGGCTAGGCTTTCCGGAAGCGGAGCCACTTGCTTTGGAATTTATGGGAATATTGTCAAGGCAAAACAGGCTGCTGCATTACTCAAGAAACGAGGTTGGTGGGCAGAAGCTACGATGACTGCAAAAGCAGAGCGCCCATGGGAGGATCTTTAGCTAATTTTGTCGCAGGCATACTGTTCGGGCGCGGAAGTTTGTGCGGTTGGTCGTTAAAATGGCTGCTCTGGTCCATAACTATTCAAAGGGCATCAGGGTAGTTTATTATATAAGAAAAATGCTTTTTTCTTTGCGCTGAGAGTTGGTTTCGGTTAGCAAAGCCTTACGACTTGAACCAGCTGAGTTTTTGTCAGCTGACAGGGGTATATTGATGTTGGGCTGACACATGGTCGCTTGCTCTAGCCGTCATTCACTTCTATCCTTCAGGTCAGGAAGGGGCGTAGCCAAGCGGTAAGGCAACGGGTTTTGATCCCGTGATGCGCAGGTTCGAATCCTGCCGCCCCTGCCATCATGTTGCTGCTAGGCGGAGTGTGAAATCATGATGGACGTGCTGTTGATTGCCCCGTGGCTGGTTTTGTTAAGTTACGGGCTTCTAATTTGGCTGGTGATGCCAGGTGGAATTACAAACAATCAATTTTTTAGCGGTAGTAGTAAAGGCGGTACCGAACCGGGTTTGGTGCTATTAGTAGCAAGTGCTGCTATTTCGTGGATTTTCGCAAAGTCTATAACAAATGTTGCTGATTTAAGCGCTGCTTATGGGTGGATTGGGGCAATAGGATACTCTGCTTATTACCTTTGTTTTATTATTGTCGGCGTTACAATCTATTTTATTCGTACCCGAGGCGGCTGGGAGTCTCTTCCCAGCTTCTTAACAAACAAATACGGTGGAATTTGCACCAAACTCTTTATGGTGGCTATAGCTATTCGGCTGATTAATGAAATTTGGTCAAATACAAAGGTTGGCGCGCTCTATTTTGGCATTGAAGGCAGCAGTGGGTATTGGATTGCAGTTATAGTTATCACAGGTTTCACTCTATTTTATTCTTGGCGAGGAGGCTTGCGTTCAAGCCTTATTACTGATGGTGCGCAGATGCTATTAGCTGCGGTATTGCTGGTTGTTGTGCTTTCAACGCTGGGGCCGGGTCTCTTTGCAGCCGGACTGCCAAGGGTTAATAATTCAACTATGCTTGCGGGGTCGACCTTTTTTTGTCTCGCCCTTGTTCAGGCACTCAGCTACGGGTTTCATGATCCGGTAATGACTGATCGTGCTTTTATCACTAGCCCAAAACGTATGGTAAAAGGCTTTTTTTTAGCGGGCTTGGTGGCGGGCAGCTTCATTTTACTTTTTTCTATAATTGGAATTTACTCGCGATCCCAAGGCCTAGATGGTGTGGCAGTTGTTGTGGTGCCAGGCGTATTTGGTCTTCCGATGCTTCTTGTGTTTAATGCCATTATGTTGACCAGTGCCGGCTCGACGCTTGATTCAACGTTTGCATCAGCGGCAAAATTAGGGGCGCGAGATTGGACAAATAACCAAGCACCCCCAACCGATAAACATTCGGCGCGTGGTCGGCACCTGATGCTGGCGCTTGCCCTTTTGGGAAATTTGCCGCTACTAAGCATTTACCTCGGAGATGCTTTGGGGCCTGCAGTCATTGCTGCAACTACAATAAGTGGAACTATGGTAATGGGTTTGGCACCAATATTTCTTTTGTCATGGATTAGAACGGCTAGAAAACTAAGTTTCCATCTGGCCTTTTGGCCAGGACTATGCTTCGGGGTATTACTGACGCTTGAAAGCGCATTCAGCATCGAAATCTTCCCGGCAGCTCTTGACATAGGATCAGGTAAATATGCTGATGATCTTGGCGTTAACGTTTTTGGCCTGTTAATTTGCACCGGAGGATTTCTGCTCGGTGCAATGTTTTCAAAGCTAGACACTCGCCCACGTGAGACATCTGCCTAAACCATAGGTTATTTGACTACCCACTAGTCAGCACCCATCGATTCAAAATATCGATTCTTGAGTATTTGTTGATTCTCGTAGATAGATCCTTGATGAGGTGCTTTGGGGAAAGGCATTTTCACGGGAATATTTTCAAGTCTTGGTTGTAACGTGGAGAGACCGCGAACAATTAAAGCATCAAAGTCCTCTATGCTTTGCCCACTACGAAAGCCATTTAGCGGCCATGCGTCAGCGGAAAAGTAGCCTTGGAGTAATAATCGGCGTGGTTTTGCAGAACGGTTCAAAGCTGATCCGTGCACGGAGCGAACATGGTGGAGAGTTATCGTTCCTGCCGCTCCTGTCAGGGGTACAGCTTGTGAAAAAGCCATTGGTGTTTTAATTGGATCGATCGCGCCGCAGAAATACCCTTCACTGTGATGATCGATCACGCCCGTTTTGTGTGAGCCGGGAATAACCATCATAGGCCCATTGTCTTCACCAACATCATCAAGATAAACCCCCAATGCCAGGCCTGTATCATTGGTGTGTGGATAGAACGCCCAGTCAGAGTGCCATTCAACAGCAGCACCATACCCCGGCGCTTTCATGTTCATTTTATTATTATAAAGCCTTATATTGGGACCAATAATTTGCTCTACTGGGTCTAGTGCAACGTCACTGCGCAGAAATTCATTGAAAAGATTCCAATACTTAAATGGTGATTTTAGACGTCTGACCCGGGGCTCATGCAATGAGTGTGTTTCTTCAAGATCGTAGCATTCGTTGCTCTCAGTCAACCCTTTAGCATCTTCCACTATTTCATCGGTCAATCTCAGCATCTTTGTTAACAAGCTAGCTGGCAAAGCTCTATCTATAACTGTGAACCCATCTTCCCAGTATTGCTCTAATTGTCGCTCATTAAGCTTTTTGATCATAACAACGTTCCTTAATTACAAATTCACATATCAAAGGGAAAGCACCAGCTCAGCCCCTGTACCCTTCAAAATATATTATCAGCTAAGCCAAATATAAATACGAGTAATCTTCATTTAATTACTATCGTGTGCGGTTTTTTTGGATTAATTTCGTTGGATATATACTAATGTTGAGGAGAGTGTGGTTCCCATGTATGTGCTCAACTTGACTGTAAAACTTATATTAGTGGTTATTGAATAAATCCTGAGGAATATGGATGGGTGATGATCTCCCTTTCAACGGCGTAAAAGTACTTGATCTCAGTCAAGGTGTAGCGGCTCCTTATTGCGGAATGATGTTGGCGCGGAATGGCGCTGGTGTAATTAAAGTAGAGCCTCCTGGAACCGGTTGCTGGAGTCGTCAGCTTGGTAAGCATAAGGGGGACCAGACAGCGCATTCAGTTGTTGTGCACCGCGGTAAAAGATCATTAGGTCTCAATCTTAAGACAGATGAAGGCTTGAAGATCGCTAAAAAAATTGCTGCCCAATGCAACGTTGTTCTGCAGAACTACCGTGTTGGTAAGATTGACAAGTTCGGTCTTGATTATGCTAGCGTCTCTAAGATAAATCCATCAGTTGTGTATTTGTCGGTCACAGGTTTTGGGCATGAAGGCCCGCGCCGCAATTTGCCGGCTACAGATTCTGTGATGCAGGCATACACAGGTATGATGTCGATCAACCGTGACTCCACCGGTACCCCCCAACGTATGGACATGTTGACTATTGATTTCGGTGCTGGGCTCTATTGTTTTCAGGCAGTAGCAGCCGCGCTCTACAGGCAGGCCATTAGAGGTAGTGGAAAGCATATTCGAACTAGTCTGCTCGAGGCATCATTAACTTTCCAGGAAGCGGCAATGATGGAGTCCTACCTTCAAGAAGGCGATGCAGAACCGATCGGCATGCCGGTTGGATGTTTCAAGACCAAAGACGGCTTTATGAGCATCAATGCGCGTCGAAATCCACATTTTAGAGCATTTTGTGAATTGATTAAAAAAGAAGAATGGATAGATGATCCACGCTTCGCCAATGCGCTCGATCGGGTGACTCACCGGGAGCAACTTTTAGAAGAGATTCGCCCTATAATAGAAACAAAGACTTGTGATGAATGGAATGAGGTTCTGGATGGGATCGATGTACTGAATGCAAAAGTGCACACCCACAATGATCTGTTTAAAGATCCACAGGTCAAGGCAATGAGTGCAGTGCATTGGGTTAAAAATGACACCCTTGGCCTGTTACCCATGGCGACAATTGCCGGGCAACCTCTGCCCGAAGATAATCATCCGCTTACCCACAGCCCACACTTGGGAGAGCACAATGACGAAATACTGAGCGAATTGGGTTACTCCCAAGCTTATACAGATCAACTTAGAGCCAAGGGGGTGATAGGGGGTTATTGTAATGACAAACCTTCAAATTAGATTAGGCCGGTATTGGGACTGTACCGCGCACTGTAATTCGCTGCATCCTGCGTCGCAGTGGTAGCTCGAAATTGTGTTCAACAAAGTGTTGCGTTGGGAAATTGTCCCACATTAATAAATCGCCCGCCTGCCATTTATGTCGGTAGACGAAGTCTGGCTTTTTCACCCATTCAACCAGAAAACCCAATAACTGCTCGCTTTCCTCTATTGGCAGGTCATTTATGCGGACAGTCATGGCTTCATTGCAAAATAAAATTTTCCGTCCGGTAAAGGGATGTTTGATTACTAGTGGGTGTTCAACGTCGTTGAGAGCCTCTGCCGATTTTTTAAATTGCTCGCCTTGGCCAGATTTGAAATAGGCGTAGGCATGTCGGTTAGTAATTGATTTGCCATCAATGCGGCTTTTGATGTCATCGGGCAACCCGTCGTAGGCTGCAGCCGTATTAGAGAATAGTGTGTCGCCGAGCACGGTTCCGTCATCAGAAACAGGCACTTCAAAAGAATAGAGGAGTGAAGCTCGGCTCGGGGTTTTGGTGTATGCGAGATCAGTATGCCAAAATTTACCCGCATCGGACACGCCGATCGGCTTGCCGTCTTCGTCGAGGATATTAGAAATTATAACGATTTCTCCGTGGTTCGGATGCGCAAAATGGCCATAGACATCATTGTCAATGTCCCCAATACGTCTTGAAAACCGTATGTGATCCTCCTCCGCAATATCCTGGTTCCGAAAAACGATGACTGAATGGGTGTGAAAAGCAGCTAGTATCGACTCGAAAGTGTCGTCGTTCAGCGGCTGACTCAAGTCAACACCCATTATCTCTGCGCCGTGAGCGCCGCCAGAAGGAATAACCTCCATTAGCATTCTCCCATGTAAGATAAAAGTTGTTCTAGTATTGCCATGTAAATTTTAGTTACGGGTTTTTTATTATTAATTCTGGTGCTTCTTGCCACGGTGTTGAGCTGGGGGCAAGGCGCGGTAACTCTAGTATAGGAATTTTGGTCAGAAACCGTTTTATAGCGTTAGCTGTTTCATGGATGGGGACCGGGCTATTTTCTGACTCGCTGATTACTATGGAAGCGACATTCAGCCCAAACTTTTGTGCAGTTTCCACAGTGGTTAACGTATGACTGATTGTGCCCAGGTATGAACCGACAACTATTATGACGGGGTATCCCAAAGCTTTGATCCAGTCTAGGACAGTTCTGGAGTCGGTTAGGGGTACCATCAATCCTCCTACACCTTCGATTAGTAGAAGATCGTTCGACTCGGTTTCTTTTTCCTGACAAAAATTTATAATAGAATTAAATTCTAAAGGCGTACCTTCTCGTGCTGCTGCCATGTCCGGAGAAAGTGGTGCTTTAAACCGCCATGGCGAAATTGATTCTATCGAGGCTTGCGTTTGTTCAATGTCGAGGCATTGCAGAATTTGCGCTGTATCGCTTTCGTTGCAGGTTTCCTCGTCAAAACCGCTAATCACTGGTTTTAATACACGGACCCGCTTACCTTCTTTCCGAGCCTGCCATGCAAGCGTTGTAGTAACAACGGTTTTCCCGATTTCAGTGCCTGTAGAAGTTATAAAAAATTTCTTCATGAGCTGACTGTGAAAGGATAAATAGACTTTTCAGGAAGAAAAGGTCGTAATGAATTAGCAAGCTGAAGCACATCAGCTTCTTTGTGTTCGGCAGTAAAAGTAACACGTAGCCTAGATGTACCCTCTGCGACGGTCGGTGGGCGAATTGGCGTGACAATATACCCATCGTTTTCAAGTGCTGAGCTAGCTTCGAGAGCTTTTTCTGCCGAACCAAGGATAACCGGTACAATACAGCTTTCAGGCTCCGATAGGCCGAGTATTCTAGAAAAAAGCTTAGCATGCATCATAGGTTTTTTCACCAATTCTTTGTCTGTGGCAATTAAGTCAAGAGAGGCAATGGCAGCGGCCAATGTAGCGGGTGGTAGACCTGTGGTGTAAATAAAACTGCGTGCACGAGTTTTGATAAAGTCAATCACAGGCTTGGAGGCACACAGATAGCCCCCGTAACCACCTATTGCCTTCGAGAGAGTGCCCATTTGCAAGGGCACCGGGATCCGATTTCCATCAACGTAGGAACTGCCTTTCCCATCTGCAACAACTCCAAGCCCATGAGCATCGTCTATTAATAGCCAGGCATCGTATTTTTCGGCTAATGATGCAATCTCTTTAACAGGAGCCCGATCTCCGTCCATACTATAGACCCCATCGACAAGGATCATACATTTTGGGTGCTGACTTCGCGATGATTCAAGTATGGCTGCCAATTGACTGACACTGTTGTGGTGAAAAGTCTTAAAAGTAGATCTGCTTAAGTGCGCCCCGGCATATAAACAGGCATGGCAGAGCTCATCGGCGATTATGAGGTCTTTGCGTCCAACAAGGCATGGGATTGCGCCAAGATTTGTTAAATACCCGTTACCAAAAACAATAGCATCTTCACTTCCCTTGAACTTTGCGAGCTTAGTTTCCAATTGTGCGTAAAGCGGAGTGTTGCCGGTTACTAGACGCGATGCCCCAGACCCTGCTCCGTAACGATAAAGTGCTGAATTAGCGGCAGAAAGAACTTTTGGATGATGCGATAGATCAAGGTAGTCATTGCAAGAAAATGAAATCATATCTTTCCCGGCACGTCGTGTTTTTGCGGGGCCATGACGATCCGTCTCGACGAGGACGCGGCGTAATTTTTTTGACTCCAAATCGTCGAGTTTCCCTTGGCAAAACTGATCGAGTGATTTCAAATCAATCTCCTATACTTTATCTAAAGTCCTGCACGAGTGTGCGTCTGTCAATAAGTCTTCGAACAGTTATTTGACTTTATCCTCGTGGTTAATGAATATGCACATAAATAGTATCTGTAATCGAAAGTATTTTGAATGAGTTTAGCTGAAATAGATCCCGCCGCGTTCGTTGAAAGTGATGGATTACGCCACGACTGGCGCCGTAGCGAAATAATGGAGCTTTTTGCACTCAGTTTTAATGATCTTCTTTTCGAAGCGCAGACAGTACATCGTCTGTATTTCAATCCAAATGAAGTGCAAAAAAGTCGTTTGCTTTCAATCAAAACTGGCGGTTGTCCGGAGGATTGCAAGTACTGTCCGCAAAGTGCACACTATCATACTGATTTACCTGCCGAAAAATTATTAGAAGTGCAAGCAGTGCTAGCGGAAGCTAGGGCTGCAAAAGATACTGGTGCCTCACGGTTTTGTATGGGGGCGGCGTGGCGTAATCCGAAGGATCGTGATCTCGACAAGATAATTGCTATGATAAAAGGTGTAAAAGATCTTGGAATGGAAAGCTGCATGACATTAGGAATGCTAACTAAGGAGCAGGCCTCTCGACTTTCCGAAGCTGGTCTTGATTACTATAATCATAATGTTGATACATCAGAAGAATTTTACTCAGAAATAATCACAAGTCGTACCTACCAAGATAGGCTCGATACCATCGACAATGTTCGAAAATCCGGCATGAATGTGTGTTCTGGCGGTATAGTTGGTCTTGGCGAGGAACGAGAAGATCGAGCAGGCATGTTGATGACACTTGCAAACATGAAACACCATCCTGAGAGTGTTCCAATAAATATGTTGGTGAAGGTGGAGGGAACACCACTTAACAACAACGAAGACTTTGATGTGTTGGAGTTCATAAGAACCATAGCAGTAGCGCGTATCTTGATGCCTAAAAGTTTTGTGCGTCTTTCTGCCGGACGTGAAAGCATGAGTGGTGAAGCTCAAGCCCTATGTTTCATGGCAGGGGCGAATTCAATTTTTTGTGGCGAAAAGCTTTTGACTACGTCTAATCCCGAAGTTGATGAGGATGATGCTTTATTCGCGCGCTTGGGTATTCATCCCCTAGAGATGCCACTGAACGAGTGATTATTTGGTGATGGATAATGCTTGGCCAGACTGGGCGAGGGATGGATATCCCCATTTGTGGTTACCATACGCTCAGATGCAAACACAAACAAATCCGGAAGCAGCGATCCGCGCCAGCGGAGTTCGGATTGAACTGGCCGATGGCACCTATTTGATTGATGGCACTGCATCTTGGTGGACGGCGTGCCATGGCTACTCGCATCCCCATATTCGTGAGGCCGTCGCATCGCAACTTGAGAAATTACCACATGTTATGCTCGGAGGTTTTATTCACGAGCCGGTTGCGCGGCTGTCAGAGCGCTTAGCCAATATCTTACCCGGTGATCTCGGTCACGTTTTCTATTCCGAATCAGGGTCAGTTTCTATTGAGGTCGCGATGAAAATGGCCGTGCAATATTGGCTGAACCGTGGTCAGCGCGGGCGTGCTAAATTTGTTAGTTTTCTGAACGGTTATCATGGGGATACGATGACAGCGATGTCGGTTTGCGACCCTGAAGAGGGGATGCATTCGATGTTCAAGGGGGTATTACCCGAGCAGTTCGTGATGCCTTTACCGAGAACTGATGAAGAATTTGAAGATTTTGAATCCTTCCTTGCCGACGAATCTGTCCGCCTTGCAGCAGTACTCCTAGAACCTCTAGTACAAGCGGCAGGTGGCATGAAATTTCATTCACCTGAAATATTACGCCGTGTCAGCAAACTTTGCCATCGCTATGACTTACTGCTAATCCTCGACGAAATTGCTACAGGCTTTGGGCGCACCGGTAGCATGTTTGCCTGCGAACAAGCAGGCATTTCTCCAGATATCATTACATTATCTAAGGCGCTCACCGGCGGTACAATGCCGTTAGCGGCGACCGTTGCTAATAGCCGGGTCTACGAAGCATTCTTATCAGAGGACGCAGGCAAAGCATTTATGCACGGGCCTACTTATACAGGGCATGCATTGGGCTGCGCCGCAGCAAACGCCTCGCTGGATTTGTTTGAAAGTGAGGATCGATTGGCACAGGTGGATTTAATACAAACCCAACTAGCGGAAGAACTCCATGAGTGTACCAAACTAAACGGGGTGATTGATGTCCGCGTAAAAGGCGCCATTGGCGTTGTCCAGCTAGACCGCGTGCCTGATTTAGCTGCTATGCGCAAGCAATTTACGTTGGAGGGAGTTTGGGTTAGGCCTTTCGGAGATTTTGTTTATCTGATGCCTCCGCTTGTAATTGAACCAAATGACCTTAATGTTCTAACTCGAGCGGTATACAAGGTTATTTCGCAATGGTCTAACGAGCGGTAGAAACTCGAAATCATATAAAATTAAACGGCATCAATTATACGGCGTGAATATTGAAAACGGCACTTTCCTCACTTGGGGCTTAGTTTTAAAGACGCTGAGTTAATGCAGTAACGTAGACCAGTTGGAGGAGGCCCATCAGGAAATACGTGCCCGAGATGCCCATTGCAGCGAGAGCAAATTACTTCCGTGCGTACCATTGAGAAGCTGATATCCTGTCGTTCAATAACACTATTTTCTTTTATTGGTTCGGAAAAACTTGGCCAACCAGTTCCAGAGTTGAACTTGGCTTCTGAACTGAACAAGTCCCGTCCGCAACAAACGCATTCGTATGTGCCTTCGATGGTACAATCATAATATGCACCCGTAAAAGCCCTCTCAGTGCCTGATTCTCGAGTGATGTGATATTGCTCTGGGGTCAGCTGTTCGCGCCATTCAATATCAGGTTTGATAAATTTTTCCGGCATTTTCCTCTCCTTGGTTTTGCGCAAATCACACCATTCTCATATTACCTCAGCTGGCATAAGTGGTGCCTCATATAATCTAAATATAATCTAAAAAGATTGAGCGTCCTAAAATCAGCGCAATTTAAATATTATATTTGAATTGTGAGGGCATGATTTACTGTAGTAGGTTCTTGAGGCATTTATTCAGTCGCGGGCTGTAATTCTTTTTGTAATATTCAATAACTACACATCGGACATATCTACACTTATATATTGACATTCTCAAACCCTTGGTGTGAAGAGGAAGTATTTGGAAATTTCATTTGATGGTGTGCTTGCTGATTTTGAAGCGGGACTTTTTGAGCAAGCCGAGATTGGATGCCGAGCATTAATCGGCACTCAATCGAGCGACCCGGATGTATACCATTTGCTGGGCGCCGTGCTTTGTAAGCTGGATCGGCTTGAGGAGGCGGTCACTGCTTTTCGGCAGGCCACTAAATTAGCGCCAGGTGATGGTGAGATTTTTGCCAATCTCGGCGCAGCACTTGAAGCTCAGGGTGATTTTGTGGCCGCTGAAGATGCATACTGCCATGCTCTTGAGCTGGGAGAAACAGATAGTGAGATACTGTATGGTGCCGCTTTGGCGGCAAAAATGTCTGGGAAAATTGATACAGCAGTAAAGTTGCTAGAGGCACCTGCCCAACTACATAAAAACGACTTAAGAGTATGGAATTTACTTGCCGTTTGCAGAATGGAGTCTGGCAATATCAAAGGTGCGGCTCGTGCGTTCAAACACCTTTTAAAAATAGAACCGAATGATTTGAATATTGTCGGAAATTACGCGGTTGTGCTGGCCAAGCTTGGCCGTCGCGAAGAGGCAAAAATTCTCTTTGCAAAAGCTGTATCGCAGCCTAACGCCGACGCTAGCTGCCTACTGAACTTCGGCATGTTATTGCAAGAAGGCGGCGAGGAGACACAAGCCTTAAAAATGTATCAAAGAGCTGCTGAGAGGGATCCTGAGTCTCCTTTGATATGTGAAGCATTTGCTAAATTGGCTCGTCGTCACCACCAAGATGTCCGAGTTATTGAGCATCTTAATGAAACCGTGTCGGAGCACCCAGCGCTCGATTTTGCATGGTTTTATCTTGCGGTAGCCCTGCTTGCTAAGGGCGATTTAGGTCCAGGCGGTGATGCGATGGCCCGATATCTAAAGCTTGATCCTTCCGACCGCTTAGGGGGCAGATTGAAGCTTGGGGCCAGTGGAGTTGAGGATATCCCAAATCGTGCGACTTCCGCGTACCTAAAAAATTTCTATCGTATCCGTGCTCATACTTGGGATCAGACGGTCAAGGAAAATTATAACGGTCATGAGTTGATACTCGCGGCCGTTAAGGAATCGGTTCGCGAAATTGGGCACAATGGGCATGTACTTGATGTTGGATGCGGTAGCGGTAGTTTAGGCATAAGATTAAAATCATTAGTAAAACGGCTTGACGGAGTTGATATTTCTCCCGAGATGGCGGCGGTGGCGGAGAGTAAAGGCGTTTATGAGGCAATAGAAGTTGCAGACCTAGTGGATTTCCTCTCGCGAAAGCATGAGGCCTACGACCTTATTGTTTCAGCTGCCGTCCTATTTCATTTCCGTGCTTTGGATAAGGTGTTGACCGTCATGGCCAATGCCTTACGACGGTCCGGCCAGCTAATCTTCACTGTTTTCAAGAGTACAGATGGCACCTCAAGACTCAATGAACACAATTTTTTTGAGCATCCGTGGTTAGAAATAAAAGCTGCGATTATCGCAGCAGGCCTCACTCCGGTTTCCGTCACTGAGGCAATTCACGAATATAGCTCTGACAACGAGCCGCGCGAATGCTTTTGCGTACGCTGTCATTTTGAATGAATGCACTGCAAAATATAAAAACAAATGGTATTGCTGCCTCTATATGTGAGAACGTGAGTTTCTTTATTTTCCCTTTGATTTGCAAAAAAGCTCTTTCGCTAAATGACTCATAGATCAGTTTGCGCCCCGAAAGAGCATGGGAAAAGGCGAGGCAAAATCCTCGTATTTCTGGACACTATTCGATAATACAGATTAGCGAAACACACACCAGAATCCTAGATAAGCTTAAAGTATTAAGAATAGTGCACTAGACAGGTAAAGCGTCTGCATTTGCTCTTTCTGGGCGCAGAATTAAAAAAACCGTATTTCTAATCTAATTTATACAAACACAGTCAAAAAAGTTGCATACTATACTTTTGGCATTATGCAAGAACAGCTTCCAAGTTCGCCAAAGTTAGCCTCGACCTTTGAGCCGGCGCCAATTGGTATTGGCCCTGTGGCAGCGCCAGTGCTTATCCACTCTCCGGCTTTCAAGTCAATGCCACGATTAGCAAGCTTATTTGCGAGAAACGATATTGAATTTAATGGATTATCTAGCACCCAAGCACCAGTGGATTCTTTGATTAATTCACCATCAACTATATGTTGGACTTTGTGACTGGGCAAGTCAAAGCGCTGCCAGTCTGTGGTTCCTTCGGCAAACACGAAAGCAAAATTACCGGCGAAATCCATTGTCGAGCCAGGCCTTCCAAGATTGCTTCTTGTCTTGAACCTCGTGCCTGTGATCTCAATGGCCGGATGGACACTGCCCACTGCTTCCGCAGCGTTTGATGTTGTATAAGGTGCGCCAGAGGCTGGAAGATCCTCTTTAAGAATGACCGCGAATTCGCACTCAATACCACCTACCGTGGGTTGGCCGCCGGAAAAAATATGGCCGTTATCAAACACAAACTCTTCAAAAATTGGTCCATAGGCGGGTTCAGTAACTCCTGCTTTTTCCTGCAGCACTTTATTTGTTAGGGCCACTTTCCATCCATTATGGGTCACCTTATCGTGGTTCAAAATTGCAAGCTGTACTTCTATCGCCTCGTCTGGTGTCTGTGCTTTGCAATCGTCTGGGATATCTTCCAGCAGTTCATTCCGAAGGTGCGCGGTAACAAGGATTTCAGCAGCTTTAATCGCGTCGACCATTAAGAAGTCCTCCTATAATCCTAATTTTCAATTCTTGCTCTTCTTAGCGTGGTTGTCCTGCTACTCTGCCTCAAGTCAAAAATGTATGCTAGCCCTTAACACGGCTCAATTCTTTTCCCTAACCCAGTTGTTTGTGTTTAAGGGTCCCGAGGTTTTGTCCCTAACCACGACACATTAAGAATACGCCTTGTAATCGAATAAAAGCATTCCACAAAATTCTATGGCGTTTGGTAAAAACTAATCTTGAAGAGGCCGCGCCCATTTGAAAGCTCGTACAAACTTGTCAACAAGCTGCGAGGCATGGTCTAGTTCTTTCGCTCGGGCACGCGCATTTACCTGAATTATAAAATTATTTCTCTCTAGCACATATAGCCCTGTCCAAAGTTCAGTTTTGTTCTTTGGATCGTTCACTAACCATTGTGCTTGGAGACCCTTTAGACCATGCGTTTTTGCAATGCTATAAGTGCCTCTGCTGTGACGACGTGCATCGCGGTAGCGTTGCACAATCATCGCGCGTATTTGATCAAACAGTTGGCGAAGTGCTTCTTTTTGTTTGGGGTATATTACGATTTCAGCTGAAACAGCACTTTCACCAAGCCATTTGGCATACTTCCCTTTGACGTGCGGCATACCGGTTTTAATTCTTCTTAAGCTTGTGCGATGAAATTCTGAGATATTTGCTCCAAATAAAAATCCTGTTTTCGTATGACGCAAGCTGAAGTCATGACTGCGCGGCACAAAGGGGGAACTGCTGTTTTCTCGAATTCTTATAGCCTCAGTAACCAGTTCTCGTATTTCACTGGTTTTGCCCTCTGTGTTATGAATGGCATAAGCTAGCACTTCGAGTAATTGGCCGCGAATTTGCGGTAAGGGATCGAGTAAAGTACCTGTATTGAGACCTTCTCTCGCTGCATTTCCAGCCGCATCCAGCGAACCACTAAAAGCTAGGGCCTCAGCTAATTGAAGGTGTGTCACTGCCATTGGTAGTCCGTCGGAGGCCTTCTCCCTTGCATGCTCAAGGTATCCGACTGTAGACACCCAATCGCCAAGCTCGCGAGACACCTCACTGCGGCCCATCATTTCATTCCAGCCACCCTCGTGTGGTTTGTCTTCTTGGTGTGCGGCCACCCGCACTCCAAGAAACATGAAAATGATTATGATGGAAAGAAGTGTTGTTCTCATTGTGCTGTACAGTTCAACCCGCATTGTCCAAGCGGTCCGAAATCAGCAATTAGCTCACAAGATTGTGGTACTGGATGCATCCCAGTGCAACTTCCCGTCGTTACATATTGACCTTCTTTCAGAGTATAGCCGTCGACGCAAAGTCGATTAATTGTCCAGACGAGGGACTTAAGTGGATTACCCAAAACATTTTTGCCCCCCCCTGTTGCAGCTTGCTCACCATTGACGCTGAGTGTCACCGGTTGATTAATTATGTCGAGAGAGCTCCAGTCCGATGTTCCAGCGCCAGCCACGAATGCATAATTACCGCAATGATCCGCGACAACGGCACGTGCGCCTATGTCGAATGCACCGTTAACACGCACATGTACAACTTCAATAGCTGGATGGAGCGATGCCACGCCAGATATAATATCATCCAAAGAATATTCCTTATCGCGAGGCCCGAAGTCGGTGGCTATTTTGAAAGCGTACTCACATTCAATTCGGCGCAAACAGTGGTCGGGTGATTTTAAGGTATCTCCGGAGATAAAAGTTGATCCCTCAAAGAGTGGCCCGTAAGCAGGCTCATCAGTTTTCATCATCTCCATTGCTGCAGTAGCAGTAAAAGCAGCTTTCCACCCCGTTAAAGCTTCGCCATAGTCCTTAGCTACAGCACGTTGAATTGCGTAGGCTTCCGCAAGATTTTTTGGAAATTCCTGAATTTGAATAACTGTGTCGGATTTACGGGCGGCAATAAGTGCATTAGCGGTGGCGGAGATATCCAATGTTTGATCCTTTTCGTTGTATTTTCAGGTTATAAGGTGGGAAGGTTTCTTTAAAGTAACATTATTAAAGTCCAGTAATCTCGAAAATTTTTGCCTGAACATATTGATTTTCGCGCCAATCTCTTAATTATATTCTTTTATGCGTCACGCGGAAAACGACGTCGACCCTTTGGTGGGCTAAAGAGGTATGGTTTAAAGTCTTATTAGCTTAATGCTGCACACGCCCGTTGGATCCGGGCACAGCAATCTTGAACTACATCTGTTGCGGCGGCATATGACAAACGAAAAAAAGGTTCAAGTCCGAATGCTGCGCCATGTACGATGCCAACACCTTCCGTTTCTAAGATATAGTTACAAAAGTCTTCATCGGTTTTTATTATTTGTCCGGCGGGTGTTTGTTTCCCTAGGCATCCAGCAATGCAAGGATACACATAGAAAGCCCCTTCAGGAGTGGGACACTCTAATCCATTCGTCTGGTTTAGCATAGAGACGCAGATATCGCGCCGTTTTTGAAATGTCTGGACCCATTCTTTTAGGAAAGATTGATCACCTTCCAATGCGGCGACGGCAGCCCATTGACTGATGATACTGGTACCTGTGCAGGCTTGACTCTGAACCATGTTCATTTTTTTTATCAACTCTACCGGTCCACCTGCAAAACCAACTCTCCACCCCGTCATACTGTAGCCTTTTGAACAGGCATTAAGGGTAAGCGTCCTTTCCTTAAGCTGAGGGGCTACTTCTGCGAAAGTGACAAAATTAAAACCGTCATAAATAATATGCTCGTACACATCGTCCACAAATATGGAAACATGTGGGTGTTTCTCTAGCACCTCAGCCAATGCCTTGTAGTCAGCAGCAGAATACGCCACACCCGTTGGATTAGAGGGGCTATTTAAAAAAAACCATTTTGTCCTGGATGTTATTGCCGCTTCTAATTTCTCGGGTGTCAGCTTGAATTTTTCCGCAAGACCGCAATTCACAATTATCGGTTCACCTTCGCAAAGCAGAACAATATCGGTATAACTCACCCAATATGGCGCGGGGATTATCACCTCGTCTCCAGCTGATAGCGTCGCCATCATCGCATTGAAAATGACCTGTTTACCACCAACCGTCACACAGACTTCATCAATACTATATTCAAGATTATTGTCCCGTTTGAACTTAGATGCTATTGCCTCGCGGAGCTCAGGAATGCCAGCTGGAGGCGGATATTTGGTTTCGCCGCGTCGCATGGCGTCAATTGCCGCATCTACAACGTGCGGAGGAGTATCAAAGTCAGGTTCCCCTGCCGCAAGGCTTACGACGTCATTACCTGCGCGTTTGAGATCGTTTGCCTTTGTGTTGATCGCGATTGTTGGGGATGGCTTAATGCGCTTTAAGCGCTCAGCGAGAAGGGACATAACAGGCCTCCAAACCTGATTACTTTTATAATAACTCTAACGATACGCTGATGACGTCCGCTATTCAACGGTATTTGTGAGTGATTGACCATGGATGCCTATGGCACCTTAATGATATAAGATGTGAACGGGGGGAGTATATGGCTAAAATACTTACTGAAGAGGAGGTGGCAGCTTACGGTCGTGACGGGTTTCATTTTCCTATCCAAGTCATGAATAAGTGTCAGGCTAGACAATTCAGAACAAATCTTGAAGATTTTGAGGCGAAGAATAACAAGAACATAAGACAAAAAATCAAGACAAAAATGCACCTAGTTTTGACATGGATACATGATCTAGTTACCTTGCCACGAGTTCTTGACTCAGTGGAGGATGTGATTGGGCCTAATATACTCTGTTGGAACTCCACTTTTTTCATCAAAGAAGCGCACCATCCTGGGCATGTTACATGGCATCAGGATTCTACGTATTGGGGTATGGATTCTCCAGACATTGTTACTGCTTGGATAGCGCTATCATGTGTTTCTATTGAGACGGGACCAATGCGCGTCATTCCAGGTTCACACAAATGGCCTCAGTTAGACCATGAGGATACTTTTGCAGAGGATAATCTCTTAAGTCGCGGGCAGAGGTTAATTGAAGATCCAGACGACACTGATGGAATTGATCTCGTCTTGGAAGCAGGGGAGATGTCGCTTCACCATGTTGCATTAGTGCATGCTTCATCATCGAATCGGACAAACGACAGGAGAATAGGCCTCGCCGTTCGCTACTTGCCGCCTCACGTGAGGCAGGTGGGAGGAATTGAAGACACGGCGTTGCTTGTTAGAGGGGAGGATTGTTACAATAATTTCCATCATGAGCGTCCTCCAAAAGCAGATATGGATCCTGAAGCATTAGAATATCATTCTAAAATTATTCACAATATGGCGAAGGTAAAATTTGCTGGTACAGGTCGTGGTTATAGCTAGTGGAATTTGTATCAGTAGCTTTTGTAATAGTAGCGGCTTGCCATAAACGTCTCACTTTAATTGTTAGATGACCGTTGCTGTTACGTTACTAGTTATTGCGGCTGCTGTGATGCATGCAATCTGGAATGCTTTTATCAAAAGAGCAGCAGACAAAGTGGCAATGGCCACATTGATATATGGCTCCGGGCTAATCGTTGCCGTTCCTGGAATAATGCTGTTCCCCTTCCCCTTATTAGAAATTTGGAAACTGATTTTCGTTCATGCTTTATGTCATTTGATCTATAAGATGGCCTTGGTTGCAATGTACGAGCAAGGGGATCTAAGTCAGGTATACCCAACTACTAGGGGCATAGCACCGTTGATCACTACTTTACTGGCTATTCCCATTATTGGGGAAGTGCCTAACATGCAGCAAATGGGCAGCATTGTTGTTATTTGTCTTGGGTTGTTAATTTTTGTGTTTGAACCCGGCGCATTTTCTCGAAAACGAATATGGCCGCTTGTTCTCTCCGGTGTCGCGGGAATCGCGATGAGTATATATACCATCGCCGACACAATCGCCATACGCCTTCCTGAAGCCCGCTTTGCATTTATTGGTTGGATTTTTTTATTTGATGCCCTGACTATGTTTGGGCTTGCTTACTTTCGCCGCGGTAACCGTTTAGTGGGTCTTCTTTTAGCGGACTGGAAGATTGGCATTTCCTGCGGTATCGCCGCATTTTTGAATTTTGGTATAGTGTTATGGGCTCTAAGCATCACGCAAATCGGACATGTGGTCGCGCTTCGAGAGACGAGCGTGGTGTTCGCAGCACTTATCGGCACATTCTTCATGAAGGAAAGATTTGGCAATAGGCGAATACTAGCTTCCATTGTGATTGCCGGCGGAATCATTGTAATGCATTGCGCAGCGGCGGACTAAGGTCGACGGTTACGTTGAGATTTCTTTTTTGTCTTTTTGCGGAGGGAGCGTTCTTCAACCCAACTTCTGATATATTGTTGCACATGCGGGTTATCAGATTTTTCAATTAATTCGGTAGGCCCTTGCCAACTAATCTGTCCATTTTTGAGCATAGCAGCTTTGTTTGATATTACGCGTGCGCTATCGATATCATTGGTTATTGAAATTACTGTTGTATCGAGTTCCTTGGTGATATTTGAGATCAATTCGCTAATTCCGTTACTTAAAATGGGATCAAGGCCTGCTGTAGGCTCATCTAGTAACAAAATCTTCGGATCACCTGCTATAGCGCGTGCGAGGCCGACACGCTTTTGCATGCCACCTGACAACTCCGCTGGCATAAGATCTGCCACGTTTCCTCCCATTTGAACTAAGGCTAGTTTTTGAAGCGCAAGCTTTTTGCCCTCACTTGGGCTGCAGACTTTGGCTTGCAGAAGCCGGAAAACAATATTTTCCCATACACAAAGGCTGTCGAAGAGTGCCGAACGTTGGAACAACATTCCTATCTTGTTAAGATGTTGGGCTCTCTTATCATTGCCATGCCCATTCGTAATTTCCCCATCTATCAAAATGTTCCCGGCATCAATATCGAGTAGTCCAAGAATGCATTTCAGTAGTACCGACTTGCCGCTTCCAGATTCTCCAAAAAGCACTAATGACTCGCCATCCTGCGCTTCGATATCTACTCCTTTTAAGATATGGTTCACTCCAAAGGATTTGTGCAGATTACGAATACTTACTTTATTTTCGGTTACCATCGGTTCACTGTTACCATTTCTATTAAAGTGTCAAGTGTCTCTACCGTTGCTTATAATCTTCGGGTCCTTCCATGCCTTGTTTTTGACGTAATTGAACATGAAAAGGTCTAATTTTCACCCAGAAGCGGACCTATTCTTTTTGTTACATGAGATAGTAGTTACAATTAAAAGGAGTTTGCGAGAATGGTTCCATATAGGCAACGGACTTTTTTGGTGCCCCATTCAATAAAGGGCAGAATTCTGCGAGACTTTGGGATTCTCGCCACGGCCGCTGTTGTTTTCATTTCAATTGCAATACTGTGCCTAACAGTCAACGTTCCTTAAACTATGGCATAACATAAAGATATTAGATAGGTGAGTTAACATCATCATACCTTGCCACTTAATGCCATTTCTCTCATTCGAAGTTCGAGTGCATACTTGGCACTTGAGACCAATGGCCCAAATATGTCTTACACTAATTAACGCCGTTACTCGCATTCGTATCGCTTAAGGCAATGTATGTTTGTGTTACTATAAACGGGTCATGTTTGATTTCGATGCAGTGGACGCGCTATATAGCCCAATGGTAATCAGCAGGCCTCCCAGTCCATGGTAAACCTGTAATGTTTCGTCTAAAAAAATAATCGCCCAAAGTGAAGCAAAAATAGGTACTAAGTGCTGAAAGTATCCGGCGATATTGGGCCCTACTATGTCAACTGCTTTATTAAACAGAAGAAGTGCCAGTGCGGTGGGGAAAATACCCACATACAGCACAACATATAATGATGTTTCTGTAACTGGCATTGTTTGGATGAAAAGACTTTCAAAGAGATAAGCCGGGAAAAGCAATACAACGGCAATAGTCAACACAACAGTTAAGAAAGTAAGGGGATGAGTTTGTTTATCTCTTTTTTTAACCAAAACTGAATAAATCGACCAAGCAACAGTTGCGGCTAACATTAAAATATCACCAGCGCTAATTGTGATCTCCGATATTGCAGCCCACTTGCCACGGGCGATTATGATGCTTATGCCGATAAATGATAATGCAAGTCCAAAGCACTGTCGCACATTAAATGCCTCCCTCAGGATAACAAAGGCTAACGCCGGAATAATGGCGGGCGTCAGCGAAAGCGAAAGTGCAGCGTTTATGGCGGTGGTAGATTGGACCGCGGTGTATAATAAACAATTAAAACCGGCAATACCGAATAAGCTCCCCAACATAACAACCCATTTTTGTCTTTGGAATGCCGGTATAATGTCGTGCCAATGGTGCCTAGCTATTAATCCGATCAGTATCAACGCTGCACAATTTCTCCAGAAAGTAAGTGCAATTGGTGGGAAATCCTCGTGAACGCCACGGCCAATTGTGATATTGCTTCCCCACATCATTGCGGAAATCACTAAAAGGAGGCACGCAAAAATAGGCCTCTCTGGCAGACGTCTATGCATAGGGAACCATGGTAGACATAGATATACCGGCGTACAAGATAACTTGGAATGAGAAACGGCATTTCGGAAGAAAATTATCATGGCGCGATTAAAAGATATTCCTTCGGGCGAAAGGGAGATGCTCAAGGAACTACCTTGTCCTGAATTTGAAGACACACCGTTCGTCAGGATAAAAAAACCTCTTTCACAATGCCGCATTTCGTTATTATCCACGGCTGCTATCCAGAGGCGTGGCGGAAAATTATTCTGGCGCGGCGCACTAGATTATAGGGTCATCCCAGGTGATATTGAGCCAAATGATGTTGTGATGTCACATTCATCTGTCAATTTTGATCGGACGGGTTTCCAGCAAGATCTAAACATTTGCTTTCCGCTTGAGCGTCTTCAAGAGCTGGCTAATAAGGGTCTTATCGGCTCAGTGGGCGCATTTCATTATTCAGTAATAGGTGGTTCGGCACCGGAAAAGCTAAAACCCGCTGCGCTAGAAATAGTGCGGATGTTGAAAAATGATAACGTCGATGTTCTTTTCCTCGTGCCAATATGACCGAAATGTACGCGCGCCGTTGGCGGGCTATCACATTACTTCGAGCAGGAAGGAATTGCTACTTTGCAGATAAGTCTAGTGCGTTTACATTCTGAAAAGATTAAGCCGCCACGAGCTCTCTGGGTGCCATTTGAGCTAGGGCGACCGTTGGGTGTCCCAAACGATCCCAAATTCCAGCATCGCGTAATTGCAGCTGTCCTGGGTCTCCTTAAGTACGATAAAGGTCCGGTGTTAGAGGACTATCTGGAGGAAGCGCCAGACGGAGAAGCAAACGAAGAGCAAATCACAATGGACGGCCAGTTTTGTCCAATTAATTTAATCTCAGGCGCCTCAAAAGATAGCGATTTAATGCAGGCACTAGAAGCTGAGATTAATCACCTCGCGCCTTGGTATGAAATGGCTGTGAACCAACGTCGTCGGACTACGGTTGGCGTCAGCGGGCTCGATATTCTCGAATCTGCACGTTTTTTAGCAGCAATGGCCGAGAGTGGGGATCTCGTCGTTCCTCGTAATGATCTCGAACCTGGACCTATGTTAAAATTATGTTGTGAGGACCTCACTTCTTTTTACGGCGAAGCCATATCAGTCCAGCCTGGAATGAACACTTCTATGGCGGTGGAGAGCTGGATTTGGGGTCACACAGTTCTAGGGGAAACCATGTGGAAAATACGCGAGGTTAATCTGGATTCTAAGGATGACTTCATGCGTTATCACGCCCAACGCTCACTAGTCCCAGACCGGCAAATACAACTTCGAGAGGAAAATCCTAGGGTCTTTAGAAGTTGGTCCTTAGATGAAAAATAGGCTGATGCTCATATTCGCCACGCTCAGTGTGGCACTCAAGAATTGTGGTAGTGCGGTTGCCACTTGAGACTGGGAAAAAAAGATCGAACTCTTTTGGTACAGTCATTAATTTGTGGTTGTGATTGTGAACGATATTTTAACTTTTATCGGTAAAAATATTGAGAATGGAAATCTATTTTGTTAATGGCCTTATGGAATTGGGATGGGAAAAGATACTGAGAATATAATAAAATCTGATGATTTTTTGGTCTCGTGGCACCCAGAGAAACGTTACGAACGTCCGTTGTCCGAAGGCGGCATTCCATTTGCGTTGAAGAGTGATTTCGAGCCTGCTGGTGATCAGCCGCGCGCGATTAACGAATTAGCATCTGGTTTGAGGGCAGGTGAGCGTGATCAAGTTTTGCTTGGTGTAACCGGCTCGGGGAAAACCTTTACCGTTGCACAAGTAATACAGGAGTTACAGCGGCCTGCCATAATGTTGGCGCCAAATAAGACGCTGGCAGCTCAACTTTATGGTGAGATGAAAGCATTTTTTCCTGATAATGCGGTTGAATATTTTGTCTCCTATTATGATTACTATCAGCCGGAAGCATATGTCCCACGTTCGGATACATACATTGAGAAAGATGCATCGATCAATGAACAAATTGATCGTATGCGCCACGCTGCAACACGTGCTCTTTTGGAGCGTGATGATGTAATCATAGTTGCATCTGTATCATGTATTTACGGCATCGGCTCTGTAGAGAGCTATTCGGAGATGGTCGTATCATTGGAAGTTAGCCAACGTATTAATCCTCGGGACTTGTTGAAAGAATTTGTGGCACTACAATACCGTCGTAATGATGGAAATTTTCACAGAGGCACCTTTCGTGTTAGAGGTGATACGGTTGAGATTTTTCCGGCTCACTATGAGGACCGTGCTTGGCGAGTTGGTTTTTTTGGTGATGAAATAGAAACTATTCACGAATTTGACCCGCTCACCGGAGAGAAGATTAATGCCTTAGAAAAAGTTCGAATTTATGCAAACAGCCATTACGTGACACCAAAGCCTACCCTGGGCCAAGCCATGAAGGGTATCAAAAACGAGCTTCAGGGCCGCCTTGATCAACTACACAGATTATCAAAGCTTTTAGAAGCACAAAGACTCGAGCAGCGAACAATCTTTGATCTTGAAATGATCGAAGCAACGGGTTCTTGTGCCGGCATTGAAAATTATTCGCGTTATTTGACAGGTAGAAAACCAGGTGAGCCTCCCCCAACACTTTTTGAGTATATACCTGACAATGCAGTATTATTTGTAGATGAGTGTCATGTCACAGTGCCCCAAGTAGGGGGAATGTTTCGTGGCGATTATAATCGAAAATCTACCCTTGCTGAATATGGATTTCGCTTACCTTCTTGCGTTGATAATCGCCCTTTAAAATTTGAGGAATGGGACGCTATGCGACCCCAAACAATTTTTGTGTCGGCTACCCCTAGCCCGTGGGAATTGGAGCGTACGGATGGTGTAATAATCGAACAGGTTGTGCGGCCGACCGGTTTGATTGATCCAGTCTGCATTGTTCGCCCTATTCAGACCCAGGTTGATGATTTACTTGCTGAATGCAGAGGTTGCTCTGAACGAAATCAGCGTGTCTTGGTAACTACGCTAACAAAAAGAATGGCAGAAGATCTTACTGACTATATGACCGAAGCAGGCCTCAAAGTTAGATATCTTCATTCCGATGTTGATACCCTTGAGAGGATCGAGATTATCCGTGACCTTCGGCTCGGAATTTTTGATATACTTATTGGTATAAACCTTTTGCGCGAAGGTTTAGACATTCCAGAATGCGCGCTGGTCGCAATTCTGGACGCAGATAAGGAGGGTTTTTTAAGATCTCGTACGTCACTTGTGCAGACAATTGGTCGTGCAGCTCGCAATATTGATGGCCGTGTAATCCTATATGCTGATACCATTACTAATTCTCTAGAGTCTGCTATTAGTGAAACAAACCGGCGCCGTAAGAAGCAAGAAGCATATAATAAAAAACATGGTATTACACCAGAGAGTGTGCGCAAAGAAATCGGCGATATTCTTGACAGTGTTTATGAAAAAGATCACCTGACTGTAGATACAGGCGATCCAGAATATGCTCACCTGATCGGGATGGATTTAAAAGGCTACATCAGCGAACTTGAGAATAGAATGCGAGCTTTTGCGGCGGAACTGGAATTTGAAAAGGCGGCCCAGCTGCGGGATGAGATCTCAAGGCTTGAGGCTTATGATCTCGATATGCCAGCCGATACACTGCCTATAGACCCTAATATTGCTGCTGAAATTAAATCTATCTCGCGCGATATTTTGCCCAAAGGCCGAAAGGGCCCAAGAAAAGGGCGTAACTATTCTTCTCGTGCTTCGTAAGACCAGCTATCGCACGGAAGTTATCAATTGTAACGGTTTCAGATATTGGGCATTGCTAATTAATGACCTCGTGTGTGGGGACCTAGGTCGTTATATTCGACATCAAACCCATGGGAGGCCAACATGAAAATTACCAAAGTTAAGACTTATCCCCTATTTGCCCCAATAAAAGAACCGTATTGGACAGCTCAAGAGTCAAGCAACGGAGTGCGCGCGATAATCACTGAGATTGAAACAGATCAGGGCATTACTGGTTACTCGAAAATTCAGGGGACACCCCAAAAGGATATTTGTAATTTTATCGAACAATTTATTGAATTAATTAAAGGTTGGGATCCTCTTGAATCAACGACCATCTGGGAATACCTCTTTAGCTTAACCTGCCCTCGACCGCGTGCGCCGTACCAAGAAGATGGCTTACCGGATCCTTTACCGCGCTTAGCTCGTCCACAAATAACGGCCGCAATAGCTGCAATAGATATCGCTCTGTGGGATATCAAAGGTAAGGAAGCAGGCATGCCCGTCTGGAAGATACTTGGCGGGTCAAAATCCCCTATTCTTAGCTATTCCACTGGTGGTTATTTCAGAGAGGGACGAGAAATGCTCTCAGTTGTCGATGAATTTTCTGGCTTCATTGCCAAAGGTTATAAAGCAGTAAAGTGCAAAATGGGTTTCGAAACGATGCAAGATGACCTAGAGCGAATCGCTGCTGTGCGCGATGTTATTGGCCCGAATGTTCAGCTTATGCTTGATATGAATGCGTGCTATGATTTGCGCACCTGCATTGAGTTTGGAAACCGCGTTGCTGAAAATAACATAACTTGGATTGAGGAGCCCCTCCATTGGTATCTTCAGCCTCGCGATTATAAGAAGCTTGCAACCTCTGTTCCCATTAAACTAGCCCATGGAGAACGTGAGATGACACGATTTACAATTCGTGACTTTGTTGATGGCGGAGGTGTAACGTTTGTACAGTTTGACTCAACTCGTCATTCAGGTTTGACTGAAATTTTGAGAATAGCCCAAATCTGTGAACAATATGGGGTTTATATAGTTCCTCATCACGCCGCTGAGCTACATGCTCATGTGGTTGCTGCATTTCCATCAGCCTCATTCATGTTGGAGACACATGGAGATCCCGAACGAGATCCTGTATGGCACTATCTTTTTAGGGAACGAGCAGATGTGGTGGACTCATATGTCCATTTAAATGACTTACCTGGTCTGGGCATTGAATTCGATTGGGCCTTTGCGAAATCAATCGCAGCGTAAGTAAATGCGGGGTAGTCGGCATGAAAATCACTGAAGTTATAACACACCCAATGAAAGTTGATCTAAAACAGGCGAGTTGGACTGCGCATGAGATAAGCGAATCGGCGGCATTGACACTTTTTGAAGTGCATACTGATGAAGGCATTGTTGGTTACGGTGAAGTGCAAGGAGGACCTCAACATGTGATCTGCAAATTAGCTCGGCAGTTTAACGAATGTATTCTGGGTATGGATCCACTTGGGCATATCGAGATTTGGGAGAAGCTTTTTTCTGCAACCTCACCAAGGCCTGGAGGTCTTGGCTCATGGGATGGGTTGCCAGCACCACTTCCCCGAGAGCAGCGGCCACAGGCAATGGCGGCGATTGGAGGTATAGACATCGCGTTGTGGGACATAAAAGGTAAAGTCGCAAATCAACCAGTTTACAAGTTGCTGGGAGGTACCAGCACAAAGGTATTCACATATTCCACTGGCGGATACTATGTTGAAGGAGAGCCTTTAGAGGCTTGTGCAGAAGAGTTCGCCGGATTTGTGGAGAAAGGATATCGTGCAGTAAAACTCAAGACCGGTGCTTTAGGGATAAAAAGGGAACTGGAACGAATTCGTGCAGTACGTGAGGTTATAGGGCCTCGAACTAAACTAATGCTCGACATGAATGCACCGTATAATGTCCAAGATTGCATTGCATTTGCGAGAGCGGTGGAGCCATTTGATATTTATTGGTTAGAAGAGCCATTGCTCTGGTACCTTCAACCGGCTGACTACGCAAGGTTGGCTGAGGCGTCACCAATACCCTTAGCGCATGGAGAGCGTGAATGGAGTAGATTTACCGTACGCGACTTTATAGATAGTGGAGCACTAGGATTTATTCAGTTTGACTCCACCCGCTACGCTGGGTTTACCGAATCTTTGAGGATAGCGCATTATGCGGAGCAGAATGGCGTTATAATAGCGCCACATACGGCTCCGCAAATTCACGCACACTTGGTTTCTGCATTCGGAGAAGCCGCATTCGGCGTAGAATCTCATGGAGGGCATGACCGTCATCCAATTCAACATGGTCTCTATTCAGAATGTGCCCAAGCCATGCCAGATGGCATGGTACATTTGAATGAAAAGTCGGGTTTTGGATTCGAGATTGATTTTGAATATGTCAAGTCGGTTTCTCTTGATAATTGAAATGAAGGTTTTCAAGCTAAAATGAAGTATAGATTTGCAAATTAATATGTCTTGACGAATGGCAGGCTGTAATATTGATGCTTAGGCTGCAAGTGGTATTCAAGCCTTCAAGTAGGAGAATTTATTTTGCAGTCAAAAGTATACTTGATACTTATAAAAAAGCTGCTCAGTCGTAATTATATATTTGAGGGACTCTTAGTAGGATCTATTCAAAAACATCGGCTCTTCGGGCTCAATTTTTAGGCGGTCCAACTATATGATTGTACAAGTCCCTATCAATGAAAGGCTTTTTCGGCTCAGTTTTATGTCGGAAGTTGTACACAGCACCTTTTATTAACAACGACTCACGGTGTTTATTTTTTTTCAATTGAGTATTAACAAATATATTATTTCAACAATGTCTTTTATCAATATAAAACAATGCCTTATAATAATTGCCTAAATTTTATGCAAAAAAACAGTCTACAGAGGATTTCACTGCTTGACCTAGTTGACGACAGGATTTCAACAGAGTTATCCACATAACAGGTGGGAATGAAAAAAGCGCGTGCATTGGTCGCACCACCAAGTTGCTAGGGTCAAAATAGGCTGACTAAAACTTTTAACTGCGGCCGCCTTAAAACTGGTTCGAAACACGACGGAAAGCCGGAGGAATGAGCACTAGCAAAATAAAAATGCAACAACAAAAAATAGTTGCGGGACGATCTAGCAATCTAGCGCGCGGTGTTGAGGTAATTAAAGCAAACTTAGCAACATTGCCAGGAAAGCCTGGTGTTTATCGTATGCAGGACCCAAACGGTGACGCGCTCTATGTGGGTAAGGCCCGTAACCTAAAAAAGCGAGTGGCGGCCTACACTAAACCTATGCGCATGCCCACAAGAATTCAGCGTATGGTTGCTCTAACTGTCTCAATGGAATTCATCACGACACATACCGAAGCTGAGGCGTTATTATTAGAATCCAATCTGATAAAAAAATTGAGGCCGCGTTACAATGTACTACTCAAGGATGACAAGTCTTTTCCATATATTATGATAACTGGTGGGCATGATTTTGCGCGGGTAGTTAAGCATCGTGGGGCCCGAAAAGAGCAGAAACACAGGACTGGCCGGTATTTTGGCCCGTTTGCTTCTGCAGGTGCTGTCAACAGGACAATTTCAACGCTTCAACGTGCGTTTTTATTACGTAATTGTTCGGATCATATTTTCTCCACGCGAACTAGACCATGTCTTCAGTATCAAATTAAGCGTTGTGCTGCACCTTGTGTTGGCAAAATTACTAAAAAGGAATACGCAGCGTTAGTTGAACAGGCTCATGATTTTCTGTCTGGGCGTTCGCATCGCGTTCAGCAAGCCCTAGGTGAGCGAATGCAGGCGGCAAGCGATGCTTGTGATTTCGAGAGGGCCGCTCAAATTCGTGACCGAATTCGTGCTCTGACCCGGGTTCAGGCTCATCAAGATATAAATATTTCCGGGTTCGGTGACGTCGATGTAATCGCAGTTGCGCAGGAAAGTGGACATTGTTGCATACAAGTATTCTTTTTCCGAGGTGGTCGCAATTATGGTAATAGGGCATATTTCCCAAGTCACGACCGTGATGATGGACCAGATAGCGTCTTGGCCGCATTCTTGGGACAATTTTATGAACGAAGTCCGGCACCTAAGTCGGTTTTACTTAGTATTGAAGTGCCAGAGCAACAATTGATTGGTGAGGCAATTTCTTTGAGAGCCGGCTACAAGGTCTGTATCCGGACTGCAAGCCGAGGAAGGAGAAAGAAACTTGTTGAGCATGCGTTTACAAACGCTTGTAGTGCACTTGCTAGGCGTTTAGCTGAGCAAGAATCACAAATCAGGCTTCTTGAAGAATTAGCGCAGAGACTTGAGTTGGAAGGACGGCTAGATAGAGTAGAGATATACGATAATAGTCACATACAAGGTGATAATGCCGTTGGTGGCATGGTCGTAGCTGGTCCGTCTGGATTTGTCAAAAATGCATACCGCAAATTTAATATTCGTTCAGAAAATGCTGCCACAAGCCGTTCAAAAAGAAGTCGTGGTGGAGATGATTATGAAATGATGCGAGAGGTACTGAAGCGTCGGTTTGCTCGTGTCTTAAAAGATGACCCAGGAAGACGATCAGGGCAGTGGCCTGATTTAGTTATTTTAGATGGGGGGAAGGGTCAATTGTCAGTTGCGAAAGAAGTTCTCGGCGACTTGGGCATTCGGGATGTGGCTCTTCTTGCAATTTCGAAAGGACCTGATCGACATGCTGGACGAGAACAACTTCACATGCCTGGAAAAAAATCATTTATCATGCCGTCTCGCGATCCATTGTTGCATTACCTCCAAAGACTTCGTGATGAAGCTCATCGTTTTGCCATTGGCGCCCACCGGACTCGACGCAAAAATACTATTGTAATGTCCCCACTAGATGAAATCGTTGGTATTGGGGCAAAACGGAAAAAAGCACTTTTGATGCGTTTCGGATCTGCCAGGGGTGTTTCGGAAGCTGGTTTGTCGGACCTTGAGGCGGTCGAAGGTATAAGTGCGCATGTTGCAAAGAAAATTTATGACTATTTTCATGATGATGTTTAAAGTGGAATGAGGTCGGAGATTTTTTGATGTTTACCAATGTGCCCAATTTGCTAACTGTCTCGCGCATTTTTGTTATCGTGCCGTTGATAGCATTGCTTTATGCAGAGGGGCATGTCCTGCGCTGGATTGCGCTGGGATTATTTACGGTGGCTTGTATAACTGATTTCTTTGACGGCTATATTGCACGTTCAATGAATCAAATATCGAATTTCGGTCGGTTTCTAGATCCTGTGGCGGATAAACTTCTGGTCGTCGCAGTCGCCCTTATGCTTGTTGCTGATGATCGGATTGACGGTTTTGTTGTGTTGGCAGCTTTGGTAATTTTGATGAGGGAAATACTAGTTTCTGGTCTGCGAGAGTACTTAGCTGAGTTAAAGGTTCGGCTGCCAGTTTCAAGTCTTGCAAAATGGAAGACAGTGATACAAATGATTGCGCTTGGGCATCTCATTATTCATGATGCCGGGCCAGCCGCATATCCTACGATTTTGGTTGGCGAGACAGGACTTTGGAGTGCTGCTGTGTTAACTTTAATTACTGGATATGACTATTTAAGCGCTTCTCGAAGGCACCTGAAAGACGTGGGCTCAAGTAATTCTCACTGAAATGCGTGATTTTACATGAAACTACTTTATTTTGCATGGGTTCGACAACAAACGGGGGTTACAGAGGAGTATGTTAACCCTCCTAATGAGGTGAATAATGTAGCTACATTGATTGATTGGCTGCGCGAGCGTGGGCCACAATACGCCCGGGCATTCGAGGATGTCTCTACACTCAGGGTGGCTATTAATCATGAACTCGTCGACTTTGATGCTAAACTCAGCGAAGACGATGAAGTCGCACTTTTCCCCCCAGTTACTGGAGGATAAGATGACAGTGCGTGTCCAAGAACATGACTTTGACGTAAATGCCGAGCTGGCTGCTCTCACGGTCGGACAGCACCATGTTGGAGGCTTGGTTAGTTTTATCGGTTTGGTACGTGATTTTGGTGATCTTCAGTCAGTGAATTCAATGACATTAGAGCATTATCCCGGCATGACAGAGAAAATATTGAGCAAGATAGATTCTGAGGCGGCGGAGCGCTGGCACCTATCTTCAAGTCTGATCATTCACCGCTACGGGTATTTGAAGCCTGGTGATAGAATAGTATTGGTAGCTGCTGCCAGTGAGCACAGAGTATCGGCATTTGCCGCTTGTGAGTTTCTTGTTGATTGGCTCAAAACAAAAGCACCATTCTGGAAGCTCGAAGAGGGGAACGGAAATGCCAAATGGGTTACGGCGCGCTTGGATGACACCGCAGCATCTGCCCGCTGGTCAGTAAAAAAGTAAACTAACACTATGCAGCATTGAGCGTGACAGGGACTTCACGACGCACCTCTTCATCATAAGCTTCTAATAGGGTTCGTGTAATTTTAGCTGGCTTGAAACTATACTGACCTATTTCCTTTACCGGGGTTACTTCTACCGCACTTCCTGTCAGGAAAACCTCACTGGCATTGGCTAGTTCATCTGGTTCGATATGGCGTTCAATGACCTCATATCCAAATTTGTTTGCAAGAGCGATAACGGTTCGTCGTGTGATACCATTAAGAAAGCAATCTGGCTTTGGTGTGTGTAACTTTCCATCAATAACGAGGAATATATTCGCACCCGTTGCCTCGGCAATATAGCCCCTATAGTCCAACATTAGAGCATCATTATAACCTTTTGCCTCTGCCGCATGTTTTGAAAGAGTGCAAATCATATAAAGACCAGTAGCTTTGGTGTCTGCGGGGATAGTTTCTGGATCTGGCCGTTTCCATTTTGACCATTGCATCCTAATGCCTTCCATTCGGGCATCTGATGAAAAATATGCTGGCCACTCCCAAACAGCTACTGCAACATGTATCTTTGTGGCTTGAGCAGAGACTCCCATTAACTCCGATCCTCGCCATGCAATGGGGCGCACATAGCCGTCTTTGATACCGTGATCAGCTACTATCGCATTACACGCATCATTGATTTCTGCTTCAGAGAAAGGCATTTCCATGTCAAGTTGACGTGCGCTGTAAAAAAGACGTTCAGTATGTTCATGTAGTTTAAAAATACGTCCCTCATAAATTCGTTCCCCCTCAAAAACCGCTGATGCGTAATGAAGAGCGTGCGACAAAACATGAACAGTAGCATCCTTCCAAGGCACTAATGCACCATCAAACCAGATTCGTCCTGGGCGATCATCGAAAGGCTGATTAAAAGTCATTTTATATCTCCCTTGTGTTTTCGAGCTATTTTACCGCTCTTTTTCAAACACATTCAAAAGCTATGGGCAGAGCGTTCTTCTTACCTGTTTATTTTACACATTACTTAAGGATAATCATTTCGTATTTAAAAAAATGTGACTCGATGGTAAACCCCGTCAATTTTTAAAAAAGTGGTATACTTATAACTATGGACTCAGAATTCGCACATATACTCGTGGTGGATGACGATACGCGACTACGAAATTTGTTGAAAAAATTCCTTAATGACAATGGTTATAGGGTAACGACCGCAGATAACGCCGAATCGGCAAAAGATGTTCAAAGGTCAATTCAATTCGACCTAATGGTACTTGATCGCATGATGCCTGGCCTGGATGGGCTAAGTTTTGCGCGTGAACTTAATCACAGAAATGCGGTGCCAATATTAATGCTTACTGCAATGGGAGAAATTAAAGACAGAATTGACGGTCTTGAGGCCGGCGTTGAGGATTACATCTCCAAGCCATTTGAGCCGCGTGAACTTCTTTTGCGGATCAGGACTATCTTGCGACGGACTCAATCGAATGAACCGGATATTGAGGACGAAATGCCGTCAATTGTTATGCTCGGTGCATTCTGTTTTGAGCCTAAACGAGCCTTATTAAGTGGTACCAGTGGTTTGATCAAACTAACTTCCGCGGAAGCAAGTTTATTAACCGCATTAGCAACTCGACCAGGTGTGGTGTTAACACGATTAGAATTAACGGAGGAATGTGATATCGAGGGTGGGGAACGTAGCGTAGATGTTCAGGTGACCCGCCTTCGCCGTAAATTTGAAAAGGATCCAAAAACACCTCGCTACCTGCAGACGGTGCGAGGCCGTGGCTATGTATTAAGGCCGGACTGAGGACATGCGAAATATTCCTGTATTAACTCTAATCTCTCGTGTCAGGCCATTTTTCTTCCTAAAAAGGTTTCTACCAAACACCCTACTTGGTCGTTCACTAATGATCATTGTCACTCCTCTTATTATATTGCAAGTGGTGTCCGCAATAATCTTTTTCGATAGGCATTGGGAGACTGTCACGCGGCGACTAACGAGTGCAATTGCTGGTGAGATCGGTTTTGTGATTGAAAAATTGAATCGGAATTTCCAGGGCGAGAATAAAGACGAAATTTTTTATCAATCACGTCGTCATTTTTTATTGGACATGAAATTTTTTCCCAATCAAGAACTCCCCGCTGTAAATCAATACCATGTGGGGATTCTTGATAAGGCACTTGCCAAACAACTTGCAGAACGGGTGCAGTTACCTTTTGTGATTGATACTTCCTCTTTTAAAAAGAGGGTATTAATACATTTGAAAATGGCAAATGGCGTGTTGGAGGTTACGGCCCCCGGTGAAAGGGTTTTTAGCGATACTACTTACATTTTTATACTTTGGATGGTTGGAACATCTGTTATTTTGTTGGTTGTGGCTGCAGTTTTTATGCGCAACCAAGTAAAGCCCATTCGCAGACTTGCAGCAGCGGCAGATGAATTTGGTAAGGGCCGTGAGATCAGTTCAGATATTAATATTGCGGGCGCAACTGAGGTTCGACAAGCGGGAATTGCCTTTAATTTGATGCGAGGGCGACTTCGTCGCCAAATGCGTCAGCGTACAGACATGTTATCCGGGGTGAGTCACGATTTGCGGACACCCTTGACCCGAATGAAACTTCAGCTCGAGATGATGACAGGGGCGAGTGGAATAGAGGATCTCAAGTCAGATATTACAGAAATGGAGTTAATGATAGATGGTTATCTAGCCTTTGCACGAGGAGAAGGTGATGAAATTGCCGAGCCCGTGGAGATCTCAGCTTTCGTAGAGGCTGTGGTTGCGGATTGGAAACGCAATGGCATAGCTATAGACTGCCATGTAGAGGGCAAATTTGAATTACCGATAAAGCGTGAGGCATTAAGGCGTTGTTTGAATAATTTGATTGCCAACGCGTGTCGCCATGGTGAACACGTGTGGGCTTTAACTGGCAAAAGACAGGGTATGATCGAAATCACAATCGATGATGATGGGCCTGGTATCCCAGAGGCTGATCGTGGCGACGTGTTTCGCCCATTCCATAGATTAGATCAGTCACGTAATTCAAAGACTGGGGGTACTGGTTTGGGGCTCGCGATAGCAGAAGATATAGTTCGTGCTCATGGGGGGGATATTTCTCTGACAGATTCACCTCGAGGAGGTCTTAGAGCTAAATTGCGTATTCCGCAATAAGTCTACGAGGACGAATGTTTAGACTTAAGTTTTTGCCATAGGGTTTGGTTTGAAAGACAAAGGCGCTTTAAATCGATTCAGAAATCTCTTTCCACGCCGTAAATTTTTGTCGAGGGTAGCCATGGTCAGGCTATGATCTGGGTTATTATCAGTAAGCCAAGTGCGAAAAGTAGATATCCATATAATCAATAGCCCATGGGTTTCGGCTACGCCGATTAGGCCAGTTGTCGAATGCCCTGAGGCGTTGAGCATTTTTGACATTGACAGCAGAAGTGTTGGGCCATTTGCTAAAACACTGAACGGGTCTAAAGTTAGGTCACGGCTAATTCGAGCTAGGGCTGGCTTGTATTCCTGCATTGCCTCAAATCGAAGCATGAGCATTTCAAAGATTCGATCCCGGGCCGTATCTTGTTCAGTGAAAGGTGTTTCCTCGGCTAGGACTAACGAATCAATGTGTCGTTCAAAGATTGAAAGTATGGCTGCCTTAGCAGGGCAATGGGCGCGAACAAGCGTCGGGCTAATTGATGTTTTTTCGGCAACTGCATGAGCAAGCTGTGAGAGTGAAAATGCTCTCCAACTATTTTCGAGAGCTAAATCAAATGCAGTCTCGAAAATAACTTTATCCAAGTCTTTTACTACAGCCATTCTCTTATGATACTGTAAATTGTAAGAAAGTCCTAGTCCGCTAATTCTCTGCTTCGGCGCGTGGCGGCAGAAACTGCGCCTGAAATTAATTGTTTAAGTCCGTTGTCATTCGCTGTTAGTACCTGCAGTGCCTCAAAAGTGGTGCCGCCCGGACTAGTTACGTTCTGTCTCAATTGTTCCGGGGTTTCCGAGCTCTCTAAAGCAAGCATTCCTGCCCCGGAAACCGTTTTAAGAGCTAACGTGCTAGCTAACTTTGAGGGTAGGCCGTTTTCTAGTCCAGCTTGTGTAAGACACTCGATCATAAAAAATACATATGCTGGCCCGCTACCAGATATGGCGGTAATGGGGTCGAGCAGGTCCTCATCGGAGATGAAAATTACTTCACCAATTGTTTCTAATAATAGCTTCGCCGATGCCATTTGAGAATCGGTTATCGCTGCATTGGGGCACGCAACAGTTATTGCTTGTTTAACTAAAGCCGGCGTGTTGGGCATAGCCCGAATGATAGCAGCATTTGATCCTAAAATATCCTCAAAAAATTTGATAGTGGTGCCTGCGGCTATCGAAATAAATAATGCATCGCTTTCAACAAACCGCAAATAGGAGGGTACTACTTTTTTCATTTGTTGCGGTTTAACCGCAAAGATGATGATGCTTGGCTCAAAATTTGACGGCAGTTCTTTCGCTTCCTTAAAAACAGAAATACCATCTTTGCAGGACTGTGTAGGAATTCCATTCGGGTCAACAACCTTGATACAAGCGCTTGATTGAATTTGGGGCAGCAATCCCGAAAGTATTGCAGAACCCATTTTCCCACATCCTACTAAAAGCAATGGACGCTGTGTTTCAATGTTCATGTTTTATACCTGTAAAGTTTTAGATCTAGGCCTCGCCGGCTGTTTCCATCATAGCAGATGCCATTGCGTCTTTAGGGGTCCTGCCGGCCCAAACCACGAATTGTAAAGCCGGATAAAAGCGTTCACACTCCATCAAGGCTATATCAACTAGATCTTCTAATTGCTCAATTGACACGGTGTTGCGTCCACGGGCCAGCATTGTATAACGATATACGGGGAGGCCATCCTCTGAGCCAACTTCAAAATGTCCTAGCCACAATTTCTCATTAACCAGCCCCGTAAGTTCGACTACTGCAAGGCGTTTTTCTTCGATGACTCTAGAATCGAACACCGAGGTAAAATAGAGAGCATTCAAATCTTCACGCCATACAAAGAATAATTTATAGTCACACCAACAGCCGCTCATTTCCACGACCAATTCATCTTCGCTAGCTCTCTCGTATGGCCATTCATTAGCCATAACTAACTCTTCTAGCAAATCTAAGGGGTTGTAGCTCCTCTCAGAAAATCCCTCAGATATTAGGGACATATGCTCTTGCCTCCTGAACCCCCAGGGTTGATCGCAACAAAACAACTTTTATGCCGAATGTACTGTATAAAAAATCCACCAAAAAACATTAGATACCTAGATATAGTGTCCATGAGTCAAACAAATACCATGGATAGACTGCACTATCTGATTTATCTATTGCAAGAGGAGAATTAGCTTTTGAACAATTAGACGTGGATAACTATTTTTTTGGAGGTTTTTTATAGCGTTTCTCTCCCTTGTTAGGGAGATTCTTATTAAGAGAAGCTTCTAATTCAGCAACTCTTTCTTCCAACAACTCTTGTTCAGCCCGCGCTTGGGCTGCAACCGCCTTAACCGCTTCGAATTCATCACGGGGTACCAGATCCATATCCGTCAAAATGCGCTCTAACCGCTGTTTGATCATGCTCTCTAACTCAGTACGAATATTTACCAGCGTTGAGGTGGCTCCACTAGCTACACGAGCTATGTCATCGAAGAGTCTATTTTCAGTTTGCATGACAACCTTTCTCACAAAGTTCTCTCAATAAGTATAATTGATCCTAGAGACTGTTTCAATCATACAGCTTGCATTGTTTATGTGGCTTGCAGGAAGTTATTTAGCCAGCTAATAAGAGAAGTCTACTATCAGGCGCATGTAATATGATTATAATCACCGGAGGCTCAGGATTTATTGGCTCCAACCTTGTTGGTGCATTGTGTGAGCGTGGTTCGACGCCATTAGTAGTTTGCGACCGGATTGATAGTGCTGAGAGACAGCGTAACCTGGCAAAACATGATGTAGCCGAGATTGTTGCACCAGGGGAGTTGCCAAAATGGCTAAAAGCGCATGCTGGTGAGGTCGACGGTATTTTCCACATGGGCGCAACATCGGAGACAACCGAAACCAATTTTGCGCATCTCTTAGATAACAACGTAGGCGTATCTATGATGCTTTGGCGTTGGTGTGTGGAGAATAACGCAGCTTTTATCTATGCCTCCTCAGCGGCCACATACGGCGATGGGAAGCAAGGCTTTGACGATGACAATGATCCTGCTGCGTTGGCGGAGCTAAGGCCGTTGAATGCCTACGGATGGTCCAAACAGCTGTTTGATCAGCAAGTCCTATCTATGTCAGCAGCAGGCTATAGTCCAAAGAAATGGGCAGGGTTAAAATTTTTCAACGTTTACGGGCCAAATGAATATCATAAAGGTGGTCAGAGAAGTGTAGCAGTGCAGCTCTTTGAACAAATCTCCAAAACTGGGCGTGCGAAACTTTTCCAATCTCACCATCCTGACTATGATGATGGAGCCCAAATGCGCGATTTTGTATGGGTCAACGATTGTGTAGATATTATGCTTTGGCTCTATTCGATGAATAAAGTAAATGGCATTTATAATTGTGGGACAGGGGAAGCACAGAGCTTCAGGAAACTTGCGGAGTCGTGTTTTGCGGCGATGGGTGTAAATTCTTGCATTGATTACGTAGCTACTCCAATAGCCATTCGTGAGAAATATCAGTATTTCACTGAAGCAAGGATGTCGCGCCTACGGGATAGTGGATACAACAAGCCTTTTACATCTATTGAGGAAGGCACCAAACTTTACATCCGTAATTATCTCTCTACGACTGACCGGTATCGCTGAGATATGGGCCCTTACATTTTTCCGCAGTTCGATGCAGTTGCTTTTGCCCTCGGTCCGTTTGAAATACGCTGGTATGCACTAGCTTATATTACAGGATTGGTTTTTGGGTGGCGTTATTGCATCTCACTGACCTTGCGTCCGCCGTTTATCGTGAAGCGTGTTGATATTGACGATTTATTCGTATGGGCGACCTTGGGTGTCTTAATTGGGGGGCGGCTGGGGTTTGTTCTACTTTGGAACCCAGCGTATTATATCGATAATCCTATTGAGGTTTTACAGCCATGGAAAGGCGGTATGGCTTTCCATGGCGGTTTATTGGGAGTAATTTTCGCCATGTATCTATACGGGCGGGTAAACAAGAAAGATTTTTGGCCGCTAGCTGACTTGTTGGCTGCGGCAACCCCAGTGGGGCTATTCCTCGGGCGGATTGGTAACTTTGTTAACGGTGAATTATGGGGTCGAACTACTGACGTGTCGTGGGGTGTTATTTTTCCTAGGGCGGGGCCTGAGGTGCGTCACCCAAGCCAACTTTATGAGGCGGGACTTGAGGGCATAGTCCTTTTCGGTATCCTCACCTGGCTGATATTTAGGCGAGATGCATTAATGCGGCCCGGACTGATTGGTGGGACATTCCTAGCAGGATATGGGTTTTTACGTTCGGTGGGAGAAATCTTTCGCGAACAAACTCATTTTGTTGACGATTTACCTTTCGGCATAACCTGGGGGCAACTATTGTCATCAATAATGATCGTACTGGGAACGCTAGTTGTGGTTCGCGCTTTGCGCCAACCGCCTATCAAAGTAAAATAGGAATTGATAGAAGATTGAACCAGCTTCTTCAGAGCTTACAAAGGCGGATCAGGACACAGGGTCCAGTGACAATTGCCGCTTTTATGGCTGAAGCATTACTGCATCCGCAGCACGGATATTACAGAACAGCAGACCCATTCGGTCGCGATGGTGATTTCATTACCGCCCCCGATATTAGCCAAATTTTTGGTGAACTTATCGGTTTGTGGGTTGTTGAAATGTGGCGTTTGTCAGGTTCGCCTGCAGAAGCTGGCTTGGTAGAGCTAGGGCCAGGTCGCGGGACGCTGATAACGGATGCGCTGCGTGCTGCGAAAATTGCACCAGAGTTCTTGGAGGCTATTTCAGTGCATCTTGTAGAAACTAATCCTGTACTTCGGAAAACCCAGAAGAACCGATTATCAGATTATAGTCCAACATGGCACGATAGTGTGGCTACTTTGCCGGATATGCCAAACTTTATTATTGCGAACGAATTTTTTGATGCCTTGCCAATTCACCAGTTTCGATACACTGATGCGGGATGGCGTGAAGTTTTAGTCGGAATAGGCAAAGAGGGACTTGACTTGATGATCAGTCCGAGTGAGACCCCACAAGTGTCTCTGATAGATGATGTGATTACTCGCAACGCTAAAATTGGAGATGTAACAGAGATTTGCCCTGCGGCTATTTCCTTGTTTGAAATTCTAGCTTTGGGGATAACAGAAAAGGGTGGCGCGGCGTTGGTGATTGACTACGGTTCTGAGTTCAAAGAGCCAAAAGCAACTCTTCAAGGATTACATGGGCATCAAGCAAAGAATTTTCTTGATTCTCCGGGCAAGGTGGATATTTCGGCGCATTTGGATTTTTCTGCATTGAAGCGCGCTGTTCCTCAGGGGGTATGTTGTTGGGGGCCAATAGCACAACGCGAGTTTCTTTTGTCTATGGGCATTGACGTGAGGGCCTCCCGTCTTAAGGAGTTTGCGTCAGAAAAAGAAAAGGTCAAAATAGACAGCGCTTGTAATCGCTTGATCGAGCCCAGTGAAATGGGCACCCTATTTCAGGTGCTGGCGTTAACCTCGGGAGATGAAACGCCGCCGTTATTTCCTCCTGGATTTATTAAATGACAGACCCAGTGTCGCAGATATTAACCGATCAGGAACTTTCATTTTTAAGAGGTATTAGGCATGGGTTTTTCACGCGTAATGGTGGGGTAAGTAATGGCATATATGCATCTCTTAATGCTGGTTATGGTTCTAATGATGAGACTTCTAAAGTAACCGAAAATCGCCAACTAATTATTGACTCGCTCGGCGCCACAAGCTTGAACAGTGTTTCTCAAGTGCATGGTAAGAGGGTTGAACGTGTGTATGGAAGTTGGGCCAAAGGGGCAACACCTCGAGCTGATGCGATGGTCACCAACAAGCCTGGGATGGCGATTGGAATATTAAGCGCTGATTGTGCTCCTATTCTTTTTTGTGATCCCAAAGCTAGAATAATTGGAGCTGCACATGCAGGCTGGCGCGGTGCTCTTGCAGGTGTTGTTGAGGCTACCATCGATGAAATGTGCGAAATAGGGGCACAATCTGATTCTATAATTGCAGCCATCGGTCCTACAATTGGGCCTCGTTCTTATGAGGTAAGTGAAAAATTTCTAAAACCCTTTTTAGATCAGAATCAAAAAAATGCAGTTTTTTTCAGGGAGGCATCACGAGCAGCACATTTTTTATTTGATTTACCAGGCTACATCACAAGTTTGATGAAAGACCAGGGACTAGATAAAGTCAGTTGGACTGGACATGATACGTATGCGGACAATGAGCGGTTTTTTAGCTACCGTTATGGGTATACCCACGGACAATCAGATTATGGCCGAATGCTGTCAGCAATAATGATCGAAAAATAACCTTGTAAAAATTGAAACGACATTCATGCCTTATTTATTACAACTCCTGATATTTTGCCTAGCAGGCCTAGTGGTGTGCTGTGTTATGCTATAGTCGTCATATTCTGGCGTTATTAGTAGTGTCTTACTTTATTGGCTCATGCGGGCAATTACCTCGCCCGTTCGGGCAAAAACCCTCCAAACTGAGTGACGCACTTCGCCAACTAGACGATGTCGGTGGGGTGTTTATTGCCCCCGTAAACGGTCTGCCAACGAATATTTCTGCAACTTTGCAACAGGCAATTATTCAAAGCCTCAATGATATTGAAATTCCTGCAAGTATTAGTGACGCACATCGCTATGGGCATACGCTTAGGGGTTTCGTAAGTTCCAGCAAGTCAAAAAACAGCCTGGTAAAATTCCAAATAAATTGGGAGCTTTTAGATGAGAACGGTAAATTGCAGGGGAATTTAAATATAAAGAAAAATTCTTTGACCAGCCGTAACTTTGGCCAGGGGATTGCGTCTTTCGCATCAGAAGTTAGCCGTGAGGTCGCGCGTGTATTGCGTACGAACCTGGATCATCAAAGTCCATTTGTTAAGCCCCCTACGGTAGCAATAGGAACGGTAGATGGAGCTCCCGGTGATGGTGCGCAAGTATTACCGGTGGCATTACGTGCTGTGCTCCGAAAGTCGGGTGTGAACGTAACTGATAAATTGCCGAAAGCTGACCTCACGATAGATATTTTTATTTCTATCAGGCGTGCAACGAGCTCAAGCGATCAGGTAAAAATTATCTGGACTTTTCGCGACCGTCGAGGAGGCATGGTACGCCGTTTGAGGCAAAGCAATCGGGTCCCGAAGAATTTATTGAAAAACCGATGGGGGGCGCACGCTTATGACATAGCTGCTGCAATGAGGAATAGCATTAAAGAGATTGCTATGTCCTTACCAAACCTTAATTCGAATGAGAAAGATCATTCCTCTGGCAGGTGGAAGCCTTCTGTTGCGCCGACTCAAAATGATGAAGAAACTAATTCGATAGGTGGTTCCGGCGAATCTTTGCTGCGGCGGTTGGAAAAGACACAAATACAATTTCCGAATATTGGGCCCGCAAACCCGCTCTCTAAAGTCTTTTCGGACACACAATAAATTATAAATGTAGATATTTCATGATACAGCGGTAACAGCGTTTACAGATATGCCATGTGTTGTTATAGACCAAGCTGCTTAGTGATCCCTTCACGAAACAATATTGGTCTAGGATAGTCGTGAACCATCAAATTAAAAGAGGTAGGACTCCATGAAGCTTGTGGTCAAAGCACGCTCGGAGGTGAATCAATGAAAATTCTAAGCTGCAATAGCAACCGGCCACTTGCTGAAGCGATATCTGCATACCTAAATGTGCCGTTGACAGAGGCAGCAGTGCGCCGATTCTCAGATATGGAAGTTTTCGCAGAGATACTGGAAAATGTGCGTGGGGAAGATGTCTATGTGATCCAGTCCACCAGTTACCCAGCAAACGATAATCTTATGGAACTTTTAGTCTGTCTGGATGCACTACACCGCGGGTCCGCTAAGCGAATCACCGCTGTAATTCCCTATTATGGTTACGCACGGCAAGACAGGAAAACAGGTCCACGGACACCAATCTCTGCTAAGCTAGTTGCTAACTTAATCACGACTGCCGGAGCTCATCGCGTTTTGACACTGGACCTCCACGCTGCTCAGATACAGGGATTTTTTGATGTGCCAACCGACAATCTTTACGCTGCTCCAGTCTTTGGCAAAGACATTGAGGAAAGTATTAAGAAAAATGGAGATTTAACCGTAGTTTCTCCTGATGTCGGTGGCGTGATACGGGCTAGAGCAATTGCGCGCCGTGTTGATGCGGATTTGGCCATCATCGATAAACGCCGGGAGCGAGCCGGTGTTTCTGAGGTAATGAATATTATCGGCGACGTTAAAGGTAAGTGTTGCATAATGGTTGATGATATTGTGGATTCGGCCGGCACTTTATGTAATGCAGCTGTTGCACTGAAAGAATCAGGTGCGCAGACGGTTAGTGCATACGTTACACATGGTGTACTATCCGGCGGAGCTGTTGCTCGTGTAAGTTCATCTCCACTTGAGGAAATGGTAATTACTGATAGCATTATGGGAACGGAGGCGGTTAGGCTCGCGCAAAATATACGACAGCTCTCAATAGCACCGCTTTTGGGAGAGGCTATAAAAAGGATAGCAGAGTCTAAGTCTGTTTCTTCTTTATTTGACTAAGTTTTAAATAAGGAAAAAAAGACTGTATTTCGGTTTTATGAGCCTGTAAAACCCTGAGGTTCGCTTGACCGCTAAGGAGAGAGAAAAATGTCTGTTACGGTTGCAATGAATGCAGAAGTTCGAGATCGAGCTGGCAAGGGTGCTGCTCGTGCAGTGCGACGAGCTGGTCGTGTGCCTGCTGTTATTTATGGCGGGAAAAAAGAACCAGCAATCATTTCTCTCGATCCGCGCGATATTATAAAGGGTGTTGAATCTGGTGAGTTCTTTTCAACAATTTATGAGATTAAACTTGAAAGTGGATTGGAACGAGTACTACCTCGTGATCTTCAGGTTCATCCCATTAATGATCTACCGCAGCATTTAGATTTTCTTCGCGTCACTGCTGAGACTCGGGTAACGGTAGAAGTTCCGGTTAATTTCCTTAATGAAGAAGAAAGCCCGGGACTGAAGAGGGGTGGGGTGTTGAATGTTGTACGCTACGCTGTTGAAGTGAATTGTTCAGCGGAAGACATCCCTGTAAGTTTTGATCTGGATTTGGCGGGCCTTGAGATTGGAGATGGGTTACATTCATCGAGCTTAATACTACCGACTGGCGTTGATCTCACTATTACGGATCGTGATTTCACGATTGCATCTGTTGCTGCGCCAACCGTGGTTGAGGAGGAGACAACGGAAACTGGGGATGGCGAGGAAGGTGAAATCGGCGAGGATGGCGCAGAGAGTGATGATGCATCTGAAGATGCGTCAGACGACGCTTCTGAGAAATCAGATGGTTAGCTAGTAAGATAGGCACGCTATGTTATTACTAGTGGGGCTCGGTAATCCAGGCCTCCAATATGAAAATAATCGACATAATGTCGGATATATGGTTGTAGATGACATAGTTCAGCGATACTCTTTTGGAACTTTTAAATCAAAATTCCAGGGACAACTTGCAGATGGGGTCATCTGTGGACAGCGAATCCTTGCTCTTAAACCGCAAACCTTTATGAATGAATCGGGCCGGGCAGTACAAAAGGCTATGAGATATTATAAGATCGTGCCGAGCAATGTGATTGTCGCTCACGACGAACTCGATTTGGCTTTTGGGAAGTTACGTTTTCGAACTGGAGGAGGCCTTGCCGGTCATAACGGACTGCTGAGTATTCAGAATCACATTGGGGCGAATTTTAGTCGCATACGGATTGGCATTGGTCACCCTGGTAAAAAAGAGTTAGTAAACTCGCATGTGTTGGGCGACTTTTCATCTACTGAACGAAAACATGTACATTCAATACTTGGTGGGATAAGTGAGTCGATAGGATCACTTGTCGATGGTAATGAAAATACTTTCATGAACGATTTGGCGCAGGTGTTAGAACCAATACAAAAAAACTTCAATATTGAACAGCAAAATTCTATGAGTCGGAAAAACAGCTAAAATGGGTTTTAACTGCGGTATTGTGGGATTGCCAAATGTTGGTAAATCCACCCTTTTCAATGCGCTTACCAGCACGGCTAAGGCAGAGGCCGCCAATTATCCCTTTTGCACGATTGAACCAAATAGTGGCCGTGTGGCCGTTCCCGAAGATAGACTCTTTAAATTAGGGGAACTCAGTAATTCCTCTAACATTCTACCAAACCATCTTGAGATCATTGACATAGCAGGTCTTGTCAAGGGTGCATCCGACGGAGAGGGTCTTGGTAATCAATTCCTTGGGCATATCCGCGGTGTCGATGCCGTCATAGCTATGTTGCGTTGTTTTGAGGGCGATGGTGTTTCTCATGTTGAAGGGTCTGTAGATCCGATTAGAGACGCTGACATTGTGGAGACAGAGTTGCTTCTGGCTGACTTAGAGAGTCTGGAAAATAGGGCCGAGCGTATGCATCGTAGTATCAAAAGTGGTGACCACAAAGAAAAGGCATTATACGAGTTGATGATGCAGGTGCTCGAGGCCTTGAGAGACGGTCACCCAGCGCGGGAAGTTGATTGTAGTGACGATGAAGCTCCATTTTTTAAGGAACTAGCACTACTAACTGCTAAACCAATACTTTATGTCTGTAATGTTGATGAGGGTTCAGCAGCGAATGGTAATGAGCACTCCGAAAAGGTAATCAAGAGGGCCCTTAATGAGGGAGCCGAGGCTGTGGTTATTTCGGCGGCAATTGAGTCAGAAATAGCTCAACTAGACAGCTCCAGAGAAAAAACTGAATTTCTTGAAACCTTAGATCTTGACCAAACTGGTCTTTCAAAGGTTATAGAGGCAGGGTATAGGCTTTTAAATCTTGTGACATTTTTTACCACAGGGCCCAAGGAAAGTCGTGCCTGGTCTGTACTAAGTGGTTCTACAGCACCCCAGGCGGCGGGTACGATTCACAGTGATTTCGAGAAAGGTTTTATCTGTGCAGAGACTATAAGCTATCATGATTTTGTAACCCTCGGCGGCGAGCAAGCAGCCAAAGATGCCGGTAAGATGCGACAAGAGGGACGTGATTACGTTGTTGAGGATGGCGATGTTATTCTATTTCGCTTTAATGTTTGATATCAATCTAACGCTGATAAAACGTATAGGTAAGCTTTGCTCATAACTAATATTTCAAATTTTTGATTAGTAAGAAGTTCAGGCAGATGAACATGAAACCCGTTCCGTTATGTGACGAAAAGTTCTTTGCTGTTTTTGGTTTTTATCTCCGGTAAAGGGTGAGTGAAATTCCGACAAAGGTTTCATGTTTATTCTTTTTGTAGTGAGGTGATTTATGATTTGTAATGGAGTGAAGGAGATGGTGGCTAAAGCGACCTCTGAAATAGAGACCATTCCAATTGATGGTGCAGATGTGCTGATGGAGAACAGTGAAATCATTCTGGTTGACATTAGGGATGTGCGTGAGCTGGAGCGTGATGGTACCATCCCAGGATCTGTGCATGTCCCTCGAGGAATGCTCGAATTTTGGGTTGATCCCGAAAGCCCCTACCACAGAGAAGTATTCGCTAGCGACAAGACGTTTGTATTTTTCTGCGCAAGTGCGTGGAGATCGGCTCTTGCTACCAAAACTGTACAGGATATGGGATTAAAAAAGGTAGCTCAATTAGAGGGAGGGTTGGGGGCTTGGAAGAAATTAAAATACCCCATCGAAAAACGGCAAAGAAAGTAACGTTGGGTCAGAGAACCCGCCCAGCTATTGTTTGAAGCTGAGACACCAATTTTGGATCACGCGCTTCGGGTGCCGTAACAATTGCGTTGTCGAGCGCAGTATGACAACCAGCTGGGCAGCTGCTTGTCCGTTTTGCAAGCCTTGGGATCACTCCATTTAATAGTGCCCTAGCTTTTTCAGCGTTACCAATTAGGGTATTCAAAATCACGTCTGCTGTGACGTTATCGTGGTACTGATGCCAACAATCATAGTCAGTTACCATTGCAACTGAGCTATAACAAAGTTCCGCTTCACGCGCCAGTTTTGCTTCTGGCATGTTGGTCATTCCTATTACATCACACCCCCAATTTCGATAAAGCTCAGACTCTGCACGAGAAGAAAATTGTGGGCCTTCCATGGCCAGATAAGTGCCACCACGAATGATCTCCATATCTAGTCTACTTCCAACATCTTGTAGGGCATCGCCGAGCCTTGGGCAAACCGGGTCTGCAATTGACACATGGGCTACTAAACCTTCTCCAAAAAAACTTTTTATCCGCGCGAACGTGCGGTCAATAAATTGGTCAACAATTACGAACGTGCCCGGAGATAGATCTTCTCGAAGTGATCCTACTGCTGATACAGATAATATTTCTGTCACACCCAGCTGCTTCATTGCATCAATATTAGCTCTGAAATTGAGCTCTGATGGAGGAATCCTATGGCCGCGGCCATGGCGCGGTAAGAACACAACCTGCACACCATTGAGGATACCGCTCATCAGTTTATCTGACGGTGACCCAAAGGGGGTATCGACATCGTGCCAAACAGTGTCCTTTAATCCCTCTAACGCATATATCCCACTGCCTCCAATTATACCTACAACAGGGACCGCTTCAGCATCACATTGGATTTTATTGTCTATCATTCGAAAATATAAATATGCCCCATACCGTTTTTTTAATCTAATTGTGCATGGGTCTGGTTTTTAGTGGTATGGAGTAATGAACTCGAAGAAATTAATGAACATCTGCCCAGGTCCGTCGCTTCATAGCGATCAATATCGCAAGAAAAGCGAATAGGAACAACATGACTGTTATGCCCATACTCTTTCGTTCCTCAAGATTAGGCTCTGCTGTCCAGGCAAGGAAAGCAGTAACATCAGTAGCCATTTGTTTCACTGTGGCCTTGGTACCATCAGTATATTCGACGGCTCCGTCATCTAGCGGCGCTGACATTGCAATCTGGTGTCCCGGATAAGCCGAGTTATAGTTCATACCTTCACTTATTTGCATCCCCTTGGGCGGATCTTTGTACCCAGTTAATAAAGCGTAAAGATAATCTGCTCCATGGGGGCGCGCCTCAACCATTAAGGATAAATTGGGAGGGTAGGCGCCGTTGTTTGATGCTCGAGCAGCCTGTTCATTGGGAAAAGGCGAGGGGAAGTAGTCGGTTACGCGCCCGGGACGAGTAAAAGATTCGCCTTCATCGTTAGGTTCAGCGTTCTTTATATCAAATGTTTTGGCGAAAGCGCGTATCCCCTGCTTGGAATAACCAAGATCCACTAGGTTGCGGAATGCGACATACTTAAGTGCATGACAACCTGAGCATACTTCTTTATATACCTGCAGTCCTCGTTGGAGTTGTGCTCTATCATACGTCCCAAAAATACCTTGCCAGGACCAGTCCTGGGGCTCATGTTTGAGTGGTCCGGCTGCCATAGACGAAGTAGCACAAAATAAGAAGGCTACAGCAAGAACGCATTTCGGCATTCGCCGACGCATTAGGCCTTATCCTTTTTTGCTGCTGCAGCCCCAATAGGAGCGGAACCACCACCGCCAGGCAATGGAATAACAGGTTTGCTAATTGAGGTGGGTAGTGGTTTTGGAGTTTCAATAAATCCTAAAATTGGCATCAGGAACAAAAAATGTCCAAAATAATAAATAGTACCTATCAACCCGAGAGTTTTGTAATCAAACCAACTTATGCCGGGTAACACCAAATCACTTGGTGATTTCACTCCTACAATCCCGAGGATTACACAATCCACTAATAAGACCCAAAAGAAAATGCGATAAATCGGGCGATAACGGGCGCTACGCACTTTTGAAGTATCTAGCCACGGAACTATCAACAGTATCATGACCGCCGCTCCCATTGCTATAACGCCGAGTAATTTTGCTTCCAAAAAGAAAATGTCAAAGGTTATGGAACGCAAAATTGCATAAAATGGTAGGAAATACCATTCCGGCACAATGTGGGCCGGGGTCGCTAGTGGATTGGCTTCAATGTAATTGTCAGGATGCCCCAAATAGTTAGGTGCAAAAAAAACGAAGAAAGCGAATATTATCAAGAATACGCCAAGGCCCACCGAATCCTTTGCAGTGAAGTAAGGGTTAAAAGGTATGGTATCCTGCGGTTCTTTGATATCTATCCCGTCGGGATTGTTTGAGCCATGCACATGCAAAGCAATAACGTGAAGGGCAACCACTCCAACTATTACGAACGGCAGCAAATAATGCAGGGAAAAGAACCGATTGAGCGTTGCATTATCAATAACGAAATCACCCCGTAACCATTCAGTTAAGGGATTGCCTATAATGGGAATTGCTGTGAAGAAATCTGTAATGACTTGCGCTCCCCAGTAACTCATCTGACCCCACGGCAATACGTAACCCATAAATGCAGTTGCCATCATCAATAAAAGTATTACTACACCTAACATCCAAAGCAGTTCCCGGGGGGCTTTGTATGAGCCATAATAAAGGCCTCTGAATATGTGGATATAGACGACTATAAAAAACATCGAAGCGCCATTGGCGTGAATATATCTAATGAGCCAGCCGTAATTCACATCACGCATGATTCGTTCTATACTACCAAATGCTAATGTAGTGTGTGGCGTATATTGCATTGCTAATAAAATGCCAGTTACTATCATTGTAACTAATACGACTGTTGCTAGTGCGCCAAAATTCCAAAAGTAATTAAGATTTTTGGGCATTGGAAATTCATTATACTCAGCATTCATATAAGAAAATACCGGTAGTCGGTGGTCTACCCACTGCACTAGTTTATTATCAAACTGCTTCTTTTCCATTTCAATCTGCCTCACCCTATTCTGAGGATATTGTCGGATACAAATTTGTACGGCGGCACAGGCAAGTTCTTCGGCGCTGGGCCTTTCCGTATACGTCCTGAAGTGTCATAATGAGAACCATGGCACGGACAATAAAAACCGCCGAACTCACCCCGATTTTCCGTGGCTTTAGCGCCAGTGGGTATACAACCGAAATGAGTGCAGTTTGCACCGACTACAAGCCACTCGGGCCTGTCACTATTTACGCGTGCACTGTCTTTTTCAGGATCCCTCAAGGCAGCAACCTCAACTTCTGCTGCTGCTGAAATTTCATCTTTTGTCCGTCGGCGAACAAAATAGGGCTTCTTTCTCCATTTTACGAGTATTGCTTGTCCTGGTTGTATCGAAGCAATATCCAATTCCGTTGAGGAAAGCGCCTTTACCTCTGCAGACTTGTCCATACTAAACACAAGTGGCCAGCCGAAAGATACTGCGCCAACGGCTCCCACCGCGATCGAGGTTAGTTGTAAGAAGTCTCTACGTCCGTGATGTGTTGACTCTTTATCCGCCATTCATCAAGTTCCTTGCCATTAAAATTTAAACATTCA
>PARQ01000006.1 GCA_002711555.1 Rhodospirillaceae bacterium | reverse complement strand
CTTCCCAAAACGCGTTCGGGAAAAATAATGCGGCGAATTTTACGAAAAATAGCAGAAGATGACTTCGATGATTTGGGAGACACCTCCACGCTAGCGGAACCGGGTGTGGTAACCGATCTTGTCAATAATAGAATGAATAGATTAAAGCTATAGATATGTAGGTAAGCAGCAGGTCTTCCGTTGCAGAAGTATTTAGTAATTAAAAATCCACACAACGACCAGCTTTTTCCCAATCACCATACCTTGTTGGCTCGAGCCCTTTGGGGCCACCGATTTCCTTTTGCACTTCGCCGTCTGCTTCCGCCTTCTTACGCCATTTACGACCAGCTTCCTCGGCTTTACGCTCGGCTATACGCCTGGCATCGCTATCGGGTTTCTGTACGGGCTCAATGTCAACATCGGGATCAACGTTTTGACCCGGCGTGCTTGCCACAGGTTCTTTAATGTTCGTTTTCAATAGGTCGAAGATATTTGCCATATATTCAATATGGGTAATTCCCAGCTAAATTCCAAGAGGATAAATTGAAAAAGAGATATAAATGCTCCTCATAGTAAACTACACCTAGGCACATTTTCTGTTGACAAATTCACCCATCAAATTTTCTTCTCAAGATTCTAACGGATTAAAGTCTCGCTGGGCGGCACTGGAAGCACTCGAGAGCGTGCTTGAAAACCGCCGTACAATCAATGTTGCGCTGAACAATGTGGCGGGATGGAAAAAATTAAAGTCTGAGGATCGTGCCTTTACTAAATTGCTAATTCTGGAAACAGTTCGGCATTTACCGGAAATAGACCAGATTTATTCAAATTTTCTCAGCCGGCCACTGCCACGACGCACACATCGTTTAAAGCATCTATTGCGACTGGGAACTGCGCAACTAGTTTTTTTAAAAACGCCACCTCACGCCGCGGTCAATACAACCGTCGCCCTAGCAGAACAATTATTGGATCAAAAATTTAAGGGGCTCGCAAATGCCCTGTTGCGCAAAATAGCGCGCTCGGACGCGAGGCTTAGTCCAGACAAATCAGCTCGAATAAATACTCCTGACTGGCTCTGGAAAAGCTGGTGTAAGACATACGGGGAAGAAAATACTTTGAAGATTGCCCAGCAACACCTAGAATCGGCACCGACGGATTTGACGGTGGCGAAAACAAGCCCAGAACTCGCTTCGATTCTCAACGCAGAAACTTTGGAAAGTGGCAGTTTGCGCTGCAGAGACTTCGGCAACCCAACCGAATGGTGGGGATACGCAGATGGCAGGTGGTGGGTGCAAGATGCAGCGGCTGCTCTCCCAATAAAACTCATTGGTGACGTTAGAGGGTTAAATGTGATTGACCTTTGTGCGGCGCCGGGAGGTAAGACAGCGCAATTAGCAATGGGTGGCGCTAACGTAATCTCACTAGATAGTTCAAACGTACGCTCCGAGACCTTGAAGGCCAATATGAAAAGATTGGGTCTAAAATCAGATACTATTATTTCCGACCTTCGGAATTGGGAGCCACCAATTACAGCTGACTTGGTGGTTTTAGATGCGCCTTGCACTGCAACCGGAACGTGCCGCCGGCACCCAGAAATTCTTAGGCTTCGAGGCTCCGAAGACGTTCACAAAATGGTAAAGATACAGAAAAATTTACTGGATGCCGGTGCCGCAATGGTTCCCAATGGAGGTACTTTGTTATACATAACGTGCTCGCTACAACCTGAAGAAGGACCAGGCCAAGTTACCGATTTCCTTTACCGCTGGACAAATTTTGCCCGAAGCCCCTTCAAACCTGTAACTTGGAAAGGACTTGAAGGTGTTATTGATAAGAACGGAGCACTTCGGACCCTGCCATTTCACTGGTCATCCCTAGGCGGAATGGATGGATTTTTTGCAGCTGCGCTCAAACGCATTTCTTAATCTCCAGGAAGTATGAAAATGGACTACAAAAATCATGAACGTTTATATGATCAATCTGACGTCAAATCAGCATCAGATCGATCATTCGGTGTGGTTTTTTCGGCGGTTTTCCTTCTCATCGGCGTCTGGCCCTTTTTTTGGGGCAAGGATGTGCGGATTTGGTGCCTTTGTATCGCATTTGGTTTCTTCTCAATGACGCTTCTACGGCCTCAATTTCTAGGCCCTCTCAATAGAATTTGGGCAGCGTTTGGAGAGCTATTGCATAAAATTGTTAACCCAATAATCATGGGGTTTCTGTTTTACCTGGTAGTTACACCAACGAGCCTTTTAATGCGGTTAGTGGGGAAACGACCGTTAGACCTTCAGTTTGAACATGAACGGAAAAGTTACTGGATCGAAAGTACACCACCCCGCGAGCCATCGGCCAAAAGTATGAGAGACCANTTTTAGGAAATNAACTATGTCATTAATGAAAGAATTATGGCGCTTTATACGTGTCAGGAAGAAATTCTGGCTTTTACCAATTNTCATAATGATGTTTTTATTCGGCGGGCTAATCGTTGTTACTCAAGGAAGCGCGGTCGCGCCTTTCATTTACACGGTGTTTTAAGTTTAACATGAAAATACTTGGAATTTCGGCCTTTTATCATGACAGCGCTTCGGCTCTTATCGAGGACGGTAAGATTATTGCGGCCGCTCAAGAAGAGCGCTTCAGCCGTAAAAAACATGACAGCGACTTCCCTGCTCAGGCTATCGCTTTTTGTCTCAAAGAGGCAAGGACGAAACCTGAAGATTTGGATCATGTTACTTTCTATGACAAACCATTCTTAAAGTTCGAGCGTCTCCTCGAAACATATTTAGCTTTTGCTCCCAGAGGCTTTTCAAGCTTTGCAATGTCNGTTCCGATCTGGCTTAAAGAAAAATTATTCCAGAAGANCCTTTTGCAGAAAAAACTCGCAACATTTGCGCCAAATGTCGATTGGGAGTCAAAGTTACTATTTGCAGAGCACCATCAAAGTCACGCAGCAAGTGCGTTTTTTCCATCACCGTTCGACGATGCTGCGATATTAACNATGGATGGAGTGGGGGAATGGGCAACCACCTCAGTCTTCGAAGGNGAGGGGAATAACCTAGCTCTTTCTCGGGAAATTCATTTCCCCCATTCTCTCGGTTTACTCTATTCTGCATTTACTTATTACACAGGTTTTCGAGTGAACTCTGGAGAATACAAGGTGATGGGCCTCGCACCATATGGTACAGCGACGTACAAAGACAAAATTCTCAAAAACTTGATAGATCTNAAATCCGATGGGACTTTCCGCTTAAATATGGAGTTTTTTGATTATTGTACAGGGCTGTGCATGACTAATGATAAATTTAATGAATTGTTTGGTGCACCCNCGCGGNTACCAGAATCAGCCATCACACAACGCGAAATGGATTTAGCTGCTTCAATCCAAGCGGTCATTGAGGAGGTAGTGTTGCGCCTTACCAGANCACTTGGCAAGCAGTTAAAAACGAAGAATCTCTGCCTTGCAGGAGGAGTTGCGCTTAATTGTGTTGCCAATGGAAAGATCCTTAGGGATGGGGTATTTGAAAACGTATGGATACAGCCCGCAGCAGGAGATGCTGGTGGTGCTATTGGTGCAGCTCTAGCAGCTTATCACATTTATCATGGCGGGGAGCGCCACGTTTGCACTGATTTTGATGGTATGTCCGGCGCCTTCTTGGGACCCACNTTTGACCAATTTGAAATTGAGACTCGATTGAAAGCAGTTGGAGCAGTCTTCGATGTTTTAAATGAAGATCAATTGATTTCCAAAACTACAGACGGGCTCATTAGCGGAAAAGCAGTGGGATGGTTTCAAGGTAGAATGGAGTTTGGACCAAGAGCACTTGGTGGGCGTTCAATTCTAGGTGACCCGCGGTGTCCAAATATGCAGAAAGCATTAAATCTCAAAGTAAAATATCGAGAGAGTTTCCGCCCATTTGCGCCGTCAGTGCTAATAGAGGATGCGGCGGATTGGTTTGAAATCAATAAACCGAGCCCATACATGCTTTTTGTAACCGAGGTAAAGAAGAGCCGACAAAAAAAAATGACTGCGGTTGAAACTGAATTATTTGGTATTGAAAAACTTAACATAGCGCGCTCTGACATACCTGCTGTGACACATGTAGATTACTCAGCAAGAGTTCAAACGGTACATAGTGAGACCAACCCTCGTTACCACAAACTGCTCAGAGCTTTTAAAGATAGGACAAAATGCCCTGCACTGATTAATACTAGTTTTAATATTCGAGGTGAACCGATCGTCTGCACGCCAGAGGATGCCTTTCGGTGCTTTATGGGTAGTGAAATTGATGTGTTGGCGATAGGAAATTGTTTTCTTGAAAAGGAAAAGCAGAATAATTTTCTCAAAATAGACTACAAGGATGCATTGCAACCTGATTAATGGTAGGGAATTTTCACCTTCTACACTGTCGCGGAAAATAATGTATGTCCCAGGCAATTAAAATTGCGCCTTCAATACTGGCAGCTGATTTTTCAAAACTTGGAAACGAAATCCAAGCGCTTGACGAAAGCGGCGCAGATTACATTCATATTGACGTAATGGACGGCCATTTCGTTCCAAATATTACAATGGGTCCAGTGGNTNTAGAGGCGNTTCGTCCTCATTCCAAAAAACCCTTTGACGTTCATTTAATGATTGAACCAGCGGATCCGTTCCTAACTGCATTCGCCACGGCGGGCGCCGACATTATAACAATTCATGTGGAGGCTGGTCCGCACTTGGACCGTAGCCTACAGCATATTCGCGAGCTTGGGAAACGGGCAGGAGTGTCTTTAAATCCTGGTACGCCAGCGTCCGCTATTGAATTTGTTTTAGACTCTGTCGACCTAATACTAGTTATGACCGTGAACCCTGGCTTTGGTGGACAAAAGTTTCTTCCTTCGCAACTCTCAAAAATTACTCAGATCCGCAAAATGATAGGATCACGGGAGATCGAATTGGAGGTCGATGGAGGAATCAACCCCAGCACTGCAAAGCAAGTTATTGAAGCGGGGGCAAACGTTTTAGTAGCAGGCAGCTCAATTTTTANCAGTTCCAATTACAGCGNTCGCATTAGCGAATTGCGCCAAACANGGTCATAACGCTACAATTTTGATATNAATTNCATTATCACTTAATCACCCTGATTGCGGAATTGTTCTTTCTGTGGTTCAAAAGGTCGCGGTGTACTTTTCAAGTTTTTGACTTGTATCTTTTTAACTTTCATAGCCAATGGCAGGAAAAGATCATACTTAACCCAAATTCTAAATCCGTAGGCACCAAGAATAATCTTATGCGCCTGGAACAGCTTAGCTCGGCACTACACCTCCATTATTTTTGGGAAAAAAGGTGGTTTTTAATCGCGCTGGCAATCGGCACCGGCATTTTATTGTTGCCGACCCCAGATGGCCTCACTCCCCAAGGACACGCCGTTNTGACAATGGCGATAGTTGCAACAATTTTATTTATTACNGAACCCATACCGTTGCCAAGTGTCGCTCTTCTTATCATAGTCGCTGAGGTAATTCTTCTAGGTATCGACTCAACTACGGTAGCAAAAAGCCTAATGAACGACTCCGTTCTATTCATTATGGGCTCTTTAATGTTAGCCGTTTGNGTTGTTAAGCAAAAACTCGACAAACGCATAGCTTGGTACATTGTTCGAATGACTGGGACAAAAACTGTTAATGTCTGCTTCGGAATATCCGCGGTCTCTGGAATATTAGCGTCATTCATCGGAGAGCACACAGTCGCTGCCATGATGCTTCCGGTTGGAATTACNCTTATCTCTCTTACATCAGAAGACCCCAAGCGTGTTCGTAATTTAGCGGTTGTCCTGCTTTTTTCTATTTCCTACGGCTGCTCTGTTGCTGGCATTGCGACTCCATCTGGAGGGGCGCGAAATGCGATCATGATCGGCTATTGGAAAGAGTTTTTCTTCGACCCAACAAACCCTGAAACACAAAAATANTTGATCAGCTACCTTAAGTGGATGATCTACGCTTATCCAATGTTCCTTATACAGTTACCTCTTGTTACGCTTGTTTTAGTGCTATCGTTTCGACCTGAATTCAGAGACCTTAGCCGTGCTGTCGTCAAGCTCAGNTCGCAGATCGAACAGGAAGGCGCGATGAGCGGCGGTGACTGGCTATCGATAATTTTATTCCTTCTAATCCTCATAGGCTGGATATGTTTTTCGGACCAGCTTGGCATGGGAACAATTGCCGTCCTTGGTGCAGTTTGTTTCCTTGTGCTTGGCATGGTGAATTGGCAGGACGTAAACAACGGTGTTAACTGGGGTGTGGTGCTTCTCTATGCTGCCGCAATATCTATGGGGTTACAGATGAAAGATACTGGCGCAGCAACCTGGGTGGCCGANNGCTTTTTGGGAACATTNAAACCGCTCGGAGCCGATGAGGGGGTTGGTTTATGGGCCGCAGTTTCTGTGCTAACAACAGGAGTTACCAATACCATGTCAAACGGCGCAGCCGTTGCGGTTCTGGGTCCAATAGTACTCAATATGGCAACAGCTGCTGGCGAAAGCCCAATTTTATTGGGCTTCGTAACTACAATCTCATCGGCCTTCGCTTACTTAACAGTTGTTGGAACCCCTGCTTGTACCATCGTTTACTCATCAGGTTATCTAAAAACTACTGATTTTCTCAGCGTTGGCTGGAAAATGGCATTTTTGTCAACCATTGTAATGCTTATAGCGGCTTGGTTTTACTGGCCAGCTGTTGGTGTATAGAAAATCAAGGATTAAGCAATCATGGAATTGACCGACATAGAGCTTGAAAAACGGCGAGAGGGGGTGCAAGCATTTCGCGTTCTTTTTTGTATAGACGGTTCTGAAGAATCTTATCAAGCTCTTCAATATTCAGCCACTATGGTGCATCCACTTGAAGCCGACATAGTCCTTTTGTACGTGCGCCCCGTCGACCACGGCCTTCGAACCGGGGGCTTACAAATCAGCGTCGCCCGGCAAAAAATGCTCGATTGGGGCCTGGAACTTCCCGGAATACGTTACCTTAAAAAAGCGCGTGATAANTTGATAGAGTGGGGCGAAATGGCTGATGATTGGGATTACCACCGGGCACATGCTGATGTTGCTGGTGATCCTCTNGGCNATAACTCAGTCGAGTACGTCACTAAAAGCGGTCGCGAAGTTGTACTTGAATTGAAAGTGTCCNCCGGGATCGCGCTGGGCATTCTTGAAAAGGCTGAAGAGTCTCACTTTGATTTAATAGTTCTCGGTGCATCTGAACGTTGGCAAAGCACCAACTTCAATCCTTTTCGCGACCCGGCAGTTGCGGAAAAAGTTGCTGTTCACGCTCCTTGCTCGGTTTTGATAGCTCGTGCACTACGCCGGACTGGCCATGGCCACCTAGTTTGTACTGATGGNTCNNAACGTTCAGAAATNCTCATTAAAAAAGAAGCCTTACTTGCAAAAAAGTCAGATTTTCCTCTATCCATTATATCCGTGGCGCGAGATGAGAACGAAGTCAATATCGCAAAGGAAGCAGTCTCAAAAGCCGAAGCTATTATTGAGGATCTAAACGTTACNATAGAGAGCACCTACACTCCGGTTGGTGACCCCGTGCGCGAGATTATAGAGGTAGGGAAAAATTATTCACTAATCGCACTAGCTGATACTGGTAGGACTGGGCTCAAAAAATTCTTCATGGGTAGCGTTGCTTTTCAAGTAATGGAGCATGCAAAAAATTCGGTCTTGGTAGTGCGCTAACTATGGCTTTAAGCTTTACCAATCTTACGGTGGGGTATTTAAACTCGCATCTATAACATTATTAAATGGAAGTGCTTGGCCCCAAGGANAAAATGACACTGCGCCACAAACTCTTTCGAAACCTAATGAGAACTCCTGTATATAATGCAATACTGGGGTCTGGAGGGCAAAAAAAAGTACGAGCCCCAAATACAATCAATTTTCCCTGGCCTCAGGATATTTCAGTTGCTANCGCTATAATGCAGGGTCATTTCACNCTAGCTGGGGTTACATGCGCNATAGACGACAATATATGGAAAACCGATGGCCCGACTGAGACCTGGTTTGAGGCGGCCCATGGATTTTTTTGGTTAAACGATTTAATTTCCCTCCAGTACCCTGAAACACTTGAAAAAGCTGCCTTTCTAATTGATAAGTGGATAGATCAACATTTAAATTATTCTATAAAAGTTTGGCGGTCCGACTTCACCGGGCGTAGAGTCATCAATTGGGCGTGTTTCGCAACTCAGCTTTTCGAGGTAAGTGGTCCTAGTTTTCAGGACCGATTTTGTGAGAGTATTTCAAGGCAGATTAAACACCTGAAAAGAGCCGCACAATTCGATCGCGATGGAGCAGCGCGTATTACCGCGCTTGTCGGATTAATTGCAGGCGAGACTGTTCTCAGCAACCAAGGAGAAGTTTCTGGGCGTTCTGCCAAGGCTCTCAAAGTCGAGTTGGAGCGCCAAGTCCTGGCTGACGGAGTTCACGGGTCACGCTCACCAGAGACTCATCTCCACGTACTGTGTGAATTAATATTGCTCCGCGAGCTTTTAGTGAATACTGGTGTCACAGTACCAGGGTCACTTTTCAACGCAATTGATAGAATGACACCAATATTGAGGTTCTTTCGCCATGGTGATGGTGCACTTTCTCAGTTTAATGGAGGTGGAGAGACTTCAAAGGGTTTGAATGATCATGTTCTCAAGGTAGCCGCCTCGAATGGCAAGGCACCAATTAGAGCTCCCCACGCAGGGTTTGAGCGCTTAGCCGCTGGAGATATGACAGTGATCTTAGATACCGGCACACCAAATCTTTTCCCTTCTCTCAATCCATTTGGGCATGCTGGTTCGCTTAGCATGGAACTGAGCGTTGGCACAGAACGGCTCATAGTTAATTGCGGCTGCCGCTTAAACCTCAATTCAGATTGGCGTTGGGCCTGTCGTTTTACGGCGGCACACTCAACATTAGTCGTAGCCGAAACTAATTCCTGCGAACTTTTAAAAGAGGGAGGTGCGAAAAAAACTCCTGTGATTGTTGATTCCGACCGGGGTGAGGCTGATGGTAATTGTTGGTTCAGCGCTAGCCATGATGGATATGTATCACGGTTTGGGCTCACTCATCGCCGTCGTTTGTACATTGGTAAATCGGGTTTAGATCTAAGGGGTGAGGATACACTCACTGGCAATAAAAACTTACCCTTTAAAATACATTTTCATCTCCACCCGGATATTGATGTGTTGCTTCGGCAAAACCGTACATCGGCCCTGATTCGAACAAAATCAGGTTCTGCTTGGTGTTTTCGAATTTCTGGTGGAGCATTAAATCTCGAGGACAGTGTTTACCTNGGTAGCGGAGCGTTTGCAAAACGGTCACAACAAATTATAGTCACTGGCACAACATTTAATGCAGCAACTACTATAAAATGGGCACTACAACCTGAAAATTTAGCTGTTTAAAATTTAGAGGGACCAATAACGCACTTTATCTGGAAGCCGAATACCCCGCCAAATACCCTTGAAATCAGCCAACAACCCATCCGAGCGCAAGAGGCCTACAGGATCAATATCTTGGAATTCCGAATGAGGAACCGCACCGACGATGGCCCCATAAGTCCCCGTTAACCCGTCCAAAAGCGAAATACCATAAACTTCTTTTGTTTCTGAGGCATTTGCCAATGGATCATAAACATCAACTTTAAAGTCGAGCTTCTCAAGTTCTTTTACGAGGTCCACGACCTTGGAATTTCGAATATCTGGAACGTTTTCCTTAAAAGTTATGCCAAGAACAAGTATGCGGGTCCTGACTGAGCAAAAGCCGGCGATCCTTTCGGCTAAGGCACTGCTCATTCTATCATTTATCCGCCGACCCGCGAGCAAAATTTCCGGGGTTATTCCAGCGTTTTCAGCAGCGTGTGCAAGATAGTATGGGTCAACGCCGATACAGTGTCCGCCAACGAGGCCAGGCCTAAANTCTANAAAATTCCATTTGGTGCCAGCCGCCTCAAGAACATCTTGTGTGGATATGCCGAGACGATCAAAAATAAGAGCTATTTCATTTACGAAAGCTATGTTTATATCACGCTGCGCATTTTCAATTACCTTCGCCGCCTCAGCAGTACGAATATCAGCAGCAACAAAGATATTATTTNCATTTACGGATCCATAAATTGCTTTCAAAGTATTAGTGACGGCATCATTTTGACCAGACACTATTTTTGTAATTTGATCTATCGTGTGGATTTGATCACCTGGGTTTATTCGTTCGGGTGAATACCCCAAGAAGAAGTCTTTACCCGATACAAGACCTGAAACACTTGACAAAATATTACCACAGACATCTTCTGTTACTCCGGGATATACGGTACTTTCGAATACAACTATTGAACCCCTTCTCATAACACTTCCAACCGTTTTTGATGCACTTATAAGGCAGCTCAGATCGGGTTTTGCGTCCTGATCAACAGGAGTTGGAACTGCTATAATAAAAAGTTCACTATTAGCCATATCACTGGGGTCACAGGTAAANNTNAGCCGTGCGACACTCAATTGAGTTCGGGATAGTTCGCCAGTGTTGTCAAAACCCGCCTTGATCTCTCGTATCCGGTCTAGACTTTCATCAAACCCTATCACTTCGTAGTTAGATGACAACGCTACTGCTAGTGGCAATCCCACATAGCCCAGTCCAATAACGGCTATCGATGGCGGTTTTACGTTTGAAATTTTAGAAGCACCCATTGAACCTTGCCTTCCAAGCAAAATCGATAGCGGCTATGCCTTGAAACTTCCACCTACTCGGTTGATCGTTACCTGTCAAATGTAAAGGCTCCCTGTGCTTGACGTTCAGAGCTTGAACGGTCTATGTTCAGGAGATGAACGCTTTTAAAATCAAAAATGTGTTCTGCGGCTATCTTTTACGCTAAAGAGAGAGGAGTGATGAATAGCATTAAGACTTCAAACGAACAGGTAAGTAGCGAGTCCGAAATTACACTTGGTCTCCTCAATGCCGTACATGAAAATAGCGCCATCACACAGCGATTAGTTGCTCGTGACCTGGGAATTGCTCTCGGCCTAGCCAACGCCTATTTAAAGCGATGCATACGGAAAGGGCATATAAAGGTAAAGCAAATTCCTTCAAATCGTTATGCCTATTACCTGACCCCGCAGGGGTTTGCTGAAAAAACTCGGTTAACTGCAGACTATCTCGCCTATTCGTTTACCTTTTTCCGTCGAGCCAGAGAACAATGTTTAGCCGCTCTCCAAGAATGCGAACTCCATAATTGGAAACGTGTTGTCCTGGCTGGAGCGAGTGAACTTTCAGAAATACTCACACTCACAGCGGGAGATACCAANATTACTATAGCTGGAATTGTGGACAAAGGATTCAAGCATAAAAAATTCGCNGGCCTTGAGGTGTTTTCTTGTCTTGATGAAATTGTCCAAATAGACGCCGTAGTAATTACCGATGTTAATAACCCTCAAGACCGTTTTGACCGACTGCTGGACAAATGGCCGCGGGACCGAATCATCACTCCCACCATTTTAGGCATNGTAGATGAAAAAAATATTTCGGCGGAAGACCCGACAGGAATATCAGCATGATAAACTGGTACGTAGTTTACACTCGTCATGGTGCAGAAAAACTGGCTGAAGGGCACCTAAACCGACAGGGCTTCCAAACATATCTCCCATTGTGTCGCAAAACCACAAGGCACGCGCGTCGAGTCGCTTATGTTTCAAAGCCTTTGTTTCCTCGTTATCTTTTTGTTGCCATCGATATATCGGAACAACGATGGAGATCTNTTAATGGTACTTTTGGCGTAAGTTGTTTGGTGTCGATGGGCAATCAACCGCAAGCGCTTCCGAATGGAGTGGTCGATGAGCTGAAAGCGCGCGAAGAGGGCCAGGGGTTAATTGAAATTTCGCCAGAAAATCCCTTTAAAACAGGCGAAACAGTGCGGCTAACAGGTGGGGCACTAATAGACCAAGTGGGCCTATTTCAAAAGCTTGGAGAGAAAGACCGGGTAAGTGTACTGCTCGACATGTTGGGGCGTAAATTAGAAGTCCAGGTGCCGCTTCAAACTGTCTGCGCGTACACNTAATACCACTTACCATTCAGTTGGCCCGCGCCCAACAAGAGGTTATAAGGAAGGAATGGAATGGCTTTTCCCTGCCTTCATATCGGCGATAGCGGCTAGCCTGGTTGNCACCAGATTGGTGCTNAATGAACTCAAGCGCCGTTCGATCTTTGACTTGCCCAATCANAGAAGTAGCCATCAGCACCCCACCCCTAGAGGCGGAGGTATTGCGGTGGTGACNGTCATAGCGATGTGTTGGGCAATACCAGCCTTGAATTCACCCATAACAGCAGCGCTCTTNGTTGGAGCCTTATTGCTAGCTTTTTTATCGTGGATCGATGATTTAAAGACTGTGAGGATTATAGTTCGTTTGTCGGCTCAATTTGCTGCTGTGGCACTTGGGCTCTTCTTTCTGGACAATGAAGGATACCTGTTACAAGGCTCAGCTCCAAAATGGCTAGATCGCTTATGTGCAGCTTTAGTCTGGGTCTGGTTTATCAACCTTTTCAATTTTATGGACGGCATAGATGGGATCGCCTCGATCGAGACAATGGTCATTTCCTTNGGTCTCGCAATTTTGAGCATCATCTCCCCCTCACTTGCACCAGAGCCTTGGCTATCACTTAGCATTCTCGGTGTGGCCATAGGTTTCCTGAAGTCGAATTGGCCACCGGCCAAATTATTCCTTGGTGATGTTGGCAGCATTCCTCTGGGATACATACTAGGAGGACTCCTCCTATTAGTTGCGATGAGGGGAGCTTGGCAGGTTGCGCTAATCCTTCCACTCTATTTTCTCCTGGATTCAACAATCACGCTATTCCGCCGATTATTAAGGCTAGAACCAATTTGGCGTGCTCACAAAGAACATTTTTATCAACAGGCAGTGAGTGCCGGGAAATCGCACGCAGAAGTTACGACTGCGGTGGCCATTCTTGGGCTAATCCTTATTGGGCTGTCTCATCTGTCTTTTGGACAGCCATTTTTACCAATTCTAGCTGCAACAATTTTAACCGCCAGTGTAATGATGTGGATGNTTAAGTAATGAGGAATGTTTTAGTAACTGGCGCCGGCGGCTTCGTTGGACGGCATTTAACGCCGGTGCTTAAAAATGCAGGTTGGAATGTGAAAGGTGTGGGNCGCCGTGAAATCGGTGATCTCGAATTTGACGTGGACTGGCGGGAACATTTAAACGGCATTNACGCGATAGTACATCTAGCAGCTAGGGTACACAAGTTGGGTGAAAAAGGTGATGACCCTGCCGTAACCGANTCGCATTTCAAGGCTAACTGCGATGCAACAATAAATNTGGCANAACAAGCGGACTTAATGGGAGTAAAAAAATTTATTTTCATCAGCACAATTAAAGTACTTGGCGATAAGAATGATCGCCCATTCGACGGTGATTCAATGTTCAACCCCTGCGACCCTTATAGCCGTTCAAAAGCCGCCGCTGAACAGCTACTTCTCCAAAAGATTGAAAACATGTGTACTACAATCATTCGCCCTCCTTTGGTATACGGCCCGTATGTGCGAGGAAATTTTCAAAAGTTGATACGGATTGTGGAGGCTGGCCTNCCTCTTCCCCTTGCAAACATTAAAAATGCAAGGAGTTTATTGTATGTTGGTAACCTCGCGGACACTATACGCGTAGCCCTTGATGCACCTCCAGGCATTTATTTGCCGAGTGACAAAGAACCCGTCTCAACCGAGACCTTAGTTCGAACACTCGCTGCTGCTCTGGATTGTCCAACTAGATTATTCCCAGCACCAATTGTATTGCTAAGGATCGCAGGCTACATCATAGGGAAGGCAGAAATGACCCATCGTCTAATTGATTCTCTTACTGTTAANGGCAACATCCCAGACTGGCATCCACCATATAGCTTTAGAGAAGGTATAGCCGAAACCGCGGCATGGTGGCGAACAACTAAGGAGAGCGAAAATCGGTAGCCTTGTAACAAACCGCTACCATCGCTATTAAGCTTCTCTATGATTTTATTTCCACGACTTAACCGTGCTCGCATCGCGCTTGTGCACGACACTACTATGGCAACAATATCTTTGCCGTTGGCACTCTATCTGCGTCTAGGAGATGAGTTCTGGCTAGTTATGAATTCGGAAATTGCTNTTGCTAATGCTGGCTTCTCAATCACTGCTGTGAGTGCTTTTATTTTTTCCAAAATGTATCGGGGAATTTGGCGTTACGCCTCAATCAACGACCTCTTAACCATCACTAAAGCCGTGACGCTAGCGATGCTGATCTTTTTCTCTATTTTATTTGTCTTGACCCGTCTTGAAGGCATACCGCGCTCGGCCCCATTAATACAGTGGTTTTTACTTATGGCGTTGTTAGGTGGTCCACGGTTTTGTTATCGATTGATAAAGGACCGCCACGTGGGCGATATGGTTAATAAAATTTCACACCGCCGAGTTTCAGTTCTGTTGATTGGCGCCGGTGATTCTGCTGAAACTTTTATTCGCGAACAAGCGCGTGACCGAAACTCCGCATATCATGTCATTGGCGTCATAGACCATGACAATGGTCGAGTCGGCCGTGAAATACATGGAGTGCCTGTACTAGCTGAANTCGATGACTTGGATAAAGTATTAAGAGAATATTCAGATATTGGTCTGCAACGCATTATTCTNACAAATCANGATCTAGCCGGTGAAACCGTGCGCGAAATGTTAGAGATTGCAGAAAAACATGGGATTACAATGGCACGGCTGCCAATCCTCACCGAACTTAAGATGGACCTTGAAAATACCACAGAGACCAGGCCAATTGACCTTGCAGACCTACTTGGACGACCACAAGCTGTCTTGGATAGGGGCGCAATTAAAAATCTCGTTGCAGGGAAAAAGATTTTAGTTACCGGTGCCGGTGGCACTATTGGTAAGGAGCTCGTGCGCCAGATCTCAGATTATAATCCAGAACATATTACGCTTTTAGATAATGCGGAGTATAATCTCTACAAAATCGACATGGAACTTGGCAATCGCCACAAAGAGCTATCCCGAAAAGCCGTGCTGGCAAGTGTACGTGATCGAAATNGAATGGAAAATATTATCTCTCATCTTAAACCGGAACTAGTGTTTCATGCCGCTGCGCTGAAACATGTGCCAATGGTTGAAGCAAACCCACTAGAGGGAGTTTTGACAAATACAATAGGTAGCCAGATCGTAGCCGATGCCTGTCAACAAGCAAAAGTCTCGGTTATGGTGCAAATTTCCACCGATAAGGCNGTGAANCCCACCAACATTATGGGAGCTACAAAACGACTTGCAGAATGCTATTGCCAATCCCTTGANCTTGCCGAACGACCAAGCGATGGAACCCGNTATGTCACAGTCCGATTCGGGAATGTATTGGGCTCTACTGGTTCGGTTGTCCCNCTCTTTCAAAGTCAACTNGCGAAGGGTGGACCTCTCACGGTTACTCACAAGGACATCACAAGGTACTTTATGACAACAGGCGAAGCCGTAGAGCTGGTATTACAGGCATCTGCAAAGGGATCAGGGGATGCAGAAGCCGGTGGAAAAATCTTCGTGCTGGATATGGGTGCACCTGTGAGAATTTATGATTTAGCGGAACAAATAATACGCCTTTCCGGCCAAAAGCCTGGTAAGGATGTGAAAATTAATATCATTGGTCTCCGCCCTGGGGAGAAATTGCACGAGGAACTACTTCATGTCTCCGAAAATCTGGTTCCGACCCAAAGCCCGGGACTATTTCTTGCTGCACCAAAAGTTCGAGAGTTGAAATACTTGCAAGANAATTTCACGAAAATAACAACATCTGCTCAAGCCGGCAATTTATCGGTGACTTTACAGCATCTCGCTGAGCTAGTGCCCGAATACAAAGCCTTCGACAAAAAATAACCCGCTTATAAGGACAAATAAATGAATGAAACGCCGGTTTCTCGCGCATTAATTTCTGTCTCTGACAAGACAGGATTAATTGATTTTGCGCGCTATTTAGAAAATGCTGGTGTTGAGGTCCTCTCAACCGGCGGATCAGCTGTCATCATGGCTGAAGCTGGCATCAAAGTTACAGAAGTAGCCGAGCACACGGGTTTTCCAGAAATTCTTGATGGTCGTGTTAAGACATTACACCCAAAGATCCACGGTGGTATTCTGGGGCGCCGCGACCTTGATGCCCACCTGGTTCAGATGAATAAGCATGAAATCACACCAATAGATTTGGTAGTGGTGAACCTTTACCCCTTTGAGGCAACAGTCGCCAAAGACTCACCATTCGAAGAATGCATAGAAAATATTGATATTGGTGGTCCNGCGTTAATTAGGGCNGCTGCCAAGAACCATGCCTCAGTGACNGTAGTTACTGACCCTTGCCAGTACACTAAAGTTCAAGAGATTTTAAGTAACCACCAAGGAGCGACTACGCTAGAATTACGCTGCGAGCTAGCAGCAGAGGCGTACGCGCACACTGCTTCCTATGACAGCATGATTGCGAGCTGGTTTTCAAATATTCAAGGCGAGATATTCCCTAAACGGCTTTTCAGCATAGGGAAGCTTCAGCAAAAGCTGCGTTATGGGGAAAACCCCCATCAGGAGGCAGCCCTATACACTGGCGGAGTTTCGAGGCCTGGCGTAGCCACNGCTCAGCAAATTCAGGGNAAAGAACTTAGNTATAATAACCTCAATGATACAAACGCCGCATTTGAATTAGTTTCAGAGTTTGTTCAGCCTGCGTGTGCAATAATTAAACATGCAAATCCATGCGGCGTTGCTATTGGCGACAACTTAACTGAAGCATATTTAAAAGCTTTAACATGCGATCCCGTCAGCGCTTTTGGCGGGATTATAGCATTCAACGATATTATCAAAGAAAATACTGCCAATCAGATTGCAAAACTTTTTGCTGAAGTCGTAATAGCCCCAGAAGCAGATGCCAAAGCACTGAAAATATTATCAAAGAAAAAGAATTTACGAGTCCTGGTGACAGGAAGTGTGGCTGATCCTNCAGCTCCCGGGCAGGAGTTNAAAAGCATCGCGGGTGGTTATCTTGTAATGTCGCGCGACAATGGCCGTGTGAACAGATCTGACCTGAAGGTCGTGACCCAAAAACAGCCAACTTCCCAACAAATAGAAGACCTTCAATTCGCCTTCACAGTATGTAAGCATGTCAAATCAAACGCTATCATTTATGCTAAGAATGGCGCGACCGTAGGTATGGGTGCAGGCCAGATGAGCCGGGTCGATTCATCCCGCATTGCAGCACTGAAGTCAAAAGAGGCCACAGAAAAGGCCCAAGAAGATAAACCGCGCACAAAAGGCTCTGTTGTGGCATCCGACGCTTTCTTTCCTTTTGCGGATGGTCTGATTGCGGCCATCAATGCGGGCGCAACCGCCGTGATACAGCCAGGCGGCTCAATACGTGACCAAGAAGTTATCGATGCAGCGGACGAAGCGGGTATCGCAATGGTTTTCACCGGGATACGACATTTTCGGCATTGATGTTTTCAGGCCGCACAAAACCTAATATCAGNCCCCCCAAAGCCCATGCCACTAAAATGGTCACAAGCCCCGCACGTTGGCTGTCGAATACGTCTGTAGACGCNGCGTAGAAAAAGGGTCCCAGAAAAGCTGCCGATTTGCCACTTAAAGCGTAAAATCCGAACATTTCTGCTTCGTTGCCCTTCGCCGACAGCTTGGCAACGAGCGACCTGCTAGCTGCCTGCACCGGCCCCACAAATATTCCGAGGCCGATGGAAAGGGCAATAAAAATTGCCCTACTTTCCGCAGATAAAATCGCTAAACCAAATACGACCAATCCGGNGAGGCCAATTAGCACTGTTTTCTGAGGTCCAATATAATCATCGACCCATGCGAAAACAAAGGCTCCGAGCCCGGCTGAAAAATTTAGCCCGATCGCAAATAGCATTATTTGATCAATAGTCATGCCATGCACATCAGCAGCGTACAAACCTCCGATCGCAAATAACGTAGCTAATCCATCGCGATAGATTGCACTTGCCACGAGGAATAAAACCATTGGGCGGTTTGATTTCATTCTGCGAGCAGCACTTCTTAATTGCCGCAAACCAATGNAAACCGCTTCTGCTANGCCAGCGCCAACATTTTTACTAACAGGCATATAAATAAAAAATGGAATCGCNAACAANCCCACCCATACTGCAACCAACAAGCCAATTGCCCGAATATTTTCAGCGTTCTGTTTGGAGAACCCGAACCATGGAAAATCCGGTTTTATNAGCGTAGCTAAAGCAACAAAAAGACACGTAAGCCCACCAAAATACCCTAATGACCAACCCCACCCCGAAACCCTTCCTAGCTGGGCTCTGGAGGCTACTTGATGCAAGGTGGAATTATAAAAAATCGTTCCGAATTCAAACCCTATCGTAGCAACAGCGACCAATATCAACGAGAACNTGACAAATCGTTCGTGGGGTTCCGCAAAGAATAATAAAGCTGAAGCAAAGACAATCGTAGCGGTCGCTAAACCCACCCATCTCTTATGGTGACCTCCGTGATCGGCAATAGCACCCGCAAATGGCGCAAATAAAGCAACGACCAGACCTGCACCTGCAATAGTGTAGCCCCACAGGACACTCCCGCCAGTAGGATCACCATAAATTTCGTGTGCAAAATAAACACTAAAAACGAATGTCCCAATAACTGCGCTATATGCAGAGTTCGCCCAGTCGTAAAGACACCAAGAAAANATGAGTTTACGATTTACCATACTCATTCATNTTATTAATCTTAGGGCTTCAAATGCTATAATCACGTATTTCTTATGGCCTCGCAAAATACGAGCATCACATGTTCAAAAGCATTGGCCTACGCGGCAATATCACGCAAATTTTCAGCCACCTTTAATTTGGCATCTGTGTGAAACTGCACTTCTTCAGCACTTATACCAGGCGCCGTTTCTTCAAGAAGATATCCATCTTCTGTCACTGATATTACAGCCATATCGGTAAAAACACGGGTAACGCAGGAGAGGGCAGTCGCTGGATACGTCAGCTTTTCTGTCAATTTTGACTCCCCATTTTTATTAACGTGAGTCATCATTGCAAAAACTTCCTTCGCTCCACTAGCGATATCCATGGCGCCCCCGATGTTACCAGTTGGATCTCCAGGCAAGCGCCAATTTGCGAGGTCACCATTTTCTGCAACCTGAAAAGCACCGAGTATCGCACAGTCAAGTCTTCCACCGCGGGCCAGAGAGAAAGAATCCGCATGATGCACTAACGCGGCGCCGGGAATGAGTGTGCAAAAATTCTTTCCTGCGTCGCGAAGGTCATCGTCCTGACTTTCGGCTGGTGGAGGAGGACCCATACCAATAATTCCATTTTCACTATGAAATACAATGTCTTGTTCGGCTTTNACATATTTCGTCGTGAGTGTGGGCATACCAATTCCGAGGTTAACAACCCAGTCCGGTTGCAGATCAGCTGCCAACCGCTTTGCAATAGAATCTCTGCTCAAGAGACATTCTGTTGGTAGGGGAATATTTTTCATTCGTCATATTCTCCTTTATCAATCACATAGGTATCTACATAAACGCCAGGGGTGTGAACACTCTCTGGATCGATGCCACCCAACGGCACTTCAGCGCTCNCTTGTGCTATTGTGTGCTCTGCTGCCATAGCCATCACTGGATTAAAATTGCGCGCAGCCAACCGATAAGTGAGGTTCCCCCTNAGGTCAACATTATGCGCTTTTACTAATGCTATATCAGCACGAAGTGCCTTTTCTAACACGTAAGTTTTTCCATCTACATCTATGTGGGGTTTGCCTTCAGCTATCTCAGTTCCGAGCCCCGTTGGGGTTAAAAACCCACCCAATCCAGAACCTCCCGCGCGCATTCTTTCAGCAAGTGTTCCCTGCGGGACAAGCTCTAGTTCAATCTTNCCCGAATNGTATAAATCATTAAAAATCACCGACCCGCGAGAGTACGGAAATGTACAGATTACTTTTTTAACCGCTCCACTTTGGAGTAAAGTAGCAATAGTATTGTGACCTGCACCCGCATTATTAGAAACAATGGTTAGACCTGTAAGCTTTTTATCGGTCAAACCCTTTATCAAAGCAATGGGCACCCCCCCCGTACCAAAACCTCCAAANAATATGGTGTCCCCATCCCGCACAGCCTCTAATGCAGCGGGTATACTGTCTCTTTTTTTACTCTTCATGCCCGCATGTTCTTTTTACTACATTGATAACTGTTGTATGCTGCTCAAAATGACCTGCAAANGTCAAAACCTATCCCTACGTGCACTACGAGCGCGAAAACTTTTTCCCAAGTATTGGAGCGGGCGATGAGATTCGAACTCACGACTTCAACCTTGGCAAGGTTGCGCTCTACCCCTGAGCTACGCCCGCGTTCACATAACCTGATAATACGTGAGGTGACACGCTTTGCAAGACCTAGCTCGCAGAAATCAATTAAATGCAATGGTAAAGTTTATGGTTAATACGAGTTTTTGCACCCCTGCTGAGTTGTTCCGCTGCTTCGAGAAACTTCAGATAAACTACAAAAGCTTTACACACCCAGCAGTTTATACCGTGAAACAATCAAAAAAAGAGACAGGTTTGCTGCCGGGCGCACATATAAAAAATCTCTTCCTAAGAGACAAAAAGAAAAATCTATGGCTTGTTTCTGCACTTGAAAATCAAGTTATAGAACTCAAATCGCTACGTCGATCTTTAGGTGCAGCTGGCAGCCTTTCTTTTGGCGATATAACTATGCTGAGAGAAACCTTGGGTGTTGAACCAGGATCAGTCACTCCTTTCGCCATAATGAATGACAAGAGCAAAACCGTAAAAGTAGTACTCGATCAAAACTTGTTAGACTATCATAAAATTAATGCTCATCCACTTCGAAATAATATGACCGTCGCTATCGCTGTGAAAGATTTACTCCGATTTTTAGAAGCTTATCATCATCCACCGAAAATCGTTGATTTCGCGCAATTGACTTGTATGGATAGCCGTCCTAACTGTTGACTCGTGTGTTTTGTAAACGTGAGTGCTCTGATAAACTATTTTTGGTTAGCTAAAAACAAAGGACGGTAGTGCACATGAAGGACGTTACGCCCATGGATCAGCCCTCGTTCGGCAATCTTACCGGAGATCCAAGTGTCATCAAAGAAAGTTCAGCTGCTGAGTTCGCAGAAGACGTTATTGCGACAAGTCGAGACACGCCAGTAATAGTAGATTTTTGGGCTGAATGGTGTGGTCCCTGTAAGCAGTTGGGTCCAATTATTGAAAAAATTGTTCTTGAAAAAGGCGGAAGTGTAAAACTCGTTAAAATTGACATTGAGAAGTCCCCGGAGATAGCACAACAGATGCAGGTACAGTCGATTCCTGCAGTCTTTGCATTCGTGAACGGGCAGCCTGTTGATGGTTTTGTAGGCGCGCAGCCTGAGAGCCAGATACGGAGTTTTATTGATCGGGCAATTCAACGTACCGGTGGTACCGCCGAGCCATCACCATTGGAACAAGCGCTGGGCCATGCAGCAGAACTTTTCGCGGGAGGCGACACTCAAAATTCAAGTGCGCTTTACGACCAAATTCTTCAACAACAACCAGATAATACAGCAGCGGTAGCGGGCCTCGCAAAATGTTTATTGGCCGAAGGACAGGTTGATGCTGTAAAAAAATTATTAGCTGATGTCCCGGAAGACAAACAAGGCGATGCTGATATAAGTTCAGTACGCGCTAGTTTAGAGCTCGCAGGGGCTGGCGCTGAGGCAGCCAATCAGTCAGAAACCCTAAAAATAGAAGTTACTGAAAATCCAGGAAACCACCAAGCACGGTTCGATTTAGCTCTAGCTCTTTTCGCACAGGGAGACAAAGAGAGCGCTATAAGCCACTTGCTGTATATCATCAAAAGAGACAGAAGTTGGAATGAAGATTCAGCAAGGAAACAGCTCTTAAAGATGTTTGACGCTTTGGGCAATGATGATCCGGCGACTTTGGATGGTCGCCAACAACTCTCTTTAATACTCTTCTCATGAGTGTTTTTGACCCCGGGTTTGAGGATCTCGGCGACATAATTCCTATTTTTCCACTACCTGGCGTATTACTCTTACCGGGTGGTTTCTTGCCTCTTAATATCTTCGAACCGCGTTATTTAAATATGACATCAGATGCTTTGGGAGGAGACCGGATGATAGGCATGATCCAACCCCGCCCATGTGAAGATATTGTCGGCGATCAACCAGTTTATAATACTGGTTGTGCCGGTCGCATTGTAAGCTTTGAGGAGACCGAAGACGGACGATACCTCATAACATTAAAAGGAATTGCGCGGTTCAACATAAATCGGGAATTAGCACCCAAAAATGGCTGTCGCTTGATAGAGCCCGATTGGAGCCCTTACTCCCACGATCTAGATGACAACAATAATGATATACCTGACAGAGACGAGTTTTTAAAATCATTAAGAAAATACTTTGCTATTAACAAAATTGATGCAAATTGGGATGCTATTGAGGAAGCTCCTTGTGAACGCCTTGTAACTTCCGTAGCGATGATTTGCCCTTTTGAGCCACCTGAAAAGCAAGCCTTACTAGAAGCAGTAACTGTTCCCGAAAGGATAAAGGTATTAACCACTTTGGTTAGCATGGCCGTTATGAGCTTAGGAGGTGAGAATTTTGACCGGCAATGAGCTTACTTGGATATCAACATGCAGATTGGCAAAAATTATTTAACTAATTGATAACTTCTGGGATTTTTTCATATTTGGAGTATCACGATGGCAGACGAACATATACCTTCCGTAGACCCAAAATTACTAGAAATATTAGTTTGCCCCGTCACAAAATGTTCATTACGCTATGATCATGAAGCACAAGAGTTGATAAGCGAACAAGCCAAGTTGGCCTATCCAATACGAGACGGAATACCTATTATGTTGGCTGATGAAGCTCGATCTCTTGATTAATACTTTCTAGTAAAGCCACATCGAGCTTTTTAATGCAGTCTAACAGCAAACATTGGCCCGTTGAAATTCGTCTCAACAAGAATAAGCGGCAAATTGATATTGAATTCGAAGATGGCAACATATTTAGCCTTTCTGCTGAGTTGCTTCGGGTTGAAAGTCCGTCAGCCGAGGTGCGTGGCCATAGCCCCGGTGAAAAGAAGATTGTGGCAGGTCGAAAACATGTGGCTGTGATGAATGTCGAAAAAGTAGGTCGTTATGCGATACGGATTCATTTTGACGATCTTCACAACACTGGGATTTATACTTGGGAAAACCTTTATCGGTTAGGTCGTGACCAGGATGCCATTTGGCAGGCTTATTTGCAGACACTTAAAGAACACGGTCTTAGCCGATCACCATAGCTTTGTGTGACGCCTTAAATCCAATGTGCCGGCTTTAGAGTGCGTCCCCTCGCACTAGCCGCGGTAGCTTCCCAACTTGACCCATTGCATGCCGCATAAGGAATTTCTTTATCAAGGGTAGCTTGTCGACGAGAGCAAGCCCCATATCCCTGGAGAGACGCAGGGGGCCTATGTCATTTGAAAAAAGGCGATTAAGGCTATCAGTCACGGCTATCAAAACAAAATTATCGAAGCGCCGCCATCGTTCATAGCGAGCTAGAACATTGTAAGAGCCAACATCACCGCCAACACGAGCCGTGTCCACGATAAGTTCTGCCAATGCGGCAACATCACGGAGCCCTAAATTCAGTCCTTGTCCCGCTATGGGATGGATTGCGTGCGCAGCGTCACCAACGAGTGCTAACCTTTGGCTAGTGTATCGTTCAGAGTGCAACATGCCGAGCGGGTATACATGACGTGGGCTGACCAAATCAATCTTGCCTAACCAGCCTCCGAATCGTTGACTGAGTTCTTTCAAAAACCTACCTTCCGGAAGTGCCATGTAATGATCGACAAGATCTATTCGCTCAGTCCAGACAACATTGCAGCGATTCTCAGTCATTGGAAGCATCGCGAACGGTCCTCCGGGAAGAAATAATTCAACAGCAGTGCCAGCATGATCCCGCTCGTGACGAACATTGCAGACAATGGATTTTTGGTCGTATATTTTAGTACGTGTTTTAATCCCCGCTTCATTGCGGATCTGCGATCCGCGCCCATCAGCAGCGATGAGTAATGAAGCATTTAATCGGATCCCCGACTCGGTCTCAACAAGTACACCGAATGGTCCTCGCTGCACTGATACCACATTTGCAGAGTGGACGAGCTTCAAAGATTTGCAATCCGAAGCAACAGTTCCAAGTGCTTCTCGGATCGAGCGGTTTTCAATTATGTAACCGAAGGGACTCGCTCCAACGTCCGAGTGGTCGTAATGTAGGAACAAAGGAGAGATGCCGCGTAAGGGATGCCCATCAGCAACCCTAATATCCCAGATGGGAGACGCAATGGCCTCGAGATGTGGCCAAACCCCTATCCCCTTTAAAATGTTCACGGAGCCGTTTGCAATCGCAGAGGCCCTACCGTCATAACTCTTTGCTGTGTCAGATCCACTTGCCAGACGGTCTGCTAAAGCCACTTTAAGCCCAGCCCCACTCAGAGTGATGCCAAGGGTGGCACCCACCATACCCCCACCAACAATAAGGATATCTGCCGAAATATCTGCATCATTACTCATAAATCTAAGAATACTTTTTTATTCCCAACTGTCCAGGGCCACACCATCATTATTCTGATTAATTTTTGATCATGCGCGCACCTTGTGATTAATTTTTATTCAGTTCAGTTTTGCGGCCAGTCCGGCTTGGAAAAGAATATGCCTTAAACAATTGGTTTTGTTGATATTTTCTCATATCAGCAAAACGGCATGGTTTTTGATTTATTAGGGCCGACTACGAGCAATTTGGAAGGATAAATTTTTAACCCTAAACAGTTAGGTATCAATTATGGCCAAAAGCAGTACAAGCCAAATGAAATTAGTGATGATGATTATAAAGCCATTCAAGTTGGATGAAGTGCGGGAAGCATTGACCGGATTAGGCGTTGAAGGAATGACCGTTAGCGAAGTCAAAGGCTTCGGACGACAGAAGGGACAAACAGAAGTTTACCGGGGAGCTGAATATGCAGTCAACTTTCTACCAAAAGTTAAAATCGAAGTAGCGTGCGAAGAAAGCAAAGTCGAAGCAATAGTGGAGGCCGCGCAGGCCGCTGCTAGCACGGGAAAGATTGGTGATGGAAAAATATTCGTTTCCGACCTTATCAAAACAGTACGTATTAGAACCGGCGATACTGACGCCGACGCACTCTAAGGGAGACTAAAAAATGACATCAATTTTAAAATTAACGCGTTCTTTTGGCGTAGCGTCATTCATCACGGTAGGTTTCTCTATGCCGGCGTATGCCGCTGTTACAGAAGAAACAGCCTTCGTCTTGAATACCTTTTCTTTTCTTGTGCATGGCTTTCTTGTGATGCTGATGGCAGCGGGATTTGCAATGCTTGAGTCTGGCTTGGTTCGCACAAAAAATACGGCAGCGATTTGCTTAAAGAATATGGCGTTATACTCAATAGCGGGCATTATGTTCTACGCCATAGGTTATAACTTAATGTACACGGATGTTCCGAAGGGCGGCTGGATGGGAAGTTTTAGTCTTTTTTACAACACGTCCCAGGCCGAGATAGATCTTCTCGCGGCTACAGTAGCGGAAAAAGTGACCCCAGAAATTGTGAAAGCGGCTAATGGGGCAGGTTATTCTGTAATGTCAGATTGGTTTTTCCAAATGGTATTTGTGGCTACCGCCGCATCAATTGTGTCTGGTACCGTCGCTGAGCGGATAAAAGTATGGCCTTTTCTGATTTTTGTTGTTGTCCTTACAGGGTTTATTTACCCAATACAGGCTTCTTGGGTTTGGGGAGAGGGATGGCTCAACGAAATGGGATTTTCAGACTTTGCAGGTTCCACACTTGTTCATTCCACAGGTGGATGGGCGGCACTAACGGGTGCTTTAATTTTAGGTGCTCGAAGTGGAAAATATGCCAAGGACGGTTCCGTCCAACCAATCCCGGGAGCAAACTTGCCATTGGCAACCTTAGGCACTTTTATTCTTTGGTTTGGCTGGTTTGGTTTCAACGGGGGATCTCAACTGGCCCTCGGTAGTGCTGCAGATGCAGTCGCTATTGCAATCGTATACGTAAATACCAATCTCGCAGCAGCAGCTGGCACGATCGCCGCGATGATAGCTGCCCAAGTTCTATATAAGAAGATTGATCTCACCTTCGCGTTAAATGGAGCGATTGCCGGCTTAGTATCTATTACAGCGGGTCCTGACCTTCAAAACCACCTCCTTGCCTGCGTAATTGGAGCTATTGGGGGTGTCATTGTCACCGTCTCTGTACCGTTATTGGACAAGATGAAGATTGACGATGTTGTAGGAGCGATTTCAGCGCACCTGTTCGCCGGGATTTGGGGCACTCTTGCAGTCGGTATATTCGGAAGCGGTTCATTGATTACCCAAGCATTTGGAATAGCAGCTATTGGCGCTTTCGTAGTCGTTACTAGTGCGACTACATGGTACCTGCTCAAGATTACTATCGGTATCAGGGTCGATGAAGAGGCTGAAATAATTGGCTTAGATAAGGATGAACTAGGTATGGAAGCATATCCCGAATTCAGACAGAGCACAAAATAAATCCCTAACTACCTACAAAAACGCCTGGGGGAAGCCTTCGTCTTCCCCCATTTTTTTTTCACTTAATATATCATTGTTTCGATTTCACAACATTTGGCGAAATTAAAAATAATTTTTATTTACCTATTACTCAAATAAATAGTATCATTACTTTATATATCTTTACTTAATTGTAGTGGCGCAATGCATAATCCGGCATTTGATCAACTTGCGACGTACCCATTTTGGCGTCTTAATAACCTTTTGGAAAAGGTGCCTAAACCCGATGGTTTTACAGAACTCGCATTGCAAATAGGCGAACCAAAAATACCGCCGCCCGATTTCGTCGCAGAGATTATTGGTGAAAATTCAAGTAAGTGGGCTAACTACCCACCGCACCCCGGCACCGAGGGGTATCGTGCGGCCTGCGCCTCTTGGCTGACAAAACGCTACACGTTGCCCGAAGAAATGATCGATGAAGCAGTCAATATTCTTCCGTGCGCTGGCACAAAGGAAGCACTCTTTCATATGGGGTTACTTGCAGTCCCACGCGACCCACCAAGCGACAGCTCTTTACCATATGCCGTTCTTGTACCTAATCCAGTCTATCAAGTGTACTATGGTGCCGCAGTGTTCTCTGGCGGTAAGCCCTACCCGATTTCCGCGCCGGCAGAAAATAATTTCATGCCAGATTACGCAGGCGTCAGTCCGGATATACTTGAACGAACTGCCTTGGTTTATCTGTGCAACCCATCCAATCCCCAGGGTGCTAGCGCATCGATGACTTACCTCACCGAATTGATTGCGCTGGCCCGTCAATATGATTTTGTATTGGTAGTCGATGAATGTTATTCAGAAATTTATCGGGGAACACCTCCAATCGGAGGATTGCAAGCTTGCGCTCAGCTCGATGGAAACATGGATAATGTCCTTGTCTTGCATTCACTTTCAAAGCGTTCGTCTGCGCCCGGGCTGCGCTGTGGATTCGTTGCTGGCGACCCTAAATTAATTGATTTATATAGAACAATTAGGAGTTATGCCTCGGTCGCAGTTCCACTTCCGATATTGGCCGCAGGAGAAGCTCTTTGGAGAGATGAGGCGCATGTTGAGATAAATCGTGCTCATTATGGGAGCCTTTTCGCGGCAGCCGAGAAAATACTTGGCCACATTAATGGATTTTCAAACCCCGCAGGGGGATTTTACCTTTGGCTTGATGTGGGTGACGGAGAGGAAACAGCCTTAAAACTCTGGAGTGAAGCTGGGGTCAAGTGTATGCCGGGAGGCTACATGGCTCAGAATGATCCCTTCACCGGAGTAAATCCAGTTTCACAGTATCTACGCGTCTGCCTAGTCCATGACAAGGTAACAGCGGTTGAAGCACTTAAGAGAATTTCTGCAGTGTTACAGGGTTAGCATCTAATGGCTACTGCCACGAAAAAAACACCCTTCCTTCCAACTCAGCTTCGAGAACAAGTTGCGCGTACCCGACAAGCAGCCGCCGGGATAGGACTCGTGACACTATCATTATTTCTTACCTTGGCGTTGCTAAGCCATCAAAATGGTGATCCTTCGCTTAATACCGCGACAGGTATTAAAGCTCAGAATTTTATGGGTGGCGCCGGCGCTTTGATAAGTGATTTTTTTCTTCAGACCTTCGGCTACGCAACATACTTAACAATTCCCATACTTGCATCGTGGGGCATTCAAACAACCGTATCAAAACAAATTTCAAAATTCTGGCTCCGTGTATGTTTTTTTCCATTTCTTCTGATACATTCTGCCGGGACCATAGCTCTTATTACTAACGCGGACTTTAGCTCCGAAGTAATCAGTCATGGCGGCATGACTGGTCACATACTGGCAGTAAATATTATCTTACCTTGGGCATCGAGTAATGATTTAGACAAAATATTTATTTTGCTGCCATCGGTTTTACTTACTTGCGCCTTGTTTCTTTATCTCCTTGCTTTCACTAAGTCTGAGTGGGTCATCGGAATTAAGACTATTTGGTTTCACGCTTATCGTATCAGAAGTGCAATCCAACCATATACAAGCCGACTAATGAAACAAAATTCTGAGGTTAGTGAATTAGAAAGCGAAACTCTTCCAAATTCTGATAAAAAATCAGCCAAACTTATTGCACGCAGGAAAGAGTACCAAAACCGAAGGAACTCAACTGCTCCTCCACTTCAATCGAGCTTAGATCTTACGCCAAAAGACGGGAATTTCTCACTTCCCTCCCTTAGTCTTTTGCAGGCAGCAAACCCTTCATTTGAAAAAAATCGCGCTGACACCAAGCAGGGGCTAAAACAAAATGCGCATTTACTCGAGAGCGTACTTCAAGATTTTGGGGTGCGCGGGGAGATTGTTAAAGTTCGCCCTGGTCCGGTGGTTACTCTTTATGAACTTGCGCCAGCGCCCGGAACGAAAACTAGTCGTGTTATCGGCTTGTCTGATGACATAGCGCGTTCGATGAGCGCTATATCTGTTCGCATAGCAACGGTGCCCGGCCGCAATGTTATAGGCATTGAGCTACCTAACAGTGATCGCGAAACAGTTTTCTTGAGTGAGCAGCTTTCTGCAAAGGTTTTTGAAAACGACAACGGCAAACTCCCATTGATATTAGGCAAAGATATTGGCGGCATGCCTGTTATTGCAGACCTATCTAAAATGCCGCACCTTTTGATCGCGGGGACCACAGGCTCGGGTAAGTCGGTAGGATTGAATGCCATGATACTGTCGCTTTTATTCAAGATGCAACCTGAGGATTGCCGCTTTATTATGATCGATCCAAAAATGCTAGAGCTCTCAATATATCACGATATTCCCCACCTTCTTGCGCCCGTAGTCACAGATGCAAAAAAAGCTGTCATGGCTCTGAAGTGGACCGTCCGAGAGATGGAAGATAGATACCAAGCTATGTCAAAGTTGGGTGTTAGAAATATCGAGGGCTATAACAAGCGCGTTAGGGAGGCTGCAAAAAAAGGGGAAGTGCTAACTCGAAACATACAAACCGGTTTTGACACAGAGACCGGGAAGGCCATTTTTGAAGAACAAGAATTGGACCTCAATCCCCTTCCATTCATAGTCGTCGTAGTTGATGAAATAGCTGACCTGATGCTGGTTGCTGGCAAAGATATAGAGGCTTCTATCCAAAGATTGGCGCAGATGGCGCGAGCCGCCGGGATACATCTCATTATGGCGACACAGCGTCCATCGGTTGATGTGATTACGGGTACAATAAAAGCGAACTTCCCTACGCGCATAAGCTTTCAGGTCACATCTAAGGTTGATAGTCGGACAATATTGGGTGAACAAGGTGCCGAACAGTTGTTAGGTCACGGTGACATGCTGTATACCGCTCCCGGTGGGCAATTAAATCGTGTGCATGGACCTTTTGTTTCAGATGAAGAAGTCGAGGCTGTTGCTGATCACCTACGTTCGCAAGGCTTGCCTCAGTATAATGAAACAGTGACCGAAGAGAAAGATGATGAAACTAGTGGATTTGGAAGCGTTCAAGAAAACACAGATGCCTTGTATGACAGAGCAGTCGCGCTGGTATGCCGAGAGCAAAAAGCATCAACTAGCTTCATTCAACGCCATCTTCAAATTGGCTACAATCGCGCTGCACGAATTATGGAGCAAATGGAGAAACAGGGTGTCGTCAGTGCGGCCAATAAAGTTGGGAAAAGAGAGATTCTCGCGAGTTCACACTGAATTATTTTGTTTAATATTTGCTCTAGCAAGCTTATATGCCTTGACAATAAAGGACTCTTCAGCTGAGCCAAGCGCCCGACCGCTTACCGTGAGTCAAAAGGCTCATGTGAGCCGAATTCTCTCGTATTTGAACCGAATAACAACCCTGCAGGCACGGTTTGCTCAAACCAATCCAGACGGAAAAGTTTGGCGTGGAACAGTGTCAATTAAGCGCCCAGGAAATTTTCGGTTTGATTACGATCCGCCAGTTCCTCACACGCTGATATCAAATGGTATATGGTTCATTCATCTGGACAAAGAGCTCAAAGAAAGCAATTTCCTTCCTCTAGACCGCACACCTGCAAGGTTTCTTCTTCGCAAAAAAGTAACCTTTGATCGTGATGTCGAGCTTATCGATTTCCGCCGTTCCGATGGTCTTATTCATCTACAACTTCTTAATAAAGAATACCGGGATATGGGTTCATTGACCCTCACGTTTAACGAACAACCTCTTGCCTTGAAACAGTGGTTCGTGCGCGATGAACAAGACAATCAAACCCTTGTGACTTTGGAAGGTACGCGTCTAGGGCTAAAATTAGACCCCAGTATATTTGAATTTGTCGAACCAGAACAGGAAGACCAAGACCAATAATATTTAAGAAATGAACTCATTGAAACGGTAAAAAGATTACGCTCATGACACAACAACCTATCGTAGGGATCACCGCCTGCCGGACAGAAATAAGCGGCAAGCCGGCTCACCGAGTTTCGGAAAAATATGTTGATGCTCTCAAACGTGCGACTGACTGTATACCGCTACTAATACCAGCGTTCGGAGATATAAATTTTTCGTCGCAAATCATAGAACGATTAGACGGTTTATTGCTTACCGGGAGTGGCTCGAATGTTGAGCCGGCCCGCTATAATGGGACACCAAGTCGGACCGGCACCGCACATGATGCCCATCGCGATGGTACCTCGCTTCCGTTAATACGAAGTGCCGTGGAGTCTAAACTTCCCATATTTGCTGTATGCCGGGGAATACAAGAATTAAATGTGGCGCTTGGCGGAAGCCTTCATCAAAACATTCATGAACTAACTGGTAAAAATGAGCATAGGATGAATCGCGCAGCCGACAACGAAGAGCGTTTTTCGGTTCGTCATCCAATTGCGATTCAACCGAATGGTCTGCTAAGTAAGTTAGTTAACGGTTCCGAACAGGAAATGGTTAACTCCTTGCATGGTCAGGCGATAGATAGGCTTTCGGATCAACTAATTGCAGAAGCCACTAGTGATGATGGCGTCATTGAAGCTGTAAGTCTCAGAAGTGGCAACAGTTTCGTTCTTGGGGTCCAGTGGCACCCAGAGTATCCTCTTGATCACAACTGTGAAATGGCAATTAGGCTCTTTGAAGCATTCGATAGAGCAGCGAAAGAGCACTTAAATTCCCGACAATATAGTACTAACGATATAGACGCCGCCTAGTATTGAATAGATTTCTGTTTTGGAGAGTTAAATGAATTATTCAATCCCTTTGCCACAACCGTCGTGCCTAGATATTTCGGGCAGCCCAGAACTATTCCCAGTCAACCGGATATTTTGTGTGGGACGTAATTACGCTGATCATGCTCGCGAAATGGGTCATGATCCAAATCGTGAGCCACCGTTCTTTTTCACAAAGTTCGCTGATGCAGTTTTCACAGGAGATGATTATCCGTACCCAGTTGCAACGAATGACGTTCACCCAGAATGCGAGATGATAGTTGCCTTATCCTCAGGGGGCACAAATATTCCCGATAATCAAGCGCTCGATTGCGTTTTCGGTTACGGAGTTGGGTTCGACATTACCCGCCGAGATATGCAACAAAAGGCAAAAGAACTCGCGCGCCCATGGGCACTTTCGAAAGGGCCAGATTTCGCTGCCCCTTGCAGTATCTTACATCCAGTTTCTGAGGTAGGGCATATCGAAAAGGGCAAACTTCAATTCACCGTTAATGGAGAGACACGCCAAGAGGGAAACATAGATCAGATGATATGGTCAACCGCTGAAATGATAGCTTTTTTATCAACGATGATCACCGTTAAGCCAGGCGATTTGATCATGACCGGAACACCGGCGGGCGTGTCAGCCGTCGTCAAAGGAGATTATCTAGTGGGTCATGTTGACGGCCTCTCGGACCTTCAACTCACTATTACTTGACCCTCTAACCCTACGGAGCGGATTGTCCTACCATCAAATTGCGGGGCAAATAAATTTTTAAACTACTTACCCGTCATTAAAATCCATGTCTGGCATTAACAACGCGTTTGCAGAAAGTGAAATTCGGACGCCATCCCCTACAAAAGGGTGGACCTCGTGAAGCAAGTATCCGGGGAAGACAATAAGCATCCCTTCCTCTGGTTGAATATCCATTTGATAGCTAAATGGTGGCTGCATATTTGGCGCTGTACGCATTCCGGACCTAGGGTCAACAAATGACAGTGCTCCACTTAACAGCCGCTCAGCAGGGGGTGTTGGAACAGCAACATAATAAATGGCAGACCATAAACTTCCATCATGGCTGTGCGCTCTCGTATAGGACCCGTTCCGCGCAATATTTGCCCATCCAGTGACGATGATTTCCATATCGGGCGGACAACCGTCAACCGTTGCGCTCGTCATTTCCTGAAATGCTTGGGCCAAATGTTGCTGAAAAATTTGCATTTCTTCTTCTGGCCATTCCATCAAGTCATGGTCTGATTGCCAGCCCCCAATATTGCTTCCAACATTGCGCGGCCGCACTGTTTCGTGTGCCAACACTATCTCTTGCAACCGGGAATTTATCGCTTGGAGCGCAGCCACTTTACGAATGAATAGAGGCGTTGCGAATACTGAGTGAATTTGTTGTTCAATGTTTTCCATTTTATCTGTATTTATTTTCTAATTAACGATCACAAAGTAACCCTTTTTGCGGTTAAATATCCGGTTTCGATGAAGTGTATGTGAAGTCTAATAATAAGATATTTACATATATCCCGATTGTGGTTTTTGTATCCATTCAGATGTTGCTCCATTTAAACATGGCTGCATCGCATGTGCATCTTTCTTTCCTTAACATTGAGCCGGCGCTCCGAAAAACTGTTTTTTCCAAATTCGTTTTTTCAGCCAAGGCTATAAGTTAATCGCCTGGCCCTCTTGCCTTAACAGACTGCAATTGCATGTTTGATGATTGTAGCCTTCTCGCCAATTCACGTATAACTTCAATCGCTACCTTGGGAAATTCTTCTATGAGGCTAAGAAAAAGGTCTTTACTGATTCTAAGTGTGCTTAATTCGGTCTCCGCAATAATTGTAGCTATACGCGGCGCATCACACAGTATCGCAATTTCGCCTACGATCTCATGCTCTCGCACTCTAGCGAGTTCCAATTCACCGCTAGCCCCTTCAACTGTGACGCGGGCTTCGCCATTCAGAATTAAGTAAGCTGCGTCGCCAGTCTCGCCCTGTTTGAATACAACTTGCCCTGGATGGAAAATCAATCGTTCACTAGCGAAAGCAAGAAGTTTTAGTTTAGCCAGTTCGACATTCTCGAATAGAGGTGTCTTTCTGAGTAGAGCAACCTCCTGATTAATATCTGTATCCATGTATCGCTCTACGAGCCCTCCGCTTTGACATGCTTAGCCATAGAATCGGGTGATCCTTGCCCTACAATACTGCCATTTTTCATTAAAATAACATGATCAAAAAGGTCAATCCGCTGCGGTCTGTTCATTACCCAGATAATACCGCGCCCAGCCCTACTAAGAAGAATTGTCTCTATCATCTCTTCCTGTGATTTTTTATCTAGGGTGTCACTAGCGCCATCAAGTATCAATAAGTCTGGATTTTTAATTATACAGCGACCAATACTGAGTTTCTGGCGTTGAGCGCCGGAGAGTAACGCCCCTCCAACCCCCACTTGCGAACCCAACCCCACCGATATGACGGTTCCTCGCAAATCAAGCTCATCAATAATCTCTGATATTGCGCTTCCAATCTGCTCTTCCCCTGCAGCAAAACCGTGGGCTAATTTGCCGAATAATATATTTTCTTGTAATGAAACTTCGGGATTAAATCGTTCTTCTTCGAAAAATGAGACGCCTCTGGCTAACTCCGCCGGCATATCATTTAAAAGTGCTTGCCGCGCGCTCAGAATTTGAGCTTGAATCTCTGCCGTTATCACCCCCAAGCGGTGTCTGGCCGGAGCTAACTGAAACGGCAGCGACAAAAGTTTAACTCTGTCCCTTTCCTCAATTATGTTTCCCCTAGCAATTCGGGCTAATACCTGTTCGAAGTTTGGCAATTGCTCTGAAGAAATAAAGCTATAAGTTTGAAAAAATTCGTGCTCCGGTGGCAAATCGGAAAAAAGCTCGATCATTGTTTCGGCAACTTTTTTCCCTATCTCGAGAAAAACGTCGGTAAGACCGTTATCATCCAAAACTGCCCTAATGCATTCCTGCTTAGCAATTNTCTNAGCCTTGAATTGATNATTCAATGGCGTGCCAAAGAGCANNTTCTCTCCTACAGTTGCGTTGANATTGTAAAGATCCTTATCGAAAAGTTCGACAGATTTTGCAAGGTTCGCATTCGACCTTAGCCGCTCCTGCAAAACCTTACGTGCGATGATCATCCTGTCTGCAATGTCAGGCTGATGAATTGGATTTATCTTTTCGTGCAAACCGATTTTGTAAATTTCGCGGTCAAGTTGAACTTCCTTCAGAACCTCCAAAATGCGCGCTTGTAACTCTTCCCTTCCCGAAACTCCTGCNGCTGAGTAATCAATCCAATCAGGTTCAAATAAACAGTCTCTGCCGCCCGAACTGNGTGTTTTGACGTATCCGGAAAAATTTGATGTCTTATGCGGATCTAAAGCCGGCGANCCGTTGGCAATATGGTTTAACCCATAAACCAAGTTTTCATGGATGGAGCAGCTATTCAGATGTCCATTAGGACCGGCGTAAGCAATGCGTCTGCCAGTTATTGCTTCAGGCATAAGCGCAGTGTCCTGACCACCTATGGTGATTTTCCCATGACTTGGCGTGATAAGTCGTGCCAATAACATCGCCAGTTCCGACTTTCCACTCTCCACGTTGCCGAGAACCGCGACGTGCTGATTAACCGGTATACTCAAGCTCGTATCTTTCAAAATAAAGACACCGTTCTCATCTAACAAACTCACATTAGCTACCACATCGCCCTGCAAGTGCGGAATTTTCGGCGGCACTTCCAAGATCAATTCNGGTTTGGTGATATTCGGCGGATCAAACTGCTCGACAATTTGTTGGTATTTTATGCGTATATCCTCTTTTTGTTGGTACCAAGAAAGTAATTCCTTCCACGGGGCCGCCAATTCTTTATAAGCTGCGAGTACTGCGACCAGGGCGCCAAATGTTAGTTCGCCTTGGATTACCAGGTATCCGCCAATGGAAAAGAAAAAGAATGGTGTTAACTTATCAATAAAATTATTGAGAAACTTTATGAAAAATTTTCGTCGGAAAAGTTCGTAGCGAATGTCATAAATACGGGCCAGACGACCAGCAAATTTTGCTAACTCATACTGACTTGCATTATGGGAGTGCACTTCAATAATTCCTGACACCGACTCGCTGATATGGTCTGACAAGCGCCGAACGTTGAGCACTCGGGCCTTAGCTAACTTATTAACTTTACGCTGCAACCTCGGAATAAGATAAATCTGGACCGGGTAAAGTGAGATAGCTGCAACCCCTAAAACCGGATCTTGGGAAACTATAAAGGTAATAATAATCACCAATTGACCGCCAAAAAATAGCGGATCTGCGAAAGCAGTTCCTATAAAGCCGCCTAGCGGTTCAACTTCTGCGGTAATTATTGGAATTAAATCCCCCTGACTGACCTTTCGGAACTGCGGAAGGGAAAACCTTAATATTCGATTATATAATTGATATCGCAGGAGCCGAAGCAATCGCTCTCCCATTCGGCCTTTATATACGTTTATGTAATACTTGAACCCACCATTAACAAAAACAGCACCGAGGTACATTACACTTAGCACTACCAGGAATGTTACCTGCTCTAGCCCCGNTTGGACATCAAAACCAAAAATATTAAAATCAAAAGGCGGGCCACCGACATTGTTCTCAATTGCTTTGTTGACAATTAGTTTTGGCAATTCAAGAGATATATAGAGAAAGGGGTAGTAAAATATTATCACCAACACCAAGAACAGTTGTTGCTTGGAGCTGTGTCGAAAAATGTATTTAAAAATTGAGGGTTCCATATACTACTTCAGCCTAACCCAAAAAATTCTTTCCCCCAACAATCATTACGAGACATTATATTAGGCANGCTAAGGGGTAAACGGCTGCAACGTAAAATTTCATTTTGCAAATCATGTGATTATNAACATAATCAAAGTGGCTAGCCGTTATTACTCCTGTAACACAATTAGAACGGTACGCAGGGATCATCGGTGCAACATTCTTCAAACCGAGTATTAATATACAGTCATGATACGTTCGGTCTCGGACACCTNCGCCGCAGTGCTGCAATAGCCAAAGAACTCGTTGCCAATCATAAGAATTTATCAGTTTTAATAATATCTGGATCGCCGGTTTTGGAACAATTCAGTTTCGACCAGCAAATAAAGGTTGTTTCAATACCATGCATAAAAAAACTTTCCTCCGGGCGGTACACATCGCATGATAAAAAAACCCCGTTAGGTACAACTTTAAAGCGCCGAACTGAGATTATTTATCAAACTGCGTGCACGTTTAAACCAAACTTATTCATTGTTGATAAAGAACCTCTGGGGCTAGGAGGTGAGATTAAAAGCACCCTTAAACAACTAAACTCTGTAAATATCCCCTGCGTCCTTGGTTTACGCGATGTTCTTGACGACCCTGAAAAACTTAAATTGGAATGGAAGAAAAAGAATGCTGCAATAGCTCTTGAACATCTCTATTCAGAAATATGGATTTACGGAATTCCACAAATCTATGAACCATTATCAAAGCTCGATCTGCCGAAAACAATACGCAAAAAAATCGTTTATACGGGCTATCTTCGACGCACCGCATCGGCACCGGCGGAATGTATGCCCAACTTTAACAAAATTAAAAAATCTATAGGCAAAAACTTTATTCTGGTCACACCTGGCGGTGGTGGTGACGGAGCTAATTTTGTTGACACCATTATGGGAGCCTATGAAATAGATGACTCTATACCATACCCAGCTCTAGTTATTTTTGGCCCTTTAATGCCAGGCAAGCAACAACGTGCTTTTACACGTAGGTCGCAAAATATCGCCCGTGTTACCACTTTAACNTTCGATAAACGGATGGAAAACATTATGAATGAAGCCGTGGGAGTCGTGGCAATGGGTGGTTATAATACGTTCTGCGAAATTCTCTCCTTTGACAAACCGGCCTTAGTTTTGCCGCGCACAGCACCGCGCCGAGAGCAATTCATTAGAGCTGAGCGTGCTCATCAACTGGGACTCATTTCGATGATTGACATTCAAAACACTTCTGAACCGGTCTCCATGGCATCAGCATTGAGGCATCTACCCCGACAACCAGTCCCCAGCAAGCAAACTATCCCTGGGCTTCTCGACGGCCTCACCAAACTCAATTACCATGCCGAAAAATTTTTGAACCCAACTTGGCCGGTTAGGAACAGTTCCAGCTTTATGAATGCTTCAGGTTAAACTAGCGAGATGACTAGAAAAACCGTTCTAATTGTAGTGAAAGGTTATCCACGCCTCACAGAGACTTTCATATCGCAAGAAATTAANGGCCTAGAGCAACGCGGATTACAAATTGAGCTNGTTTCTCTCCGAAGACCAACCGACTCAATTACGCATCCCATCCATGATGAGATCAAAGCTCCAATAAAATACTTACCTGAATATATTCACGCCGAGCTGAGCCGCGCTTTTATTGGTTGGTTTAAAGCACGGAAACTGAGCGGTTATAGTGCAGCAATCCAGATATTTCTGCAGGATTTCACCCGTGATAGGACGCGAAATCGACTTCGCCGTTTTCTACAAGCTTGTATTTTAGCCAGCGAAATGGGACCGGACATCAGCAAAATTTACGCTCATTTTCTACATACGCCAGCNTCAGTGGCGCGGTACGCATCAGTTATGCGAGGATTACCACTCTCCCTTTCAGCTCACGCTGTCGATATATGGACATGTCCTGACTGGGAATTGACCGAAAAAATTAATAGCGCTGAATGGACAACCGTTTGCTCCAAGGCAGGAGCAGCTAAGTTGCGATCGCTCGCAAAAAATCCGTCAAAAGTATTTATGCTATATCACGGACTTGACCTTAAAAAATTTAGACCCCGTAAATTGCTTGTACCAGAAAGTGACGGAACCCCATCAAAACCTCCAGTGAAATTAATCTCAGTTGGCCGCACCGTCCAAAAAAAGGGATTTGATGTTCTTTTAGAGGCATTAGCGTTACTGCCCGATAATCTTTGTTGGGAGTGGACACATATTGGCGACGGACCTAACACCAAAAGACTTAAGAACCATGCAAAATCTCTTGGTATATCAAGTTGTATACATTGGCGCGGAGCACAAAACTCTGACAAGGTAATAACAGCACTCCGACAGGCAGACATTTTTGTTCTTCCTTGCCGACGCGATATTGATGGAAATCAGGACGGCCTGCCAAACGTTCTGATGGAGGCTCAGAGTCAAGGCCTAGCAGTTGCTTCAACAAACATTGCAGCTATTCCGGAATTAATTAGTCACTCGGAAACAGGCATATTAGTCCCGCCAAACGACCCGTCAGCCCTCCAAGAAGGCTTAGTTAGCCTNATAACCTCGCCCAACCTGCGTTTCAAATTTGGCAAAGCAGGGGAAAAGCGAGTTAGAATGCGTTTTAANGCAGAACAAAACCTCGATACGCTAGCGCGACTTTTATCCGGCAGTTCAACTGAAAAAGTTAAAATATGCAAATAGCATTTTATGCGCCCATGAAATCACCCGATCACCCAAACCCTTCAGGTGATCGAAGTTTTGCTCGTCTCATCGTTCGTGCNCNCAAAAAATCCGGCCATGAAGTAACGCTNGCCTCGCACTTCAGAAGCTATGACCGTTACGGACATCAGTGGTTGGAAATCGCTTCAAAAGCTAAATATGCGCGGGAACGCGCGATCTGCAAGTTAACGAAAACACCCCCGGATGTTTGGTTTACTTATCACCTTTATCACAAAGCTCCTGATCTAATAGGTCCAGCTTTNNCGGATTACTTTGGCATACCATACGTGGTGGCCGACGCAAGTTATGCTGCAAAACAAACGNGTGGCCCATGGGCGCCGGGCTTTGCAGAAGCTAAGAGCGCAATTCTGCGCGCAAATAAACTTATATGCTTCGATCCGCTGGATGCCGATAGCCTGCGCCATAACCTTATGTGTGGTCACAAACTTTTTATGATGCCACCATTCATACACCAGCGCGAAATAAATCCACCAATGCGCGAAAGAGCAAGACAGCGCCTCTCAAAAACTCTAAAGCTACCTATAGATATTCCATGGGTCGTTACCGTCGCTATGATGCGCGACGACATAAAGGCCGAATCCTATAAATTGCTAGCGGAATGTGCCCTAAAACTCTGTGATCAAGAATGGGCCCTACTGATCGCCGGTGACGGGTTAGTCCGAAACAAAGTAGAGGGTTGGTTCAAGGGNTNTGATAATATAAGGTTTCTCGGAACTTTGTTTGGTTCTTCTCTTTCTGAACTTTACGCGGCGGGAGACTTCACGGCCTGGCCCGCCCTTAAGGAAGGCTGTTCCATGGCACTTTTAGAAGCGGCGGCATCGGGCTTACCTGTTCTCGCCGGGAAAAGACCGGGCTTAGAGCAATTTATCAAAAATGGTTCGAATGGTTATTTGTGCCAAGAGGGTGAGCTGACGGATTTCGAATACTATTTTCGTCTACTACTCAACGACCCACACCACTGTACAAAACTTAGTGCAGAATCCACACACCGGATATCAAAGCATCATAGCCTTGATGCGGCGGCAACAAAATTAAATTGGGTTCTTAGCCAATCTCAGGTAGAGCGGTAAACATGACAATTTTAGCTTTGGTGCGACACGGCTTAACGAGTTGGAACGAGAACAAGTTAGTCCAAGGACGCAGCGATATTCCCCTGAGCGAAAAAGGCAGAAAGCAAGTAAGGAATTGGCATGTTCCCGTTGAACTAAAGGATTTTTTAATAGTATCAAGCCCGCTTATTCGGGCAAAAGAAACGGCAAAGATACTTTTTGGAGAGAGTATTACCACAGATGATCGGTTGGTCGAAATGGACTGGTCCAAGTGGGAAGGCAAATCATTGAAAGATCTTCGTGCTGAGCTTGGAAACCTAATGGAGGCATGGGAGGCAGAGGGATTAGATTTCAGAGCGCCTGGTGGGGAGAGCCCCCGGGAAGTGCAAAAACGGTTGAAACCATTCNTGCATGANCGAGCCAAAAAAAAGAAAAACACGCTCGCAGTTTGCCACAAAGGGGTTATCCGCGCCGTTTACGCTCTTTCTATAGACTGGGACATGACAAATAAGCCTCCACAGAAGTTGAAAGACGACTGTGTCCATCTCTTCGAGCTNGCGAAAGATGGTACACCAAGCGTCCATCAGTTAGATCTGCCCATGATTCAAGACTTCTAGCATTAAAGTTATGGTAGTTTTTTGGCTTCGATAAAAAAACAAAAGGTTTTTTTCTACGTTCAACACCTTCTCGGCATTGGGCATTCAATGCGAGCTGCGTTGATAGCAAAAGCAATGACCAAATCAGGCCTCGCAGTTACTTTAGTCAACGGTGGCGCTCCAAGTGCGCTGTTTGATCCCGGTCCAATAAACATCCTCCAGCTTCCTGCGGCCCTCTCAGCAGACGCCTCTTTCTCGAGAATAATCGATGAGACTGGTGCGGAGGTAGATGAGGCCTGGAGAAATAATAGACGGGAGGTGATTCTTGACGCTTATGAAAAAATTAGACCAGACTTAACGCTTATTGAAAGTTTTCCGTTTGGGCGATGGTCATTCCGTTCTGAAATCTCTCCACTTCTTGAGCGCGCTAAACCGGTTGGGCCAATATTTTGCTCGGTTCGCGATATCTTGGTTCCTAAGAAAGGTATGGCACGAAATAAAAAAATTGTTGAAATAATTAACACCTATTTCNCGGGAGTGCTTGTGCATGGTGACGCAGAATTCATCAAGCTGGATCGTACATTTTCACACGCTTCTGAAATTATGGAAAAGATTCACTACACAGGCTACGTAGCAGCGCCAGCCGAGACAGTTGAAAATATGTCGAATGGGGAAATTGTCGTTTCTGTTGGAGGAGGTGTTACCGGTTTTCAATTAATTTCGACAGNTTTATCGCTAGCCCANAGTAGCCTTGGTAAAAACTGGCGATGGAGAATATTAACGGGACCGAATTTCCCGCAAACACACAAAGAAACCTTTCAATCCGCCCCACACATTAAGATAGAAGGTCTGAGGCACGATTTTCGCGCACTACTTGCGAAAGCTACACTTTCAATTAGCCAAGCCGGCTACAACACAGTAATGGATATAATGATCTCGGGTGTTCGCAATGTTCTAGTTCCGTTTGGTAGATACGGTCAGACAGAACAGCCATTGAGAGCTAAATTACTATCCGATAGAAAAATGTCAGTAATGGTTGAAGAGAAAGTATTGAACACTGAAANCNTATTTGCAGCCATAAACAGAGCTCTGACATTGGAACCGCCGATGATAAGCACATTAAATGTCCGCGGCGCGATTAATACTGCACGCAAAATAAAAGACTGTTTAGAAACCCCATGAAATCAGATTGGTTTAACCTTGAAAGAGAATTGGACAAGTGGGGTCAAGCTGGCAACCAAGCGTGTTTCTGGTGGCGCGATGACGACCTTGAAGCACCCGGTCCCAATTTTGAGCGCCTCTTGGAACTGCGTCGCGATGTACCTCTCTCTCTTGCTGTTATACCCAAAATGGCTAAACCTCAAATTGCTAAAAGCATTGGGGCCTGCAAAGAGATAGATATTATTCAACACGGGTTTGCTCACAAAAATTATGAGACTGCTNCGNCTAAAAGAAGCGAATTTGGCATCAATCGAACATGCACTCAAGTTCATAGAGATTTATCTATCGGCAAAGAAATCCTATCGGACATATTCGGNAAACAATTCCTTTCTATTCTTGCTCCCCCATGGAACAGGATCGCAATGATACATAGCCGCTGTTTGGTTGATTTAGGTTTTCATGCGATTTCTGGGTTCGGCAAGCAAGAGTTAAGTTGCCTTCAAAACATTAACACCCATATCGATNTTATATCATGGAAAAAANACCGNGCGTTTGCAGGCGCTAGGATTATCTTAGAGAATACCGTAAGGACACTAAAAATAAAAAGAATGAATGCTGAATATTCTTCGCCAACGGGTCTACTTACCCATCATAAACAAATGGATGAAGATGGTTGGAAGTTTACCGATCAATTTCTTAGGACTCTACAATCTAATCCTCATGTTACCTTTAAAGGCATCCGTGAAATAATGAGATTGNGTCCCCAAAATGGTTGAAACGCGTCCTCCACAATCGATCACTGCCTCTAACAAATACAGGTATTCAAGGCGCAGCCTAATGGGCGATTTTGTTCGTGCTTCGATNGGGCAGCTGTTCTTCGGTTTNCCCATGATTTTCGCAGATTTGGGACCAGTAATGTTAGGGATTTTTGGGGGTTTTGCTTTATTCTTTTTTGCGTATGGCATACACGTGATTAAAGAAAAATGGACTACCTTTGAGTTTGATGAAAAAGGAGTGACTAGACGGGGTTTATTTGAAAAACGACTAAAATGGGACCGATTAAGATCTGTAAAATTGTATTATTTTACAACCTCCAAAGATCGTCCTCAAGCAGGCACTGTATTAGATAAAGGAAGTTGGATGGAGCTAACCATCGAAGCTGATAGTCAGAAACTGAAATTTGACTCGGCGCTAGANGGTTTTACACAGATTGCTTATGAAATTGAGACAAAAGCTAATATGTTGCACGTGCAATTAGATCCTTCAACCTCGGCAAATTTTCGCGCCCTTCGGGGAGACTTTGCTACCGCCCATGAGGAAGACCCGCGGTCAAAAACACCTTATGCAGACAAATACCGAGATCTAGGACTCTAATGAAAGAACTGCTGCGCATTAATGACCTTAGTATTAACCTNAGTNTTCCGGCGGGCACGGTTGGTGCCGTTAGTGAAGCAAATTTCCGTGTAGAAGCTGGGTCCTGCGTTGCGCTTGTCGGTGAGTCTGGCGCCGGGAAATCTGTCACCGCAGAGGCTATCATGGGTATTCTTCCAAAGAATGCATCCATTAAAAATGGTCAAATCCTATTTTCTGACCCTGCAGCAAACGGCACAACAGTCGATATCGCGAAATTGGGACCAAATTCTAAAATAATGCGTCAGATCCGCGGCGGNCGTATTTCCATGATTTTTCAAGAGCCGATGACGTCCCTTTCTCCACTTCATACAATCGGTGATCAGATCATTGAGGCTCTGCAGTTACATCAGAATTGTAACCGTCGTGAAGCCATCGGTAGAACACGTGATATGTTAAAGCGAGTGGGGTTCCCTAATCCAAGTGATGCTGTCGACTATTATCCTTTTGAACTTTCGGGCGGCCTTCGGCAAAGGGCTATGATTGCGATGGCGCTCGTCTGTCAACCAGCCTTGCTTATCGCCGACGAACCGACTACTGCGTTAGATGTAACTATTCAGGCACAGATCCTGAAGTTGCTAAGCGACCTGAGGTCTGACTTGGGCATGGCGGTATTAATAATTACCCATGATTTAGGTGTGGTTGCAAATATGGCCGATGAGGTGATAGTGCTTCATAATGGCAAGATTGTTGAATCAGGCACCCGCAATGATCTTTTTCGCAATCCCCAACATGAATATGTGAAAGCACTGTTTAAAGCAGTGCCGCGCATAGGTCTGGGTCAGAATGAACGCTTGAAACCCATCCATGGCATTGAGAGAAANCATNAAAAATATTTTCCTCCTAATGCAGCAAATATTCGCACTCGGTCACCAATAGGCACAGAAACACCNTTATTGAAAGTGCGTAATCTCCATAAGNTTTTTCATTTAAAAAGAAACAAATGGTTCCGGAAAAGCCTTAACCATTCAGTAAAGGCCNTAAATGAAGTAAGCTTTAATATTAACCGCGGGGAATGTCTGGCACTNGTTGGGGAAAGCGGTTCCGGCAAAACAACTCTTGCAAAGTTGATTGTACGGGCACTAACACCAAACAAAGGATCCCTTACTTATTTGGATAATAACCACGAGATCGATGTGTTAGCTCTTTCTGGCTTTGAATTGTCCAAATTCAGAAAAAAAATACAATATATTTTTCAGGATCCATTCAGTTCACTTGACCCTAGAATGACGGCCCTAGACACCATCGTTGAGCCTTTGGTCATTCATAAGCTAGGAAGCAGNTCAAGTCGACGCGAGATAGCTTCAGAGCTCATGCGGCTGGTNGGGCTCGAAGAGGGAGCACTAGGCCGATATCCACACAGCTTTTCTGGAGGTCAACGTCAGCGTATCGGTATAGCAAGAGCTCTTGCACTTAAGCCCGAGCTTCTAATCTGCGATGAACCTGTGTCCGCCCTCGACGTAGGAATACAGGCGCAAATACTCAATTTGCTTGGAGACTTGCAACGCGAATTACACCTTACGTATCTATTCGTCTCCCACAACCTTGCCGTTGTGAAATATATCGCTGATCGAATCGCAGTAATGTGCCGCGGTCGGTTAGTCGAGATTGCCTCAAAAGAGGACCTATTTAAACGGCCTACCCACCCTTACACCCAAAAGTTAATCTCGGCCGTGCCGGATATCAATTTAGAGAATCCTCTTGATTTCGATGAATTATTGGGTGAGCGTACGTCTGNACCTGCAGCTTGGCCTGGCCCATTTCGCGATGATGGTCTTAGANAGTTAACGCTTCGCCAAATAGGCGCGGGACATTTTGTTAGAGCTGCCAACACTGATCAAAGGGGCCAAAAGCTAATATGAAAAACTTGCTATCTTTGGGCATCATTTTTTTTTCTGTTTTGCCTATTGGCCAGTCCAAAGGCAATAATTTTGAGCGTCCCCTTAGCCTGATTGAAACACCATCGCTCAAGAAGTTCGTTACTAGCGGGACCCTTCCAAACGTTTCTGATCGAATTCCGCATAGCCCCTACATAACTTCATTTAGGAGTGGAGAGCGAAGTCTAGGACACCATGGAGGTAGTCTTAAATTACTGATGGCAAGGCCAAAAGATATACGGCTAATTGTGGTCTATAGTTATGCAAGGTTGATGAAGTACAATAAGCAATTCGATCTAGTGCCAGATATTTTAAGGCGTGTAGCAGTTCGTAATGGCAGGGTTTACACACTCCACTTNCGCCCCGGCCACAGATGGTCTGATGGGCATTCTTTCACTTCAGAAGACTTCCGTTACTATTGGCAAGACGTCGCAAACAACCCTATGTTATCACCTTCTGGCCCCCCGGAGGTNATGCGTACCAACGGTAAGCTCCCGGAATTCAAAGTGATTGACAGATATACTGTGCGTTTTGAATGGCCAAAACCTAACCCTGACTTCTTGCACTCTTTAGCACGCGCCCGCCCGCCCTTCATTTTTCGCCCCGCCCATTATTTGAAAAAATTCCACGCACGTTACACACCGGAAGCAACCTTGGCAGAATATGCCCTTAAAAAGGGAGCGCGAAATTGGGCTGCTTTGCATAACAAATTGGATAACCCCTACAAAAACAACAATATCAAGCTTCCGACCCTTCAACCGTGGGTCAACATTACGAATGGNCCGTCAGAGAGATTTATATTTAAAAGGAATCCCTACTTTCATAAAATAGATGAAGCGGGGCGCCAACTCCCCTACATTGATCAAATTGTAATGAATATTGTAGATAAAAAAATTATTCCGGCACAGGCGGGAACCGGGCGCTCTGATTTGCAGGCACGCTATCTAAGGTTTGATAATTACACCTTTCTTAAAAATAATGAAAAACAGGCCGGCTACAATGTTCACCTTTGGCGAAACGCTAAAGGAGCACATATGGCATTATACCCCAACCTAAACGTTAAAGACCCTATTTGGCGCCAATTGCTCCGAGACGTAAGGTTCAGACGCGCCTTATCGCTAGGAGTGCATAGGCGGGAACTGAACAGGGTGCTTTANTTCGGACAGGCAGTAGAAGGCCAGAACACTGTGTTGCCAGCCAGCAGGCTCTATAAGAAAAAATACCGAGAAGCCTATGCTCAATATGACTTGGATCTTGCAAACCAACTATTAGATGAGATCGGCCTTACACGATATAATAATCAGAACGTACGGCTTCTCCCTGACGGTAGACCTCTGGAAATTATTGTAGAGACTGCTGGCGAAAGCACCGAAGAGCCAGATGTTTTAGAGCTTGTGCACGACAGCTGGCAAAAGATCGGTGTCAAACTATTGATCAAACCATCGCATAGAAACGTGATACGCAGCCGCATTTATTCAGGTGACACAGTAATGTCTCTTTTCTCCGGACTGGAAAATGGGCTACCAACAGTTACATCGAGTCCTGCCGAATTAGCTCCCACTCGTCAGACCCAGTATCAATGGCCACTCTGGGGTCAGTATCGAGAGACGAATGGTCAGGCCGGCATTGCGCCAGATATGCCAGCCGCAAAAAAATTGCTGTCGCTTCTGCAGGAATGGAGAAAATCGACAACGCTGGAGAAGCGTGAACAGGTTTGGCACCAAATGCTCGAGATTCATGCGAGACAGGTGTTTACGATTGGACTTATCTCAGGAACCTTGCAGCCGGTAGTTGTGAGTAAGAAACTCCAAAACGTTCCTATAAAAGGTATCTACAATTGGGATCCAGGCTCACACTTTGGCATTTACGAACCCGATACTTTTTGGTTTATCCCCAAAAGCGAGAAGAAATAACTCAATCCCATGCTGAGCTACATCGTACGGCGCCTCTTTTTGATGATACCCACGATACTGGCTATTAGTGCCATCGTATTCGTAATCATACAACTTCCACCAGGGGACTATTTCACCAGTGTAGTTAACGAAATTCAAAGCCGGGGCGAATCAGTAGATCGGGCAAAGCTTGAGTTTTTGAAATCTCAGTATGGCTTCGACAAGCCGCTCTACGTTCAATATTTCCATTGGGTTGGCGGCATGTTGGGGGGTGATTTTGGGTATTCGTTTGAGCATGACCAGCCTGTTACTGATGTGGTAGGAGACCGCCTTTTACTGACATTCATTGTTTCATTCACGACCATTATTTTTACGTGGGCCATTGCTTTTCCCATTGGGGTGTATTCCGCCGTGAAACAATACTCCGTGGGTGATTATGGNCTAACATTTATCGGTTTCATTGGACTAGCAACGCCAAATTTCTTATTAGCTCTNATTTTACAATATTTTGCTCATATTTGGTTTGATGTTTCAATTGGCGGGCTCATGGACCCCATCTACGTTGATCAACCATGGACATGGGANAAGTCCCTCTCCGTCATGCAACACATCTGGATCCCAGTGCTCGTAATAGGCACCGCCGGAACCGCAAGCATGATTCGTCGCTTGAGAGCCAATCTGCTAGATGAGTTGTCAAAACAATATGTCATAACTGCACGCGCAAAGGGGCTTCCGCCGCTACGGGCGTTGCTTAAATATCCCCTTCGAAGCGCTCTCAACCCCTTTGTCGCAGACATCGGAAATATGCTGCCACAAATAGTATCTGGTGCGGCCATCGTCTCAGTTGTCCTATCCCTTCCAACAACCGGCCCAATGTTGCTTAGTGCTTTACAAAGCCAAGATATGTATTTAGCAGGATCATTCCTAATGTTTCTTGCCGCTCTTACCGTAATAGGTACACTGATATCGGACCTTGCACTAGCGGCCCTTGACCCTAGAATTCGGCTTGATAAAGGCCTCCAACGATGACTATTCCGTCCTCGCGCTTGCCGCACTATGTGAGCAAAGAACCTTTCATAACGGGTAAAAATAGACCGGACAGCATCGAAAAAAAACGTTTTTACATGGCCTCACAATGGCAACTAATGTGGTGGAAATTCCGCCGCCACAAATTGGCTGTGATAGCGGGGACATTCTTATTACTTGTATACTTGAGTGTTTTGTTCTCAGAGACAATCGCCCCATACAATTTGCACACGCGTCATACTGAATATCTATACGCTCCACCGCAAAAAATACGAATCTTTCATGAGGGCGAGTTAACAGCTCCTTTCGTTTACGGCTTAAAAGTACATCTGGACTTAACTGCGCTGCGCTGGATTTATAGCGAAGACAAAAACGACAGACATGCCCTACGGTTTTTATGTCTAGCGCCAGATTACCCCGGATCCTCTTACAAGTTTTGGGGCTTGTTCGATGGTTCTTTCCATTTAATTTGTCCATCACAGAAGGGTCAACTATTTTTGCTCGGTACCGACAGATTAGGGCGGGATATGCTTTCACGCATAATCTATGGTGCCCGCATCTCGTTGACNGTGGGGTTAATTGGCATCATTATCAGCATGTTGCTTGGAATGATAATAGGTGGTCTTGCCGGTTATTACGGCGGCCTTGTCGATAGTGTAATCCAGAGATCAATCGAGATAATTCGCTCTTTTCCAGAACTGCCGCTTTGGATGGCCCTATCAGCTTCCTTGCCTGTCAATTGGAGCCCAATATCAGTTTTCGTCGGAATTACCGTCATTCTTGGCTTACTTGATTGGCCGGGGTTAGCGCGCGCNGTTCGGTCNAAATTGCTTGCTCTGCGAGAGGAAGAATTCTGCGTCGCTGCCCAACTCATGGGCGCAAAACCAAACCGCATAATTGTGCGCCATTTGCTTCCAAGCTTTTCGAGCCATCTCATTGCATCTGCGACTCTTTCTATTCCAAGCATGATCCTTGCAGAAACAGCGCTCAGTTTTCTCGGACTCGGCTTGCGTTCACCNATTACCAGCTGGGGTGTCATTCTGAATGAGGCGCAAAATATCAATGTCGTTGCACTATATCCTTGGCTGATATTACCGGTAATACCTGTAATAATGGTGGTCCTGGCTTTCCAATTTTTAGGAGACGGACTGCGTGACGCAGCGGACCCTTACAAGTAATTGAAATATGCCTTCTATAATAAGCCGATATGCGAAGGGCATAGAATCGGATAAAGAGTTAGAAAGCTAATTTGTCAAATCGCGCTTACAAGGCTCANAGATGTATCAGTTTAAGGGGTAAACCAGTGATTAAATTTATTCACGTAACGCAATTCGGAACCATATAGATGACTCTCGAGCCTTTGGCTGAATCGGTAGTTTAGCAATTTCAGTCGACAAAAAAATGCTCTTCAAATAATGAGATACAAAGTGGCTTGAGAACATCAATTCTGCATTTGAGGCCGCCAAAAAAGATGCNACAGCACATTGCTCGTTGTAACCACGCCAATGCCAATCTAACGGATAATCATCCGGTAAGAAAATATCATGGACATGGACAATAACGCCGGCAGGTAAACGTGGCACAATTTCATTGAACAGAAAATCGACATCGCTACCAGGCATTAATATGTGGCTAGAGTCTATACTCACAATATCACGAGAGCCNATTTTTCCCCAAACCTCATTCCCTACCGACTGCACCGGCTTTGCGATCCAGCGCAAATTTGGGATTTGGGGGACCTTCTTGCGAGGTTCTGGGTCAATAGCTATGTGAACAGCCTCAATGCCCTCATCACAAATCGCCCGAGCCACAAACCGCGTAGAATGGCCAACACCAATCTCAATAATTCGCTTGGGCTTAAAATGTCTAACCATAGAATATAGCATTACTGCATCAAGACGTGGAAACCAATCCTGGGTCCATCTTGCCTTTTCAGTCCCTGTTCCATCAATCTTTCTGAGGTCACACTCATAACGATCCGCGAGCTCTAGCCAATGAACTTGCGTCGATGCCGCCTCATTTATCTTTGCTTGCAAATACTGATAACTGAGATAACCCGCTANACGACTATCATACCCAGAGGCTTTAGAAGGTATGTAATAGCCGTGGGATTGGCTACCGAACAGAGTGTTTAAGCCGAGCCACCATCGCCGAAAGTGCTTTGACATAAACATGCTGCAAAAGACGTGGTTTATTGGCCGGAGCCGGCTATNAGGGTCATCCCCTCACGAGCAACAACTGTTCCCGGTCGCACATTTTCAGCCTCACGTGCGACCCGGTCCATAAACTTATCATCGTGTTCGGGGTCATGATGAAATATCACAAGCTTCTTGACATTCGCCGCCTCAGCCAATTTCACTCCCTCTTGCCACGTGGAATGCCCAAAACCTTTAAAGTGAGCATATTCTTGGTCAGTGTATGTGGAGTCATAAATAAACAAGTCCGCGCCTTCTATGAACCGAACAAGATTGATATCAAGTATGCCTTGTTGGTGTTCAGTATCGGTTACATAACAGATCGTATTATTTCTATAATCGAGGCGGTAACCTGTGGCCCCATTAGGGTGATTTAAAGGAACAGTTGACATTTGTATGCCAGGCCATGGTTCATGAAGCTCGCCCGATACAAAGTCTTGGTAACTTACATCCGCTTGAAAAATATCTGTTGAAACCGGAAAGAGCGGCGGTGCCATCATCTGGTTTAAAACCTCTTTCAATGAATAATCGGGTTTTAAGTTTCCAGCAGACAGTCGAATCTTGTTTTTGCCCTCATACAACGGCTTGAAAAAAGGTAAACCACATATGTGGTCAAGGTGTGTGTGGCTAAGATAAATATGGGTGTCTAAAGGGCCCTCGCACAACAAAGCACTTCCGAGATTAACTATTCCCGTTCCCGCATCGAATATTATTAGATGCTCGCCACACCGCACCTCAACGCAAGGAGTATTATTACCATATCGAGAGGCCTGATCACGGGAANANGCTATACTACCGCGTACTCCCCAAAACCGAAGGTGGAAATCAGAGAAGTCAGACATGTCCTACACGAGAAAAANTTCTAGGGTTCGCTATGATCAAAACTCTACCCCAATTTCTTAGTATCTGTAAGTTGCACAACCAAATTCATTCGAAAATATTTCTTTAAAGTATTAATCGATAACCNCCAGGCTCAGTCACCAGTATCTTTGCACAAGAAGGGTTTTCTTCAATCTTTTGTCGAAGCCGGTATACGTGTGTCTCGATAGTGTGCGTTGTAACATCAGCGCTATAGCCCCAGACCTCACCGAGCAGAGTTTCCCTAGCTACTACTTTTCCACTAAATTTATGGAGATGCTCGAGAATTGCAGCTTCCTTCTCTGTAAGACGCACGGTCTCCTGGTTTATCTTATGTATCAAAATATTTGACCCANGCATAAATTTATAAGGACCTATGTCTAAACTAGAATTAGATGATTCAAGCCTAAGACTTGTTCGCAACTTTTCTATCAGAAGGCTAAGCTTGAATGGCTTAGTTATGTAGCTATCCTTGCTACCACTAAATTTTTCCAACAGCGCAGGTTCCGCCGTGGCGTCAAACAACATAATGATAGGTAAGTTAAAGCTATTCTGACGCATAAATCCGAAGATTTCACCGGCTTTCATTTCTGGCAAATGATCATCACAAACTATTATGTCTATTCGGTGTTCTTTTATGATTTGAATAAAATTTTTAAGGCTATTAATTCCAAGTGCCACAAACTCACCGTGTAGTTGTAACTGCTCCTCCAGAGAGGCTCTTAGCGCAGTATTTTCCCCAATAATTAGAACTTTTGCACTTGTCATTTTATGTTGCCTCAGCTCGGCAGTGTATCTTGACGGTATATAAACTACTAAAACTGCAAACACCTTTTTCTGTAAAGATATTCTGGGTACCTCTANCAGGTATAGCAATTTAAGGGTTTTCTAAGCGGTATCTCGTTTTTCATGGCCCTATGTGGACATCATATGCCCCCGAAGTCCACGGTATTTTTTCAGANCAGCTGGCACCCCTTTTGCATTGAAAATNTAGGAGAGGATGAAGGAATGAACATACATTTGAGTGCGGTAGCGAACACCCAACCATTACCGAATTACTCTGGGCCCGATCGCGCATCTGTTCAGGGCAATTCAACCAGCCCTNATGAGAGAGCTAAAACCGCCCCTTCGACAAAGAAGGAACACGAAGAAGTTGATCATCCTTTCGCCGATATCGAAGGCCAATACGCTGGCGAGACCGTCACCCGAGCTGAGGCAGAAAAAATATGGAATGAAGATCAGTCAAAAGATCTATTCGGCCAGGACGGTCTCACTTTTGGTGATNTGTTAGATATAATTAACCCATTGCAACATATCCCTGTTNTTTCGACTATTTATCGCGCTCTGACCGATGACCAAATAGAACCCGGTTCTCGTTTAGCCGGTGGGGCATTGTTCGGAGGCGGTATAGGCTTCGCAAGTGCGCTTTTTAATGCCGTCTTAGAGAATGATACGGGCAAGGATATTGGTGAACACGCGCTTGCATTTGTTGGCATTGGTGGAGAAACCGACAGCTCAACGCAGCTCGCCTCTGCGGTTAATTCAGGTAGACAGGTGAAACCCTCGGGTATTCCAGGCCAAGCAGCCTCAAACCTAGATAGCAACTCGTCCAATGCAGAAATACCANATCGCAAACAAAGTTACGTTGGTGCTCCGATAGTTCCTGTGCAAAGCCAGCGTGGACGAGCATTCGGAGGTATAATGATACCACCGAATGGGAAAGCTGCCGTTATACCTGGCTTAAAATCTCTAAATTCAAAGGAAGCCGATTCTTTGTTAGCGTCGCGATCAGCGGTGCCAAGCCGTGAAAACCCGGCGAAAAGCCAGCCTCGTTCCCAANTTTCCANCACAAATAGCGACAAAATAAGCACCGCCAATCTAAGCGATCAATTGCGAACCGCGATGACCCAAGAAACCAAAAAATCTCTGCTGGCAACAACATCTATATCCAATAGACTTGTGCAAGAGTATGGATCAAAGAGCAAACCGACATCTAAGACTTCTACCAATTTCCACAACAGTCACAAGGGGTTTAAGCCATCGTTCATAGATAACGAAATTTTCGTCGACGATCACAGGCGTAAATTCCAGAAACCTTCATCGCTTTTGGCTGCTGGCAATTTCCAAAACGCTGGGACCGAGTTTCCAAATATCATGTTAGATGCTCTAAACAAATATGAAAATATGGTCCGCAATCGGCAAAAGGAACGTTCCTGAAGAAAGCGCTAGAGTATCTGAAACAAGAAATATGTAATACGTTTCTATTTTTATGATATGGATGTCTTTGTAAAACCCTCTGGTAATTTTTTTGTAGATGGAAAACAATATCGTTGTGCTCTTGGCCGGGCAGGAGTTACCAAAAACAAAAAAGAAGGTGACGGTGCAACGCCGGCAGGCAAATTTGCATTTCGCTCTCTACTTTTCCGCTCAGACCGCCACGGCCCTCCAAAAACAAAGCTGTCCAAGTCATTTATACTGCCGCAGGATGGCTGGTGCGATGAACCCTCTGACCCGAATTATAATAGGCAGGTAAGAGTTCCTTACAACGCAAGTTGTGAAAAGCTGTGGCGAGAGGACGGTCTTTACGACATTGTGGTTGTGTTGGGTCACAACGATAGGCCGGTAATTCCCTACCGTGGCAGCGCAATTTTTTTACACTGTGCCAAACCGGATTACAGTCCTACCGCAGGCTGTATTGCATTGTTACGAAATGACCTATTAAATGTTTTGAAACTGATTGGACCTAACGATAGTCTAATTGTATCCACTCAAGATCTCCCCCTTTAGCCACGTTCACCAAAAATTGCGGAACCAACGCGAACGTGTGTCGCTCCAAATTGTATTGCAATTTCATAGTCGGAACTCATGCCCATACTAAGGTTTTCAAGGCAGTTTCGTTTGGCTATTTTCTGAAGCAAGGCAAAATGTAACGAAGGCTCCTCATTTGTGGGAGGTATGCACATCAGGCCCGACACCGATAATTTCAGTTCATCGCGACAAAAACAAATAAACGCGTCAGCTTCATTCGGAGAGACTCCTGACTTCTGTGATTCGTTTCCGGTGTTCACTTGGATAAAAAAAGTCGGCTCCTTGCCGGACAGAGCAATCTCTTTCGCCAACGCCCTTGCAAGCCGCGGTCGATCAAGTGTTTCAATAACGTCAAAGAGCTGAACCGCAGCCTTGACTTTATTGGTTTGAAGCCCCCCAATTAAATGCAACTCCACCCCACGAAAAGATTTCCTTATAGCCGGCCATTTTGACTCCGCCTCTTGCACCCGGTTCTCGCCGAAAAGCCTATGGCCCGCATGCAATAGAGGCTTTATCCTGTCCGCACCGAAAGTCTTTCCGACGGCTATTAATTCTATGGAACTAAGGTCACGTTCGGCTTTAGTTGCCGCTTTTTCTACGTTCTGCTTTACTTCCTGATAATTAACGCAGACTTTTTCAGATTGGCTCATGGCAATCTCCAAGGAAAATCGCAACAATGTGTTAAAGAAACTAAAAGATTTCCAGTAAGGTTCAAAATTTTATAGATTTCAGAACCTGTTTTCCTGCATATAGATGTCATGAAAAAGTATAACATAGTATTGTTGTTTTTCACTGTTCTGCTTCTGAGCTCCTGCTCTAGCGATAATAGTGGTACTAGCACCAAAGAATCTGAACCACTAAAAGCAACTGGCGGTGATAGCAATAAAAATGGTGGGGTGATTGAGGCCGTATTTGGGACTAGTGAAGGGACTAGATCCGAATCCTCGTCAATTTCAGTTAATGGTTATTTATGGCGAGCATCGCTAGATACAATTTCTTTCCTACCACTAAATACAGCCGATCCGTTCGGTGGTGTTATTATCACTGAATGGTATACTCCCCCTGAGTCTCCTGGTGAGCGTTTTAAAGTGAATATTTATATTCTTGACAAGGCGCTGCGTGCCGATGGTTTACGGGTCACCGTTTTTCGCCAGAGACGAACGTCAGGGGAACGTTGGATCGAAGCAAAAGTTAACCAAAAAACTGGCACAGATCTTGAGAATGCGATTTTAAAACGGGCTCGGCAAATGCGAATAAAGCTGGGTCAGTAATAAAGTTCGAGACGCCTGATACCACAAGCTCATCCTGTACCAAGACCGAATTGAAATTAGAAAAGCTCCGCATAGGTGAAATTAATGAGCCGCTATAACTTCAAAATCACGGAAGAAAAGTGGCAACGCATTTGGACCGAACACAACTGCTTCAATGCGACCGAAGATCATACTCGTGAAAAATATTATGTAATGGAAATGTTTCCTTATCCATCTGGCCGCATACACATGGGTCATGTTCGCAATTATACCCTCGGTGACGTGGTGGCCCGTTACAAAAGATCCCGTGGTTTTAATGTATTGCATCCCATGGGCTGGGATGCATTTGGTTTGCCCGCAGAAAACGCCGCGTTCGAAAATANCGTTCACCCAGCAGATTGGACGCGTGAAAATATCGCTTCTATGCGACAGCAACTAAAAAAAATGGGNCTTTCTATCGATTGGTCCCGGGAAGTCGCCACTTGCGATCCTGAGTATTACAAGCAAGGNCAGCGGTTATTTCTGGCTTTGATGAAAGCTGGCCTCGCTTACAGAAAGGAGAGCTGGGTTAATTGGGACCCAGAGGAAAACTCTGTTTTAGCTAACGAACAGGTAATCGACGGTAAGGGTTGGCGAACTGGGGTTCCTGTCGAGAAAAAATTACTCAATCAGTGGTTTTTTAGGACTACAGCATTTGCAGAATCTNTATTAGAGGGGCTTGCTCATCTTGATCGATGGCCCGGCAAAGTGCGNCTTATGCAAGAAAACTGGATTGGCAGATCTGAGGGTGCCCGGGTCAATTTCGGNTTAAGTAATGGCGATTCNCTTGAGGTATTTACAACAAGGCCGGATACTTTATTCGGTGCCTCATTTTGCGCGATAGCCGCAACCCATCCGTTAGCGCAAGACCTCTCTACAACGGACAATCGGATTGCAGGTTTCATTGAGGATTGTAATCGAATTGGGACTAGCGAAGCATCTATCGAAAATGCAGAAAAGATAGGTATTGAAACTGGCCTTACTGCCCGACACCCATTCTTGAAAAGTAAAAACCTTCCAGTTTTCATCGCCAACTTTGTTCTAATGGATTACGGCACCGGGGCGATTTTTGGCTGCCCAGCACACGACCAACGCGATTTGGATTTCGCGCTGAAGTATGACCTCGAAGTCATACCTGTTATTCTCCCAGTTGACGTGTCCGAAGATGATTTTCTAATTAGCGATACGGCATATGCGGGGACCGGAACTCTCATAAACTCGGATTTCCTTAACGGGATGGANATAAAACAGGCCCTCAAGCGTGTTTTAAAGGAACTAATCGCCCTAGGTCATGGAAAAGCTGAGACCAGCTACCGATTGCGTGATTGGGGGGTGTCTAGGCAGAGGTATTGGGGCTGTCCAATTCCAGTAATTCATTGCTCGTCATGCGGTGTTGTGCCTGTACCAGACAAAGANTTACCTGTAATTTTGCCCAGAGACGTTACCTTCGATGGCCCAGGGAACCCCCTAGAGAAACACCCAACTTGGAAACATGTACCCTGTCCCAAATGCAATCAACAAGCGCGANGGGAAACAGATACCTGCGACACTTTTTTCGACTCTTCATGGTATTACGCACGCTATTGTTCCCCCCATCATACCGCCCAGCCTTTTGACCGAGAGGCATCNGATTACTGGATGCCCGTTGACCAGTATATAGGGGGTATCGAACATGCTGTCCTGCACCTACTATACTCACGATTTTTCATTCGCGCTCTTCATGAAATAGACTTAATAAATTGCGAGGAACCGTTCACCGGCCTCTTNACACAGGGGATGGTCTGTCACGAAACATACAAGACTGCCGCCGGGAGTTGGCTTTTCCCTTCCGAAGTCGTTCAAGATGACAAATTATGGAAACATGCGAAAACTGGTGAAATTATAAATAGAGGTCGCTCNGAAAAGATGAGCAAATCAAAACGCAACGTGGTCGACCCTGCGGAGATCATCGATGCTTACGGTGCAGATACCGCGCGACTTTATATGTTATCCGATAGTCCCCCAGATAGGGATTTAGAGTGGACCGAAGCCGGCATCCAAGGTTCNTGGCGATTTTTAAATAAAATCTGGCGCATGATCGGACAATTTTCAGACAAAGGCGATCACTCGGCTAAATCCGTACCCAAAAATTTTGACCCGCTAAGCCCTATCCACAAAGAAATGCATAAGACCATCGCAAACGTAACAAACGATCTCGATAGATTTCATTTTAATCGTGCGGTAGCAAGAATACGAGAATTTACTAATTCCTTATCTAGTTTTCATGTTAAAACCAAGGACGCTGATTGGATCAGGAAACAGTGTTATAATACAATAATACAGTTAATATCTCCCATCGTTCCTCATATTGCTGAGGAGCTGTGGCAGAGGATGGGTAACGACACGTTTCTGTATCAAACAGCATGGCCTCAATGGGACCCAACTCTTTTGGAAGATGAGACAGCAGTAATCGCAATTCAAGTAAATGGGCGTCTGAGAGGCAAGATAGAAATTCCACGGGACAGTGATAAGGAGCTTACCGAAGCGCACGCTTTAGCAGATGAAAATGTGCAGCGGGCATTATCAGGCAAAAAGCCCCTTAAAGTAGTTGTAGTGCCTAATAAGGTAGTAAATGTTGTTATTTAAAAATATTCTGTTGGCCGCCGCTCTTTTATTGATGAATAGCTGTGGTTTTGAGCCACTTTATCAAAAACAAGCCGGCAGTGACGCGGTCAACGATGACCTTGCCCAAGTTGAAATACTTAATCTGCGCGACAAAATTGACTATAATGACAGACTTGGCCAAGCGCTAAAAAATTTACTTCTTGATCGGTTTAATCCCTTTGGCCGACCGCAGTCACCTTTCTACAAACTGGATATTAAACTCCAGTCCACTAAAACGGAGCTTGGGTTCAACATCGTTGACGAAGCAACTAGGGCAAAACTCACACTTAACGCAGAATATGTACTGAGTGAGAGCAAAACAAACGCCGTTTTATTTCGCGGAAGCTCAAGATCAATTAATAGTTATAATATCATCAGTTTTGATTTTGCTACTTTAAGCGCAGAGAAAAATGCCCTTGATAGAGCGACCAGAGAAATAGCTGACGACATTACCCTCAGGATAAGTACGTTTTTTCACAACTTGCGTCGCGGCTGATAGAAAACTTGTAAACGGCAATTTATTTTGAAAATTGATAACAGACATGCAAACACCTTTATCAAAAACGGTGCCCAAAATGTACATGCGGTGTTGATTTACGGCCCTGATACGGGACTTGTCCATGAGCGAACAATGGATCTAGCTAGGCAAATCGCCCCGGACCTCAACGATCCTTTCAATGTTTCAAGATTATCGCAGAAAGATATTCTTGATGATGTGACAGTGCTTACTGACACCCTGAAAACGCTCTCCATCACTGGGGATCGGCGTTTAGTCATTGTCGCTGATGCAAGTGAGAGATTATCAAACACTCTTAAAGTTGCGCTTGACGATGCAAATCAAGACACCTTGCTAATTTTACGCGCCGGTGACCTTAAACCTCGCAACAAGCTTAGACTTTTTTGTGAGAAATCAGAGTATGTTGCAGCATTGCCCTGTTATGCAGATGACTTACGTGGAATTGGGCAGCTTATACACACCATTTTCGATGAAAGAAACATTTCCTGTGACTCTACCGTGCTTAATTTCATTGAGAATAGTTTAGGGAATGATCGTGCTGTTTCGCGCTCTGAGTTGGAGAAACTTTCACTTTATGTCGGTGACGGAGGAGAGGTATCCCTAGAAGATGCAACAATGATGATCGGAGATAATTCCGCACTTACCCTTTTTGATCTGGCTCTTCAAACCGCTGATGGAGATGCTTTGGCCGTGGACCTGGCGATCAGTAGATGCCTCAGCGAAGAAATCAGGCCTATAGCAATACTACGGGCTGTAGCGGGGCATCTGGTAAGGTTGCAGCTAGCTCTAGAGAAAGTACAAAAGGGCGCTTCCCCAGACCAAGCTATGGAAAAATTACGCCCACCAGTATTTTTCAAAGCTAAGGGACGGTTTCGGTTACAGTTGCTTTCTTGGACAAAATCGCGAACCCTAAAAGCTCTGGGACTGCTTCTTGATGCCGAGCAAGAGTGTAAACGAACAAATATGCCAGATGCTGCCATATGCGGCCGGACTTTGCATCAAATCGCCGCCATTGCTCGAACTGCACGCTAAAAAATAGTCGCAACTGAGCTAAAAACTTATCGTCAATTACGAGTTAAAATTTGAAGCAGATCATCTAGCTGTTCCAAACTTTGGAACTGCACTGACAACGTACCACCCTCTCCTTTTGTTTCGATCAAAACCTTCAAACCAAGTCGATCACTTAAGCTGCCCTCGAGCTCAACTGTGTTTGGATCTTTAGAATCGGTCATCTTTTGATTTTTACCGATGGACTTTTTTTCCATTCCACCCGTTGAGCGTTGAATCAATTTTTCCAGTTGTCGGACACTCAAACCCTTCGCCACAACCTCCGAAGCTAACAGCTCTGGCTCTGAAAATGTAATTAGCGCACGAGCGTGTCCGGCGCTCAACCTGCCATCAAGAACCATATTTTTTACAGACTCAGGAAGCGCCAGCAAACGGATCATATTTGCAACGTGGCTTCTACTTTTACCCACTGCCTTTGCTAATTTTTCTTGTGTATGGCCAAATTCTTCTAGCAGTCGACTATAGGCTTCGGCCTCTTCCAACGGGGAAAGATCTGAGCGATGAAGATTTTCGATAAGCGCTACTTCTAGAGCTTCGCGATCATCCATTTGCTTTACCACCACAGGCACTTGATGTAACCCAGCTGCTTGGGCCGCTCGCCACCTACGCTCTCCAGCGATAATTTCATAGCTGTCGGGTGACTCATCGAGCGCCCGCACGAGAATGGGCTCCAAAACACCCTTATCCTTTACAGAAGAAACAAGCGCTGCGTGAGCAGTCGCGTCAAAATGCCGACGAGGCTGAAATTTACCCGGCTTTAAAACGTGGATAGCCATTTCTGACGACCCGGAATTCATTTGGGTTGAAGCGGCATGCTCCTCTTCACCAAAAAGTGCAGACAAACCACGCCCGAGGCCGCGACGAACTTTTTTTTCTTCGGTCGAAATCATGCTGCAACCGCCCGCTCGCGTTTAAGAAGCTCTCCTGCAAGATGTATATATGCTCGAGCTCCTGCACAACTGTGATCATAAAGAAGAACCGGCTTACCAAACGACGGCGCCTCTGAGATGCGAACATTCCTCGGTATAATGGTGCTATAAACTTTATCGCCGAGATGGCTACGCACATCTTCAGCGACCATCTCCGAAAGATTATTACGTTGATCAAACATAGTTAGCACCACCCCTTGAATATCCAACCGAGGATTGAAAGCACGCCGGACACGTTCAATCGTACTGAGTAAATGACTAAGCCCTTCAAGCGCGTAAAACTCCACCTGCAAAGGCACCAAAACTGCATCTGCGGCTGTTAAAGCATTAATAGTAAGAAGGTTTAACGAGGGGGGGGAGTCTATCAAAACATAATCAAAGGCCCCAACCCCCAATGTATCTAGAGCATCTGCTAATCGATATTCTCTGCGCTCAGCATTTACCAACTCTACCTCAGCCCCTGCGAGATGCACCGAGGCCGGCACTATTGATAAACGTGGTATATCCGTAGCAAGGACCGCAGAGTTAAACCCCGCACCCTCAATTAAGACACTGTAAGAGGAAGTTTTTATTTGAGACCGATCGAACCCTAGCCCGGTTGTAGCGTTTCCCTGTGGATCAAAATCGATAATGAGCACCCGCTTTTTTATGGCGACAAGCGCAGTTGCCAGGTTTACAGTTGTGGTGGTTTTCCCNACACCGCCCTTCTGATTAGCGACAACTAACACCCTCGTTTTCGATTTTGGACNAATTTTTACCNCGTCGACACTATTCACTATACTCAACCTCCAGAACTAATATTTTCCCACGCGGATCACTAACACTGTCCAAAACCCGCACAGATTTAAACATCTCCGAATTCAAACGATCTAATTCCTTATTTATACCTTCTGTTTTATGAAAAATACATAATTTTTTCTCATTTAATGCAGGTTCAATATACTTTAAAAGCTTTGGAAGGGGGGCAAGGGCTCTAGCCGTAAAAACATCTATATCCTGTATTTTATTGATTGCGGTCTCGATACGCTCCATGTGGATACTAATCTTACAACCCAACACCCGCGAAGCCTCCCTTAAAAAAGCAGTTTTGCGNTGGTCAGATTCAACCAGATGCACATCAGCTCCCTGCATGATCAAAGCAATTATAATACCTGGCAACCCGGCACCACTTCCCAAATCGACTATACGCGCCTTCTCGTTCGGCATGTGATGGGTTAGCTGTGCACTATCGAGGATATGTCGCCTCCAGGGGTCATCCAAGCTACGCGAGCTCACCAAATTTATGGTTTTATTCCATTTCTTGAGAAGGGTGATGTAGGCTTCTAACCGGCCAGCTGTTTCACGTGAAACAGAGACCGCCTTGCAAAAGGTTTCACGCGACATGAAATCAGGCACGGTCTTAAAAGTTTCTGCGCCTAACATATCGCAACAACGCGATGACCGCCGCGGGCGTAACACCAGATAAACGGGCCGCAGCCCCCAGGGTCGCAGGCTGAGCCGACTCAAGCTTCTGACGAACCTCAGCAGAAAGACTTCCAACCTCGGCGTAATCCAAATCAACGGGAATTTCAAGAGNCTCATCGCGCCTATAAGCCTCTATATCAGCGTCTTGCCGCTCCATATAGTGACTGTATTGCGCGTCTATCTCTAACTGTTCGGCTACATCGGGCGTCAGCTTCGATAGCTCGGGCCATTGTGAAAAAAGCGCCGGTATTTTAATTCCTGGTAAGGCTAAAATTGCTTCTAGNGTGCGCCGCTTCCCATCCTTTGGAACACCAATCCCTTGCTTCGTAAGCTCCGATGGCGTGGCGGTTAATTGTTTGCTAAGCGATCGGGCATGAGTTAATGCGTCTCTTTTTTTGCGCCAATGCTTGATTCGCTCGCGAGATAGGCAGTTCAAGTCTTCTCCCAAGGGGGATAAACGCTGGTCTGCATTATCAGCACGTAATTTTAGTCGATATTCTGCGCGGGAGGTAAACATTCTATAGGGCTCATTGGTTCCCTTTGTAACCAAATCATCTATCATCACACCTATATAGGCCTGCGCTCTATCCAGTGTAAAAGGATCTAAAGCTTGAACAGACCTCGAAGCATTAATGCCCGCCATTATACCTTGCGCCGCAGCCTCCTCATATCCAGTTGTTCCATTAATCTGACCTGCAAAATAAAGTCCNCTAATTTTTTTTGTCTCCAGTGTGTGTTTCAGCTGGCGAGGATCAACAAAATCGTATTCAATTGCATAGCCTGGACGCAGCATCGCCGCGCGCTCTAAACCCGGAATTGTGGCCAGAAACGCGCGCTGCACATCTTCGGGCATTGAGGTTGAAATGCCATTTGGGTAAACCGTGAAATCATCGAGCCCCTCGGGCTCAAGAAATATTTGGTGGCGAGCCTTGTCAGCGAAACGGATAACTTTGTCTTCTATTGATGGACAATAGCGCGGCCCGCGCGACTCAATTTGCCCAGAAAATATGGGTGCTCGGGCAATATTTTCTCGAATAACCGTGTGTCCCTCGACGCCCGTATANGTAATATGGCAATCAACTTGGGGAGTTTGAATTTTGTCCGTCATAAATGAAAATGGTTGGGGCGGATTATCGCCTTTCTGAGCCTCTAGCCCTTCCCAATCTATCGTCCTTCCGTCCAAACGAGGCGGTGTGCCGGTTTTAAGTCGATCAAGGTCAAAGCCATATCGTTCTAGCGTCGCAGATAGCCCATAAGTTGCGCACTCACCAACACGTCCGGCGGGAATTTGTTTGTCGCCAACGTGAATTGTGCCTCGGAGAAACGTGCCCGTTGTTAGTATTACGGTTTCAGCAAGAATTGTCTCCCCACCACTAGCCACAATACCAGTAACGCGATCAGAGCTGTCTATAACCAGCCCCTCTATGGCGAGCGCCATGATGTGCAGTTTAGTTTGCCCTTTTAATATTTCTGTCGTTGCTTGGCGGTAAAGCTTTCTATCTGCCTGCGCTCGTGGACCCCGAACAGCCGGCCCCTTACTTTTATTCAACATGCGAAATTGGATCCCGGCGGCGTCTATGGCCCCACCCATCACCCCGCCGAGGGCATCAACCTCGCGAACCAGATGCCCTTTGGCTAAACCGCCAATTGCAGGATTACATGACATTGCGCCGATAGTCTCGAGCTTGTGGGTAGCCAGGAGGGTCTTTGCCCCACAACGCGCGGCCGCAGACGCAGCCTCACAACCAGCATGGCCACCGCCAATCACAACCACATCCCATTTTTTATCTGTTATCATGTCAAAACCTTACGAGTAACATTAGCCAAAGCGAAGTTGTACTGAAAGCCCCATCCGCTTGGGGGCGATTGCATCTTTACTTGTTTCACGTGAAACAAACGTGGTCTTTCAGGTAGCCAGCCCTAGGGTCCTTAGATATTGTTATAGTATCATTTATTTCCCTATGCAAAAGTCGTGGAAAACAGCGTCGAGAATTTCCTCAATATCTACAGCCCCAGTAATCCTACCTAGTGCGCACATGGCCACCCTGAGGTCTTCGGCCCTTAGTTCCAGCAATGTCTCATTTCGGGACCTATTCAACGCCTCAATACATTCACTTAGCGCCTCCCGGTGACGCACGCGACTTATAGCAGGAGAGTTGCGTGTATTAATTCTTTTATCAACAGCGGCAGCTATACCTTCTAAGAGCTCCTTGAGNCCAGCCCTTTCCGCAATAGAAGTTTGAAAAATAACTGCTCCGGTTGAGGAGCACTTTTCCCTTATATCGATTACGTTTGCNTTTCCAAGGTCTGTTTTGTTAATCACAAAGATTGTATCTTTATCGATCAATTGCTCAATCGCTGAGAACATTTCTGTTTCGTCAGTTGCAACCATGATTATTTTTAGATCAGATGTTCGGGCTCGATCAAAGGACTTAGCTATGCCTACAGACTCAATCCCCGAAGCCGCTGTCCGTATGCCCGCTGTGTCTGAAAATACGACAGGATATCCGGCCAAATCGAGATGTACTTCTATTATATCGCGCGTGGTTCCTGCACGCTCGGACACAATCGCAGCATCGCGCTTTACCAACCAATTTAGGAGGCTCGATTTGCCAGCGTTCGGTGGGCCTAGTATCGAAATGCGTAATCCTTCCCGCAATCGCTCGCCCCTTCCATCGTCATTCAAATGTTCTGAAATATCTTCGACCAACTTTGNGATAGGGGCCCATATCGTCTCTTCTTCAATAGAAAGGTCTTCGTCTGGAAAATCGATAAATGCCTCCAGGTGTGCCAAAGAAGAAAGCAAGATCTTACGCCAACCATCGTATATTTTCCCCAGTGCGCCCTGAGATTGCCGAAGTGCTTGCCGCCTTTGTGCCTCTGTTTCAGCATCAATCAAATCGATCATACCCTCGGCTGCGGTAAGGTCCATTTTTCCAGCAAGCACGGCGCGGCGTGTAAACTCTCCTGGCTCAGAGAGGCGCAAAGACGGCTGAGAGCTAAATAGTTCAAGTATGCGTTTCCGAATTGCCGCGCCGCCGTGAAGGTGCAACTCTACGACATCCTCACCGGTAAAACTTTTTGGTGCGGGGAACCAAACAGCAATACCATCGTCTATTTGATCGCCTTTTTCGGGATCATATATCGTTGTACGGACTGCAGACCGCGGCGCCGGCGTGGGGGACCGTGATAGAACCTGAAGCGTGTGCTCAGCCTTCGGGCCTGAAATACGATAAACAGCCACACCAGCCCGTCCAGGCGCGCTTGCCAATGCAAAAATCGTTTCACTCATACTTGTTGCACTACATGGGTGACAATACCGTAATTCGCAACTATGCTTGGTTCAATTATTGTTGTCTTATAAATATTCTAGGTGAAATAGATGCCCGATATAACCATTAATTGCTCTGATGGGCAATTCACAGCTTACATGGCAGTACCGACTGACAAAATGTCTGGCGGTAACGGCGGTATCTTGGTAATCCAAGAAATTTTTGGTGTTAATAAAGATATGCGCGCCCATTGCGACCGAATGGCCAGTATAGGATATTTTGCGCTATGCCCGGACCTTTTTTGGCGGCAAGAGCCAGGTATACAGCTTACCGATCAGTCTGATACCGATTGGGCGAAAGCCTTTGAGTTATACAAAGGTTTTGACGTCGATAAGGGTATTACAGATTTATTGATTTCCCTCGAACATTTGCGTCACATAGATGGCTGTAATGGTAAAGCTGGCACTGTTGGTTTTTGTTTGGGGGGCTTTCTAGCCTACAAAATGGCTATAGACAGTGATGCCAACTGCAACGTCAGCTATTATGGGGTTGGGATCGAAGATCATTTACAGCAAGCCGAAAAAATTGATATGCCCACAATTTTACACATAGCAGAAGAAGATAGCTTCGTCTCAAAAGAAGCACAGCTTAATATTAATAAGGACCTAGCTGCTAATGATCAGATAACCATCTACAATTATCCAAAGGTAGACCATGCTTTTGCACGGCACGATGGTATAAATTTTGATTTAGCAGCCTCTAAAATGGCAGATGAGCGTACTATGAAATGTTTCTCTAAATATCTCAAGTAAAGGATTATATGGATGCCTTACGCTATACACATTTTAGAGACCGGGAGCCCAGATGTTATGCGTGTAGTCGACGTAGCGGAAGAATTACCCGGCCCTGGACAGATTTCAATCAACCAAACTGCTATAGGACTCAATTTTATAGACGTATACCATCGCACAGGTCTCTATCCGGTTAATCTGCCCACAGCGATTGGTCTGGAAGCTGCCGGGTCAATAAGTAAAATAGGAAGCGGTGTAAAAGAATTTTCTGTCGGGGACAGAGTTGCCTACGCGGGCGGCGGTTTGGGTGCATACACCGACTATCGCGTTATTAACGCTGACGCGGTAGTCAAGATACCCCAAAACATTACAGATGAAACTGCCGCGGCTATAATGCTTAAAGGCTTCACAGCTTCGTATTTATTGCATCGCACACATCCGATAAAAAAGGGTGACACTGTTCTATTTCATGCCATCGCCGGTGGAGTAGGACTAATTGCGTGTCAGATTCTTAAACAACTTGGTGCTGTCGTAGTGGGCACTGTAGGTAGTAAAGAAAAAGCTGAAATTGCCCGCAAATACGGCTGCGATTATCCAATTGTATATACGGAAGAGAACTTTAAAGACGCTGTAATGGATATAACCGATGGGGTCGGCGTACCCGTGGTTTATGACTCAGTGGGAGCATCAACCTTTGATGATAGTATAAACTGCTTGGCTAAGTTCGGAACACTTGTTTCATTCGGAAACGCATCGGGCCCTGTCCCGCCTTTTGAACCAGGCCTTCTTTCACAAAAAGGCTCTTTATTTTTTACACGGCCGACGTTAATGACCCATATTGAGACTCCCGAATTAGTGACGGAGTTAGCCGATTGGCTCTTCAATCATATCGAGAACGGATTAGAGGTTGAAGTTAAACAGACTTTTTCTCTTAAAGATGTTGCAGATGCTCATCGCGCCTTGGAGTCAAGAAATACCACAGGTTCTACAATACTCATACCGTAGCTCAAGAAGCTACTACATACATAGTAAAAACCTACAATCCTTTAAAGTTACGCTTTGATTAGGTTTAATGCGTTCTTTTTCACTATTGATTCATTGAATCGAAGAAGTCGTGATTGTTCTTTGAGTGTTTCAATTTCTCTAAAAGGAACTCCATGGCGTCGGTAACTCCCATGGGTAGTAGTATTCTTCTTAGGACCCACATTTTCGATAATGTACCCTTTTCTACCAGCAATTCCTCTTTACGTGTTCCTGACTTTTGAATGTCGATTGATGGAAAAACGCGTTTATCAGAAAGCTTGCGGTCAAGCACTATTTCAGAATTGCCCGTTCCTTTGAATTCCTCAAAAATCACCTCATCCATGCGACTACCTGTATCTATCAAAGCAGTTGAGATTATTGTCATAGAGCCGCCCTCCTCAATGTTTCGCGCAGCACCAAAAAAACGCTTGGGCCGCTGCAAAGCATTCGCATCCACACCGCCTGTCAAGACCTTACCTGAGCTAGGAACCACTGTGTTGTAAGCTCTTGCAAGTCTAGTAATGGAATCCAGTAGTATGACCACGTCTCTTTTGTGCTCAACTAACCGCTTAGCCTTTTGAATAACCATCTCTGCAACTTGAACATGACGGGTAGCAGGCTCATCAAACGTACTGCTAACGACTTCACCGTTAACTGAACGGGCCATGTCAGTAACTTCTTCCGGACGTTCATCTATGAGCAAAACTATAACGTACACTTCAGGATGATTACTTGTAATTGCATGGGCTATATTCTGCATTATAACTGTTTTGCCCGTACGTGGTTGCGCTACAATAAGACCACGCTGCCCCTTTCCTATAGGAGCAACTAATTCAATCACGCGGCATGTGTAATCCTTTGACTCAACATCCTCGATTTCAAGATTTAACTTTTCTTCTGGGTAAAGCGGCGTAAGATTGTCAAAATTTATCCTGTGCCTCACGGCTTCCGGTTCGTCAAAATTGACTCTTCCTACTTTGAGTAGTGCAAAATACCGCTCCCCGTCCTTTGGCGCGCGGATCTGACCCTCAACGGTATCGCCTGTCCTCAATCCAAATCGTTTTACTTGACTCGGACTAACGTAGATATCATCCGGCCCAGGCAGATAATTCGACTGAGGAGATCTGAGAAATCCAAACCCGTCTTGTAAAACNTCCAAGACGCCATCCCCTACTATCGGAACTGATTCAGCCGCCAGCTGTTTCAGTATCCCGAACATCATGTCCTGTTTTCTTAAATTACTTGCGTTTTCAACTTCTAATTCCTCTGCCAAGGCAAGAAGATCACCAGGAGTCTTTTGTTTAAGATCATGGAGGCTAATTTCTTCCAATTTCATTTTAAACTCGATTTTTATAATGGGTTTTCCAGCATCATAACCATGGTAAATACTGGATTAGGGAAATTTTGAAAATTGGTTCGATAGNATATATGGCAGGGAGCCATTGTTGGAACCAACTCAAACGGCGTGAAANTTACTCGGTCACTATAGCTNAACTACGAGCCGGGACAAGCGAAAAACCAGAAATTCGGAAAAAAATTTAACCAAATGTAGACAATTGAGAACGATTTTCCACTACTGTGGTTAATGATACTACAATTGATTTTTTACACATTAGCGAAGATTGTAATTCCGAACGATGTCAACTAGTCGCTCTACCGATCTAGGATCCGTTTCTTTAATCACCCCATGCCCCAGATTGAAAACATAAGGTCTATTGGAGAAAGCCGATAAAACCCTATCAACGTGAAAAGGGAGTTTTCCAGGGTCGCCCAATAAGTATATTGGATCTAGATTTCCTTGTATGGGCACACTGTCAGATATCACCGAAGCGGCCCAGTTAAGCGAAACTGAATGATCTAGACTGACGGCATCTACATTTGTTTCTGATAGAAAAACGGGAATTTGAGCGGCAGCCCCTCGAGGGAACCCGATAATGGGTATATGAGGATGTTTACGCTTAATTGTGCCTACAATTCTGCGAGTTGGCTTTATCACCCATTTGTTGAATCCGAAGCAATCCAGAACCCCCGCATGAGACTCAAAGATTTGAAGCGCTTCCACGCCAGCGTTTATCTGCGCATTTAAGTGGATTATGGTCGCGTCAGTAAGGACATCAATAAGCAACTCGAAACTCGTTGCATCAGACGTTGCCCAGCGCCTAATTTTTTGGAAGTCACGGCTCGATCCACCCTCCACCATATAAGTTGCAACAGTCCATGGACCACCAGCAAAACCAATTAAAGCGCAGTTATCTGTTTTTGCGTCGGCAACGCGCTCTATCGTCTCATAAACTGCCCCCAATTTATTTTGAGAGGAATTTCTAAATCTATCTAGTGCATTTGGTAACATCGGATTCAGCGGTGTGATCGGTTCAAGAACAGGTCCTAATCCTTCTTCGAATGTTACATGTTGCCCCAGTGCATCTGGAATAACCAGGATATCGGAGAATAAAATAGCGGCATCGAATCCAAATCGCCGCACCGGTTGCAGAGTGATTTCAGCTGCTAGTTCGGGGCTGTAACATAAATCGAGAAATGAGCCCGCAGCACGCCTAATTTTTCTATATTCGGGTAAATACCTTCCCGCCTGCCGCATCAACCAGATAGGAACGGCTGATGTCCGGTTCCCTGCCAGATTTCTCAACACTAAATTTCTGGTCGTCTTATCTTCCATATTTTCCCGATTTCTTAACAACAAATAAGAAGTTAATTTAATAAGATGTTGTTGTTGTTTTACAGTGTATAACGTGGATTAAAACTATGCATATTGTATCCATATATTAGTGTGTATTAGCTCTACATGCTGTGGATATCAATGACAGAGGTGGTTGCGAATCGCTTGGTTCCGATAGAAACAACTTTTTACTCTATCAAACGATGAACAGTGGATCATGGGAATAAAGTTTGTTGCAGCAACCCGTTTCATTTTTATACATTTGGTGCAATAAAGTTTTCCATAGGGGAAAAAATTATCTGCTGTTGTGGGTACAACAACATAAAATAGAAATGCGTTGAAGTAGTTGTGGATAAACTTTCATCCATCCACATTTGTCAATAATTAATACATGAACCCAAAAGAACTGGATAATTATGGTCAAACGCTATGACCTTCACTTGGTATCAGATGCAACAGGGGAAACTATCCATAGTGTTGCACGTGCATGCCTTGCACAATTCGACTCGGTCGAACCAGCTGAACATCACTGGTCTTTGGTACGCACCGTAGGGCAAATAGATAAGGTTCTTAATGGTATCTCGGCGAACCCAGGTGTAGTGATGTTCACAATTGTTGATAATACGTTACGGATCAAACTGCAAGATGGGTGCAGATCTTTAAGGGTACCGTGCATACCTGTTCTGGATCCTACAATGGCGACTTTAGCTAATTATTTTGGAATAGAAAGTCGGGGTGAAGCCGGGTTGCAACACACTCTAAATGCGCAGTATTTCGAGCGTATCGATGCAATGACGTATGCAATGGCAAATGATGATGGGCAATCTATTTGGAACCTAAAACACGCAGACTTAATACTTGTCGGCGTGTCTCGAACTTCAAAAACACCAACGTGCATGTATCTAGCCAACAGAGGGATAAAGGCAGCAAATGTTCCATACGTTCCGGGGGTAGCGCTTCCTAAAGAGTTGATTGAACTGAGGTCTGCAAGTGCGCCACTTATCGTAGGGTTAACCAATTCCCCTGAACGCCTGATTCAGCTGCGTCGTAATCGGCTCCGCTCACTATCACAGCAAGATGAAACAGACTATGTTAAGCTCGAGATAGTAAGACGGGAGGTGGCAGACGCGCGCCGAATTTTCGCGGATTATAAATGGCCCGTGATTGATGTTGCTCGAAGGTCAATTGAAGAGACCGCTGCTGCTGTCATGCAGTTAATGGAAAAGTAGTCTTGACTGTGAGAAATAATAGTCCGCTTATTTTGGCATCTGAGAGTAAATCCCGAGCAACAATCCTTGAACACGCCGGCGTTGATTTTTGCTGCGTACCATCGTTTTGTGATGAAAAAAAAATCAAGTTAACGTTGAAACGCACAAACACTCCGACAAAAACTATTGCTAGAAAACTTGCTGAAGCTAAGGCCAATCTAGTTAGCAAGAAGCACCCAGATCTCTATGTTTTAGCTGCTGATCAAATACTCGAATGCAATGGAGCAGCTTACGACAAGCCTAAGAACTTGGAACAAGCGAGGCAACACTTGTTAGATCTCCGAGGGAAATCTCACTTCTTATATACAGCTACGGTAATTTATAAATCGTCCAAATGTGTATGGCAAAATCATGAAAAGCTAGAGATGCAGATGCGCCACTATAGTAATGATTTTATTGATGAATATCTTAGGACCTTAGGGCCTTCTGTATGCGAATCTGTTGGTGCATATAAACTGGAGGGATTGGGTGCACAGTTTTTCGAAAAGGTTAATGGTGATTATTTTTCAATTCTTGGGCTACCTCTGCTACCCCTACTAAATTATTTGCGCCAGATAGGGCTTTTGAAAGAATGATACCGAATCATAGAACGAAAATCGCGGGAGTTATCGGGTGGCCAATAANTCACTCTAAATCGCCAAAAGTGCATNGCTTTTGGCTTAACGAGTACAACGTNGACGGCGTCTATCATGCATTATCNGTGTCGCCTAAAAAACTATCACGGGCACTTACAGGTATTTCTGCACTGGGATTTAGGGGCGTAAACGTAACAATACCGCACAAAGTGGAAGCATTGGCGCTGTGTGACAAAACTGATAATACTGCCAAGAGAATAGGTGCTGTAAACACGGTGACTATTTGCAAAGACGGTTCACTTTCAGGAACTAATAGTGACGCATACGGCTTTATCGAAAACCTTCACAATAACTCCTCTTGGACAGCTTCGCTAGGTCCTGCTGTAATCTTGGGTGCCGGCGGTGCTGCGCGTGCCGTCGCAGTTGCTCTATCCGACGCAGGGGTGGATCAGATACGAATTATTAATCGTACACCGGAACGCGCAGAGGCTTTGATTGCCGACACCCAGATAGAAAATGCGGTAATTGAAAGTTGGAGAGATAGACATGAAGCGCTCGAAGGTGCCGGGTTGCTGGTCAATTCTACTAGTCTGGGTATGGCAGGACATGAGCCACTTGANATCAATCTTTCCATGTTGCCACGATCAGCCGTCGTGAATGACATCGTTTACGAGCCCCTAATTACCGAATTGCTTAAAGCCTCAAAAAATAGAGGAAACGAGATAGTTGATGGCCTAGATATGCTTTTACATCAAGCAAAAGTTGGTTTTCATCTTTGGTATGGGGTTAGCCCTGAAGTTACCAGCGACCAGCGAGCATATGTTCTCGGGTAATAGACAATTGGAAAAGTAATTTATGCGTGTTATTGGCCTAACAGGTTCAATAGGTATGGGNAAGTCTACAGCAAGCTCTATGATAAAGGGNTTTGGTATTCCAGTGCATGATTCCGATCAGGCAGTNCACAAGGCTTTAGCAGNAGATGGTCCAGCTTTACGCGCTATCAGACAACGTTTTCCGGAGGCGTATCAACGTGGTTTCGTAGATAGAAAAGCCCTCGGAAAGATTGTTTTTAACGATGATGCTGCCATCACGGATTTAGAGTGCATCCTTCACCCCATAGTGAAACATGATCGGCTCCGTTTTTTAAAGCGGTGTAGGTCACAGCAAATATCGCTGGCTGTCATAGACGTTCCTCTGCTCTTCGAGACTGGCATACACCAGGAGTGTTACCAAACTATTGTAATGTCAGCGCCATCGTCGGTTCAGGCTAGAAGGGTATTATCTCGCTCCGGCATGACGGTTGAAAAATTTCAAGCGGTCAAATCCAGACAAATGCCAGATATTGAAAAACGCAAGCTCGGAGATATCATTATTCCTAGCCACCTCGGGCGTCGCCTTACAATTAACAAGTTGAAAAAATTCTTTTATAATTTGCGGTGTCGGTAGAGTATTTTATCGGATTATAATTTGAAAAAACTCAAATGTTTAAACATGCCTGNCCTATTGGGGTGTTANTAGCATGACTAGATTTGAAATAGTGTTGGATACCGAAACCACCGGTCTTGATGCTGCCGGAGAAGATAGGATCGTGGAGATCGGGTGCGTGGAACTTGAGAATCACTTGCCTACGGGAAGGACTTTCCATCAGTACGTCAACCCTGAGCGTGATATGCCCGAGGAAGCGTTTAAGGTACACGGACTTTCAGAAACTTTTTTGTCTCAAAAACCTACGTTTTCGCAAATTGCGCAAAAATTTCTTGATTTCATTGATGATCGAACATTGGTGATACACAATGCGGAATTTGACATGGCGTTTATAAATGCCGAGTTGAAAAGAATTAATCGTNCAGAGGTTCCAGCAGCACGAGCAGTGGATACACTAAAAATTGCGAGAGAGAGGTTTCCTGGCGCACCCGCCAGTTTAGATGCGTTGTGTAGGCGCTTTGGTGTCAATAATACTGCTAGAACACAACATGGTGCGCTGCTGGACTCGCAGATATTGGCTGAAGTATATTTGGAGCTTATTGGCGGTCGGCAACAAGCCCTCGTCCTGCAGGCGAATNTAGAAAAATCANNAAAAGAAAACATCACGGAGAAAAAGCGNCTTGCCGCACGGCCCCACAGTGCTAGCGATACTGAACTNGCAGACCATATGATTTTGGTCGATAGTATCCCCAAAGCAATATGGCGACGTTAGTCAGTTTCTTCCTGTTCGTCTTCGCTGGCTACAGCGGTGCCTTGAGCATAAATGTCCATGAAATCAACCGGATTCAAAAGCAGTGGAGGGAAACCACCGTTTCGGACGGTGTCTGAAAGGATTTGCCGTGCAAATGGGAACAATAAACGAGGAGCCTCTATCAGCAAAAGCGGCTGAATGTGTTCGTCCTCAACATCACCAATCACAACGTGCCCGCTGTACTGTAACTCAACTACAAACACTACCTCTTCATTNTGGCGGGCGGTGGCTTCAAGGAGTAGTGTGACTTCAAACCGTCGGTCGCCAATCGGTTTGGATTTAGCGTTTATATGGAGAGCAATCTCCGGTGTTGCATCTGCCTCTACTATAAACTGTGGGGACTGTGGATTTTCAAAAGACAGNTCTTTTATATACTGATGGGTAATGTCGAGTGGGGCGTCTTCTATTGTTAAGTCGCCCATCTCCTCATTTTCAGTTGGTGTTTCGCCTTGGTCAGCCATGTGTAATTCCTCAAATCAGGTTGGCGGTGGCTAACACGGATCGCAGTTGGATACAACAGTNCCACCACCCGGGTGTCGACTGGTTGCGTCGAAACGAAGGATTCCGCAATTTTTTGCCCGGATGTTAGTTAAACAACGAATAAAACCCCAGTGGGTTACAACAATCNTATTTACATCATAATTACTCGCGTGGCGACGAAACTCTTTGCATCGGCTTTCAAGCGAAAGTGTATCNTCTTCTCGATCCGGCCACCAATGTTCTGTTACGAGCTCAAAAAAGTTAACGTGGGGAAAATCCGCGCAGAGTTCACTTTTAGGTGACCCTATGTCGCATTCGAAAACCGCGTGTTCACCTAAGACTGGCCATGCTGCGATATTGAGGTCTAAATAACGGGCAACGATTGTTGCTGTTTCTAAAGCACGCCGGTACGGGCTCGACAAGATTTTTTGTATACCCAATCGTTCCATAGATCTCGCGGCATCAAGGGCTTGTTTTTTGCCTAAGGGTGTTAACTTTGGGTCTCGAATTCCAGGATCCTTACGGCTTTTACCGTAGATTACATTAAATTCCGATTGGCCGTGACGTAATAGATACATATGATACACACATTGATAGAATGATAAGTATGTAGAAAAATCAGAGGTTCTTATTATTTTTAGAACCCTCGTGATCGTGATTTTGTAGGGTATTATTATCAATTTCGTGAAATTCCCCATCAATCACAGGCGCATATTGTCGATCGTTATCGCTGCTGTTGCGCGTTCTTTNGTTTGATGGCCATACCCGCGAGTAACTCTGGTTCCTTATTTGTGCAAAGATTGTGTTTCCAAGAAATAAACGAAATCTCGGGATCAATAAGAAAAACCCGATGCAATCGGTCAAAAACCCTGGGGTCAACAAAAGAACGCCGGCAACCAATAAACATAGGCCGGTCAGGACTTCCCTAACGGGCAATTCATTCCTGTTTAGTGCATTTTGCGTATTTCTGAGCGCTCGAAGCCCCTGATGCCTCAGCATTCCAGAACCAATGATTGCCGTAATTAAAATTAACGCAAGCGTTGTCCAAATCCCGAAAAAATGCCCTGCCTCAATAAAAATGGCTATTTCAGCAATTGGAACTGCAACAAAAATAAAAAGAATCAGAAGCCTCATACTTGTCCTTTGGCTCTGCTGACCGTATGTAAGGTTATGGTAATGCAAACCAAGTCATTGCAATGGTTGCGTCAACAACCACGTTAACCTAAGGTCGTTATTAGTTTTGCGCAAGACATAGGGTGTTTGGTTTGGAAAAAAATGGGCTCAGCATTTTGGCTAGTGCGATCCTTGAACAAAAGAAAGGCCTTATAAAATGGGCGGCGACTACGTTGATGTAATCATCTTTGCAGCTATAGCTGCATTCCTTGTATTCCGCTTGGTCGGTGTGCTTGGGAAGCGCACGGGCCAAGAGGGGTCACGAGATCCATTTGGCATTGCTCGTNGTGCTGAAATCTCAGAACGCGAGGAAAACACCGAAAACCCGCGAGCAGCAAGTGGATTAGACCCTCGGGATCAAAAAGATGACATGTCAACACCGCTTCAGTCGGGTTTAGAAAGAATAAAAGCTGTGGACAGTAGGTTCACCGAGGCTGATTTTGAAACAGGTGCTCGTAATGCGTTCGAAATGATAATCACGGCGTTTGCGCTTGGTGATACCGGCACACTTAAGTCGCTCCTGAGTGAGGCTGTTTATGCAAACTTTGACCATGCTATCACTCAGCGGAAGCGGTCAGGGGAAATACAAGAAACTTCGCTTGTAGGAATCGACTCTGTCGAGATAATTGAGGCTTGTCTGCTCCATTCTAAGGCGCAGGTCACGGTCAAGTTTGTGAGCAAACAAGTCAGTGTTTGCCGTGACCAGTCTGGGGCTGTTATCGATGGGGATCCGGAGGCAGTGAACCAAGTGACCGATATATGGACTTTTGAACGAGATACTCGCGGGAAAGATCCGAATTGGTTGCTGGTAGAGACACGGAGCTCAAACTAGGATATTCTGTCCAATATTGTGTATTCATATCTTGCAAAACTGCTTACTTTAATTTTGGCGCTTGNTTTTCTAAGTTGTTCTCCTGTATTAGAGAAAGAAAAGCCTCTCAAATTAGAGCCAGTGACCTTCAAAAGCCTTCCAGGGTGGGATGATGATAATCATTCAGACGCCTTAAATGCATTCCGCGGGTCCTGTCAAAAGCTCATGGTTAGCGATAGTGGCAGTNCTTCTAAACTATTAGCTTTAAAACCAGACACTTGGCATAAACCCTGTCTGTCTATACCTAATGGTGCTGTCAATGACGATGAGGCGCAGGATTATTTTGAAAAATGGTTCCAACCTTATCTGGTTTTTGGGCCAGACGGGTCAGAGGGGCTTTTTACTGGATACTTTGAGGCTGAGCTGACAGGCAGTTTGCGCCGCGAGAATCCCTCTCAGACTCCGATCTATGGTGTCCCAAATGATCACATTACCGTTGATCTTGCTCGCTTTGATCCAAAATTAGCGGGCAGAAAGCTGGCGGGAATGGTAGAAAAGAATAAGCTCATNCCATATCATACCCGACTTGATATTGCTACGGGTGCGCTGAAAGGCAAAGCTGAAAAAATAGCATGGGCCGATGACTTAATCGATCTTTATATTCTTCATGTGCAAGGGTCGGGACGAGTGCGGTTGCGCGACGGATCGGTGATGAGAATCGGTTTTGCTGCGCACAACGGGCATGATTATCGCTCTATCGGGCAGGTATTGATAGCGCGCGGTCAGCTNAGACGTAATCATGCTTCCTGGCCTCATATTCGGCGCTGGATTGAAGAAAACCAAGATCAGGCTCGGGCATTGTTGGCGGAAAATGCAAGGTTTATATTTTTTCGTACAACAGATAACAAAGGACCAATCGGTGCACAAGGTGTTCCGTTGACAGCCGGGCGAAGCATGGCGGTGGATAAGCGTTACATTCCGATTGGCGCGCCCTTGTGGATTGTTACTCATTGGCCGACCGATAAGTCTCGTCCGCTAAGGAAATTAGTGGTAGCGCAAGACACAGGCGCTGCGATCAAGGGCCCCGTGCGTGGCGACTACTTCTGGGGGTTTGGAAAAAGGGCCCTCAAGCTTGCAGGCACTATGAAAAGTGCTGGTCGTTATTTTGTTTTGCTTCCGCGATGATATGGTTTNACCNGCCACAACGNGATCGCTTAGAAAGTCAATTGTTTTTGCAGTAAAAAGATTTCACAATTGATATGTGAAATTGTTTGTAGAACTTTTCTTNAACATACATGCCGTGTTAATTATTTTAATATATCTCCGAAATCGGCATCGATTAATTGAAATCGAAAAACGTCACGGGGGAAGGGGCTGAGTATTTTTAGAAAAAAATGGAAAAAAAGAAACAACAAATTGAAGCTAAGTCAAAAGCGTCACATCATGATGAAGATATTGGGCTTTGGCGTCAAGTTGTTGCCGATGTAACCCCATTGAAAAAAAACTCTGCTGCGTCAACCGTCACAGGAGCGAAGCCTGATAGAAATTTGCAAACAGGCAGTGAGANAAGTNGGCCCTCCCCTGAAAGCGACTTTTTTCAAGTTAAAGTACCCGTCGCCCCTCTTTCACATGGTACGCTTGTAGGCTTGGATAAGCGCACTGGGGAGCGTTTGAAGCGCGGTAAGTTGCCAGTTGAGGGACGTCTCGATATGCATGGTATGAGCCAGGAAAGAGCATATAGTGCGTTAAACAGGTTTGTATTGGATAAACAAGCTGCAGGAAAGAGGTGCGTGGTGGTGATTACGGGCAAGGGGAACCGTGATGGCGGCATGGGCGTGTTAAAAGAAGCCGTTCCCCGTTGGCTAAATGAGCCCTCTTTACGTAAGCATGTTTTAGGCTTTGATTACGCATCGCCGCACCTTGGCGGCACTGGTGCTCTTTACATTTTATTGAGGCGTAAGCGTTCTTAAAAATTAAATTTTTTCAACAGGGTCCTAGAAAAAGCTGTTATTAACGATGACACCGTTTGGCCGGGAAATTAGAAAAATGCGTTCCGAAAGAGGGGTAACACTCTCTGACATGGCAAAGGCATTGCAGGTGTCGCCGGCGTATCTGTCTGCCTTGGAGCACGGGAAACGGGGTAAGCCGAGTAAACCATTGGTCTACCAGATTTGTTCATATTTTAACATCATATGGGATGATGCTGAAAAAATTCAAAAGATAGCTGCTGTTTCAAGGCCGCGTGTGGTTGTTGACACTAGAGAATTAACATCCGATGCCACCTTACTAGCTAACTTATTAGCCGATCGGATTCAAACTCTATCTGAGGATAAGATAAGATTCCTTATAAAATATCTCAGCTTAAAAAAAGAGCATGAGCCTGACAAGACATCACATTGAAGTGATCAAAGAATAAACTTAGACAGGTCAGCGTCTTTCGCTAAGTTTTCTACCCTGCTTCGCACATACTCACAATCAATCTGTACCTCCTCATTAGGCCGGTCTGTAGCAGTGAAGCTAATTTCCTCCAGAAGCTTTTCCATAACGGTATGAAGACGCCGAGCGCCTATGTTCTCAACGTTCTCATTGATTTCGGCGGCTAATTTGGCTAANTCGGTAATGGCCTCATCATGAAAAACAAGCGTCACTTTCTCCGTTTTAAGCAATGCTTCGTATTGGCGGATGAGGCTGTTCTCCGGCTCTTGCAAGATGAGTTCAAAATCACTTCGGGTAAGAGCTTTCAGCTCAACTCGGATTGGCAGTCTTCCCTGAAGCTCCGGTAACAAATCAGACGGTTTTGCTAGGTGAAATGCGCCAGAAGCAATGAAGAGAATATGATCCGTATTTATTGGCCCGTGCTTCGTGGACACAGTAGTTCCTTCGATTAANGGTAGGAGGTCACGCTGCACCCCTTCACGGCTTACATCTGCTCCATGACGTTCCGCACGAGCGCACACTTTATCAATCTCATCAATGAAAACAATCCCATTTTGAGCAACGTTTTCCAAGGCAGCACGCACGACTTTGTCTTCGTCTACCAGTTTGTCTCCTTCTTCCGTTACAAGAACACTAAAGGAATCTGCCACGGTCATGGTCTGTTTGCGCGTACGTTCCCCGAACGCTTTGCCCATTATGTCATTAAGGTTAATCATGCCCATCTGTGCGCCAGGCATNCCAGGTATGTCGAAAGTGGGCATACCGCCTCCGCTGCTATCGACGAGTTCGAGCTCAATTTCTCGATCATCGAGCTCACCATTCCGAAGTTTTTGTCTGAAAGAACTGCGAGTGTTTGCGCTTGCGTTCTCACCAACAAGAGCATCTAGGACCCTCTCTTCTGCCATCAACTCTGCTTTTGCAACAACTTCTTTGCGGTGTGTTTCCCGTGTCATGTGAATNGCATTGTCGACTAAATCACGTACGATTTGCTCCACGTCCCTACCAACGTAACCGACTTCAGTAAACTTTGTAGCCTCAACCTTCAAAAAGGGCGCATCTGCTAATTTCGCAAGACGGCGCGCAATTTCGGTCTTTCCCACGCCTGTCGGGCCTATCATGAGGATATTTTTTGGTAAAACTTCATCTCGCATTTCTTCTGGGACATTTTGCCGCCTCCAACGATTTCTCAATGCTACGGCTACAGCACGCTTGGCTTCATTTTGACCNATGATATAACGGTCGAGCTCGGAGACGGTTTCGCGGGGTGTGAGAGCAATCATAATTTCTCAATGATAATGTTATTGTTTGTGTAGACGCATATGCTTGACGCAATTTGTAATGCTTGCTTGGCTATATCTTCGGCCTCGAGGTCGCTTGCGTGTACAAGGCCGCGCGCGGCTGCCAGTGCAAATGGTCCGCCCGATCCTATACCTATAAGCCCATCCTCAGGCTCTAAAACATCACCGTTTCCGGTGAGTGTTAATGAAACGGATTTATCTGCAACTGCCATCATAGCCTCCAAGCGCCGCAAATAGCGATCTGTACGCCAATCCTTGGCAAGCTCAACGCATGCCCGTGTAAGTTGGCTCGGATACTGCTCGAGCTTTGCTTCCAGTCGTTCAAAAAGCGTAAACGCATCAGCAGTTGCGCCTGCAAACCCAGCGATCACACCACCATCACCTAAACGGCGCACTTTGCGGGCATTGGCTTTTATAATTGTCTGGCCAAGGCTCACNTGCCCGTCACCCGCTATAACAACATCGTTTTTACGACGGATTGCAAGTATTGTGGTTCCATGCAAGGTCGATTGATCTGACATAGTGCTTATTAACCTTCAGTGTCTACGATCTCTTTTGCTACTCTACCATGTGGTAATTTGTGCCTCAGGATCAAGAGGAGATTGACGAGTGCTAATATCGATCTCAAACTTCTTTTATTATCATTTTAGCGATATTGCTAGAAAGACCGCCATTTTGTCTCTACATAGGTGTACAACTATTAAACCATCTTACGGTTGAGGAAAAATTCATGCGCACAGCCACCGTTGAACGTAAAACCAAAGAAACACAAATTTGNGTTGAAATTAACCTCGATGGCAATGGTGAGTACAACGTATCCACTGGAGTAGGATTTCTTGATCATATGCTTGAGCAACTGGCGCGTCACAGTTTGATTGATGTTTCACTCAAGGCACAAGGCGACCTTCACATAGATTTCCACCATACTACTGAAGATACGGGATACGCGATTGGTGAGGCAGTAGCAAAAGCGCTTGGTGACCGTAGAGGAATTAATCGCTATGGCAGCAGTTTTATACCTATGGATGAGACGCTCACCCGTGTCGCACTTGATTGTTCAAATAGGCCGTTTTTGGTGTGGCGAGTTAATTTATCCCAGCCGAAGCTTGGTGATATGGACACTGAGCTATTTAATGAGTGGTTTCAAGCATTTTCGCAATCAGCAGGTATTACCTTACACATCGAGAATTTCTATGGAGATAACAATCATCACATTGTGGAGTCCTGTTACAAGGGGCTTGCACGTGCGCTCAAGCAGGCTATAGGCGTTGATCCGCGTCAGGCGAATTCAGTCCCCTCAACAAAAGGGGTGCTGGGCGGCTCACTATGAGNTTTTTGTGCTAGGAAAGCTTATGACCGTTGTAATTATTGATTACGGCTCTGGTAATTTACACTCTGTTGCAAAAGCGTTTGAATGCCAATCTACTAAGAAGAAAGGGGCATACGTGCGAGTAACCAATAAGCCTGAGGAGGTGGCATCTGCAGACCGAGTGGTCTTGCCCGGGGTAGGCTCATACGGCCATTGTAAGGAAGGATTGTCAGCCATTGATGGNCTAATCGAAGCCCTTGAATTTGCNGTTCTTGAGAGAGGCCAGCCATTTTTAGGTATTTGTGTTGGGATGCAGCTGATGTCTACACTCGGGCTAGAGCACGTTCAAAACAAGGGCCTCAATTGGATTCCTGGCGTTGTGCGGCCGATAAGTGTTTTAGACAAATCGCTAAAGATACCTCATATGGGTTGGAATGGTTTGGAAACGACATGTGACCATCCGATATTTGACGATCTAGGGCCCGAGGCCGATGTTTATTTTGTTCACAGTTTCCATTTTGAACCTGACAACGATTCTGATTTACTCGCAACTGTAGAATATGGTGACACAGTTACGGCGGCGGTGGGAAGAGATAATTTGATTGGTACTCANTTTCATCCGGAAAAAAGTCAGGGTGCNGGCTTGATTGTTATTAATAATTTTTTGCGATGGTACCCCTGACAAGATTTGAAATGGTTGGAAAATCTAAAAATCCTATAAAAGCGCCTTTGAATATTAAAGCAGGCGACCTTTCGCCTAAAATGCTGGTTGAGCAAGTTACCGAAATTAATGAATTTGACTTGCAAGACTTGTGTGAAGCAACAGAAAAATCCATNCTAGAGGGCGGGGGTTTTGGGTGGTTAGCTTCACCGGCTCGCAGCGGGTTAGAAAAATTTTGGCGTGGGGTAATACAGGTGCCCGAGCGTTCNCTGTTTATTGGGCGAATGGACGGTGTTGTCGCCGGGGCGACCCAGTTTGTGCGGCCCACTCGTAACAACGAAGCACAATCAGAAGCCGCTAAACTTACGACGAATTTTGTCGCTCCATGGGCCCGGGGATATGGTTTGGCTCGCAACTTGGCTGTGGCGGTCGAAGAAGCAGCGGTTGATGAAGGGNTTTTGGTGCTCAATCTCGATGTTCGAGAGACGCAAACCGCTGCTATAGCATTCTACGAAAGTCGGGGTTTTATCCGATGGGGAAAGCACCCGCGCTATGCAAAGGTGGATGGGAACTGGATAGCTGGATATCATTACTTCAAGGATCTGCGGAAAATGGAGGCTTAATGATTATTTACCCTGCCATAGATCTGAAAGATGGCAAGTGTGTCCGCTTGGAACAAGGCGACATGAGCCGCGCAACTATTTTTAATACAAGTCCAGTAAAGCAGGCGCGCGAATTTGAGCGCTCCGGCGCAGAATGGATCCATATCGTTGACCTAAATGGAGCGTTTGCCGGGAGATCTGTAAACACGGATGCTGTGACNGCAATTGTCGACGCGGTCAATATTCCAGTTCAGGTAGGTGGTGGGATACGTGACGAAAGCATGATAGAGTTTTGGCTAAATCACGGCGTTTCTCGTGTTATTTTAGGCACTGTGACTGTGAAAAACCCCAGTCTAGTTAAGAGGGCNTGTTCAAGGTGGTCAAATAGGATTGTTTTGGGTATTGACGCCATTGAAGGGAGGGTTGCNGTAGAGGGGTGGGCAGAGGTTTCTAANATNACTTTAGAGGAGCTGGCGGAGGATTTTGAGGCGGCCGGTGCTGCAGCGATTGTATATACTGATATCAGTAGGGATGGTCTNCTCAAAGGGCCTAACATTGAGTCGACTATGAAATTGGCGAAACGTGTCGCAACCCCAATAATTGCAAGCGGTGGTATATCAGGCATTGAAGATATAAGGCGTATTTGTGCATCTCCTCCAATTTCAGGGGTCATAGTGGGGCGTGCCTTGTATGACAGGAAAATCACGTTGGAGGCTGCCTTGAAAGTTGCCTCACAGGAAGCCGATGGAGCTAAGCTTGCTTAAGGTACGAATTATTCCTTGTCTCGACGTATGCGCTGGTCGCGTTGTAAAGGGCGTTAACTTCGTAAGTTTAGTTGATGCTGGAGACCCAATAGAGCAAGCAAAAGTTTATGATGAAGCCGGAGCAGATGAACTATGCTTCCTAGACATATCAGCATCCCATGAAAATAGAGACACAATTTATGATGTTGTTAGTGGCACATCGAAGCAATGCTTCATGCCACTTACGGTTGGAGGCGGAGTTCGCAATACTCAGGACATAAGGAAATTATTACTTGCCGGAGCAGACAAAGTTTCAATAAATACGGCAGCGGTAAGTGACCCGGCTCTTGTGAGTGAAGCGGCAGAATGCTTTGGCACGCAATGCATAGTGGTGGCGATAGACGCAAAACAGACGGAAAGAGACAAGTGGGAGATATTCACCCACGGGGGTCGAACCCCTACTGGAATCGATGCTGTTCAGTGGGCCAAGAATATGGCTAAACGCGGAGCAGGTGAAATACTGTTAACATCAATGGATAAAGATGGTACTCGCGAGGGTTTTGATACTTANTTGACGCGAAAGGTTGCAGATAGTGTCAACATTCCTGTTATTGCTAGTGGTGGTGTTGGCTCCCTTGATCATATGGTAGACGGTATACGGATGGGTCACGCATCTGCAGTCTTAGCGGCATCGATTTTCCATTTTGGCGAATTTACAATAGGAGACGCCAAGAAACATCTATCAAGAGCCGGCATTTCGGTTCGTGTGCCTCATAAAGGCCCTAGCTTTTAATTAATTTCAAAGATATTNAGACGAAAAATAGACCGCNTTTGCGCGGAAAGAACAATTTAAAAGGGCCGTATTATGACATATGAAGACAGTAACATTTTCGCAAAAATCCTTCGCGGAGAGATACCATGTGAAAAAGTTTTAGAAAATGCTTATGCCCTTGCGTTTAATGACATCGCACCACAAGCCCCGGTGCATATTTTAGTGATACCTAAGCAACCATACGAATCCGCGAGCCAATTTTTTCAAAATGCCGCTGATTCGGAATTGGTCGGCTTCCACAGACTAGTTGGTGAAGTGGTATCGCTGAAGGGGATTCATGATAGCGGGTATAGGCTGATAGCAAATACTAATCGCAACGGACATCAAGAGGTTCCACATTATCATGTGCACGTCCTCGGAGGACGAGATTTGGGACGGATGGTTTTCTAGCGGTATGTCACATTTTTTTTTCTAGGCGAACCATTTCATTACGAAGTTTTTTTAATTCTAAAGCAATATCTTCATTTGAAATCGCATCATTTTTTTCAGTTTTCTGCACGTCATCCATGGCATTTACAATTATCGCAATAAAAAGGTTCAGAACCGCAAAGGATGTACAAAGGATAAAAGGCACAAAAAACATCCAGGCATACGGGAATAATTCCATAACAGGCCGAACTATGCCCATTGACCAGGACTCCAATGTCATTATTTGAAACAATGAATATAATGATGCGCCGATAGAGCCAAACCAATCTTGAAACTGTTCCCCGAATAGAACCGTCGCCATTACGGCACCAACGTAGAAGACAAGGGCTAATAAAGCGACCACCGAAGCCATACCTGGAATGGCGTTCAACATCGCTTGGATCACAAACCGCATTGATGGAACAGCTGACATTAGGCGGAAAGCCCTCATTATTCGTAGAGCTCGAAGCACTGAAGTACCGTCTCCAGCTGGCAAAAGGGCTGCTGAGACAATAATAAAATCAAAAATATTCCAGCCGTCTTTAAAAAAACCGAAGCGATAGACTATTAATTTGATAGCGATTTCCGCAATGAAAATTCCGATAGCGATTTTGTCGAGTACCGCTAGTAGGTTGCCTGCGTGCTTGACCGCGTTGTCAGAAGTCTCAAGTCCAAGCACTATCGCATTAAATATTATCACGCCGAGAATGAAATTCTGTGTTTTTGTCGATTCGATAAAGGTCTTTAGGCCAGTTTCGGTGGTCTGCTTTTCCTTTTTTGAGCCCCTTTCCAATTTTGAAGTGTGCGCCACCGCACTTTTGTGCGGATTTTTTATTCGTCGATTTAAGTTTGCCATTTTGCTTTACCTAGCGGAGTATTCGTCGTGATCAATATGCGGTTCTGGGATTTATTATCAAAAGAACATATAGTCGCTGGTAGGAAGTTACGGACCTGCAAAGTGAAAATCATACCCGGTATGTGTTGTTGAACCCGTAGCTATGTATTTGAAATAAAATCCTGCTATAATCCAACAGTTGAAAAAAGTACAAAATATTATATAATACAACGGGTTAGTAGGCAATATTTGCCGGGGCGTAAATTTTCTAGGATCGGCCGGAATTTTTGGTTATGAGTATTTTTGATGGTGGTAGTATTGGATCAAGCGGTTTGGTTGGAACTCTTCCAACGGCAGCTACCGGTTTATTTGCAGTACTCCCGGACGCAGCTGCAGCTCGCGGCCTGCAATCGGCGGCGAGGGCCTCGGCAGCGGTAGCTCGTGATAAGGCGTTGGACTTAGATGCGCGGAGTATTGAAGCTAAGGCTCGGACTGCAAAAAAAGAGGCGCAAAACCTTGGTAGAATAACCAATAAGCTAAATCGCGCAGTGAAAACTATCGAGAAAGCCCTTGATAGATTGACGGAAATTAAAACGAATATTTCTGATATGCGTCGTCAAATAGTTACCGCCAGTGACGCATCGGTTTCCATTGATGAAAGACGGGTGTTTGGTGATCGGTTTGATAGATTTCTTGGAGACCTAAATATTCGTATCAAAGGGGCTGGGTTTTTAGGTACAAATATTATTGGCACGTCTATTCGTGATGATTTTGATCCCGACCAAGTAAATTACCAAATCAAACCAGACAGCCCTGAAAACAAGACTTTGGAGGGTATATTTTCTCAGAGTGATTTTTTTATTACAGATGGAAATGGCGATGATTTTTACCCCGATATATACGGATCTATTTTGACAAAGTTTCCTAATCCAGCAGCTGAGGATGGAAAGGTGGTATATCACGACGATTCTGTGAATTATAACAACAATACTGGGGAAATTTCACTCACACACAGTGGTGAGGGAACGCCATACTTGCAAGGTACGCTCGAACGGAAGGGGCTCGGTATCCTTTTCTCATTTCTTTACAATAACTTTGAAGATGACGGCAGTCTTGAAACTGCTCTATCCGATGTGGATGCTGCATCAGCGACCCTTCGTTTTAACATTGGTTTCTTAGAGGGTGAGTTAGCAAAAGTTCGTTCAGCACAAACGCTCGTTGAAGGAAAGATCAGAGAGCGTTTTGATTTTGCTGCCGGCGTGGAAGCAAAAGCTATGTCCGAGAAGAATCGCGCTGCGATTGTGGAACAACGCCAGGACCTACTTTTTCAGGCGACCGTACAAAATACTCTCGCTTTCAATAGCCAGGGAGGTGCGCTCACGCTGACATCCCCCTCGGTTTTCGATCTTTCGATATGACTATTTTTGGCAAATGAGGTTTCTTGGGCTTCATGTGATTAGCTGTGCTTCTATTGCGTCCCATATGCGGGATTCCAGATTTATGCCATCAAGGGCATTGATTTCTTGGATACCGGTTGGGGACGTTACGTTTATTTCCGTCAGGTAATCGCCAATTACATCTATGCCAACGAATATGAGTCCTTTTTGCCTCAAAATGGGACCTATTTCTGCACATATGGCGATTTCTCTTTTTGTAAGGCGCGTTTTTCTGCCAGAACCTCCCGCATGGAAATTTGCACGCGCATCCCCTTTGGGTGGCACTCTATTCACAGCTCCCATTGGCTTGCCATTAACTAGTATAATCCGTTTGTCGCCGTTTCGGACTTCGGGTAAATACCGCTGAACGATGATGGGCTCAGCTTTGGATTCTGTAAACATTTCAAATAGGGCCTGAAGGTTCTCGTCGTCCGGCTTGATATGAAAAACGCCAGCACCCCCACATCCATAAATCGGCTTGAGGATAATATCAGAGTGTTCGGCGCGAAATGCCATGATTTCATCCATGTTTCGTGTTATTAACGTTGGTGGCATCAAATCACGAAAACGTGTAACAAAAAGCTTCTCTGGTGCATTACGCACTTCCACTGGGTTATTAACAACCAAAGTTTTTGGGTAAATGTGTTCGAGAAGATGAGTGGCCGTAATGTATGACATATCGAAAGGGGGGTCCTGACGCATAAGGATTACATCTACCTCAGATAGGTCAATTCTTTTTTTTGGGCCCGCCTTAAAGTGATTACCCTTCTGGCGCATTACTTCCATCTTGCGACCTGTGGCGTAGAGATGACTTTCATGCAGCGATAAGTCCTCTGGAAGGTAATGGAATAAAGTATAACCTCTGATCTGTGCCTCTAAAGCCAGCATGAAGGTGCTGTCAGTATCTATGTTAACATTCTCTAAGGGATCCATTTGGATTGCACAGACTAAGCTCACTAAATTACCTCCCCTTTTCAAATTAAAATTATGTAATTTTTTTATATAACTAGTTATAAAACCTAATTATGACAGTCTCGCTGGAATATCAGTTCATCCTTGTCTTAATCTGCTCCATCAAAGTTACAGCCCGAAGCCGGTTGATTTTACTCTCATCTGATCTGATGAAATTTTCCAATGCGCTGTATGCGGCGCTTAGGTTTTCCATCTCGGCGTTTAACATTGCTGCATCCCACCAAAGATCAGACATTTTGGGAGCTATTAAAAGCATCTCCTCTACAGTTTTTAGTGCGGCAACTCCATTACGCATCTGCATATGTCGGAATTTCACGTTATTTTGTAAACGGAGAAGAATCGCTCTGTCACTGATCGGTGTATAGTCATGGGGCCGTAATTCACGATCAAATCCAGATATTGTTTTGACCATTCCTCGTAGATCGCTCGGATCAAGGATGCGACCATCGGTGAACGGATCTATGATAACGCGCTGACCTTTTATTTCTAGTTGCACCAAAAAATGCCCAGGAAAAGACAACCCTCTCATTTTCCATCCTAACCGGCGCCCAATGTGTATGTAGATAATGCCAAGCGCTACAGGTAGGCCGCGGCGTCTATCTATTACTCGGAAAAGATCCGCATTCTGCAAGTCATCGTAAGTTTCCAGGTCACCCGTGTAGCAATACTTGACGGCTATTAATTCTTTTAAATGCCTTGCTGCATTTTCCGCACTCATTGAGCGCAGAATGCTTGGAGTAGCAGCGGCACATGCCAATTGCGACATATGATCTGTATATTCGTCGAAGATAATGCTGGGTCTGTTAAGCGCAGCGAAATAAAATGCACCAGTTAGCAGATCAAAACCATCATCAACGCTATCTCCAATTTCGCGGAGCATCTTCCTGGCATGTTTTTCATTTGTGACGCTCATTTAAGGTGGCCCTTTATCGTTACCCTTGTGGCTTATACGAACGTAGCTGACAATTTTCCGAACGTGTCTTACTGAGCGTGCGTACGCGAATACTCTTTTTAATTCCCTTGCGGAAGTTGCGATGCCCATAAGATATAAATGTCTATTAACCGTATCTATGCTGTAGTTGATTGAACGGATCTCTTTGTCGAGTGTTAGTTTGAAACGTAATTTTGCTGAAATCCATTTGTCCTTTGCCACATCCAAAAGGGAGCTATGATCACGAATTTGTATTTCATTTTTCACTTCGCGTACCCCGTCGGATTGCCATGCAATTTTTATGGCTTGTATTCTGAGTTTGGGTGTAGGAACCGATCCCGTTAAAAATACAGACCCCTCCTTTACCGTTACGTTTACATCGACGAAGAGGCTAGTGGAAAAGTTAAACAGATTGCCTTTAATTTGTGTTCCAATCGTAGCATCGTCTAAAATCGAACTATAACTTCGTTCCTCCATCGTTGCGGAACCTACCTCAGCGCCAGCGCCTGTAAGCATACCAGTTGGGCTGCAAGTTGTCGTCAGTGGAAATAGAGTCGCTAAAACAATGACTGTTAGAAACTTTGATCTGAACAAAGTGGAACAGTGTTTTAAAGGATTAATCACGCAGATACTTTCTTACGATAACCGGCAAAACCATCAGATTAACTCGTCAAGACATTTTTGATGAAAGCGCTCGGCATATATTCATGAAGAGGCAAAGCAAAGGAGAACGCCTGATATATGACGGATATGCGGGGCAAAATATCTGG
>PARQ01000005.1 GCA_002711555.1 Rhodospirillaceae bacterium | reverse complement strand
ATGACGGCAGCAAGTGAATTAGACTCTGAGGATTTTTTGACAAAAACTAAAAAGCGAGAACTTAAGGCTGCAAAATACGTGCTCCGACTTGAGGCAGAGGCGATTTCTACCCTCGCTGATCAAATCGACGCAACCTTTGCTCATGCAATTAAGATCCTTCATAGTATAGAGGGCCGTATCATAGTCACAGGCATGGGCAAAAGTGGTCACATTGCTCGCAAAATAGCGGCTACTTTGTCCTCAACTGGAAGCCCCGCCCAATATGTGCATCCCGGAGAAGCGAGCCATGGCGACCTAGGTATGATTACAGATGAAGATGCTGTTATAGCGCTGTCAAATTCGGGGGAAACGAGTGAACTTCGAGATGTGTTGGAATATACCCGCAGATTTTCAATACCTCTGATAGCAATCACTGGACGTACAGAGAGCACTCTTGGTGAGATGGCAGATACAGTAATACTGTTGCCGGATGTTCCAGAGGGGTGCCCAATGGGCTTGGCTCCTACTACTTCAACCACTGCGAGCCTAGCCATAGGGGATGCGATTGCAGTTGCCTTGCTGGAAATGAATGGTTTTTCGGCTAACGATTTTCGTGTCTTACATCCTGGCGGCAAACTGGGCTCCAGCCTTCTTAGAGTTTCAGATTTGATGCATCGTGGATCTTCAATGCCTATTGTTAAACCCACCGCACTCATGAATGAGACAATATTAGAAATGACTTCAAAGAGCCTTGGCTGCGTGGGAATTGTAGACTCGGGGAAATTGATTGGAATTGTAACGGATGGTGATTTGCGTCGTCATATCAATAGCGATATGCGCAAGGTAACCGCCGGTGAGATTATGACTGGCGCCCCCGCAACAATCCGAGTTCATGCTTTAGCGGGAGAGGCGATCGCCTTGATGAACGAAAAATCTATAACAAATCTCTTCGTTATCGATGATGATCAAGAAGCACTAATTGGTGTGCTGCACATTCATGATTGTCTGAGAGCTGGACTGGTTTAGCGCAATGGATGATATGCCGATTGCTCAATCCGCTCAAAAGAATAAGCATGTATCTGGTTTAAAAAAACCCGATCAACGCTTGCAGCGTCGCGACATCCCTATTTCGGCCCGACAGCAGGTTAGTGTATCTCCTTTTTATGGTCGTTTTGTAGGAACAATGCGTGTTTTACTCCCAACTATCGCTACAGGCCTTATAGTTATTGTTCTTGTATGGCCTCAGTTAGACCAGCAGCAACGCAGATTTACTCTCGGTCCCGCAAAAATTGACAAAAGTGCGGCGAAGAACTTAACGATGCTCAATGGTCGATATGCGGGAATATTAGAAGAAAAGCCATTCACGATAACAGCGACAAAAGCACATCAGAAGAATGCGACTGATATGGAGTTCTCGTTACAAGGGCCCAAAGTAGACGTAATGATGCAGAATGGTTCGTGGGCTGCTATCACGGCAAAAGACGGATTTTACAATCACAAAATGCAGCTTTTAGAGCTAACGGGTGGAGTAAACCTCTTTCACGATACTGGATACGAATTCCGCACCGAAAATACAGTCGTTGATTTGAAAGCAGGGGATGCGCGTGGTGTCGACCCCGTCGAAGGCCAAGGTCCCCTAGGAAACCTTCAATCTGAAGGGTTCGTCCTTTTTTACAAATCTAAGCGAATACTTTTCACCGGGCGCTCAAAATTGACGTTATTTCCACACCGGATGAAGGAAGGATGAGGACACCTTACCCGGTCATATTGGCTGCGGTTTTTGTTTGGCTAGGACAAATTCTGCTATCGTCTACAACACATCCCCAGTCAGTAAACATACCTATGGCCACTGACGACAATACCTCTCCCTTGGTCATAGAGGCCGATGACGGTCTAGAGTGGATCCCGAAGCAGGGGAAATATATTGCACGTGGCAATGCGAGAGCGGCACGCGGAAAGGTAACGCTACAAGCGGAAGAGCTAGTCGCTCATTATCGGGACGCAGCAACGGGGCAAGGCCAAGAGATGGTCAGGCTTGATGCAAAAGGACAAGTGAAAATAGTTTCATTGGGCAAAGATCAAACAGGGAGGCCGGCAAAGACAATTGCGACCGGAGACATGGCCGTTTATCACGTCAAAGAGTCAGTCTTCGTTCTCAATGGGAAAAAACTTCAGATGATCTCGCCTCAAGGTATTTTGAAAGCACGAGATAGTCTCGAGTATTGGGATAAACGTCAAACAGCTGTTGCACGAGGAAAGGCAGTAGTTATTCAAAACAAACAGCGTCTGCACGCAGATATGCTCACTGCTTATTTCACTACCCCCAGTGTGACTAACAAAAAAACAACCACGAATGGGCAGCGAATCGATAGAGTAGATGCCATTGGTAACGTCCATGTGTCAGTTTCGAATGCAATTATAAGAGGGGATAGAGGGGAGTATTATCCCAAAACGAGTGTGGCAACATTGCGGGGGAACGTTAAAATCACGAGCAATAATAACCAGTTAAATGGAGACACGGCAAAGGTAAATTTAAAAACAGGTATCTATAAGCTTATTGGTAAGCGTGTAAAAGGTTTGATTACACCCAACCAGACGCGATAAGACTGTGTTATAGATAGTGAGTTTTTGGAAATATCGTACTGGAGTATCAACCTAAGTGAGCCAATCGTCCGAACCTCCATTCCCTTCGCCACCGATGACATCGAACGGGTCGTCAGACAGGGTTCAAACCAATCAGGAGGGGCCGCAACTTATTGCCTCTAATTCAGGATTGGTAGTGCGAAACCTGGGAAAGCAATTCAAGAAGCGGCCAATACTAAGGGATGTAAGCCTCTATCTGCAACGTGGAGAAGTTATTGGGCTACTAGGTCCAAATGGTGCCGGCAAGACAACTTGTTTTTATATTATTACCGGGCTGATTGCCGCAGACTATGGAGCCGTCTTAATGGACGGACATGATATCACCACTCTTCCTATGTATAGGCGCGCTAGATTGGGCATTGGTTATTTGCCCCAAGAACCATCTATATTTCGCGGTCTTAACGTTGAGCAAAATATCCGCGGTGTCCTTGAAGTAGTTGAAGGAAATAGAGAACAACGTGAAGCAATGCTCGAAGCATTGCTTGCCGAGTTCTCAATAACACATTTGCGCCGTACTCCATCGCTTGCACTATCCGGAGGAGAGAGACGTCGGGTAGAAATTGCGCGCGCCTTGGCCTCCCAGCCAAATTTTATTCTTTTAGACGAACCTCTCGCGGGTATCGACCCTATAGCAGTACGAGACATTAGAGAGCTCGTCATTCATCTAAAAGACCGTGGCATTGGCGTTCTCATCACGGACCATAATGTACGTGAAACGCTCGAGGTTGTCGATCGAGCATATATTCTCCACGATGGTAGATTATTGATGGAAGGGCGCCCAGACGAAATTGTCGCAAATAATGAAGTTCGCCGTGTCTATCTTGGAGAACGGTTCAGCCTTTAAAGGCAGAACCACCTACATAATGGTTCTCTCACAACGCCTCGATTTACGCCAATCCCAAAACCTCGTTATGACACCCCAGTTGCAACAAGCTATTAAGCTTTTGCAATTCTCTAGTAATGAGTTGCGGGAATTCGTCGAAGCCGAACTGCAACAGAATCCTATGCTCGAACGTGATGAGCAAACTGGTGACGAACCGAGCGTAGCAGAGCGCTCACGCGACAGCACAGGCACTGATACTTATAACGAACAACAACCTAATGATGACAGCACAACCCCCGATACCCTAGAATTTGCTACAGGCGCCGCAACTACCAATGAAGCTGAAAGTCCGCTTGATATAGACCATGACTCCGTTTGGGAAAGCGAAAGCCCGACTGATGCTGGAACAGCTCTAAATGATAATGGCGCAAATGAGCAGGGTCTTTCTCTCGACAAGCTTAATAACGCCCAAGGTGGACGTAGCGATTTCAGCACACCAATAAGTGACATTGAAGCTACCCTTAGTGAGGCCAAGTCCTTGCGAGATCACCTATCAGAGCAGCTAACCGTAGACATTGTAGATGCTAAGGACCGAATGGTGGGCCGCCATTTAATAGAATTACTTGATCAGTCAGGCTGGATCAGCTCTCCATTAAAAGATTTATCAGCCACTTTGGGCTGCTCAGCAGAGAGAGTAGAAAGAGTACTTAAAGCATTACAGAGGTTTGATCCTCCGGGCATTTTCGCGCGCGACCTGAAAGAATGCTTGGCTCTGCAACTACAAGACCGTAACCGTTATGACCCAGCCATGGAAGCTTTACTGGATAACCTCGACCTACTCGCAAAACAGGATAAAGCAGCGCTCATAAAGATATGCGGCGTTGATGAGGAGGATTTGACTGATATGGTCGCTGAAGTCCGAGCTTTAGATCCCAAACCAGCACAGAATTTTGAACGAGAGATTCTCCAAACAGTTATCCCCGATATCTTAATGCGACCACATCCCGATGGTGACTGGATTGTTGAACTCAATCCCGAAACCCTTCCGCGCGTACTCATAAACAAAGATTACCATGCGAGAGTCGCTGGCGAGGCTCGAAAAAAAGATGAAAAGGAGTACATCGCTGAGCAACTACAATCCGCTAATTGGCTTATGAAATCTTTGCATCAGCGAGCAACCACAATACTCAGGGTCTCCCGTGAGATTGTACGCCAGCAACACGGCTTTTTTAGTAAGGGAGTAGAACATCTTCGCCCGCTTGTCCTTCGCGATATTGCTGAAGCTATCGAAATGCACGAAAGCACAGTGAGCCGTGTTACCTCAAACAAATACATTCACACACCGCGAGGCACTTTTGAATTGAAATATTTCTTCACTTCATCGATAAGCGGCGTCGGCGGCATATCAGAACACTCTGCTGAGTCTGTGCGCCACCGCATTAAAACACTGGTCGATGAGGAAGACCCCGGATCAATACTGTCAGACGACGGGATCGTCTCTATCCTGCAAAGAGAAGGCATAGATATCGCAAGGCGCACAGTTGCAAAATACCGGGAGTCGATGAAAATTTCTTCTTCTGTACAGCGACGGCGGGAGAAGAATAAACGCATATGAAAATTTGCAAAACTGCGCTGAGACTTGTACGCTATTAGGTTCTTTAGAAAAAAGCTGCGGCTCTCACACAGAGTTCTGAAACTATGCTCATGGACAACAACATTGTCTAAGCAGAAGTTAAGTTAGACGCGAATTCACGTGCTGGTTTTTTGTCGAGTTCAAGCACGACATCGCGAATTGACTCCGCTCGGTCTCTCGGTATCTCCAGAAGGGCATTATCAAAAAATTTTGATGAGATTTCAGCTTCGCTCAATGCTCTTTCACCAGCTCCACGGTTTACACGCTCGTAATGCACATGTTCAATACCATCTTTAGTCGTGATGATGACCCCGCCTGAATAATAGTCTGGGTACCCCGTTTGTGGGTCAATCTCATACTCAACCTTTGATGCTAATTTCAAAATAGCCTCATCACTAAGAACATCATCCGTAAGTTCTGAGAGCCCAAATTTACCTCTGTGTAAACAGGCTGCAACTATGAATTGAGCAGAGAATTTAGCATCGTAGTCGCTAGCAGGTTTGAGTTTATTTGCCGATGGCTCCGCTATTAGGTTAACTGCTATTTCTGGCATTTGAACCAATATTTTTTGGATACTCTCCAGCTCGATTGATCGGGAACGCTTTAACTCCAACGCTGAATCTGCCAAAGCATGTGTAAAGTGACAACTAGGAAATGGCTTAACCGCTGTATCTAAACACTCCCAAACATCACCCAGCCCAGCGGTAAGGCACTCATAATCAACATGTTCTTCATCATCATGCAGGTGACTCTTATATAGACCATATCGACCCTCGTACGGCCAAGTTGGTCCAACAAATCCGTTTTTAGCCAAATAAGCGGCGGTTATTCCTGCTGCACCGCCCCAGCCCGGATGTAATCTCTTATTCCAACCTCCCTCTTCGACGAATTCCATACTTGCTGCAGCTGTGCTGCCTGCAAACGCTTGAGCACTTGCCAATTCTTTCACATCTAAGCCCAAAAGCCGCCCAGCTGCTAAGGCGCTGGAAAAATGCGCGCACACCCCTGTCGGATGGTAACCCCGCTTGTGTAATCCCCCCATCGCAGCCATCCCAATGCGAATGATACTCTCCATTGCAATCACATAAGTGGTCAGCAACTCACTACCATCAACACCGCACTGCTCACTTAGGCCTAAAGCCGTGCTCAGGGAACTAGCCGTGGGATGCACAACGCTTCGTAAGTGTGTGTCGTCGTAGTCTAGACCGTGTATCAGCGCACCATTCATTATTACCGCATCCCTCAACGGTAATTTCTCTTGAAACCCTATAACCGAGGCAGTCCCGGTACCCGCTGCATCTAGGAGGCCAGTCAGTATCTTCCCTGAAAAGGGGTAATGACGGGAAGCAAAAGCGATACCGACAGCATCCAATATCAGATACTTTGCACGATCACGCACCGAAGCTGGTATATCCTCAAAATGCAAGGACTGGGCAAATTTGGCAAACCTTAGCGCAATCGGCTGTGTAAACTGAGTTTCAGGCTGAATTGATGCTAAATTTTTGACCATTTTACTCTCCAAAAAGACAAACGCTAGCTAGAAGCCTCAACCGGCCGAATTGAAAAACCATATAAATAAGGTTCTCATGGTATTGATACCAAGCTATCTTAAAAAGGTTTTTTTTTCACAACCTTGGTTTGCATCACTATCAATATGTAAACCCCACTGGTCAAGTAAATGTACTTGATTTATCGTTAATACAATGAGTGGATCTTTTTTTTAACGTCCGGGAGAAATTCAAAAATGGCTGAATTACGAATGATGGCAACTACCGGAATGGTTGGTTATGGCTACACAGAGGAAGCCTTCAATAGAGGTCTCGAACAAGGCTTAGATTTTATTGCAGCCGATGGTGGATCTATGGACCCGGGGCCTCACTACCTCGGTCAGGGAATCCCCTTTGTATCGCGCCAAGCAATCAAGAGAGATCTCTCTTTGATGCTTGAGGCTGCTATAAAACAACAGATCCCAATGCTAATTGGCTCTTGCGGTGGTGGAGGAAGTGACCCACAGCTAAATTTTGTGCGCGATGTCGTTAAAGAAATCGCTGAAGAAAAAGAACTGCACTTCAATATGGCCTTAATTCGTGCCGAGCAATCGGCCGGCTACCTGAAGCAAAAGTGTGCTGCTGGAAAGATTGAATCACTTGGCCCGATCTCTGAAATGACCCCAAGCATGATTGACGAAAGCCACAGAGTTGTGGGCATGATGGGTGTCGAACCATTTCAAAAGGCTATTAATGATGGAGCACAAGTTGTCTTGGCAGGTCGAGCTACGGATGCGTCCATTTATTCTGCAATACCATTAATGAGGGGGTTCGATCCTGGACTTTGTTGGCATCTATCGAAAATTATTGAGTGTGCAGGACAAGTAACTACCCCGCGGACTGGCCAAGATTGCGTTATAGGCACATTGCATGACGATTATTTCCTTGTTGAGCCAGGTCATCCCGACAAACGCTGCACGCGCATGCGCATTGCGGCACATACACTCTATGAAAACCCGAGCCCCTACCATCTAGAAGAGCCTGAAGGCACGCTGGTTACAACGCATTCCAATTACGAGCAACTAGATGAAAGAATAGTCAAGGTAAGCGACAGCCGTTTCGAAGACGCCAATCGCTACACTGTTAAACTTGAAGGTGTAAAATTATCGGGCTACCGTACTGTTTTTATTGCGGGAGTACGCGATCCAATACTCATTTCTGTGATAGATGAGTTCATCAAAGCCTGCCACGAACGCGTCGCCGTAGAAGCAGCTAATCTCAGTATCAGCCGAGACCAATACCGACTTAACATTCGAGTTTATGGAAAGGATGCCACGATGGGACCGAGGGAGCCCGTAAAGGATACTCAAGCCCACGAAATCGGATTACTTGCGGACGTGCTTGCAGATGACCCTGAGACCAGCAAAGCCATTATGGCAAAAGTGCGTTATGCATTGCTGCATACTGATTTCCCGGGCCGGAAATGCATCTCAGGGAACCTCGCAATCCCATTTTCACCTTCCGATATGCCCGTTGGGCAAACGTATGAGTTTAGTATTTGGCACAGAATGGAAATCGAAGACCCACTGGAACCTTTCCCAATAGAAATGGTAGAGGTGTAAATAATATGACAACTCTTTCGGAATTGACATCTGTCTTGCGATCGAAAAATGCCGGGGCATTGCTCTGCACGCTCGATCTTATGTTTGAAGATCAAAGTACTTATGAGAAAGTACGCGACAGTGGCGTCCTGACACCCAGCTTGATCGCCGACCTTTATGGATTATCAGATAACGAAGTATCAATTATTCCTTACGACGTTGCCTATGCAATCAAGATCACCATACCCAGGCTCCACAAGTCTGGCGATCCTGATGATTCTGATATCTATGGTGCGCAGCAACATGCTCCCTTACTCGATATTGATATCCCTGTCTAACTGAGACACATACAGCAAAAAAGTTATGGCAACCCAAGTCCTGCCTTTTGAAGACGTTAAACGGTTCGCAGCGCGCCTAGGCGCTGATTTAAATCTAGTGCAAGGCCGTAGTGGCACTATTTCAGTAAAACATAGTGGTTTAATGTGGGTACGAGCCGAGTTGGCCAGTCTCGCCATTGCTGAACAATCCGAAATATTCATACCATTACGCATCGACAAAGTGTTGAGTGGTATTGCTGCTGGCCTCGATGACCCAAATGAACGGGCAACACTAGAGGCAGAGTTAAATCAACAACCAGATAAAATTGTACGCCCACTACCTTTCGCCGCTTTAGATGCCCTAATTGAGCATCCTTTAGTCTCGCATGTAACCCCCCCCGATCTATTGGCAATAACCTCCGAAGCAAACGCCCAAGAAATCCTTTCTGAACGCCTCGAAGGATTACGTTGGGCCTTTGCCTCCATGGCGGCGCCGGGCGCAAGCCTTAATCGTTCCGTCGCTACCGCTCTAGGGCAAAAGTCGGGCCCAATAGATATTCTTGTAATTTCACATTGGGGCGCCGTTGTGAGTGGAACGGATCCAACTAATGTCTCAGCACATCTGAGTGAACTTACCCAAAGGTTAGTCAGACCTTCAAGGCCTATACCCGAGCCCGCGCTTTATGACCTAAAAGCACTGACCGCCAACGACCAATCATGGAGATTACCCGAATATAAAGAAATACATGCATTAGGCTGTGATTCACTCTCACTTGAGGCATGCATGACAGGGCTCTTAACGCTTGGCCAAGCCATGACACTAGGATTAGGTCTACCTGTAGCAAAGCCCAGAGAGCCTCTTTGGCAGACCGCATTGCGCCATGAAAAAGAATTTCATGAGAGACCGGGTTATATTATTATTCCCAATGTAGGCGTCGTTGTTGCTTCAGAACTGACTCCGCAGACTGAGGCTTTACTGAATGGGTTTGCGCGCATGACACTGAGACTACAAACTACGACCGACCTTCTGACATTTACGGTGGATGATATCAAACAGTATTTAGAATGGCAAAAAAATCGCTGGCTTGAAGAAAGTAATTCTTCTGAGTTTTCTGGAGTAAGTACAAAGGTTTAAATGCCCGAATTAGAAGCAGATATTAAACTAACATCTGACCCACTGTATCAACGAAAGAGGTTCTAATGAGTAATAAAATTCACGCCAATGGCATCGACGTAAATTATGTATTCGACGGCCCTCAAAATGCACCTGTTTTGATGCTCAGTAACTCACTCGCCTCAAATCTTCATATGTGGGACGCCCAAGTTGAAGCTCTTGCCTCCAAATTCAGAATATTGCGTGCTGATACTCGCGGCCATGGCAAGACAGAAGTCACTAGCCCTCCCTACTCGATTCAGTTGCTGCTTGATGACGCCATCGCATTACTAGACGCACTCCAAATCGAAAAGGTTCATTTTTGTGGGCTCTCGCTCGGTGGAATGATTGGACAACAATTTGGAGCGTTTCATGGAGATAGATTACATAGTTTAACACTCTGCGATACTACCTCACAGATGCGCGATCCTTCAATTTGGGACGAACGTATGAAAATGGCAAAAGAGCGTGGCATGGCTGGCATTCAATCAGCAACCATGACCCGTTGGTTCACCGAAAATTTTTTGTCCGCCGGGGGGGGCGTAATTAAGGAGATCCAGGAGATGATCGAAGCGACCCCATTAGTCGGATTTCTCGGCTGCTGTGAAGCTATCAAAGAGATGAACCAGGAAGATATTTTGAAAAAAATTCAATCCCCAACACTAATAATTGTGGGAGAAGATGACCAAAGCACCCCATTGGCAGCCGCACAATTCCTCAAAGAAAATATTCAAGGCTCGGAGCTTGTTGTGATTAAGTCGGCGGCCCATTTGGCAAATATAGAGCAACACGAGGCATTTAATGTTGCGCTTGGTACACATATTGAAAAAATAAACTAGCATTGCGGGAGTAAAAAGTGACTTGTAAAAAACTGTCCATAGCCATTATAGGTGGTACTGGTGATCTCGGCTCAGGTCTCGCACTCAGGTGGGCCAAAGCGGGTTATCCTATTATAATTGGATCACGATCCAAAACAGCAGCCGAGAACGCTGCAAAAACACTTGCCGAAATATCTGGAGGGCAAGTTACCGGAGACGAAAATAGCTTGGCTGCCGCATCCGCTGACTTGGTTGTACTCACCGTTCCATTTTCAAACCATGAGCCTATACTGAACGTTATAAAAGACGGAGTGCAGGGAAAAATATTGATCGACGTAACTGTGCCCCTAGCGCCGCCTAAGGTCATGAGGGTGAAATTACCCGTCGGCGGATCGGCCGCGAAAGAAACACAAGATTTTTTAGGTGATGACGTTCGCGTTGTTTCTGCCTTTCAGAATATCGCTGCAGATTTATTGCACGATTTAACAGCGACTATCGAATGCGAAGTGCTCGTTTGTGGAAATAATAAAGATGCACGTGCTGAAGTTATTGAGCTTGCCAAATCTGCTGGAATGACCGCATGGCACGCCGGGCCTATTGACAATTCAGCCGCTGCAGAGGCTTTGACGTCCCTATTAATTTTCATCAATAAGAATGGACCCGTCACTCACGCAGGCATACGTGTGACTGGTGACCCGAAGTCGTGACACCAAGAAAGATCGAGGTTATTGCTCTTGATGACTTCCCCTTTATTTCCCCAGGTGACGACCTTGCCAGTATTATATTGGAGAGATCACATGCAGCCGGACTTCACGATGGCGATATTCTCGTTATTGCTCAAAAAATTATTTCCAAAGCTGAGAACCGTTATAGAAACCTAAGCGAAATCAATCCTTCAACAGAGGCAATTAAGCTTGCCGCTAAGACCGAAAAGAGTCCGTCGTTGGTCGAATTGATTTTGCAGGAGTCTGCGGAAATTGTCCGCCACCGCCCGGGTCTCATAATTGCGAGACACCGATTAGGCTATGTGCTCGCAAATGCAGGAATCGATGCCTCGAATGTTGGTCGCACGAGAGAACATGTCCTCCTATTACCGGAGGACCCTAACAAAACTTGCCGAGAATTACTTCAAGCATTTTCTAATGCTTGCGGCGCCAGTTTGGGGATAATAATTAACGATAGCGTTGGACGCGCCTGGAGACGAGGAACCACCTCGATTGCACTTGGCTCAGCTGGGTTTCCTGCATTACTTGACCTTCGAGAAGACCCGGATCTTGATCGGAGACCTCTAAAAGTAAGTATGGTGGGTCTCGCAGATGAATTGGCGTCTGCCGCCTCATTAGTTCAAGGACAAGGCAATGAAGGTAGACCAGTTGTTATTATAAAAGGTTATGATCCATTTAATTTTGAGGTGCCCGAAACAGAATTAACCAGGCCTGAAAATGAGGATTTATTCAGATGACCCGATTCATCGCCTTGACCGGGGGGGTTGGGGGCGCAAAACTAGTGCAAGGCCTCACCCAAATCCTTCCTCCAGAAGAACTTTTAATTGCAGTTAATACAGGTGATGATTTTGAACACCTCGGTTTAACTATATGCCCCGATATAGATACGGTACTGTATACTCTAGCGGGCATTGCTAATCCGGATACGGGTTGGGGACGCACGCAAGAGAGCTGGACAACAATGAAAACTCTCGAAAGCTTGGGCGGCGAGACCTGGTTTCAACTTGGAGATCAAGATCTAGCACTTCATCTAGCCCGAAGACATCAAATGACACTTGGTGCCACTCTTACTGAAATCACAGCTAATCTAGCTAACAAGCTTAACGTTCGTCATCCGATAGTTCCGATGAGTGACCACCCGGTGCGCACAATGGTTTTAACAGATGAAGGTGAGATGCCCTTCCAAGAATATTTTGTGAAGAATCGTTGCTTACCTGCTATAAGTGGTTTTCAATTTGCTGGAATTGAAAGCGCAATCCCTTCATCAAAACTTCTAAGAGCATTTGAGGATCCTGCGTTAGAATTGCTAATTATTTGTCCGTCAAACCCATTCATAAGTATTGACCCAATCCTTAAATTACCCGGCCTAAAAAAAGCAATAGAGAGCTCTCGAACCCCCGTCATAGCAGTGTCCCCTATCGTAGGAGGCAAAGCGCTAAAGGGGCCTACAGCCAAAATGTTAAAAGAGCTTTGCCTCAAACCAAATGCATCTTCGATAGCACAACATTACGGTGAAATGCTTGATGGCTTTGTGATTGATACGAAAGATCAAAGATTAGAGAACCAAATAAGAGGAAAAGGACACAAGGTTTTAGTTACGCAAACCATCATGAAATCGCTTGATGATAAAGTTAGTTTGGCTAATGATATTTTGGATTTCGCAGCAGAGATTTCTTTGTGAACGGTGACTGTGACAACGTCAAATGCTCTGCTATAACTATTATAGTATTTAAACCTTCCGCTGAATGAGGAGAGTTCAATGTGGGCCGTCCTGCCCGCGAAAGACTTTCGCAATGCCAAAAAAAGATTGTCCCCCGCTTTGAGTCCGCAGGAACGTCAATCTCTTTTCGCCATCATGCTAGAGGATGTTCTGGAAGCCGCTGTCAACGCACCCTCCCTAGACGGAGTAATGGTAGTAACTCGAGACCCCCAAGCAGCAAGCCTTGCGCGCAAATATAACGTAGAAGTTAACAATGAACCAAGTAATGACGGTCAAAGTGCAGCGGTAGCACGTGCTGTTTACCAATTGAATCAATCAAGAAGAAATGGTATTCTTACGTTACCCGGTGACACCCCAAATCTAAGGTCGAGCGAGATCGAGGCTATAATCGCTAAGCACCCACCAGGCCCGGCTATGAGCATTGTTCCATCCCATGATAAACTTGGTTCAAATTGTATTGCCTTAACTCCACCGAACCTAATACCTTTTCATTTTGGGCATGAAAGCTTTCAGCCCCATCTCGATGAAGCAACAAAACGTCATATCGACCCAGTAGTCCACCTCGATCTTCCGGGCATAGGGCTCGACATAGACACACCAGCGGATCTAGTGCGGTTTTTAAGAGAGGACGGAGAAACACGGACACACAAATACCTTCGGGAAAGCGGAATTGCCAAAAATTTTCTCTCAAAACAGAATATGCCAGGCACTGCATGATGAATTTTCAAGATCTCTTAACAAAAAATTTAGATGAACTAATGGCGTCCGCAACCGCCAAACGCGATGAGCAGTATGGAAATATAATAAGCTTTTCACGCAAAGTTTTCATTCCCCTCACAACCCTTTGCCGTGACGTTTGTCATTACTGCACTTTTGCAAAATCCCCTCAGAAAGGGTGCCGAGCCTATCTAGATTCTGACGAGGTTTTGGCTATTGCCCAAGCTGGAAGAGACTCTGGCTGTAAAGAAGCCTTGTTTACTCTCGGTGACAAGCCAGAGGCCCGCTACCGTATTGCACGAGAAGAGCTAGCTCTACTCGGTCATGAGACTACCTTGTCATATCTATCGGAAATGGCAGCACTTGTATTCGAAAAAACCGGCCTACTCCCACACCTCAATCCGGGAGTTATGTCCCAAAAGGAGGTTTCCGAACTACGAGATGTTTCGGTATCGCAAGGTATTATGCTTGAGAGCACATCTAAGCGCCTTTGCGAAAAGGGCGGGCCTCACTATGGCTCACCCGATAAAGACCCTTTAGCTCGATTAATGACGATTGAAGTGGCCGGCGCACTATCCGTTCCTTTTACCTCTGGTCTTCTTATCGGGATAGGGGAAACTAGAGCGGAGCGTATAGAAACACTGGTTGCACTTCGTGACGCGCACATAAAACACAGTCATATTCAAGAAGTAATTATTCAGAACTTCCGCGCTAAGCCCAATACCAAGATGGCGCAAGTTCAAAACCCTAAACTAGAAGAGTTACTTTGGACCATCGCAGTTGCCCGCTTAATTTTACCTTCCTCAATCAACATACAGGTCCCACCGAATTTGAATGACGGAGTACTACCTCAGCTGATCGCAGCTGGTATAAATGATTGGGGAGGTGTTTCACCTGTAACGCCAGATCACGTTAACCCAGAGGCCCCTTGGCCACACTTAGATAAATTAGCAAATGAAACTGCTCGTGACGGAAAGCAATTGACTGAACGACTTGCTATCTATCCCAAGTATGCACAAAATATTGATGCTTGGGCGGCCCCTGCCATCGCGTCTGCAGTTAAACAACAAAGTGATAGTGAGGGGTATGCACGGTGTGAAGATTGGACCCCTGGCTCGGACATCCCTGTGCCTATTTTCAAGGAAACAGGGCCTTGCGACCATACACTACTTCAAATTTTAGATAAAGCTCAAGCTGGACATCGACTTTGCGAGCCAGAGATAGCGCATCTATTCTCGGCGCGTGGCGGCAATTTTGAGAAAGTTTGCGAGATTGCGGATGAAATTCGACGTGAGGCAGTCGGTAATGATATTACCTATGTGGTTAATCGAAATATAAACTATACAAATGTATGCTCCTATCGTTGCCAATTCTGCGCGTTCTCCAAAGGTAAACTCAGCGAGAATCTCCGCGGTCGGCCGTATGTTCTTGATCTTGACGAGGTGGCTCGGAGGGCAAGCGAAGCGTGGGAAAGAGGCGCGACAGAGATTTGTATGCAAGGTGGTATTCATCCACAATATACCGGCGAAACATATGTAGAGCTTGTCAAAACCGTTCGTACAGCGGCGCCAGACCTTCACATTCATGCTTTCACCCCGCTTGAGATAAGGCAGGGCGCCAGAACACTCGGTCTTTCCATACGTAATTTTCTCATCAAACTACAGGCAGCGGGACTTGGGACCTTGCCTGGAACCGCAGCAGAAATACTCGACGATGAGGTGCGTGCAGTTATTTGTCCAGATAAGCTATCCTCCTCCGAGTGGCTTGATGTAATGAAAATGGCTCATGAGCTTGGGTTAAAGACCACCGCCACAATCATGTTCGGGCATGTTGACCAGCCACTTCATTGGGCGCGCCACCTAAAAAAAATCCGTGACCTTCAGGAATTAACCAACGGATTTACGGAATTAGTCCCTCTTCCTTTTGTACCCATGGAAGCGCCGATCTATTTAAAAGGCCGGGCCCGATTCGGTCCCACCTATCGTGAATCTATTTTAATGCACGCCGTGTCACGAATTGTCTTGCACCCGGTCATTTCCAATATTCAGGCCTCTTGGGTAAAGATGGGAATTGATGGATTGAAAGATTGTTTAGAATCTGGCGCCAACGATGCCGGCGGCACACTTATGAACGAAACTATCACACGAGCTGCTGGCGCACAGCATGGACAGGAAATGCCAATATCTCAAATGATAGAGATTATCAAAGGATTGGGGCGAAGTGCTAGACAACGAACAACACTTTATGAAACAGCCGACGCGAAAAGGGTTACGGCAGCCAAATATGCCAAACCGCTAACGGCTGTTATAAATGCGCCAGCCGCAAATTATTCCCGCCGAAATTCAACAGCTTTAACCGCGGCGGAGTAACTTACGCACCAGCCACCTTCGGCATAACCTGCTCTGCAAAGAGATGCATCGAATCTAACATCTGACTTTGGGGCATGCCCACACCTTGCATTCCCAGAACCATATGAGTGACACCAAGCCGTTTCTCATAACCAATGATTTGTTCTGCAACTTCATCTGGTGAACCGAATAAAAAACGGTCTTTGGTTAACTCATCAAAATCGAGGTCTAGATTGTCATCGCCCTCGGGCATTGCTTTATCTTGCCCCCATTGATGGTACACTTTGTACTTTTCTTCGAGATATGGGCGCGCAATTTCCTTTGCCTTATCGCGGGTCTCAGCAACAAAGATTTCACGCATCATCGGAAGCTCGTCTGGGAAGGGTTTCCCAAATTCATCTAATGCTCGCCTATATATCTCGAGCTGCCGTTCAATTGTGTCCATTCGCTGATGCGGGTTAATGAACCAGGTATCAACAATCTCCGCAGCACGTCGTACCGCAGCGTCTGCATTGGCCCCCATCCACAATGGCGGATGGGGTTTTTGCATTGGTTTCAGAGACAACGTAGTGTCAGAAAGCTCAAAGTGAGAGCCCTTCATATTGACATGGTCTTCAGTCCATAATTTTTTAATAGCCTCTAAATTTTCAATTAGACGCGGCACGCGTTCTTTAGTTGTTGTTCCAAAACCTCGAAATTCAACCTCGCGGTAGCCTAGACCACAGCCAAAAACTAATCTGCCACCTGACATTACATCCATTGATGAGAGTTGCTCTGCTATGTCCAATGGCTTGTGTAAAGATAGAAGAATAATACCCGTGATTAAGCGCATACGTTTTGTCTCGGCCATGGCGCGCGACAAGAAGGGAATCAATTGAAACTGCTGCAGAGGATAACCAGCATAATGCATACCCGATATTAAATCATCAAACCCTAGCTGTTCTGCTACCCGAACCTGTTCCATAAGCTCCTCGAACCGGGCATTCATATTAGATTCATTCGCACGGTACTGACCGCGGATAAATAGGCCGTACTTCATTTTTTTCTCCTAAAGTCCTTGCCTCACTTTTGGCATTACATCTTTGGCAAACATCTCAATATTTTCCATGACCATACTGTGTGGCATGCCAGGCCACTGACATGATGTTATAAAATTGTTGGTCCCAAGCAATTTACAATAATCTATTATTTCTTCTGCAACTTCATCAGCATTTCCAAAGATGAAACGATTTTGTAACAAGTCGTCAAATGCTAGCCCGAGAGTATCACCTTGAGGCATCGGCTCGGACTGACCCCATGCGTGGTAAGTTGAATATTTAAGACCCAAGTACGGCCTTACTGCTTCGATAGCAGCCTCGCGAGAGTCTGCTATATACACCTCACGCCTTAATGGCCATTCAGTCGGAAATGGTTTTTTATATTTTTCCAGACAACGCTTGTAAAATTCAACCTGCCTATGCAATGTATCTTTGCGATGATGCGCGCTGATATACCAAGCATCACCAATCCGTGCTGCCCGATCTACTGCTACGTCAGCATTAGCGCCAATCCAGATCGGGGGATGGGGCTTTTGCACACAAGGCATGGAGACAGAGGCATTATCGAGCTCAAAGTAGTCGCCTTTCATACTTACTCTTTCCTCAGTCCACAAACGTTGAATAGCTTCCAGATTTTGTTCGAACCTCCTAACACCCGTGCCTTTCTTTATGTTGAAGGCCTTATACTCCACATCACGATAACCGAGCGCAGCGCCAAAGACGAGGTTCCCGCCTGACATTACATCCATGGTTGCAAAATACTCTGCGATTTCGAGTGGCTTATGAAGTGCTAGCAAAACAATCCCCGCAATTAAACGCATATCAGGAGCGTCAGCCATCAACCTGCAGAGCAACGGTAACTGCTGAAATTCATAAAACGGGTCACTAGAGTAGTGATTACCCTTTGCAAAGGAATCATAGCCTAATGCATTCAAAAGCTGCACCTGTTTGAGCAGTTCCTCAAACCGTGCAGGCATATCTTCAGTTCGAGTATACTGGCTCCGCGTCATGTAGCCGAACTCGATCTTTCCCATCTTTAATACCCCTAAGCCGCACGAACTTTGGGGATTACTTCCTCAGCAACGAGCGAGAGCGTGTCAAGCACCTGACCCTGCGGCATGCCTACGCCTTGCACACTCATAATGATATGATTTACACCTAATTCTTTGTTATATCTTACGTACTCTTCCGCAACTTCATCTGGGTCACCAACTATAAATCGGTCTCTAGCGAGCTCCGCGTATTCCTGCGTTATGTCACGATCCTCTGCTGGCATCGCCTTATCCTGGCCCCACGTTTTATATGCATCGTACATTCCTTTGATATAAGGTGCAGCTAGTTCTACTGCCTCATCATGAGTAGGAGCACAAAATACCTCTCGACGTATCGGAAGTTCTTTCGGAAAAGGTTTGTTATATTTTTCCAATTCTTCTCTATAAAGGTCCATTTGACGGAGTAATGTTTCTACTTTTTGATGCGGGTTTAGATACCAGCAATCACCAAGCCGCGCCGCACGTCGAATTGCTACATCGGCGTTCGCCCCAATCCAGATGGGCGGATGTGGATCCTGCTGCAAGGGCACTGAAATTCGTGCCTCGTCAAGCTCAAAGGTAGTGCCCTTCATAGAAACCTTTTCATCTGTCCAAAGCCTGCGCACCGCCTCAAGATTTTCCTCAAATCGAGTCACGCCGGTACCCTTTTCTACGCCGAACGCCTTGTATTCGACCTCGCGATATCCCAGTGCGCAACCAAAAATCATACGCCCTCCACTCATAAGATCCATAGTTGCGAAATAATCTGCTACTTCCATGGGATTATGTAGGGCTAATAGTACAATACCCGCGTTCAGGCGTACGTTCGGTGCCTCTGACATGATACGGCAAAGAAAGGGTATTTGCGTCATTTCCTGGTGGGGATAGGTTGAGAAGTGCGAGCCCTTGGTAATACAGTCATAACCCAATTTATCGATCAATCGAGCTTGCTCCATCAGCTCATTGAATCGCACTTTCATATCGTCATCCCAGTCAAAAAGGCCGCGCAACATGACACCAAATTGCATATCCATTAATTATCTCCAGCTTATGCGTTTTTCAGATTGGGCAAGACTTCCTCGCCTAGCATGTGAAGGGCCTCCAATACCTGGCTCTGGGGCATCCCAGCACCCTGCACACTTGCAATGATATGATTGACCCCTAAGCTCTTATTTAAATCCAACAACTGTTCACAAACTTCCGCAGGCGAACCGAGTACGAAACGGTCATCTAACAATTCTTCCCAATCCAGATCCAGATTATTATCACCTTCAGGCATAACCGTATCCTGCCCCCATGAATGATAAACCTTGTATTTTAATCCAATGGCTGGCTTCGCTAATTCAATAGCTTTCTCACGCGTCTCAGCCACAAATACTTCCTTACGCATCGGAAATTCTTCTGGAAAGGGTCTATCTGCTGCGTCTAAAGCACGCTTATAAACTTCAAGTTGACGATATAATGTTTCATTGCGGCTGTGAGGGTTTACATACCAACAATCACCAATTTGTGCAGCACGTTCGATTGCCGGGTCGGCGTTAGCACCAATCCAGATAGGAGGACGCGGTTTTTGGAGTGGCTTAATTGAGCAAGATGCTTCATCAAGTTCAAAAAAGCTTCCTTTCATGGTCACCTTGTCCTCCGTCCACAGTCTTTTAATCGCCTCAATATTTTCAGTAAACCGTCGGACAATTTCCTTTTTTTGTACGCCGAACGCTTTAAGTTCTACTTCGCGATAACCAAGCGCAGCACCAAAAATAATTCTCCCACCAGATAGCACATCCATGGTCGCTGCCAACTCGGCATAGTCTAACGGTTTATGCAAGGCCAATAAAACTATCCCCATGTTAAGGCGCATTTTTTTTGTTTCTGCCATAACTCGAGACAGATAAGGGACCATCTGAATATCTTGGAGCGGCCAGCTAGAGTAGTGCATTCCTTTCGTGATGCAAGAGAAGCCAAGTTTATCCGCTAGGCGTATTTGTTCGAACATTTCCTCGAACCTCAGTTGCATATCGTCTCCTTGTGGAAACTGTCCGCGTGTCATCAGACCTAATTGAATATCAGCCATTATTCTTCCGTAAAAAATTAAGCTACATAATAGTACGTCACATGCCCTCACGCACTTTTGGGAAAACCTCTTCCGCTAATAACTGGATTGTTTCCATCGCCAAAGATTGCGGCATGCCAGGCCATTGAACACTAAACACGTGGTGGTTAATTCCAGTTTCGTGACTGTATTTTATAATTTGTTCCGCCACTTCATCTGGTCCCCCAAGAAAAAAACGATCCTTGATCAAGTCATCAAAATCGACATCGAAATTATTATCCCCTTCCGGCATAACTTTGTCCTGACCCCATGCATGGTAGACTTCGTATTTTTTTGCAAGGTAAGGCTTGCATAACCTAATAGCTTCCTCTCGCGAGGCTGCCACGAAACACTCCCGCCGACCGGGAAATTCATCAGGAAACGGCTTATCTAACTTTTCTAATGCCCTCTTATAAACGTCGATTTGATTGCGAATTGTATCAACACGATTGTGCGGGTTGACATACCAACAATCCCCTATCCGCGCCGCTCTCTCAATGGCAGGATCCGCATTGGCGCCAATCCAAACTGGTGGATGCGGCCGCTGAATAGGTTTGACTGAGCAGGATGCGTCAAGCAACTCAAAAAATGTTCCTGCCATAGAAACCGAATCCTCCGTCCAAAGTCGCTTAATAGCATCCACATTCTCTGTTAATCGCCGAACTATCTCCTTGCGCTTTACGCCGAAAGCAGCGAGCTCAACTTCCCGGTAACCTAAGGCTGCTCCAAAAATAACACGCCCATTTGTCATGACATCTAGTGATGCGAGTTGTTCCGCAATTTCCAATGGCTTATGTAGCGCAAGAAGAATGATGCCAAAGTTATGTCGTAGGTTTTTTGTTTCCGCTGCCATACGTGAATGGAACACCATCTGATTGAAAACCTGCATAGGTGATGACGAGTAGTGCATGCCCTTCGTCAGTGAGGCAAAACCCAGCTTATCGATCAGACGTACTTGCTCCACCATTTCATCGAACCGTTTCCTCATGTCCTCTTCATGGGGAAACTGCCCCCTGATCATTAACCCAAATTGCATATCTGACATAGCCTACCCTTCTTTAATACCGTGCTTGACAAGTTCGGCTTGAAGCTTGCCGCTTGCGGCGAGAACAAACATTTTAAGATCGGATAACGCTGCCCAAACAGCGTGCGATCCAACCAATGCCTTGTTACCTTCAATTATTGGATGGCTCGCAACCGCAATACTGTAGCCCAAAAATATTCCCAGCGGTACAAGCCACCAAACTCCAAAAATCACGGACCCCAAAGCGCAACCTATTCCGACAACAGTTGCAAGGTAGTGACAAAATCGTGTTGCTGGTTTTTGATGCGCCCGCAAATAAATTGGCCAAAATTCTTTAAATGACTTGTATTTTTTTTGGGACATAAACGGCCTTCGCGGACAAAATTCTTATGGCACCTAAACCTATGACTTACTCACACTAAAGCATGGAATGCAACATCGCAAAATATTACATCGATAATTTTGGCATTACACGACGCGCATAGCCTGCATCTGAAAGCCAGGCAACCTCATCACGCAGGGATTCGCTGACTGGCCTTTGCGGAATACCGAGTTCTTTGATTGCCTTCGAGCTGTCTAATGCAGCCTCGGTACTTGCAAGTCTAACGCCAGTAACTGGCGCAGAGGGTGCTCGTCTGGTTACCCAATTGGAAATTATTTCGTCCACACATGCTACACCGAAGGCCATCCAATAAGGGACCCGACGCTTTGGCATCTCAAGGCCGGTGATTTCCTCTAAAAGTTCTAAGACTGCACTCAAACGGATATTTTCGTTCCCCAGAATATAGCGCTCTCCCACCCGCCCTTTTTCAGCCGCGAGGATATGTCCCCGGGCTATATCACGAACATCATTAATGTTTAGCAGGCATTCTAGGTATGCAGGATGGCAACCGTTCAAGAAACCTAGAAGCATCCGAGTCGGTGGAGTGATTTTATAATCTCCTGGGCCAACAGGCAGTGTAGGATTTACAATGACAACGGGCTGTCCATCTTGTGCAGCTTCACGGGCTGCTTGCTCGGCAAAAAATTTGGAACGACAATATGGCCCCGGCATGTCGCCCAGAGCCCGTTCAATGGTCTCGTCGATAATTGAGCCAGGATCTGATTTACGACCTATCAAAATTGACTCTGTTGAAGTAAATATAATTTTTTCGAGATCGAACCGCGCCGCTGCTCGCAGAACAGTCTCAGTGCCATGGAAATTTATCTCTGCAAAATGGGATCTATTGGGTGCCCAAAGGTTTGGGTCCCCAGCAACATGGTACAAAATATCGATGCCAGCAAGTGCTCTTCTCACACAATCTTCATCTATTATAGAACCTTGTAAAATCTCAACTTCNTTTGCAAAATCGCCACTTGGCTCAATATCGAGCACCCGTACCCGATAACCATCCGCGAGCAATTGTTGTACCAAATGGCGGCCTATAAACCCTGCTCCGCCAGTAACCAGACAAGCTTTCTGGCTTGCCATGCTTTATGCCCCTAACNAAAATNAAAAAATTAATCTAATCCCAATTCTTTGGCACATCCGAATTCAATTGCAAGNGCAGTCAGTTTTTCCCACGTTGCATCCTCAACAAATATGCCATCTTTCAAGTTTTTCTCGCTCTTGAGGTGCTCAGGCTCTCCAGGATAATANACACGATCGTACCCCGGCTGAGGGGGTGTAGTATTCAAGTANTGGGCAANCTCAGTAACCTCATTTTTAAAGGTCTCAAGATCTCGAAACGCAGCAACGTTAAAACAGGACATAAAAACACCGTCATTGTGACGACCAGAGGGATCAATTCCAAAACCCAGCCCTGGCAACACTCCGGACATCAACTCGATCATGGCAGAAAGCGCATAACCTTTATAACCCTCAGCTCCTCCGAGCGGAAGAATAGCCCCACCTGCTCGCTGCTTGGCAGGATCAGTGGTTGGATTTCCATCACTATCGATAAGCCAACCCTCAGGAACCTGTTCACCACGGCTCAAAGCCACCTCTAATTTACCCGACGCTCCCGCGCTAGTTGCAAAATCAAAAAAGAACGGCCCATCCAAATTAGATGGCATAGCTATGCAAAGCGGATTAGTTCCAAGCCTTGTCTCACGTCCNCCAAATGGCGCTACAGCCTTATTCGAACGGCCTGAGTCCGCNGTCATTATGCTAATCATGCCTTCCTTAATTGCCATCAAAGGATAGTCTGTCAGCCGCCCCACATGGCTCTGCTGGTATACAGTTGTTGCCGCCACACCACATTTTTTGGCCTTTTTTATCGTAATTTCCATTGCGCGTTCTGANACAACATACCCAAACCCCCAATTACCGTTTATGTGGGTAGTACCATCAGTTTCACGCTCAATCACAAATGGCGCCCCTGGAACAATATGCCCATCTTTAACACGCTGGATGTAAGTTGGAATTTTGATTATACCATGAGAGTCATGGCCAGCTAAGTTTGAATCAATAGAATGCCGCGCGACAATGTTTGCTTCTTTATCACTCGCTCCAGCGCCTTTCAGCAAAGCTATTTCAATCTCTAATAAACGATCGGCTGCTTCAACAGGCATGGTCCCCTCCCAAAAATCAACCTAACAAAAACGTTCTAAAAAATAAAAATATCATCAAGCATCAAATCCAAATCAACACACCGGTTGTCACNNCTATGGATAAGANTTACCTAATGGTGGTGGAGCCGGACGGAATCGAACCGACGACCTCTACAATGCCATTGTAGCGCTCTCCCAACTGAGCTACGGCCCCATTTTCACCACAACTGCCTTAGTTGCCGTGACAATGAAGTCTTACAAGAAGATAAGCATCAAAAGCAAAGAAAAGTTATGCCTTACGCATCATCTTTCTTGTCGTCCGCAGGGGCATCAACCACGCCCGCTAACTCATCGCCGCCGCCAAGATCACTGGCATCCTCTAANACAGAGTCATCATTAGTGTCGTCATCCTCTAGTTCTGAATCCTCTAATTCTGCGTCGTCAGTGTCTTTCTCTTTTCCGTCCAAATTAGAACTGGAATCTGTAGGGGCCGACTTCGACCGCTTAAGGCGGGTCAATTGTTCGGGCTCAAAACTCGACTCACATTTTGGACAAGTGATCGGCACATTATTCAGATCATAGAAGGCTGCACCGCAGCTTGGACAAAAGCGTTTAATTCCCCATTCAGGCTTCGCCANGTCACGCTCCATTCTTCTTACAATAAAAGTAGGGGCCACTTGCCATGATCAGAGCTTGGGGGCAAGCGCAAATTTCCAGATTAAATTCCCCAAAAGCTATCACGCTTACACTATTCCATGCTAGAGACTGGATTCAAGGAGCTTTTTACTTTTCNCAAACTAGAACATNATGACTATGAATTCTCTGATTTCTAAACCNGTAGACACCCTAAGCGGCACCTCCCTTATGCCCGGAGACAAGTCAATATCTCATCGTGCTGTTCTATTTAGCGCACTTGCTGCGGGCAAAAGCGAGATATATGGCCTTCTTGAGGGGGACGACGTAAAACGCACCGCATCGGCCATTAGAGATTTAGGCTGCCATGTTGAACCACGAGGTGCTGGCCGATGGATCATNNCTGGCTGCGGTATTGGCGGTTTGAGCCCTGCTAATAAAGTGCTCGATATGGGCAACTCAGGAACTGCTGCACGTCTCTTGTTGGGTGTCCTTGCAGGCTACAATTTCACAACTTTTCTTACAGGCGATAAATCACTTTGCAAACGGCCTATGGATAGGGTCACCGTTCCGCTATCCAATATGGGTGCAACTTTCACAACATCGGAGGGACGCCTTCCAATAGCAATTGTAGGTGCAGAAAGACTTTTGCCGTTGGAATATCATCTTCCGATGGCTTCAGCCCAGGTTAAATCAGCTATCTTACTCGCAGGCTTACACGCCCCCGGTGAAACAACAGTAATAGAACCGGAACCAACACGCGACCACACGGAGCGTATGCTTCGTCATTTTGGCGGTACGGTCGACGTAAAACCTCATAAAGATGGGGGTAATTCAATAACGATAAAGGGCCAACCAGAACTTGTGCCAACAAAAATATCTATCCCGAGAGATTTCAGCTCAGCCGCTTTTCCAATAGTAGGGGCGCTGATATTGCCAGGCTCGAAAGTGGAACTGCCTGGGGTTGGGGTTAACCAAGGCCGCATAGGCCTATTGACCACGCTAAATGAAATGGGTGCGAGAATAGATTCTTCAAACACCCATGAAAATGGGTCGGAGCCAATCGCTGACCTTACCATTCGACACAGTGAACTGCACGGAGTTGAGGTGCCAGCTGAGAGAGTTCCTTCTATGATCGANGAATTTCCTATACTTGCGATCGCTGCTGCTTGCGCCAAAGGGCCAACTACAATGCATGGGCTTAAGGAGTTACGGGTCAAGGAAAGTGACCGCCTGACAGCAATAATTAATGGNCTAGTGGCGTCNGGCATTNNAGCTACATCGACAAAAGATACTCTAACAATCCATGGCGCCAGTGGACGGCCTCAAGGGGGAAATAGAAATATCATAAAAACTCATTTCGATCACCGTATCGCGATGAGCTTTTTAATACTGGGTATGTGTTCACAAAAACCAATCGTTATCGATGATGGTCGCTCCATAAATACTAGTTTTCCAAATTTTGTCGAACTGATAAACCAAATAGGCGGAAATATTTCCGATATGGAAAACCAATGATCATTGCAATAGACGGCCCTGCGGGATCAGGTAAAGGGACGCTAGCGCGAGGTTTAGCTGATGCACTCAATTACGCACATCTCGACACAGGGAAGCTATATCGATGCGTTGGGTTAGCAGTTTTATCTATTGGTAAAGACCCCGCAGACGCAGAGGCCGCACTACAAGAAGCCAAAAAACTAGACCTGCAAGATATTGATAATATTGATGTTANGGGTGATTTGGCGGCTGGCGCAGCTTCCAAAGTTGCTCGATTTCGAAAGGTACGTGATGAGCTTCTTAAGCTTCAAAAAGACTTCGCAAGCAGTCCTCCGGGGGACTGCCAAGGTNCAGTAATTGATGGTAGAGATATTGGAACCGTGGTTTGCGCTGATGCAGATTTCAAATTTTTTATCACGGCATCAGCTGAGGTGCGGGCAGAACGTCGTCATAAGGAGTTGCTTGCGCGCGGCGANCCCAGTATATATGCGCGCGTCCTGGATGATATGTTGGCACGAGACGAAAGAGATAGAACGCGATCAATTGCGCCACTTAGACCTGCCAGCGACGCCAAAGTGATAGATACATCAGAGCTCGATGCCGATACTGTATTGGCAACAGCACTGAGAACAATTAAAGCGGGTGAATAGATATACACCCAGAACGGAGATTTTGGTTGGCAGTTAAAAAGTTTCTTCCGTTAACTGGCAACGCTAAAAATGTGTTATTAAACGTCGGTCGTATATAATGTCTATTATATATACTGACATTGAGGCATCAAAAAAGCCAGAGAGGATTANCGGATATCATGCCTGCAGTCGCAGCCGAGAAAGAAAGTTTCGAAGCCCTTTTAAATGAATCCCTAGGTGCATCAGACGGCCTGGAGGGAAGCGTAATTAAAGGGTTAGTCATAGCATTAGAAAATGACTTCGTCGTCGTAGATGCTGGCCTGAAGTCAGAGGGACGCGTCCCACTAAAGGAATTTAGCGCGCCAGGCCAACCGGTGGAAATCACGATTGGTGATACAGTTGAGGTTTACCTCGAACGCATGGAAAATAAAAACGGCGAAGCGGTTCTTTCCCGGGAAAAGGCTCGCCGCGAGGAGGCATGGAGTGAATTAGAAAAAGCCTTNGGNCGGAATGAGCGNGTTGACGGTGTCATATTCGGTCGNGTTAAAGGGGGATTCACAGTCGACCTGCAGGGTGCCGTTGCATTTTTACCAGGCAGTCAGGTTGATATCCGTCCCGTTCGGGACGTAGGCCCTCTGATGGGCAACGCACAACCGTTTCAAATTCTTAAAATGGACCGTAGTCGCGGTAACATCGTAGTCTCGCGCAGGGCGGTGTTAGAAGAAAGTCGGGCGGAGCAACGCAGCGAACTGATTGAGAACCTAGAAGAGGGGCAAAATCTAAAAGGTGTTGTAAAAAACATTACCGATTACGGTGCCTTTATTGATCTCGGTGGTGTTGACGGTCTACTGCATGTCACTGATATTGCGTGGCGGCGGATAAATCATCCCTCCGAGGCATTAAATGTGGGAGAAACGATAGATGTGCAGGTAATTCGTTTTAACACGGAAACTCAGCGTATTAGTCTTGGCATGAAGCAACTTGAAGCTGACCCCTGGGATGGTGTTGATGCAAAATATCCACTCGAGGCTCTTTTCACNGGTCGGGTAACTAACATAACTGACTACGGTGCCTTCGTTGAACTTGAGCCTGGAATAGAGGGACTTGTACATGTATCGGAAATGAGTTGGACTAAAAAGAATATACATCCTGGGAAAATTGTCTCAACTAGCCAAGAGGTTGAGGTAATGGTCCTTGATGTCGATCCAAATAAGCGGCGAATAAGCTTGGGCTTGAAACAATGNATTGATAATCCCTGGGCAAATTTTGCGACAAAAAATCCAACAGGAACCATAATTGAGGGCGAAATCAAAAATATTACCGAATTNGGTTTATTTATAGGACTGCCGGGTGAAATTGATGGAATGGTTCACCTTTCCGATATTGATTGGGAAAAAGCNGGCGAGGCTGCAATAGCCGACTTTCAGAAAGGCGACCAAATAAAAGCAAAGGTACTTGACATCGACACCGAAAAAGAGCGCATAAGTCTGGGAATAAAGCAGCTAAACGAGGACCCTTTCNCTGCAGGCATTTCAGAGCTCAAACGTGGCAANATCGTAACCTGCACAATCACAAAGGTTCAAGACAGTGGCATTGAAGTCCAAGTTAATGACGGAATTACGGGTTTCATTCGCAGAGCCGACTTATCCCGNGACCGTGGGGAACAACGGCCTGATCGTTTTGCCGAAGGTGAGAAAATTGATGCNAAGATCACTAATATCGAAAAAGCCAGTCGGAAAGTAACCTTGTCAATTAAGGCCAAAGAGGTCGAAGAGGAAAAAGAAGCGATGGCTGAATATGGNAGCTCTGATGCTGGCGCCTCACTTGGTGATATCCTTGGAGCAGCATTAAAATCGAAGGTAGAGGCGTCCGCAGAANCCGAAACTTCCTNCGAAAAAAACAGTGCTGACGATCCAAATCCTGNTGACGAACACAAATCGGAAGAAGGATCCCAGTCGCCTGAAATAGAGGAGAAAAATTAACGGTCTTCAGNAATGTAAATATTTTTACAGGAACACGGTGACCCATACGACTCACTTTGGGCGAAGCTTTGGGGGACGCGTTGCTGNGCAGGGCTTGACGCGGTGTAAGTGCTCTGGCACGGTTNGNTATATCGGGAGTTCCTTTGAGGCATAATTTTGCTCATANTATGACACAAGAGCGTGCTTGTATTGGGGGGATTTAGTAAATGACAAAATCGCAATTAATTCAGCGGATGGCAGAACTNAATCCGCATCTCTACCAACGTGACGTAGAGAGAATAGTGTCAACGATATTTGATGAGATATCCGAAGCCTTAGCACAAGGCAACAGAGTCGAGTTACGTGGGTTTGGGGCTTTTTCCGTAAAACATCGTGATGCACGCCAAGGCCGCAATCCTCGTACGGGTGAGTCAGTGCGGGTTGAGAAAAAAGCAGTGCCTTTTTTTAAAACCGGCAAGAAACTGCGCGAGATGTTAAACAATTAACACCGGTACCTTATTAAGCGTGAGACTGCCGTAAGGGTAGGCAATGCAGATTTTAAAGTGGTTCGTGGGATCGTGCTTCATAGTCGTTTGCGTGGTGTTCGCAATTTCTAACCGTAGTGAAATCACCTTACAGTTTTGGCCATTTGAAGAATCATTGTCTATTCAAGCTGGTATAATGATTTTATTGCCAACATTCGCCGCCTTTTTATCAGGCTGCCTCTGGATGTCTGTTGGTAAAGCTGTCCTTTGGCAACGTGCTCGAGATGCAGAGAAACGGGTTGACCGCCTTCAGNCCGCGCTTGAAGAAANGGAGGCACTTTTGATTAAGGACGGCACAGAAATTGTGCATACGGCTCCAGAAGATGACTCTGTGCCGAATTCTAACCTTGCTCAATTACCACCCCGCTAATATGCCCCAGCAATTCAGCAAAGCAGCTGCTCGCTTCGTAAGTTGGTATTTCGACCGCACTCTTCCTATTTGGAGCGAACGGATAATCGACACCGCGGGTGGCGGATTTCATGAAGCCCTGGATAGTAGGCTAACTGGAACTAGCATTAATGGTAAACGCATAATGGTACAAGCACGTCTATGCTTCACNTTTGCTCATGCTAGCTGTCTAGGAAAAGGTGCAAATTATCTTGCTTTAGCAAAAAGAGGACTCAAATTCCTGTTATCAAACGCACAGAATCCTGAAGGAGGATGGCGGCACAGNCTCGCGCCTGATGGAGCACCATCTATCAATCATCAAGAATTATACGACCAAGCCTTTATAATCTTTGCTGCGGCTTGGCTTCATCGAGCAGGGATCAAAGGGGCGCGAGAAGTAGCAATGTCGACCCAAAACTTTCTCGATGCCGAGATGTCTCACCCGGAAGGAGGTTTTATTGAAGCGCTCAAGAGTAACCCTGGACCAAGACGACAAAACCCACACATGCATCTTCTTGAGGCATATTTAACCTGGTCGCAATTTTCTGGTGAGAGAATTTGGCGTGATAAAGCGGCTGAAATAATTGACTTGTTTGAACGTGTTTTCTGTGTTGACGGAACACTACGAGAATATTTTACCGATGATTGGCGCCCTGTCCCAGGCGACCTTGGAAACATTACCGAACCCGGTCACCACTTTGAATGGATTTGGCTGCTACACCAATTTGCAAAACTTACTGGTAATTTATCACCAAAAAGCGCCGAGCTTTTTGATTTTGTGAATTGCTTTGGGGTCGACCCTTCAACGGGTGGAGTATTTGATGAAGTCGCTGCTGACGGCACCCTTTTAGTCACAAAGCGCCGGCTGTGGCCACAAACTGAAGCAATCAAAGCCTACCATGCCTGCTACGTTGCGGGCAGCCAAAATACGAGTTCAANGTTAGACGCTATGTTAGAAAGTATTTGGCTACAGCATCTNAAAGGCGAAATGGTGGGTGGTTGGAGAGAACATATTGGACAACACGGAGAATTAATCCGATCCGATAACCCGGGGTCGAGCCTTTACCATCTTTCTATGGCTGCGGCAGAACTCTCTCCTTGAAGCTTTTGATCCTCTTGACTGATATGATATTGAAATAAGCGAATTTAACAATCGAACTCATAACCACTGAGCCGAAATATGCTAAATCCAATATTCGTTGCTATTGACACGCCAGACTTGGAAGCCGCTCGCAAGCTAGCAGCCGATCTGAGTGGGCACGTCGGAGGAATAAAAGTTGGGCTAGAATTTTTTTGTGCGAATGGTGTGGCTGGCGTGTTGGAGTTGACTCAGCTTGGGATGCCAATATTTCTTGATTTGAAGTTTCATGACATTCCTAATACTGTCGCAGGTGCCCTGCGCGGAGCGATGACAGCGCATCCGGCAATTTTGAATGTGCATGCTACAGGCGGAGAGGAGATGATGAAGACAGCTGTTGCGACGGTAGAGGAGTGTGCTGCCAACATGCATTGCAAAAAACCCTTATTGATTGCGGTAACGATCCTTACCAGCCTAGATATTGCAGATCTGTATAAGTTGGGTTCATCTGATGCACCACAAAAACAAGTCACCCGTCTTGCGAAACTCTCTCAGGACTGCGGGCTTGATGGAGTGGTCTGCTCAGCATTGGAAATAAGTGCCGTCCGCGAAGTTTGCGGAAATTCATTTAAACTCATAGTGCCAGGGATTAGACCCGAGGGTAACGAAATGGGAGACCAGAAACGAACATTGACACCCAAACANGCGNTAGAAAACGGTGCTGATTACATAGTAATTGGACGCCCAATNACCTCCGCTGCAGACCCGGTTGCTGCTGCACAAGCAATAAATTCCACTTTATTGCCATGACCACTGCTAAAATCTGTGGCCTTAACGATGCCGTAACCATGTCTGCAGCTCTCGATGGTGGGGCAAGTCATGTTGGTTTGGTTTTTTATGAAAAGAGTCCCCGCTCAATCAAAGCGTTCGATGCCGCTGCGCTTTGCATGCTAGCGCGAGATCGAGCTATNCGCGTAGGCTTATTTGTCAATCCTACTGATGATTTTCTCGATATTATTCTGAGTGATGTAGAACTTGACCTTATCCAACTTCACGGGTCAGAATCGCCGGATAGGGTTGCAAAAATAGCATCTAGAACCGAAAAGTCTGTAATGAAGGTCATCCCTGTCGCTGAAGAAAGGGATGTCAAATATGCAGAGTCTTATTTCGAGGTCGCCGATTGGCTACTTTTTGATGCGAAGCCGCCTGACACACTCGAAGGTGCGTTGCCCGGAGGGAATGCAATAACATTTGACTGGGAGTTATTAAGCGGAAAAGTATGGCCTCTCCCATGGATGCTTGCCGGTGGATTATCGGCAAAAAATGTTGCCGATGCAATCAGGATCACTCGCGCTCCTGTCGTCGATACATCATCAGGTACGGAGGACAATCCCGGTTTTAAAAATCCTCATAAAATCCGAAGGTTCCTGAAAGAAGTAGAAAATTGCAAATAGTTTTAAACACTAGCAGTAAAAGTGGACTTCGCACTTGTGGTGCTGTATTACGCCGGTTTCGCGGATACCCGATTCCGAACCGAAGTCAGTGAGATTGGATTAAAATGGCAGAGCTTAATAGTCTACGAGCCGGCCCCAATGAGAAGGGCCATTTTGGTATTTTTGGTGGCCGGTACGTNGCTGAAACGTTAATGCCGTTAATATTAGCTGTTGAATCAGCATATAACAAAGCAAAAGATGATCCCATTTTTCAGTCCGAATTAAACGATCTGCTATGCCATTATGCTGGACGCCCTAGTCCTCTTTACCATGCAAAGCGACTGACCGAGCACTTTGGCGGAGCAAAAATTTATTTCAAACGTGACGAGCTCAANCATACTGGATCNCATAAGATAAATAATTGCCTAGGGCAGATTCTGTTAGCCAAGCGGATGGGGAAAAAACGNGTAATTGCTGAGACCGGTGCCGGACAGCACGGTGTTGCTGTAGCGACAGTAGCTGCTCTCTTTGATATTCCTTGCGTTATTTACATGGGGACCGCTGACGTGAAGCGTCAGCAGCCTAACGTCTTCCGCATGAAGCTATTGGGTGCAGAGATCATGCCAGTAGATAGCGGGAGCAAAACACTTAAGGACGCCATGAATGATGCTCTTCGTGATTGGGTCGCCAACGTAGATGACACTTTTTATATTATTGGAACTGTGGCAGGACCTCATCCATACCCCACNATGGTGCGTGACTTTCAATCAATTATCGGCAATGAAACACGTGAGCAAATGCTCGCAGCTGAGGGTAAAATACCCGACACCCTAGTAGCATGCATAGGAGGTGGCTCAAATTCCATTGGGCTTTTCCACCCATTCCTCGACGAACCGTCAGTATCAATGCACGGCGTTGAGGCCGCAGGGAAAGGAATCGAGACCGGAGCACATGCCGCCTCACTAAGTGGAGGTCGCCCAGGGGTCCTTCATGGAAACCGCACTTATCTTCTACAAGATGGCGATGGCCAAATTGTTGATGCTCACTCCATATCCGCTGGTCTCGATTACCCGGGAATCGGACCCGAACACGCTTGGCTGAAGGATATTAAAAGAATAGATTATTATTCTGCAACCGATGCAGAAGCACTTGAAGCTTTTAAGCTTTGTGCAGAACTCGAAGGTATTATCCCTGCTCTCGAACCAGCTCATGCACTNGCGCATACTGGAAAAATTGCGCCTAAACTTCCCAAAGATCACGTAATCTGCATGAATATGTGTGGTCGGGGTGATAAGGATATATTTACAGTGGCCAAACTATTAGGCGTCAATCTATGACAGGACGAATAGCAACACGCTTTCAGGCCTTGAAAAGAGACGGGCGTCCGGGCCTCGTAACTTTCGTTACTGCTGGNGATCCTGATATTGATACTTCCCTCAATATATTGCGACAATTACCGGCCGCGGGCGCCGATATAATTGAGGTTGGCATGCCATTCTCAGACCCCATGGCGGATGGTCCTGCAATACAGGCTTCTTCACAACGNGCCCTTGCATCGGGGATGACTCTGGAAGCTACTCTAGGTCTTGTCCAGAACTTCCGAGCAGGAGACAACGAAACACCCGTTGTGTTGATGGGCTATTACAATCCTATCTACTCCTTTGGGGTTGAGAATTTTCTTAAGAAAACAAAAAAAGCGGGTGTTGATGGCATTATAATCGTTGATCTTCCACCGGAGGAGGATAGCGAACTCTGTATTCCTGCCCGAAAAACTGGGTTAGACTGGATTAGACTCGCCACGCCTACCACCGATGATGAAAGATTACCGACGGTGCTTGCAAATGCGAGTGGATTTATTTACTACGTCGCTATAATGGGGATTACTGGCACAAAATCGGCCAACCAAAAAGAAGTTCGAGCTGGTGTCAATCGACTTCGCACCCAGACCGACCTGCCTATAAGCGTTGGTTTTGGAATAAAAAATGCGGAAAGTGCTCGAGCTATTGGTGATGCTGCAGATGCCGTTGTGGTGGGTTCCGCTATTGTTGATATTATTTCTGCCAACCTCAGCAAAAAGGGCAAACCGAATCCAAAGTTGGTGGAATACGTGCTCGGATTTGTCGAAAATCTGTCTCGCGGGATACGGCAGGAATGAATTGGCTCACAAATTTCGTTCGCCCCAAACTCAAACAGCTTGTCAAGCGAGATGTGCCAGATAATTTTTGGCGAAAATGTCCTAGTTGCGAGTATATGATTTTTCATCGTGATCTTGAGGCCAACCTTTCAGTATGCCAAAAATGTGGTCACCATTTGCGCCTTAACGCTAAACAGCGGCTGAAAATGCTTTTCGATGAAGGCAAATACCACCGAGTTGANTTGCCAAATGTTCCGCTCGATCCCCTCAAATTTCGTGACCAAAAACGCTACACAGATCGATTGAAAGAGGCTCGTGGTAAGACGGCAGAGGAAGATGCTTTAATTGTAGCTCGAGGTGAGATGAATGGCATTCCGGTTGTAACAGCGGTACTTAACTTTGATTTCATGGGAGGCTCCATGGGGGCCGCTGTCGGCGCCGGGCTCATTGCGGCGGCACGATTGGCAGTGACCGAAAAAACACCGCTGATTGCAGTGACCGCTTCTGGCGGTGCTCGCATGCAAGAAGGAACAATTTCCTTGATGCAAATGCCTCGCACTGTAATTGCGGTTAGAGAAGTCAAAGAAGCAGGGCTCCCCTATATTGTTGTCTTAGCTGATCCNACAACCGGCGGCGTGACGGCTAGTTTTGCTATGCTCGGAGATATCCATATTGCTGAAAAAGGTGCTTTAATCGGCTTTGCCGGTACACGTGTAATAGAACAAACCGTTCGTGAAACTTTGCCCGATGGTTTTCAGCGTGCTGAATACCTCCTTCAACACGGCATGGTCGATATTGTTACCAACCGCTGTGATCTTCGTGACACACTAATCCGAGTAATATCTTTGCTAATGCAATCTGATAGATTAGATGATGGAGTTNCTGCCTCTTATACANTTCGTTCTAGTTAGCTGGACAAAAAATGATCTTGGAACAGGGAACAAATAATATTCTTGACCGGCTTCAAGAGCTCCACCCTAAACAGATAGACCTTTCGCTTGGCCGAATAAAAAACCTTATGACNCGCCTGGGGTCTCCGCAGAACACCTTACCCCCAGTAATCCATATTGCTGGTACAAATGGTAAAGGTTCAACTATAGCCTTTTTGAGAGCTATGCTAGAGGCAGCTGGACTACGCGTTCACGTGTATACTTCACCCCACTTAGTAAATTTTGTGGAGCGAATCGTTCTAGCTGGAGACGTTATCAGCGAAAATAACCTAAATCAGGTACTTGCTGATTGCGAGCGGGCTAACGCCGGGCAAGCTATTACGTTCTTCGAAATCACCACTGCGGCAGCTTTTCTCGCGTTTGCTAGTGTTCCCGCCGATGCTGTCATTCTTGAGACTGGACTTGGCGGCAGGCTGGACGCAACCAACATTATCGAAAAACCAGTTTTGACCGCAATTACGCCCATAAGCATGGACCACATGCATTTTCTTGGCAATAGCTTGAGCAAGATTGCTGCAGAGAAGGCAGCAATACAAAAACGTAATGTCCCGTCGGTGGTAGCAGCACAGCAAAAAATTACTCAGAAAGTGTTATNNGCTCAAGCCCGCAAAGTTGGAACAGATATCTTTCTATACGGGCGCGATTGGCACNTCACAATGGAAACCGATAGCTTTGTATACCAATCATCAAAGAGGCACCTTACATTGCCTAAACCGTCATTATACGGCGCCCACCAACTAATTAACGCGGGCTGCGCAGTAGCTTGCCTAGAGAAGTTTAGCATTTTTAATATAACCGAGAAAGCCATGCGGCATGGCCTAATAAATACTATTTGGCCAGGCCGGTTAGAACGCTTGAGGAAGGGGCGTTTAGTGACCAGTTTACCTGACGATTGGGAACTCTGGCTTGATGGAGGACACAACGCAGGCGCCGGCGAGGCACTCGGGCAGACCTTGTTAGATTGGAACGAAAAGCCGACGCACCTNATCGTCGGCATGTTAGAGACAAAACAAGTTCACGATTTTCTTGCACCCCTCGTTACTCAAACTAAAAGCATGCATATGATCGAAATCCCCGACGAACCAAACACTGCAAAAGCATCTTCTCTAGCATCTGCAGCGCAAGCACTTGGGGTACATACCGCAATATCAAACAATGTCCTCGCTGCAATATCAGATATAATTGCTAAAGAAAAAGTACCATCCAGAATATTAGTATGCGGGTCGCTATATCTTCTTGGTCACGTCTATAACCTGAATATTTAGGAAAATATATTTTTTAGAAATTGCGCTGCCCACTAAGACAAACTTAAAGAGATTCCTTAATCCACTGTACGATTTGGCCTTTTGGCAACGCTCCTACTTTTGTTGAGGCAACTTCACCGTTCTTAAAAATCATAAGCGTTGGAATTCCCCTCACACCGAGATCTGAAGGTGTTACGGGATTATCGTCTATATTAATTTTAACGATAGTGATCTCTTCGCCCATTTCTGTTGCAACCTCCTCCAAGATAGGAGTAATCATTTTGCAAGGTCCACACCACTCTGCCCAAAAATCAACTAAAACCGGCCCGGCTGCCTTCAGAACATTGGCTTCAAATTCTTCGTCGTTTACTGCTGCGATGTCAGCCATGGAACCTACCTCTCAAAATAACGGCCTTGGAGCTTATAACTTAAGGACCGGCAATAAAGGAATCAAGCTGTTCATCATTAAGCCACATAAGACATGGGCTTTCGGTCCATAAAAGAGCACACCTAACTGACCGACCTGCCCAGATAGCTTGCAACAGCGCTCGGTAAGCTGCCATTTGTCGTATGTAAGCAACAGGAACATTCTCCTCGGCCTTGGGTGGCAATCTAAGTGTTTTATAGTCAACCGCCAGCACTTCATCATCGCACACAACAAGGCGATCAACCTGCCCCGAAATTACCTGAGTGCCAGTGTTCATATCCACCGTGCCTATCAAAGGCACCTCTGCCTTTGATTGTGAACTGAATAACTTGGCAAATTGAGGATCCTCAAGAACTCCTATTACGGTCCCGGCGATGTCTATCCTCTCGTGCTCATTCAAACCGATGCTTTTCCGCGACAAGAAACGCTCAGCGGCTATAGCCCGTTCTTTAGGGTGGACATTTGGCAGAAACTGTAACATTCGGTGAACAAGCGTGCCACGCTGAAACCGGTCTCCTGATACTGGTGTAAGCGGTGAGGTAGCGGGTGGATCCTCATCTAACCTTGATGGGACTATGGGTTTTTGAGTTATTGCTTCTTTAGGAGCCTTCCGCTTAATCCAAGAAGGTAATGTCATTAGTTCATCGTGTCCAATGGCAGTATCGGTAATCTTCACATCAGAGCGCTGTTCTGTTTGAAGACGAAGCCCCTTTCCGTGCCATCCATCCACAGCTTCGGCGCTGAAATCGAACTCTTCGGCTTCGGCAAGATCTGAAAGTCCATCGCGTATAAGTGAATACCAACAATCGTTGGCCAACTTATTTCCGGTGGTATTGTGACCACAAATATACAGCCTGTCTTCAGCCCTGGTCATTGCTACATAGAGCAGGCGTCTCTGCTCATGATCTCTTGCGTCACGCCATGCATTTCTAAGGTGGCGGCTTTGCAAAGGTTCGAGTGATCTTTGTGGTGACCACAAAGGGAATGATCCACACCATAAAATATCATCAGTCGTTTGGGGTTTTGAAATGGTATCTGGCAATATGACAATCGGTGCCTGAAGCCCTTTTGCACCATGTGCGGTCATCACGCGCACCTCATCTACATTGCCTTGCTCCAAATCACGCTTGGTCTCTACCTCTCCCGCGTCCATCCAGTGNAGAAATCCCTCCAACGAAGGAGAATGATCTTTTTCGTAACTTATTGCATGNTTGAGGAATTCGTCTATTGGGTCCTCACATTCTGGTCCCAACCGGCGCAACATCGCCTCTCTCCCACTTCCGCCTGCTGGCACTTCCGCTGATAACAAAGAGCCAAAAAGCTCGTATGGACGCTCTAGATCAGCTCTCGCCAATAATGAGGTTAGCCAATCGGCAGCCATGCTTAATGGGCCNCTCCTAACACCGCGTTTTGACAATGATGCCCACAAGCTATCCAAACCACGGTTATGAGCAAGGCCATATAGGTCACATTCTTCAATGCCGATTAAAGGCGACTTTAAAACCACAGCAAGATTTAAGTCATCATCTGGCAGCAGAAGAAACCTGCCAAGCGCTATTAGATCCATTACCGCCAGTTGTTCGCCAAGCGTCACACGGTCAACTCCAGCAACAGGCACCTCTCTCGCCTTAAGCTCGGCCACAATTTCCTCCATAAAACCACCACGCGTACGCAGTAGAATCATGAAATCCCCAGCCCGGATAGGTCGACCACGCGACAATAGAGTCTCACTCCTAATCAATGTTGAAATTTTAGCCGCTACCGCTATCGCTAGTCTTCGGGATGGGTTCTCATCGGAGACTCGTTCTAATGGGGGCGACCAGGCAGGAATTGGATCGGTGGGTTCAGGGCCCAATGGTGGCCACAACTCAACTAGTCCCGCGTCACCCCGTCTGAATGCTTCGTGTNTAAGAGGCTTTTCTCCCTCAACTACGCCCATCCTGGCGATATCACGCGAAAACACCGAATCTACGGCAGCTAATACTGCATCCACCGAACGAAAAGAAACCGACAGATCTATGTCTTCCCAGTCTCGTTGAGCTTCAGAAGCCCGTATTGCAAAATTATCGCGATATTTCCTGAACTGCTCTGGCTCAGCCCCCTGAAAACCAAAAATTGATTGTTTTACATCACCAACTGCAAATAAGGTGCGTATTTTCGTACTTGCACCTTCTCCGGAAAAAAATTCCTCCGCCAGCGCTTCTACTATTTGCCATTGTACAGAATTTGTATCTTGTGCTTCATCGATTAGGATATGATCGATACCGCCGTCAAGCTTATAAAGCACCCACGGAGCGATACCAGCTCGAGTCAAGAGAGAGCGCGCAACATATATTAGGTCGTTATAATCGAGCCTCACTAACCTCCTTTTTAGCCGGTCATACTCCTCAAGAAGAGCAGCACTTATGCGCATCAGGGAGGCGGTGCATGTAGCTGTCGCGACCGCTGCTATGCGCTCGTGCACTATCAACAACCTCTCTCCCTCCGATTGGAGTATTTCTTCAAGTCCGGGATCAGTTTTTTGCGCTGTCTTAGTCAGTATTTTTGACCTTACCGTCCTGGCCTTTGTCCGAATAAAAATTTCAAGATACTCATCAAAATTGGCTGCTCTCTTTTCTTTACTGTCTGAACGCCAACTGGATAATTTCCGACCGTTTTTTTTATCTGTCTTCGTTCCCTTTAGGAGGGCCCCAATAGCCCGACTAAGTATTTTATCATCAATCTGTTCCAAGGCCTCGGCTCGAACAGATTCTATTGTTTCTATTTTTTTGACCCCAAGAATCCTGTAAATGTNGTCTATAGCATTTTGAACACCACCTTTCTCAAGGATACCATGAGCGAGCCTCCCACGATTTTTAATTACCTCTGCAATAAGGTCATCAAATTTCTTCTCTTGTACGTGCTGGGAAAGATGCAAAAGACATTGTTTCATAACTACATCACTGTCTACAGCGGCTAAAATATTATCGCGCGCACGCCTACGCAGCTCCACAGCACTTCTCTGTTCCTCCATAATCTCGAAATGGGGTGGTATTCCGGATTCGAACGGAAATCGCGCTATCAGTGATTGACAAAAGCTATGGATCGTTTGGATATTTAACCCTCCGGGTAAATCAAGCACCTCAGCAAAAAGACATTGAGCACGCTTCACCTCTCGAGACTTCGGCACCCTATCGAGAACCTTTCCCAAAATTTCTATTAGAATAGGAGCGCTCATAGTCGCCCATTCAGCTAGACGCTCATTCACACGATTGGCCATTTCTGCGGCAGCTGCCTTTGTGAAAGTCAAGCACAAGATATGCTCGGGTGAAGTGCCCCCAAGCAGCAAAGTAAGAACACGGTCGGTCAGGACTTTTGTTTTCCCGCTTCCGGCGCTGGCCGTTAACCAAATGCTTTTTTTAGGATTTGCCGCTCGACGCTGCAAAGCATCCGGCCTGAAACCCTCTGGTTTAGGATTTGTAATTATTTTTTTGAACCTCCCGACCACTCAAGTATGCGCTCCAGGTGTTCGTAGTCATTATATTGCGGCTTGCGGCTCGGAACTGGAATTGCCTCATAGGCGGTCGCAGGGTCAGAAAATTTTTCAACCAATGTCTGAACCCCAACGAGAGCTTCCTCAGTCAGTGTTTCCAAATTGTCGAACGATATAACCGTTCCTGCCGGATCACCTCCCCCGAGCTTGCAATAATAAAATGCGCCAACCCCAACAATATCCTGGCCATTCAGTCCTTCAAAGCCACCTTTACTAGCAATTAGCGCCTCTAGTGACAGTTGGGGAGACAGCCCATTTTGGACCTGCTTTTTTGTCGGGGTACTGCCAGTCTTATAATCAATGATCTCGAGCCTGCCATCAGTGAGCTGGTCTATTCGGTCCGCACGTGCTGTTAATTGAAAGGGGCCATTTTTGGTCTCCAATTTTATTGAGCCCTGCATTTCGGTAAATGATTTTAATACCTCATTCACACGCGCCCTTTCATATTCAACGAACCACTCCGCGATGCGACAAAATCGCGGCCACCAAAATGCATGCACTGAAGGTCGCATCGGGCATTCACCAAAAACCTCCTCGCCGATTTTTAACAATACCTGTAAATCACCGGGGGGAGGCCCATCAGAAAAACGGCTTACATACCGGTCGAGGACACCATGGATTATTATTCCGTTTTGAGAGGCTCCGGGGTCAGCTTCAAGTGGCTCCAACTTCTTCAAATTGATAATATGGCGCGCGTAGATCCCGTAGGGATCACGCATTAACGTTTCTATCTGTGTTACTGACAATTTTTTTGGCCTTGCAGAAATAGGTGGTCTAGGTGCAGGAGGACTTACCGGCTTTATAAATTTTGGCCTATCGAGCATTGCTTGCCAGCGCGTCCAATAATCTGGCGCTATCAGACCACTATCATTTCCTGCGGCACGGAGTACAGAATTTAGTCTACTTAGCCAACGGGTAGGCACCGTCGGAGTACCATCAACNTTTCGAGATCGGGTAAGGAACACCTCAGGGGCCGCTAACAGTTGAGTAAAATCGTGNGCCGAAAGCCCTATGCGTTGTTCAGCAACCGGCAAACCAAATGAGCGCCGCATAGGGCGACTAAGCCACGGGTCCGGTTTCACTTCAAGCGGCCAATTCCCCTCATTAAGACCAGCAACAACAATACAATCTGCTTTTTGTAACCGAGCCTCCAATGGTCCCCACACATGCAATCTTGGATGCATTCCATAACGCGGTCGCACAATCGTGCGCCTCATTAAGATATTCAGAACTGCTGGGTAGTGGTTAAGCGAAAGGTCCGANAATACGCTTGCAGACAGCCGTAAGTCGGAGAAGAACTGCGCTAATGATTCACCGCTTTCTCCGGCCCAAACTCGTTCGGCGCCTACCTTATCTTCAGTCTGGGCTAACGCCTCTGCGACTTTAATGTGAGCCTCCACAAGCGCACTGAATGGCACTTTCCCATCTCCAAGAACAATCAAAGGGCGGCACCGAATATCAAATTCATCCAAAATATTAGCCAGTAGGCTTTTACCTGGCGCATCTAAAGACTTGCTTTTATTAGCCTCCAGTAATGATCGAATACCTTCAATACCTGGTGCGGGCTTAGGCCCTCTCAGAATCGTACGGTCCATTAACCGAATCCCTGACCGGAATCCGGCTACAGTAAAACCGGCAGCAGCTAGTGGATGTTTTCCAAGACCAAGTAGTGAAACTGGCCCAAATTTCTCTGCTACCATTTCGGCTACTAGGCGCATAAATATTGCCGGATAAGTATCGGCTAGGGGAACACCGGCAGAGTCGTCAATATTGATTTTCCAGCGGTTAAGTTGCATAGCTACGCGACGCGCCAAACGGCGATCACTGGTCACTAATGCACCTGTTTTGCCTTCCACCTCGAGTTGTTTTCGCAATATAAGGGCAACAACACCCGCCTCCTCGGCCTCGTCAGAGCATTCGATAAGATGNAGTCCATCTGTTGGGAGAGGCTCAGATTTCTCTAGGTTCTGCCAAACCGCAGTCATTGGNGCGGGGCGCATTGCCTCTAGAATCAAACGGGACCGCTGCTCGCAAATACTCTGATGCCCCCAAACTGCTACATCCTCTCTCTTTACTTTGAGCCGTTTGAGTAACTTCGCCATCCCAAATTGTGGATGTGCGGGGTCTTTTGAAATAGCCGCCCAATTTGTTGCATCGCTTAGAAGATCTAATCCAGGCAGAACAACACGGCCCTGAGGCATCCTCGCAACCAGCGCCAACAAATCGGCGGTTGCAGGTATGCTGCCGGTAGAGCCAGCAGCTATGACAGGCCCAGCTGGCGGGTTTTTGCCCCATTGTTGAACTCTCGCATCGAGTAACCTGTTGCGTCGTTCGGCTGGTTCGAGGAACCCCAAACGTTCAACCTCTAATGGCCAATTTTCTGTAAAATCACGCAGGAATCCCAGGGTCTCCTGCCAATGCATAGCAAGNTCCTCTGGCACCAGAGTATCTAAACCAGCAAAATCAAGCCGCTCCGTTTGAACCATGTCAAGAAAGCGCGCTAACTCTACAGCCAGCAAAAGTGCTTGGTCTGGCGAGGATATATTCGTAGGCACTTCAGGCAAGCTTATGCTGTGGCTTTGTATACGCTTTGCTAGGGACAAAATACGATAGCTATCAGGCATGGCGGGNGCAAGGTCCGCAATATCAATCCCCGCAATGCTATCAAAAGCCAGTTCCTCTTCGTCAATATCGCCGATTGCGTGCATAACAGGTAAGGCTGTTGGTACACCTTCACGAATTCGTAAGAATGAATCCTGCAAGGCTCGGCANGCACGACGAGTAGGCAACAAGACGATCGTCTCCGAAAAGTGACTTAGGTCGCCTTCCGTTTCGATTATCATTTGGGAAGCTAAACTGTCTAAGAAAGAGCGCTCAGCTGGTATTGTAAAAATTGAATCCTCGGGCCTAAACATTTATTAACCTGGTATCGAAGAAATTCACCGGTTTTCCACCCTAATATTTCTCTGTGACATATTGATCTCTGCTGACCTCAGTTCCTCGGGTGTTCCTACGTGATACCAATCACCATCATGAACCTGTGCATATAGACGGCCCGCTAACTCGGCCCGATCGTAAAGTGTGTTTAGTGAGAATGCTCCTTCAGGGGTGGCTTGAAAAAGGCGCGGGTGCAGTATCTGAACACCCGCGAAGATGTAAGGCGATACTTCACATTCAGTGCGCCTCTGCGCAATACCGGTACCGTCTATGTGATAATCACCGTGCCCCTTATAGGAAGTTAGGCGAACCACTGGATACAGTAGAAGTAATGCGTCCATTCGATTTTCATCCCATGCCATCGCCAAACGCCTAAGCGCAGGGTAAGGTCCGTCAACCCAGAGCGCATCGCTATTGATAACAAAGAATGGTTCCTGCCCAAAGTGACTTAGCGCATTCTTCACACCACCACCTGTCTCTAGGCATTCCTTTTCGTATATGGTCGTAACGCACTTGAACTTTGAAAAATGTCCACAGATCTGGTCTGATAAATAATGAGTATTAACGATGATTTGCCTGACCCCGTATTCAATGCAGTGATCGAAACCATAATTTATTAAAGGTTTTCCTAATACTTTTATCAAAGGTTTGGGACAATTCGCTGATAGTGGCCCCATCCTAGTCCCTAGGCCTGCGGCCAGTAGCATTGATTTTTTGATGAAAGTCACGCTCGTGTCACCGGCGATGGAGTAATACGATACTTTTGGGGAAAGTAGTCATCAAACCAGTTTTTAACAGGTGACAAGGCAGGATGGCTAAGGTCGCTTTCCAGCCAACGCCATACTCGAGCAATATGTTTCAGGTACTGTGGTTTTCCATCTCTTCTATCTAATCGAGTAAAGATACCAAGGATTTTTGTGCACCGTTGCGCACCGAGTATAGCATACGAACTCGCAAATTTATCTGGGTTTAATGTGGGAAAAGCCGACAAATATTGAGACAACATTTGCCGGCTAATTTTGGCGGACACGTCTCTACGGGCATCCTCTAGCAACGATACCAAGTCATAGCTCACAGGCCCTACAACAGCATCCTGGAAATCTAGTAACCCGCACGCAGCAATACCATTTTTATTATATAGTAACATTAGGTTATCAGCGTGAAAGTCCCGCAATACAATGCTCGACGGCACTTCCCGAGCGGTNTTAAAAGCAGTTCGCCAAGCACCATCAAAGGCTGCTTTGTCAAGATCAGGGGTANCTATTCCCAAAACTGCNGGCATATACCAATCNACAAACAGTTGCGTTTCTTGNACCAATAAGTCGTTGTCATATTCTGGCATAGTCCCATCAATTTGGTACGTCCTATGCAAATGAATAAGAACATTAGTTGCTAGCTTGTAGAGTTCGACTTCATCAAACCCAGCCNAGAGCCTCTCAGTNTAGGTTGTATCACCGAAATCTTCTATCAACAAAAAGCCTGCAGTTGTATCTGCCTCAAAAATTTTTGGTGTGCTCAAACCGAGATCACGAAGCAAGTTAGCAATGGTTACGAACGCGCGAACATTCTCGAGAGGAGGGGGCGCATCCATAAACACTGCACGCTTATTTTTTTTTTTGATACGTTCGTATCTACGGTTAGAAGCGTCGCCTGCTAAGTGTATGCGTTCCCCATCTTGCCATTTCACTCGAACCAGAAATTCGTTTGCCAAAGTTTTACGATTACGCATCGGATACCTCAATGAATGCTTTGATAGCATTATTTAATCGTTCCTGCCATCCGAGACCTGGATCGAAAGAAATAATTCGACTATTTGATGGTCCTTTCTTGTCTACATCCAAGGAAATATTTAGCCGTGAGACACCGCCCAGTGCACCAATACTCTCAGGCCATTCGATTAAAAGTATGCCCTCCGCTACGGCAGCGTCAAAGCCGAGTTCTTCCAGTTCCGAATATGATTGAATTCGGTACAAATCGTAGTGGTATATTGGAATGACTCCCATTTCATAGACCTGCATCAATGTGAAAGTAGGGCTAGGCACNATCTCGTCGTGATGGGTCAAAGACTGAATGAAGCCGCGCGCAAATTCAGTCTTTCCTATGCCAATAGGCCCCAGTAGTCCTATTACATCACCCACTTTCGCTACTCTCGCAATGGATCCCGCAAGCCTTAAGCTCGAAGATACGTTATCCAATTTNACTTTATCGCATGNTCNAATGGTGTTTAACGATTGATTTTGGGCAGGTAACATTATGTCCTTTGCGCATTTAGCAATCAATTAGTGTGGCTTCAAGTCAACGTGCCCGGCCTACGCAACCGACTTTAAAGTTCGCCAGACCTTACACTATGTTAGCGAACCTAGGCTCGTTTGCTCAAGCAGGAAAGAAGTTTCACATCGCAGGCGCATTGGCCCTGGTAATGCCTTTCGCCTAAAAACATCATTGACTAGAGCGCATAATCACTACACCCATGCACCACTAGGAAGAGCTTTTACGAGGGCGCATATATTGAAGAACGATGCCGGGTAGAGGGTATCAGGAGTTTCACCCGTACTCCGCAGATTATTAGCAAACGTCTAATACCTATAATAATCTGGTTTAAACGGACCACTTTGCCCTACGCCAATGTATTCAGCCTGTTCTTCTGATAACGANCTCAATTGGGCTCCCAATTTTGACAAATGGAGCTGAGCAACCTTCTCATCCAACGATTTTGGTAAAACATACACTTTATTTTCGTAGTTTTTATAATTTTGCCACAGCTCGATTTGAGCTAAGACCTGATTTGAAAATGAAGCCGACATGACAAAACTTGGGTGCCCCGTCGCGCAACCCAAGTTCACTAAACGACCCTCCGCAAGGACGATCAAGCGTTTTCCATCAGCGAACTCAACTTCGTCAACCTGAGGCTTAATATTGTGCCACTTAAGGTTCTTAAGATCGTTGATAGCAATTTCAGAATCGAAATGTCCGATGTTACATACAATCGCACGATCTTTCATGTCTCTCATATGGTCCAACGTAATTACGTCTATATTTCCGGTTGTGGTTACAAAAATATCGCCGACTGGGGCTGCGGCCTCCATTGTTGTAACTTCATAACCCTCCATAGCCGCTTGTAGCGCGCAAATAGGATCAACTTCAGTGACCAATACACGAGCTCCTTGGCCTCTCAAACTTATTGCGGAACCTTTTCCGACATCGCCATATCCCGCTACAACAGCAGTTTTTCCGGCCAACATTACATCTGTTGCACGCTTGATACCGTCGATAAGGCTCTCGCGACAACCATAGAGATTGTCGAATTTTGATTTTGTCACCGAATCGTTGACGTTAAATGCAGGCACCGCGAGGCTGCCATTTTTCTCCATCTCGTTCAGACGATGTACTCCAGTTGTTGTTTCTTCCGACAAACCACGAACCTCTTCTAAAAGTTCAGGAAACTTTTCATGCATAACTATGGTAAGGTCGCCTCCGTCATCTAAAATCATATTCGGGGCCCATCCACCAGGCCCTTTGATTGTTTGATCCATACACCACCAATACTCTTCTTCTGTCTCTCCTTTCCACGCAAAAACGGGTATTCCCTTAACAGCCATGGCAGCTGCAGCCTGATCCTGTGTAGAGAAAATGTTGCAAGAGGCCCAACGCACTTCCGCTCCAAGTTCTATAAGGGTCTCGATTAAAACGGCTGTTTGTATGGTCATATGCAACGAGCCAGCGATCCGCGCACCATCAAGAGGCTTTTTACCAGCGTATTCCTCACGGATGGCCATTAAGCCAGGCATCTCAGTCTCAGCAATAGCAATCTCTTTACGACCCCAGTCTGCGAGCCCGATATCTGCGACTTTAAAATCATTAGACGCTGCCATAAGAACCTCTCTTTTGTGAACTATTTTCAAAACGGACTATACACGGTGTTTCAATCTTTTGTCGTTTATACTAGCAAAAATGCCACGATATCAACAAAAATATAACAATATGTTTATGTTGTTATGTTTAGAAGTGCATAGCTGCATGCTGATACTCGAACCGTGCCAAATGCCCTTATTTTTCAAGCCAAATGCTGCACAAACCATNAATTTAAGCAAAAAGCCCGAATGGTAAAAACCCTCGCACTAAAGAAAATCGCCAGAAAAATTATATGGAAACAAGTTTATAAACTCTAAATTCCAAGCACAAATTGGAGGTAATGTTGCAGTTACCTGATAATCGCTAACTTAATGATCTTGATCAAGCCCACCCACACATGATCAAATGTATTGCAGGTTGAAACCCCTAATAGTAGCAGCGCAAAATTCATCTCCAAAATGCCAGCTAACAAATAAACTCTAACCCTCTAANACATTCCCTTTCTGCCCCGATACCTGCCTACAGCATATCGCTNCCAGCATCTCGATACATGTCACGGTGTTGTAACCGGACCCGCCAATCTCTGTGTTCCAATCTTCTCGCAAGATCAACTGCCACAGATACCGATCTATGGCGACCTCCAGTGCAACCAATCGCGATGGTNAGGTAGCTCTTNCCCTCTTCTNTGTAGCGGGGAAGGCAAAGGGCTAACATTTCTTCAACTGTATTTAAATACTCAGCTATCCCTGGATCTCGCATAACATGAGAACGCACTGCCTCATCCTCTCCCGACAACGGGCGTAGCTTTTCATCGTAATACGGATTCCTCAAAAATCGAACATCAAAGACTAAATCCGCGTCACGAGGCAAACCGTGCCGGAATGAGAATGATTTTATAAAAATTTCTGTCCCTTTACTCTTGTCATATGCGAAATGCTTGGCAAGAACTACGTTCAATTCAGGCAAGCTTCGCTCAGTAGTGTCTAATACCAGGTCAGCACGATCGCGAAGTCTCGATAAAAGGCGACGCTCTAGTTTAATAGAGTCCAATAGCGGGCGGTCTGATGCTAAAGGATGCCGCCGACGTGTTTCAGTGAAGCGTCGCCCGAGCACCATATCCTCGCAGTCGACAAAAATTGATAGAACCTCGGCAACGTGCTTAGCTTTCCAACGCTCAAGTTCATCGATTACCGTCTCAACCGAAAACCCTCGCGTCCGAAGATCTACTCCTATTGCCAATGGTCTTCCCTTGCCGAGAAGATTTTCTGGCTCAGGCTGATCGATCAGTCTGCCCAAGAATGAGAGAGGCAGGTTATCAACTGCTTCATAACCCAAATCTTCGAGGACCTTGAGTGACGCTGTACGTCCGGCGCCAGACATGCCAGTGACTAATAAGACGCGCTCTTTCAACTGTTGGAACCTCACCACACCTTTATCTAACGTTGTGCTCTCTATCGCACATTGAAGCTACACCACCGAAGGTACCTTAGATACCCCCGGGGTACGGTCGACGGAACGGACCAACCACAAACCAGATAAGTGTCACTATTCAGCATACGTTCGATATTCAACCTAAATTCTTAAATCAGAACCAATTGTGACGAAGCGAGTAGCGAAGTTAGCATTTCTATAACACCTGGAGCCCGCAGCTCAAATAATCTCAGTAACGGAAGGTATGAAAAGAAAGCCTTATGCTTACCGTCATTCACAATTGAGCAAGGTCAGTCGGGTTTTATCAATACGACTCTACGACCTATCAGATACAGAGCCCAATCGAATCTTCTGAAGTTCAAAAATATAAGAAAACTATTTGGCCTACCCTAGCCGAGGTGCTCACATGACGACACATTAGACTCCCTTGAAATTTTCTTTCTCCGCCGGGAGAACTACTATGAACCTGGCACCGCCATTTTTCCCATCATATTGACCTCGATTCTCAGCTAAAATCTTACCCCGATGCGCCTCGATAATTTGTTTTGAAATAGAGAGCCCAAGCCCGGAATGAGCGCCAAACTTCTCACCTTCGGGGCGCTCAGTATAGAATCGGTCGAAAATCGCTGATAATTTTGNTATTGGTATACCAGGTCCCTGATCTTCAATTATTACTTCAACACAATCACCATTCTTTCTTGCTTTAACTGTAATCTTCCCATTGGGTGGACTAAAGCTAGAAGCATTACCCAATAAATTCCTAAATACTTGCACTAAACGGCTCTCCGAGCCTCTTACAAAAAGGCGNATACTTGGGTCTNCCTCNACCTCAAACCGCGCAGANCTAGATACAGAATTCTCTACACCTACTAAAGCTATAATCATGCGCCCAACATCTATTGATTGCATCTCCTCACGACTAAGCTCTGAATCAAGCCGGGACGCATTAGAAATGTCCGTAATAAGACGATCAAGCCGCTGTACATCCTCCAGTACTATGCCCATCAGCTTTTTCTGTCGCTTTTGGTCTTCCAACCTCAGAGCTGTCTCAACGGCGCTTCTGAGAGAAGTCAGAGGGTTTTTTATCTCATGGCTNACGTCAGCGGCAAACCGCTCCGTTGCATCCATACGTTCATGCAGCGCATCGGTCATTTCACGTAACACCCTTGAAAGATCTCCAATCTCATCTCCTCGCGATGAAAAGTCAGGTATTTGTTGTGACTCTCGACCATGCCCCAAGCGAACCATTTCAGCGGCGCCTGCAAGCCGCAAGACTGGCCTTGCTATAGTCCCCGCCAAATANATAGATAAAAGTATGGTAATAATAAGCGCCGCACCTGATACAACAATGACCTTTTGGCGAAAATCACGAATTGCAGATTCTATCTCCGTTGCGTCCTGCGATAGAAGTATTGCTCCCACGACTCGCCGCACATTTTGCACGGGTACTGCCACCGACAACATCAAACCACTCTTACCGCCCATGCGGATGGCACCAACAACATTACCNGAAAATGCGCGCACGACCTCATCATAGTGGTTCGCGCGAGGCAACACCTCTTCGCGATAATAAGACAGTTTTTCGCCAGATGGCAGCCAGTTAACACCCCAGTCAATGAGGCCGAATGCCCAATCCCATATAAGATCACTCTCTCCGCTTGGAGATAGTGGCTCCACTTGAATATCCGTTTGCTTGCTGTCGACAATCTGATCCCCATTAAGCACGAAGAGCCGCGTACGCAATTTAGGATCATCACTTAAACGCCGGATAGTGTCTCTCGCCATTAGTGGGTTAATGAATTGCCTTCCCGCATGCGTCTCGCCAACTGAGGTTTCGCCAAGTGCAGCAGCNACCAATCTACCNTTATTACCCATGACNTCTAGTTCTGCGTCAATAAGCCCATCTCGATAAGAATCAGAATAAAANAGGAACCCGACTGGAATTAATAANGCAACAATATTNACAGCGAGTATCCTTAATGTAAGTGGCGAGATAATGCGATGCCGCTGACGGTTTTCCCGCCACTTTTTTAGGGGCATAGTTATAGAACGAAAATAGCCATTTGATCCGTCAGCCGAACCAGCTAGTCTACCAGTCCATATGCGTTCGGCCTTTTTAGAAGTCACGATTGGCCATATCTATACCCCACACCATACAGTGTCTCTATCTGAGAAAAATCNGTATCAACTTCGCGAAATTTGCGTCTCAGGCGTTTTATATGACTGTCTATCGTTCTGTCATCCACGTAGATACTNTCTCCATAGGCAGCATCCATCAACTGGTCACGAGTTTTTACATGCCCCGGTCGCTTTGAGAGAGATTGCAATAAAAGAAATTCTGTTACAGTGAGTTTGATCTCAATACCATCCCAGCAACACGAATGTCGTTGAGGGTCAAGCTTCAACTTTCCTCGCTCGATAAGGTCTTTTGGCACACCATCCAAAGGCTCTTCTAGCAACTCAGAACGACGGAGNATAGTGCGAATTCTTTCTATAAGCAGTCNCTGGGAAAATGGCTTTTTGATATAATCGTCTGCCCCCATACGTAGCCCTATCACCTCATCAATTTCGTCATCTTTGGAAGTTAAAAAAATAGCAGGAATTTTCGACTTTTGCCTTAATTTTTGAAGCAGTTCCATTCCATCCATCCTTGGCATTTTTATATCCAAAATAGCAAGGTCGGGGGCATTTTTGACTAGCCCCTTGAGTGCTTCCTCTCCGTCATGAAACACCACTACGTCATAGCCTTCTGCCTCGAGCGCCATTGAGACCGAAGTAAGAATATTTTGGTCATCATCAACCAATGCAATTGTTTTCTTCATTCACAACTACCTCCTTTATTTTTATACAAATCTTGGACGGCATAGGACATCATATTTTTCGGTCCACTTAGAATCCGTATACAGCTGCATTTCCAAGATTACGCCAAAAAGTGTGTTCTATTTAATTGACACTGATGTCTCTGTTAGGGCGGTAAAAAGGCAAAAAAATGGCATTCGCAACGGCCTCTGAAACTGCGCAAAAAAAGACTGTGATGCGGCGATTTGCCTACTGTTACGTGTCAGAAAGCACTGTGAATATNANTATGTATGATATGTTTTTGAATTGTTNGGTTGTACATGAAAAATTCTACATCCTTGACAGTCATAGGGATTATGGTAGCCGCACTTTCTGCTATTGCTTTAGCAGCACTCGTATACTGGCACCAAATTGATAAAACCACTTCTGATCCAGTGCCAGAAATTGGGTTCCTGCCCGNTATTAATGTTGGTGGCCCATTCACACTTACCGATCATAATGGCTCAAAGATCACAGAGAAAAGTTTTCCTGGAAAATTTTTATTGATCACATTCGGTTACACTTTTTGCCCAGATGTATGTCCAACGGGTCTCGCAAGAATNACAGCAGCGCTTGACCGCCTTGGAAAAACCGCAGACTTAGTTCAACCGCTGTTTATCTCGGTAGACCCGGACCGCGACACCCCAGAGGCACTGTCAACCTACGTAACCCATTTTCACCCGAAAATGGTCGGACTCACAGGCAACAGAGACGAAATTGATAGTGTCACCAAAACATACCGCGTATTACGCCATGTCGTAACTCAAGATGATGCTAGTGAATATTTACTCAACCATACAACCTTCTTCTACCTAATAGCTCCTAGCGGAAAAATTGCTCGCATTTTCCGCCATGCAACAAGCGTAGATGCCCTTGCAGAAGCTATTTCTGTCGAGTTAGCCGAAAAAGGTTGAAGTTGATTGACATCATTTTAAACTATTNTAACANCCAAAATTGCNATAATTCCNAGATAGACAGCGCCNNTANATACCAAGAGACGCATTGATATGTGATTCTCTATTGATTTGAGAGCGGATATCACAGATATCTAAGTCCTTAAACATGGGGTAACTTTGCTCACCAGAAAACTCGTTGTTTCGAACTACGGTGGACGATAAGAGGAGCGCCAAAGTGGCTACAGAAAAATTTCAAAGCTTAGATGTTCACGGTATCATCAATACAAACTCGGTTTCTTGGAACNTGGCTGCAGAGCCTCTCTATGAAGCCACCATTCGTTGCAACCANGGAAAGTTATCNANTGGTGGGGCCCTAGTTGTTGATACCGGCAAACACACGGGTAGATCCCCAAAAGACAAATTCCTNGTTGAGGAGCACACAAGCAAAGATAATATTTGGTGGGGTCCCGTCAATCAAAGTACGGATGAGGCCAGTTTCAAAAATCTACATCGCCGAATACTTTCCTATTACCAAGGGCGCGACCTTTATGTACAAGATCTCTATGCCGGGGCGGAAGAAACAAATCGGCTTCGTGTGCGTGTTATCACAGACATTCCATGGCACAGCCTATTTGCACGGAATATGTTTATCCGCCCAGCTCCTGAGGAGCTAAAGGGCTTCGAGCCAGACTTGATCATTTTACATGCACCTTACCTTCATGCCTCACCCAAAATGGATAATACCAATTCTGAAACTGCCATTATGATGAATTTTTCAGAGAAAATAGTGCTTATTTCTGGATCGGTATATGCGGGCGAAATAAAAAAATCNGTTTTTTCGTATCTTAATTATACCCTTCCGGCAAATGGCGTTTTACCCATGCACTGTTCAGCAAATATAGGAAAAGCAGATGATGTAGCCATCTTCTTTGGCCTCTCCGGTACAGGCAAGACCACGCTGTCTGCGGATGGATCTCGCACTTTAATTGGNGATGATGAACATGGTTGGTCTGACAACGGGGTGTTTAATTTCGAAGGTGGTTGCTACGCAAAAGTTATCAATCTTTCTAAAGAGGCAGAGCCGGAAATCTTTGCGGCATCACATCGATTCGGAACAGTGCTCGAAAATGTCGTAATGGACCCAGACACCCGCCACCTTGATTTATTTGACGACAGTAAAACTGAAAATACCCGGTCTTGCTATCCAATCGATTTTATTCCTAACACAGAACNTTCAGGCATTGGGGGCCAACCAAAAAATATTGTAATGCTCACAGCGGACGCATTTGGTGTTCTTCCACCGATAAGTAGTCTTTCTGCTGATCAAGCTATGTACCATTTTTTATCTGGTTACACAGCGCGNCTAGCTGGCACCGAAAAAGGAGTAACAGAGCCAGAAGCAACATTTTCAACGTGTTTTGGNGCACCCTTCATGCCACGTCATCCATCAGTTTATGCAGAAATGCTGGGTGAGAGAATAGAAAAGTCCGGCGCAAAATGTTGGTTAGTCAATACCGGTTGGTCCGGCGGAGCATATGGCACAGGTGAGCGAATGAAGATTTCCTACACCCGGGCCATGGTTAGGGCAGCACTCGGTGGTAAACTGACCGATGTTACCTTTACCCCTGACCCCCATTTTGGAGTTTTGGTGCCTAACAGCTGCCCTGATGTGCCGAANGAGGTTTTAGACCCGCGTAACACATGGCAAGATAAATCAGCATACGAAAACACCGCTAACAACCTCCGCAGAAGATTTGAGGAAAATTTTAAGCAGTTTGAAGATCATGTTAGTGAAGATGTAAAAAAAGCAGGTATTTTTTCTNCCTCGTAAAACGAGCGAAATAACAGAGTTCGAGATATCTCTTATTTACTGTTTATTGTATTTGTAGCTTAAAGATCAAATCGGGTGGTGTTCTCGTGAGACTATTTATCTTCCAGACATAAACCACAGATGTTCCCGTTTGGTAAAACGAGTCGGCATTGTGTCGCACAACCTCTGCGTCGGTTTGAATACGAAACCGACCATTAGCTTTTATGCCCACTCTTTCCAGAGCCTTAATAAGGTCGCTGTTAGGCTTGTCACCAATGATCTTTATCAACCATTTTTTTCTGATTTCCGAGTTATCTGGCACTCTGCTCATGGAAAGTATGCGAGAATTAAAGCGAACAAAGTTAAAAGAACGCTCTATGTTCAAATTTCCATTGCGTTTGTAAGCGACCCGAAAAGTTGAATTCCTTATNTGCTGAATATGCCGGACCCTTTTGTCTAGGGAAGAGCCAGAGCCGTAACCCTTATCACGTGCAAGGTCGCGTTGAATAGCCAAAATCTTCTTCGAAACCTCATTATTATTAAGTTTCCCTAAATTGATTTCTTTGAGCAGGCCTAAGTGAGTGAGACTCCCATTATACTGGAAAATATAATTCCCACGTCGGTCTATTTGCAACTGGGCATCAAAATCAGATGGCAGATAACATCCACCAACAAGCAAAATTGCCGTTGCTGCGCCNAGTCTTAATAGCCAAATCAAGCGATTTCCAACCAATGCTCATAGAGATCCAACACCATAGTATCCTGTGCAGGACCAGCATAATCGGACCAAACCTTANTTTGTTGGAAACGAACTCTATAAAGCGGCAATTTGGGCCCGCCATCCTTGCCGTAAGCAAGCTCCTCCGGGTTTGAAAACAAACCTGCGTAGCTCTCAACGATTCCTGTTTTGCCGCGTATAAAGGCGGGTGTGCGCACATGTCCATCTGGATCAATCGCTAGCACTTGTACNTTTTCGCCGATACGATATTTAGTTTTCATTATACATCACTCACCCATCTTGAATATGACCTTAGTATTGCTTGGTCAACGCGTCCCGTGCGAGTGCAGATCATTGCAGGGGAATAAGGCAATGGTGATAAGCTGGACGTTTCTTTAGCCTATCAAACCATGACAAAAGATTGTGCATACTNTTTGCCTGTTCTGGCCGCAACTCAATCCATCGTCTAGCATGCACGCCCAACGGCACATCTCCTAAAGTAAATTGTGATCCACTGACAAATTCTTTGTTAACCAGATGCTTATCANGTATTTTCCAAAGATGCGTCGCCTTTTCTGTNCCCAGCGCAACTTCTTGCATGTTGCGCGTCTCCTCACTTTCTCTNACGAGATTCCGAAAAATCAGGAACATGGGCGGGTTAACTGTTGTGCTGAGCCACTCCATCCANCGGTCGGCATCTGCTCGCGCTCTCAAATCATCTGGCCAAAGGGTCGTCTCGTGTCCATACTTGCAAGCTAGGTAACGGATAATGACATTTGATTCCCAGAGCACGAANCCATCGTCNACGACTGTTGGCACTAAACCATTCGGATTCATGCCTAAGTAATCTGGCTGGTCATTTTTCCCAAATTTNCCACCTACATCCTCACGACTATATTCAATCCCAAGCTCATCACAAACCCAGAGAACCTTCATTACATTTGAGGAAGTGTTACGCCCAAGAATTCTTAACATAAATTTAATTCCTTCTTTTATCATAACAATCACAACTTNTTGTATATCTCGATTGCCGGATGCGCATCTATCAGCAGGAAACAATCAACAGCAGCAAGCAAAACACAATGCCCATGATACTANCTTAAAAAAAGGNAAGTAGCATGCGGTNACAAATGTAAATTTATATTTTTACTTTATAAAATGTTATCAGTGAGCTTCATCCCAATTATCACCAATACCCGCCTCAACCTCTAAAGGCACGCACATTTTTACCGTCGGCCCCGCAGCTCTTTCCATCACGTCAGTAATTATCTTAGCCACTTCATCTACTTCACTATTTGGCACTTCGAATAAAAGCTCGTCGTGAACTTGCAGTAGCATTGCTGCTTCTGATCCATGGCTTTGAAGCGCCTGCGGCACCCGAATCATAGCGCGTTTTATGATGTCAGCCGCCGTTCCTTGAATTGGGGCATTTATAGCCTGACGCTCTGCATAATTACGACGCATGTGATCCTTATCATTGATGCCTGGCAAATGGATGCGCCGACCAAANAGCGTTGTAACCATTCCGGTCTTGCGACATTCGCTCTTCAAGCGCTCCATNTAAGCCTTNATGCCAGGGTATTNTTCAAAATAAGCATTGATATAAGNCCTGGCATCTGTCTGCCCAATGCCCAGTTGGCGGGATAATCCAAAAGCGCTAATGCCATATATAATTCCAAAGTTAATAGCTTTTGCTTGGCGCCGTATTTGTGGATCTATATCATTCAATGGCACGTCGAAAACTTGAGATGCAGTCGTTGCATGAATATCGGCTCCTCCTTTAAAGGCCTGAGCTAACGAGTCGATATCCGCCATATGGGCAAGAACTCGAAGCTCAATTTGTGAATAATCAAATGACATAAGCTTATGTCCAGGTTTCGCAACGAATGCTTGCCGGATTTTTCTGCCTTCATCAGTTCTTATTGGAATGTTCTGCAAGTTTGGATTGGTAGAAGAAAGACGCCCAGTTTGGGCTCCTGCCATTGCATATGATGTATGAACACGCCCTGTTTCCGGATTTATTTCTTTCACTAATGAATCTGTATAGGTACTCTTGAGTTTTGCTAGCTGGCGCCATTGAAGCACCTGTGTAGGCAAATCATGTCCCTCTGAGGCAAGGTCCTCTAGAACTTTTGCACTGGTTTGATAGGCGCCGGTCTTAGTCTTTTTAGCGCCAGGCAAACCTAACTTTTCGAATAGAATCTGCCCGAGCTGTTTGGGAGAATTAATATTGAAGTCCTCTCCGGCAAGGGCTTTAATTTCATCTTCAAGTGCAGAGAGACGCTTAGCCAGATCGCAACTCAATTTTGTCAANAAGCCTTGATCAACACATATTCCGTTTTTTTCCATTTGAACAAGTATAGGAATGAGTGGACGTTCAATAGTTTCGTAAACGGTTACCATTTTTTCATCTAACAACCGCGGCTTTAAAATACGATGCAAACGAAGCGTCAAATCAGCATCCTCAGCCGCATAGTTACAGGCTTGTTCAAGCGGCACATAGTCGAAAGTGATTTGTTTCTGCCCCGACCCAACCACGTTTTTATATTTTATGGTTTTGACATTCAGATGATGGTCCGCGAGCTCGTCTAAACCATGCTTCCCTGAACCCCCTTCAAGAACAAAAGAGCAAACCATTGTATCGTCCACGGGCCCAATAACTACTCCATACCTAAGTAAGATGAGAGAGTCATATTTTATGTTTTGGCCAATTTTTATTAGTGATTCATCTTCTAAAACGGGCCGAAGCATATCGAGCACAAGCGACTGNGAGAGTTGTTTTAAATCTTGGTCTCGGTTCAAACTGTTATTTTCNACCACACCGAGNTTACTTTGCTTTTTTAATATCTTGTGTGCAACTGGAATATAACAAGCCTTGCCTGGATTAACCGACAATGANATCCCNACCAACTCAGCTTTCATTGGATTCAAAGAGGTAGTTTCAGTATCAATTGAGACCAACCCTTTTTGATAAATTTGCTTNATCCAATCTTGGAGAGTCTCTTNGTCCTGAACGATTTTGTAATCCACATTCCCAAAACACTCATTCTGCTCCTGCTGAGNGTTTTGTGATTCTATATTCAACCGCGAAATGATTGATTTAAAACCCTGTTCAGTAAGAAAATGTATAGTTTTATCTCTATCAATTTGTTTCCGCGCGAATTCGGATAGCGAATTTAGCACCGGAACGTCTTGCTTCAGCTGCACNAGTTTACGAGATACGCGCGCTTGCTCAGAAAATTCAATAAGGTTTTCTCGTCGCTTTTTCTGTTTTATTTCATTTGCATGCTCTAAGAGCGTCTCAAGGTCACCATACTCGTTAATNAGCAAGGCCGCTGTTTTTACTCCGATACCAGGAACACCAGGCACATTGTCAACTGAATCCCCCGCCAGAGCCTGAACATCAACAACTTTTTCAGGCACTACACCAAACCGCTCGATCACCTCTTCTGCTTTTATGAGGCGGTTTCTCATAGAGTCAAACATCGATATCCGACCGCCAACCAGNTGCATTAAATCCTTATCTGACGACACAATCGTCACACGTGCTCCTGCCTCAGCCCCCATTTTTGCATAAGTAGCAATTATATCATCGGCCTCGTAACCCGGCATTTCGATAGCTGGTAGCCCGAAAGCCATCGTTGCCTCCTTTACCAAGTCAAATTGTGGGACTAAGTCGTCCGGTGGTGGCGGCCGATTCGCTTTATAATCGGGATAAATCTCATTGCGAAAAGTTTTTCTTGCAGCATCAAAGATGACTGCAATGTGATCTGCATCACTCTCTTCGACTAACTTCAACACCATCTGAGTAAACCCGTATACGGCATTAACTGGTGTGCCATCCGGGCGTGTCAACGGCCTGACCGCATGGTAGGCGCGGAAAATAAATCCAGAGCCATCTACTAAATACAAACGTTCCATAATCGCATCACCAATTTTAAATTTTCCCTCTTACCCACTTACCGGTGTAGCCCCAACCAGCAACTTAAATTGCCTGCCGCAATAAGGGCACTCAATTTCCGTATTATCACCCATATTCAANAAGATGCGNGGGTGTCCGGAAGCTCCGCTTCCACCATCACAACTTACCTCCNTTGTATCNACCTTAGTTACTTCAATTGGCTTCATTTACGTTACTATCCTTCAATAGTTAATAGGCATCCATGGTTGACCACTGGTAANCCTGGATGATAGCGAATGCCTCGCGACAATCAATCGCCTAGGAGGCAGAAATTGACTGACCCTAATTGTAAGCCCCCCAAGCTGGCTGTTGAGATTCACGGATTAACGAAAATCTATGCCAGTTCAAAAAAGAGGCCCGCAGTTACAGCGCTAGCAGGGATAAATCTATGCGTACCTAGAGGGTCTCTATTTGCTTTATTAGGCCCCAACGGCGCCGGAAAATCCACTTTAATAAACACCCTTGGCGGACTTATATCGAAGAGCGACGGCAGCGTTAAAATTTGGGGCATTGACATAGATCAATATCCACGGAACGCTCGCGCGGCCATCGGAATTGTTCCTCAAGAACTTAATATGGATGCCTTTTTCACTCCACGCGAATACCTTAATATGCAAGCGGGGCTTTATGGAGTGCCGCCCGCGGATACCAAAACGGATGAAATTCTTGCGCGTGTGGGACTCTCTTCTGTGGCCGAATCATATGCCCGAACCCTTTCAGGAGGAATGCGTCGTCGACTCCTAATTGCAAAAGCTATGGTTCACGATCCACCGGTTCTAGTGTTAGATGAACCAACGGCCGGCGTGGACATAGAACTGCGAGAACAGCTTTGGGAAAACATCCGCATACTCAATCGGGGTGGGGTAACAGTACTAATCACCACTCACTACCTTGAGGAGGCAGAAAAACTTTGTGATCGTATTGCNATTATTCACAAGGGAGAATTGATTGCTTCAGAGAGAAAAGAAACCCTATTGTCTCGAATTGATGAAAAAACTTTGATTATNACCACTGACCATCCNCTCGTTGAAATGCCCCCCAATCTTTTGCAATTTTCTCCTTTACTTACTCAAAAAGGAGCGATCATGATCAATTATAGGAAAAGCGTAATTCAGGTTAACCANATTTTGGAGGAATTTCGGAAAGCTCAGNTAACTATCGTTGATATTCAGAGTGAGGAAACCAATCTGGGGGATGTTTTCCTCCAGTTAACTCAAACCTCGCCCCATAGAGAAAAAGATCCCGCATAATGAAAAATGCCACTGTAATGGCGGCAGCACTATTATTATTTAGCGCNTGTGGACCCCGCTATATTGAACCTGGACCTTCATCACAGGCGGCGATTNTTGAACAGAATGCTTTTATTATGAATGACGGCATAAAGCTTCCTTTGAGACAATGGGGGCCAAAAATGTTTCCACGATTCGTTGTTCTCGCACTCCATGGATTCAATGATTATTCAAACGCGTTTGAAAAACCTGCGGCCTATTGGGCCAAATTCGGTGTTACCACTTATGCCTATGATCAGCGTGGATTTGGGGGAGCACCATTTGCTGGGCGCTGGCATGGAGCTCCGTCATTAACAGCTGACTTTATAAGGATTGCTCACATTATTCGTTTGAAACATCCCGATGTGCCGCTTTTTTTGCTTGGAGAAAGCATGGGGGGTGCCGTTACTATCGCAGCATCAGCGCACCATAATCTGCCTTTACACAATGGAAAAATTCTAATAGCACCAGCCATCTGGGGACGTGCAGCTATGCCAGCTTGGCAAGAAGCTGCACTATGGATTTTGACCAAATTTGCNCCTGGGCTCCGTGTGAGCGGTGGGGGCTTTGGGCGCAAGCCTTCTGATAACCTTAGTATGCTAAGGCAATTATCCACAGATAAAAAAATAATAAAACGAACACGCGTTGATGCTGTAAACGGCTTAGTAAATCTTATGGATATAGCCCTCTGTGGCGCTAACAAATTAAAGGGACCAGCATTAATATTGTACGGAAAACAGGAGGATATCATTCCAAGCAAAGCGCGCCTTTTGCTAAAAACGCGCTTATTAAACAGTTCGTCAAATATCTTCATTAAGGAATATGAGAGCGGTTACCATATGCTATTGCGAGATTTAAATGCGAAAGTTGTTTGGAACGACATTTTTGACTGGATGAAAAATCCATTGCGCTCACCATCACACGGAACCCTTGCCAGGGATTTAAACCACGCAAAATAACCATAGAAAAACCAGCTAGCATAGTGTTGAAGATTGCCGTAGTTTCCTGCTCTTAGGCGCCCGTAGCTCAGCTGGATAGAGCGACGCCCTCCGGAGGCGTAGGTCAGGGGTTCGAATCCTCTCGGGCGCGCCATTTGAAAGAATATTCGCGCAGCCATTTTACAAACTGCNTCGATTAATAAACTAAAAACCAAAAGATTTGAGCTTTGCTCTATGTGCATCCCCAGCTTACACAATCTGACACATTGACGACAAGTGGTCGAGGCCTGTACTGAATAGACAACTTGAAACTTTTATCTCATTATTTGTAACTACCGGAAGTGCCTGTCATGAAATTAAACATTGGTGGAACAACCCCAGCGGCGAATTGGAAAAATATGCACCCAAGCGAGAGTGCTGATGTCGATTATAAGGGCGACTTTGGGGATCTCGGCCAGTTCTCAAATGATTCATTTGATATAATTTATAGCTGCCACCTNTTACAGCGTTGCGGTTACAAAGAAGAAATACCCCAGGCACTCGGGGAATGTCTTCGCATTCTTAAACCAGGAGGTGAGCTTATGGTCAGCGTGCCCGATATGGCTGCCCTTTGCATACTATTTGTTCATGAAAAGATAACTCCCGACCACCAGTGGCATTTAATGCGCATACTGTTTGGCGGCGAAGTTGATGANGACGACTTTAATGCTACCGGGTTCACCGCTGATTTTTTAGGTAGCTTTCTAACGGACGCGGGCTTTGAAAACATNAAATGTATCGACGACTTCGGGCTTTTTGATGATGCAAGTCAGGAAAAACTTAATGGAATCTCCGTTAGCCTCAATATGAAGGCTGTAAAACCGACCTAATCACCCGTAAAAATAATTATCATTCAATATGAACTTAATCAGTGATGTGCGTAGCATGGTCGGGGACCTGGAAATTCAATGGGCTCAATTAGTCTTACAAAAATTGTTACCCTCAAGTTTTTCAATTGTACTCGTCGTGCTGTGACCAGGCAGTATGTCTGCCAGGAACACTTCACCTCCCCACTTCGATACTAAATCGCCCCCAACGACGTCTTTAAGCTCATAATCAGAACCTTTTATAAGAATGTCCGGCCGCAATGTTTCAATTACTGCAATTGGCGTCGCATCATCAAATATTATCACCAAATCAACGTCAGCGAGCGAAGCCAATACTTGTGCTCTGCTCAATTCACTCTGCACCGGCCTNTTTTCTCCTTNCAAGTGACGGACAGACCGGTCACTATTAAGACCAACGATCAGTCGATCACAGGTTTCTTTGGCTTGAGAAAGAAGCGAGATGTGGCCTGGATGAAGCAGGTCGAAACANCCGTTGGTGAAGCCACATCGCAATCCTTTCTCCCTCCACGAGGCTATTTTATTTGAGGCCTCGCTCAGGGCTGAAATTTTAAGTTCAGACCCCATCAGAGCAGTCTCATGCAAACCTGAAAGAATTTCTGATGTGTGGACAACTGCAGTGCCATTCTTGCCAACAACGACTCCTGCTGCAATATTGGCAAGAGTAGCAGCCGTTTTGAGGTCTGCACCGACGTCAAGTGCAACTGCCACTATCGCCACAACCGTATCACCAGCGCCAGAAACATCAAATACTTCTCGCGCGCGTGCTTTCAAATGAGTGGCTTCTTCCATTGTTACAAGGCTCATACCTTGCTCACTTCTGGTAGCAAGAACAGCCTTTACGCCTGCGTTCTGTATTATGTGACGTGCGGCTGCGACAACTTCACTGTCACATTTTGTGGACATCCCACTCGCACTACTTAACTCTTGAAGGTTCGGGGTTATCAAGTTGGCGCCACGATAAATATCAAAAAAATTACCTTTCGGATCAATTATTACCTTTGTGCCATTTTGCTTAGCTATATCAATCAATATACGAATTAGGTCAGCCCCTAGAACACCCTTTCCGTAATCAGAAAGAACAAGAACGCCGTTTCTTTTCGAGANCTCTTTCCGTACGGCTGATACTATGGCTTTTGAGGTGTTTTCTGTTACCGGCGATGTCACTTCTCGGTCAGCTCGCAACAATTGCTGTCGCGCTGCGAGGTATCTGGACTTNACAGTCGTTAGACGATTTTTTTCAAAAANCAATCTTGCCGAAAGATTATCTTGCGCCGCAAGTAAATCTTCAACGGAGCGGCCTGGCTCATCATTGCCAACAACGGAGATAAGGCGCGCAGCTGCACCCAACGCCGCTATGTTGCGAACCACGTTACCTGCACCCCCAGGCATGGATGTCTCTGAGTCAACCTCAAGCACAGGAATTGGCGCTTCTGGTGATAATCGATTTACCTGGCCCTCAAAAAACCGGTCCAACATTACATCGCCCACACATGTGATGCTCCCTGCACTAAGCTTTTCGACAATTCCAACTAAGGAAGACAGGTCAGACANCATTATGCATAATCCATTCGATGTCTAACTCCGCGGAGCATGTTTATTAAGAATGCGCTGAAGTGTGCGTCGATGCATTTTTAATCGCCGTGCTGTCTCAGATACATTGCGGTTACATTGCTCATAGACCCGCTGAATATGTTCCCAACGAACTCGATCAGCTGACATTGGATCTTCCGGCGGCAATGGCAACGGACGTTCGGTTTCCAAAAGAGCCGCAGCAATTGCATCAGCATCTGCCGGCTTTGGAAGATAGTCAACCGCTCCGGCCTTCACTGCCTCAACGGCAGTGGCTATGTTTCCATAGCCCGTGAGAATAACAATCCTTGTCTCAGCACGGCCCTCACGCAACGCTTTTACTATTTCTAAACCATTGCCATCTTCTAACCTCAAATCAACGATCGCGTAAGCAGGTGGACGTTGGGCAGCTAGTTCGATTCCTTCGGCAACACTAGCAGCCACCTCGGGTAAAAAGTTACGTTTCTCAAGTGCTCTAGCTAATCGGTTTCGCAGTGGAGCGTCATCGTCCACTATAAGAAGCGTCCTATCTGCGGGTAATCCGGCCGAGAATTCCTTCACTTTTCTTCTCCATCCATAGCATCTCTCATTAGAATAGCGCGTGTCCAGCTAATCTCAACCTTTCCGCCATTCTGATTGCTGAAACTTAGATTTGCACCAGTGCGCTTTAACAACGTTTGCGCAATAAAAATGCCAAGGCCCAGATTTTCCCCGGTCACACTGCGTGTCGATATGTAGGGCTCACCAATCATTGCAAGAACTGATGCTCTAAACCCTGGCCCATCATCGCGCACCAATAACCAAACAGTTTCTTTATTCCAATTTAGATCAAGCCATACCTGACTGTGAGCAAATTGAATGGCATTCTGAATTAGGTTTCCCAAACCATGCATCATTTCTGGACCATAGGGTAAGTATGGTTCATCTCCAATAGCATTCTCTTGGATGTTGACAGAGACAGCAATTGTGTCGGATCCATGGGGAGCACGAGCAGTTTCAACTAGCGCTGAGAAAGGCAACCGCTCGAAGGGACCAGACGCAGAGGCCTCCGGCGCTTGCGCCAGCCCAGTGATTATATGGCGACACCGCTCAGACTGGCTTAATAATAGTTGGACNTCTTCAGCAATGGGGCTGTCAGCCGGAACCTCTTTCGAGAGCTCATTGGCAACCACAGTTATTGTAGCCAAAGGAGAGCCTAGTTCATGAGCTGCCGCTGCCGCTAAACCGCCCAAAGCCGAGACCCTCTGCTCACGCGCCAGAGAAGTTTGGGTAGCAGCCAACGCCTCCCACATGCGTCTAGCTTCCTCTGAGACCGACCATACGTAAGTTGCAATAAAAACTACTGCTACGGCCAAGGCCGTCCAGATTGCTAATCGGTAGGTCGGTTGGAGTTCTATCGGTGAACCACTCCAAGGTAAAGGTAAGTGATACTGCCCTAAGAGCGAGATACATATCATAGCCAATACTATCAAACCAATGGTCGCACGGCGGGATAAAATCGTCGCAGAAACCATTACTGGAGCTATTATAAGAATAACAAATGGATTAGCGAGCCCTCCAGTCAGAAAAANCAAAACGCTGAGTTGTAAAACATCAAACCCAAGCAATAGAAATACTTCTCGTTCTGTAAGCCGACGCCGCTCACGACCTCGGCTTGCCAATACCAGGTTTGATGAAACAAGACCGAATATTGCTCCAAAGCATGAAATTATAGGTAACTCGAAACCTAGCCCAAAAAAAACCAATAAAACTGTCGCAGTTTGGCCTGCTGCCGCTACCCACCTTAGCAGTATTAGCGTTCGCAAATGAACTTGCCCGCCCTGTATCACACTAAGACCAGTGCGCGTGCTGTCATCGCTCTCTTTTGTACGCCTAAACATCTTCTAACCCTTGCAGCAAATTAATTAAGTTTGAGCTCTTGCTTTTAACAATGTAGGCCAACCATATTAAACTAATTATGACAGAAANACTCATCATATCAGTCTCGAAGCTCTCGAAAAAGTTCGGTGATGTTTGTGCCGTCGATAGCATCTCTTTCNATGTTAANGAAAACTCCGTCATGGCTCTATTGGGAGCCAACGGNGCTGGAAAAACAACCACAATAGCTATGCTATTGGGCCTNGTAGTGCCCTCNTCAGGTAAAATATCCATATTTGGTATTGATATGCTCAAGAGCCGCTATTCTGCGCTCTCACGTATGAACTTTTCTTCACCCTACGTCGACCTGCCCCAACGATTAAGCGTTTATCAAAACCTGAAAGTTTATGCCCAGCTTTACGGTATCTCAAACGAAAAAGAACGCTTAAGCATTTTAGCAAGTGACCTGCAGCTTAATGATTTACTCCAAAGAAAGTATGGGACTTTGTCTGCTGGTGAACGAACGCGTGTGATGCTAGCGAAATCATTATTAAACAATCCCGAGCTACTTTTGCTGGATGAGCCCACTGCTAGCTTGGACCCCGATAGCGCNGACTGGATACGGCACTATCTTTGCGATTACCGTGAACGGACTGGTACAGCCATAATTCTCGCAACCCACAACATGCAAGAGGTTGAGAGATTATGTGACCAAGTTTTAATGATGCAAGGAGGTCGTATAACCGCCGCGGGCACACCCTCTGAGCTCATAGAGGCATATGGTCGCGATAATTTGGAGGAAGTTTTTTTAGCCGTTACTCGCACAGGTCCCCTACAATGAATGAAGTAANGCAAGCAGTACTTAAGAATATAAAAGCTTCGCTTGGACGCATTTGGGCATTGGTGTTGAGGTACATTTATCTGATAAAGGGATCATTGCCGCGTCTTTTAGAACTAGCATATTGGCCAAGCATACAGCTCGTACTNTGGGGGTTTATCTCACAATTCTTTCTCACCCAGTCATCTGTACTAGCAGGAGCAGCAGGTATTTTAATAGGAGCAGTATTGTTATGGGATGTTCTGTTCCGTGGCCAGCTGGGCTTTTCAATTTCGTTTTTGGAAGAGCTATGGTCTCGCAATTTAGGCCATATTTTCGTTACACCCCTTCGACCGTATGAGTTCATTCTAGCATTAATGGTCATCAGCTTTATCAGGGTTTTAATAGGGGTTAGCCCAGCGATAATGCTGGCGATCCCACTCTATCATTTCTCANTATTTGACCTTGGCCTTCCACTTATTGCATTTTTCACGAACCTGCTCATTTTTGGCTGGATAATCGGTTTGTTAGTAACCTCTTTACTTTTGCGCTTTGGGGTTGGAGCGGAAAGCCTGGCATGGGCGATGATATTTTTGATTGCACCTGTCAGTGCAATTTATTATCCAATTTCGATACTACCTCATTGGCTTCAATGGATCGCATGGATGCTTCCTCCTGCGCACGTTTTTGAAGGAATGCGCGCGATATTAGCTCAGGATTACTTCGAAAAGACGCTTCTTTTTAGTGCCTGTGCCCTAAATTTAGTCTACCTCCTCATATCCAGCATGTTTTTTCTATACAACTTTAACGCGGCGAGGCGCGGAGGGCGCTTATTGCAGATTGGAGAATGAACGTTACTAAAGTTTTTCATTTACATTTGCCTCCTTAAAACTTGCCATGCCAGTGTGACAAGCTACTGCGCCCTTAAGAATTGCAAGAGCCATAACTGCACCCGAAGCTTCACCAAGCCGCATATTTAGGTCCAAGAGGGGTGCTTTGCCGAGAAAATCAAGGAGCATGGCATGAGCAGGCTCCGCCGATAGGTGCCCTACAATACAATGATCCAATGCAGTGTTGTCAATCTTGTGCAATACGGCTGCCGCAGCCGTTGCTACATAACCATCTAATATCACCGGGACCTTTCCAATACGAGCTGCTATAACTGCACCGGANATTGCCGCTAATTCATGCCCCCCAAGCCGACGCAAGCACTCCAAAGGATCGTCGAGGTGTGAACGATGAAGATCCACTCCTTTACTGACCACCGAAACCTTGCGCTCAAGAGCTGTTTGATCGATGCCAGTACCAGTCCCGGTCCAATCTTTAGGGGCACCCCCAAATAAGGCACAGGATAGCGCGGCNGCACTCGTCGTATTACCGATTCCCATCTCACCAACACATATGACATCAACCCCGTCTTCGACCGCCATCATACCGTAAGCCATCGCACTCGCACATTCAGCNTCAGAGAGGGCTGGTGACTCAGTAAAATCGTTTGTAGAGTGATCCAGCGCCATCTCATAAACACGAAGCTCCGCATCATAGCGCTTACAAAGCTGGTTAACCGCCGCACCGCCTGATCGAAAATTTGCGACCATTTGATGGGTTACGTCAGCAGAGAAAGCTGAAATTTGGTGCCGTGTAATACCATGGTTTCCAGCAAAAACAGCCACTCGTGGTCTCTCAAGACGCGGAGGATGGCAGCCCTGCCACGCACAAAACCACTGGTTTAGGGTCTCTAAGTGTCCCAAAGCTCCGGACGGTTTGGTCAAAATTGATTCGTGAACCATTGCACGTTCCATGGCCTCCTCATCTGGGCCGGGAAATCTATTCATTATATCACGTATTTCTTGAAGACTAGTGGCGGAGGCTTCATTCATTGTAAAATCCAACGAAAACTGTGCATCTGAGGTAAAGGCTGACATACTGACNCAGCCGCTACAGGGAATATGTGCTTATCATGACCAAACAACAAGACTCANAAGAAAATGATCCCAATACAAATGTCGTCCTTGATCGTGAAGAAACCGACACATCTTCGAAGAGTCGCGGAGAAACACGCCGGAATTTGGGGAAGGCGATTCAACTCGACCGTCGTATTGGCGATCTACTAATAGCTACACGGTTTTTTACTCGCCTGCCCGTCCCGATTGATAGCGAAACGGAACGAAGACCGTTAGCCGACTCGGCGTGGGCATTTTCAATTGTAGGTTGTATTATAGGNACCGTAGGCGGCGTGACTGCTTTTCTAGCTTCCGACCTTCCGTCATATGCGGCAGCACTTCTCGCCGTTGCGGTAATGTGTGCCCTTAGCGGCGGGTTACATGAAGACGGACTTGCCGATTGTGCTGATGGAATGTGGGCGGGTACGAGTCCGCAACAGAGACTCAAAATAATGCGTGACAGCAAAACTGGCGCTTTTGGTGTAATCGCAATTTTCACAGTACTAAGCCTGAAGGCGGCTGCNATTGCTAATTTATTGAGTGTANGAGGAGGATNGGCAGCANCATTAGCAATCGTTGCAGCTGCAGGTGCCTCGCGAGGATTTCTGCCAATAGCAATGAGAGCCTTTCCTGTTGCCTCAGAAACGGGTCGAGCTGCTGAGGCGGGCAGCCCCAACACTCAAGATATTATCGTTGGAGGGATAATTAGTGTAGTCATTGCTTTCACTATGATTGGCTTTAACACAAGCATCAATGGACTTATNGTAGGCACTNTGTTAGCAGGTGGGTTAGGATATCTCGCAGTAAAACGCTTCGGTGGACATACTGGCGACGTATTGGGTGCACAACAGCAAATCCTAGAGACTGCTATTTTGTTATCAGCCACCCTTTAAATTGTTTGGGGGGGAGATGGAGACAATTGTAACTCGATGGTGGTGGATCAGACATGCGCCAGTCTTTAATCCTACCAATATAGTTTATGGCCAGATGGATCTTGATGCTGATGTGTCANATTCGAAAACTTTTAAGCGGTTAGCAGAAATATTACCATCTGACTCCGTTCTTTTTACATCAGACCTTAAACGCACGGTTTTAACTGCTGAGGCAATAGCGCNGGCGGGAGCTAANNTGCCTAGGGCTATCGAAGANCCAGCTCTTCGTGAGCAACATTTCGGTATTTGGCAGGGGAAACAACGAGGCCAATTTGGCGATACTTTCAACAATAAGAAGCATAAGTTTTGGATAGCGCCCGCTTTCGAAAGGGCACCAAAGGGCGAAAGCTTCGCAGATGTTATAGCGAGGGTTGCACCTGCGATCACAAACATAACAACCAAGTATGCAGGAAATGATATTGTTTGTGTGTCACATGGTGGGACAATACGTGCCGCAATAGCCATCGCCCTTGGGCTTGGTCCAGAAAAAGCTCTATCGATAACGGCCGCAAACTGTAGCCTTACTCGGCTCGCCCANATTACTGACAGAAACTCAAATACCGGAGTGTGGAGCATTGAGACGATAAACTTCGATCCGTCTATTTAATAAACCCATAAAAATAATGGCTTTATCCTTATATCATACAAAGACGGGGCTAACGAACGTAGCAGCGCTAATTTGTGGCCTGCTGTAAGAGCAAAAATATGTATCTAAAGTTTTAATAATTCCGTTAGACTTAAGGCCAATACCCACAGAATAGCTCACCTAAAACAGAGAAAATTGCAAACGCAAATTATGTACATTTCTTCCCAAAACCATCTCGCTTTATTTCATTTAAGTGTTAGAAACGAGTTAAAGGTGTCTCTAGTCAAAATATGGGTGATATTATCGGAGGAGTTTATTCACATGAAAGCCATCGTCCCAATAGTAGCCATTACAATAGCGCTCATTTTCCCGCTGCCTAAAAGCACATTAGCTGGCCTAGAAGAAGACCAGCTGGTCTCACAAGCACATTTCACAATCCAACGAATGGCAAAGGATAAAAATATTGGACCAGACGTCCGCAATACCATCCAACGTGCTAAGGCTGTAATGCTTTTCCCCAATGTTTTAAAAGGAGCATTTTTTGTTGGAGCAGAGGGAGGAAATGGTATTTTAATGGCTAAGGACTCTAATGGAAATTGGGGATACCCCGCTTTTTTTACCATGGGTTCAGCAAGTTTTGGGTTACAGTTCGGTGGCCAGTCTCAAGAAATTCTGTTGCTTATAATGTCAGATCGTGGCTTGGCTTCAATCCTTCAGAATGAGGTTAAACTTGGTGGTGATCTCAGCGTAGCAGCTGGGCCAGTAGGTGTTGGCGCTGGGGCTGCTACCACTACAAATTTAAGTGCGGACATATATTCGTTTTCCATAAATCAAGGTGTATTTGTGGGCGCTAGCGTCGAAGGAGCAATAATTCATCCGCGGAAATCAAAAAACAAGTCTTACTATGGAAGCGAGAAAGCAACAGCAGAAGAGATAATTCTTAAGGGCAAATACCAAAATGTCCAGGCTAATGCTTTGCGCTCGTCACTGAGAAATTTACGCTGACCACCACCATCCTAGAGCCAGCCAAGCCGCCAAAATTAGGAGGCCATTCAAGCAACAAGTAGCAACAAACAAATTAAGGGAGTGCTTTATATCGACAGGTAATAATTCAAACCTACCATTTCCGATCCACAAGCCCTCCTTCAAACCACCTTCATAAACACGTGGACCCCCAAGTGAGTAATTAAGTGCTCCTGCCATCGCAGCCTCAGGCCAGCCAGCGTTGACGGAAGGATGTTTCGACGCATCATTCAGAATAAAACGTATAGCTCGAAGAGGATTACTCCTCGGAACCACACAAGCGGCAACGATGATTAAAAGTGCTGCAAAACGCGCGGGGATCCACATTACTACATCATCTAGTCTCGCTGCTACTCGACCAAACATATTGTATCGTTCATTGCGGTAGCCGATCATACTGTCCATGGTATTAACCGCCTTGCAGAAAAAGAGACCTGGAAGCCCGAAAATCAGATACCACAAAACTGGAGCTACCACACCATCGGCAAAATTTTCTGACAGCGACTCGATAGCAGCCCTTGATATTCCGCCTCTATCAAGAGCCGCTGTTTCGCGCCCAACTATATGAGCAACGGTCCTACGGCCTGCCTCTATCCCTTTTTTTTCGAGTGCTATGCTTACTGAACGAACGTGGTCGTATAAGCTGCGTTGAGCCACAAGAAGGGCAATTAATATTAATTCCAAAGCCCAAAGGCTATACAGAGCTATGAATATCTGCAAGACCCAGCCTATGATAATTACAATCATTGAAATCGCTACCGCCAGAAAAGCTCCCCGTGCCAACCGCGCTTGGTCGCCCAAACTATTACGGTTAAGCATGCGCTCACAAAAGCTTATTACATTACCTA
>PARQ01000004.1 GCA_002711555.1 Rhodospirillaceae bacterium | reverse complement strand
GTTATTGATTAAAAAGGAGGGGTGGCAGAGCGGTAATGCAGCGGATTGCTAATCCGTCATGGGGTAATACTCATGCCCGGGTTCGATTCCCGGTCCCTCCGCCAGAATTCTATCTTAAATGAATGAATATGGTACGCTTGCGTTGTGTTTTTAACGAGCAAACCAAGTGTCAGCTCCGTTGATAAAATGCGGATAGTTTATGCGGAGTACGGAGTGCCCAACACAAAAGGTTAGTGAAAAAATTTAGAAGCTGCAACGAAGGTAGAAAAAGAATACCCTTTGAACTCAGTTAATAACTTCGAAATTGATAGAAAACTGCTTTAAGAAAATTAGTGGCAAATCTTGGTGGGAGGGAATGATTATGTCAAAGGTTCATGCAAACAAAGCAAAAACCCAAAACTATCTTGATCGGTACATGGAAGGTGTGGGGAAGCGCAATCCTGGAGAACCTGAATTTGTTCAAGCGGTCTTTGAAGTGGCGTCTACTATTTTTCCATTTATTGCGGATAAGCCGATTTATCACGAAATGCAAATATTGGAGCGTATGGCTGAGCCGGAGAGAGTCATATCATTTCGCGTGCCCTGGACAGACGATAAGGGAAATATTCGAACAAACCGTGGTTGGCGTGTCCAATTCAATTCAGCAATTGGCCCATACAAAGGGGGTATCCGCTTCCATCCGAGTGTCAATCAGTCAATATTAAAGTTTTTAGGATTTGAGCAAACCTTCAAGAATAGCTTAACCGGCTTGCCAATGGGTGGCGGTAAAGGCGGGGCAAATTTTAATCCAAAAGGTAAGTCAGATCTTGAAGTTATGCGTTTCTGCCAGTCTTTTGTTACAGAATTGTACCGACATATAGGAGAGGATACTGATATTCCTGCAGGAGATATTGGGGTGGGTGGAAGAGAGATTGGCTTTATGTTTGGTCAATATAAACGCATTACAAATCGTTTCGTGGGTGTCCTGACAGGTAAAGGCCTTGAATTTGGAGGCTCAAAAATGCGAACTGAGGCAACAGGGTATGGAGCGGTTTTTTATCTTGAAAATATGTTAAAGCATCATGGGGAGGGTCTTGAAGGTAAAACAGTCTTAATTTCAGGCTCTGGGAATGTTGCAACCTACGCGGCGGAGAAAGCTATTCACTTGGGTGCTAAGCCTTTAACAATGTCCGATTCAAGTGGTTTTATTCACTGCGCACGGGGGTTTACTGAAGAGCAAGTCAATTGGATTAAAGAGCTTAAAGAGGTGCGACGCGGCAGAATTCACGAGGCCGCTGAAGAATTTAACGACATTACCTTTCACAAAGGAGAGAGACCTTGGGGTGTCGAGGGAAACTGTATTATTCCATCTGCTACTCAAAATGAGGTTAGCGGTAAAGATGCCGAGTCCCTTATCAAGAATGGTACCTCTTATGTGGCTGAGGCTGCCAATATGCCCTGCGAGCAGGAAGCGATTGATGCATTCATGCAAGCAAATATTAAATTTGGGCCAGCTAAAGCAGTGAATGCGGGTGGAGTTGGCGTTTCAGGTCTTGAAATGAGCCAGAATAGCGCTCGGATTGCTTGGGGGGAAGATCGTCTCCGGGAGTTGTTGGAGAATATGATGCGCGATATTCACGCTTCCTGTGTGGAGTATGGCTCAGAGGGCGATGGTACCGTAAATTATCTCAAAGGTGCCAATATAGCGGGATTTGTAAAAGTTGCGGATGCAATGCTTAGTTATGGACACGTCTAATACGTGTAACAAAAAGGTAATACACCCACTCGTGGATGGCTTAGGCGCCCTATAGAATATGCTGGTGATACTTCAAAAAAACCCATTTTCATGGTAGCGAATTTTGTAATCAAGCTTTAGGAACCAAGCATAAAGAGATTTGATACAGTTATATTTCACATGAAAAAACCACGGTGATAAAAAAAAGTATGAATTTCATTTCGGTGGTTGAACCGTGTATAAGCCCAACCGGGGGGGGGGGACGAAACGTTTATGTTAAGACCAACCTTAGTACTAATCATTCTTGCGGTGTTATTGTTGTCAAGCGCAACAACGATTGCTCAGCAAAACCATCCGTGCTCTGCAGATGTGTTGGAACGTGCTCCTGGCCTTCTAAAGCACCACCTTCCAGATCTTGGAAGCGCTTCCGGCCATGGTTTTAGTATTAAAAACCAGATTAGCCAGTTACAACCAATCAAAAATCCTGCGGAATCGAAACAAAGTTTTGATGTCCTTGAGGCCTGGGCTTTTGTTTACAAAGCAACTTACCGACTGCGCTTTTATTACGCAAAATTTCCTGGAGAATGCGTGCTGATGGGGCAAGAGGTGCTAGAGTACGCTAGGCTTTAGAATATATCGATGATTGGGAAAAGGTCGTAGTCTGATCGACATCCAGTAATTTACTTGAGATTGATGGCTTGTTATAGAACTTGCCTATTTAAAGTTGTCCGCAATATCGGAAATATATCAACATTGTTTGCAGACCTCTTCGAGGATATTTATGGAAGTGTTCGAAAAAATTTACTACGGAAACACTGTCTTACAGTGGTCAACAGCGCTGGGCATCATAATAGCGACTATTCTGATCGGGCGGCTTGTTCTGTGGCTTTCTAAAAATATGGTGCGCAAAGTTGCATCTAAGACCACGACGCAACTTGATGATTTGCTCATTGAGTCAACCGAGCGGCCATTAGTTTTCATAATATCTCTGTTTGGTATTTGGTGGGCTTTGAACCATTTAGCGCTAACAGAGCAGGTGCGTGTTTGGATTTCGAATGGCTACGATTTTCTTATAACAATTGCATTCGCATGGATACTGACACGTTTCTTTGACTTGCTCGTGAAAGAGTACATTGAGCCAAAAGTACGAGAGACAGAGACTGACCTTGATGATCAACTGTTGCCGATATTGCGCAAAGGTGTGAAGGCAACCATCTGGGTGCTTGCTATCGTGGTTGGATTAGACAACGCCGGCTATGACGTTGGCGCCCTTCTGGCAGGTCTTGGCATCGGAGGCCTCGCTTTTGCAATGGCTGCAAAAGATACCATTTCTAATTTATTTGGTGGGTTTACTATTTTCACTGATAAACCTTTCACTATCAATGATCGGATTATTGTTGCAGGTGTTGAAGGCTGGGTAAGAGAAATCGGTGTCCGATCAACCCGCATACAAAAGCTGGATGGACGAAACGTAGTTATCCCTAACGCTAAATTTTCCGACTCGGTCATTGAGAATGTTTCAGCAGAACCAAGTCGTATGATAAAGCTGAATCTTGGACTTACCTATAGCACGAGTGCAGAACAGATAGAAAAGGCGTTAGGTTTGTTGCGTGAAATCGCTAAGGAGCATAGCGATAAAATTGAGGAAAAAACCAAATTAAGTTTTAATGGATTTGGTGATTTTCATCTAAACATATACTTTGCCTACTATATAAAACGTGGAGCCGATATTCTCGAAACGCAAACAGCTATGAATTTAGAGATTTATAAACGGTTTAATTCGGCTGGTCTCGAGTTTGCCTTTCCAACACAGACTATATACCACAAGCCTGTGGAGTAAGCTGATGGCTGACGGCGATAAAGAATTAGCAATCTCAAGTGAAACAATTGAGTTGTTAAACAGAAGAAGAAGCATTCGAAAATTTTCTGAGAAACCAGTTTCCAATGCCCATCTGGATGCATTACTTGGGGCTGCAATGAGGGCTCCTACATCATCAAACATACAAGCATACAGTGTCATCGTTATAAGGGACAAAAAGATTTTAGCTGAAGTTTACCCGGTCGTTAATAATCAGGAGCATGTTTTAAACGCCCCTGTGTTTTTATGTTTTTGTGCTGATTTAACGCGTATGGAAAAGGCCATTGTCGCCCGCGGTGGATCTATGAATGAAAATCCTTTAGAAATTGGATTGGTGTCCAGCATTGACGCATCTTTAGTTGGAATGAGCGCTTACTTAACAGCTGAGTCGCTTGGAATGAGCGGTGTAATGATAGGTGCAGTTCGCAACGACCCCAGTGAGATGGCAAGAATCCTAAAATTGCCCGATAAAGTATATGTAGTCTTTGGTATGGTTTTGGGTTGGCCAGCCGAAGTTCCAAAGCAAAAACCGAGAATGGATCCAGGGACTACTGTGCATTATGAATTATACGGGAACCAAAAAGATGAACGAAGCCTTGCCGAAAAACTTGAAAGTTATGATGTCGAATTGGCTAATCACTACACATCTATTAATAAGGTTACGACCCCCGATAGTTGGACCAATGACATAAGCGAAAAGTTTGCAGATCCAAGCCGAAAGAATTTACGCGCTCACCTAAAAATGCGTGGCTTTGATTGGCTCTAGTCATTAGATTTTTTCTTTTATAAAGTTTTTATATTTTTTAGGCATCTTTGGAATAGTGAAAAAGTATTGATTGGAATTTGAGTTTGTTTTTTATTCAGATTTAATGAGAGCGGAGTGTACCCATGGCTGAAACGGTTCCACTATTTTCGTCAAAATTTTATTTTATTCGGCATGGTGAGAGTGTTGCAAATGCAGCACATCAATTTGCCGGGCAGATAGATGTAGAATTAACTGAAAGGGGTAAGCAAGATGCGGTGGATGCCGTTAAATGGATTAATGACGAGGATATTGGCTCAATTTTTTCAAGCCCACTACAACGGGTTTGGAAAACAGCAGAGCCCGCTGCCGAGGCGTTTGGCTTAGATATTCTTTCCGTTCCTGGTATTATGGAACGCTCGTACGGTGAATGGGAAGGTAAGCCCATTGCCGATTATGACCGCGGAGACAAGCCGCCGGGTGGAGAGAGCCCCGCGGAGTTTAATTCAAGGATCATTGCTGCATGCGAAGAAATTCAAGGTAAACAGTCTATTCTAGTTGTTGCACACTCTGGAACGTTCCGAGCATTGCGTGGTCACCTCTGTGGAATTGATACCACATACGATGTTCTCAAAAATGGTCGGCCAGTTGTGTTTATTCCCCCTCAATCAGGCAACCAGAAATGGACATGTGCTCTGGCTGGTGCTCCGGATGAGAACATGTTCATTGAGAAAAAATAAACAACCGAGCGAAAGTCTATTTTGGTTCTTTCTCGAAGGCTGCATCGATTAACTCTTGCGGAACTTCAATCTCTACACCGGCTCGCTCAGACTGCAAAAGCATCGCAGATCGGCTGTCGCGTTCATCCCAACCGCGATTGCGCGCTTCGGTCATCTCGGCAAGAGTGAGGTTTGCTATTCGCATAGGAACCCCTAATTCTTTCCCTAATTCTGTTGCTAACGTCACGTCTTTGTGTGCAAGTTTGAGCGCGAAAGCAGGAGGATCGTATTTATTGCTTAGGAAATGATCGGGAATATTGTCAAATGTGCGCCTGCGTCCCGCTGCGCCTTGACGGACTGCCAGCCAAAGTGCCATTGGATCTAAACCAGCTTTTGTTCCCATGGTGAATACCTCTGCAAAGACAGTCTGCATCATGTATCCCGAGCAATTATGAACAAGTTTTGCAATAGCACCCGCGCCAATGGGGCCCACATACATGGCGCGGTCGCCAATCGCATCTAAGACAGTCTTATTTTCATTGAACCGCTCTTCATCACCACCAACCCAAAGTGACATTTTCCCACTTTGCGCTCCTTTTGGTCCTCCGGAAACAGGGGCATCAAAAACGTGAACACCTTTCTGAGCCATTTCATCGTGAACACGTCGAACAGTGGTTGGGGAGTTGGTGGTAAGGTCAAAATAACAGTCCCCCGAAGAGAAACCGTCTATAAGACCATTCTTGCCTAGAGCCACTAATTCCATTTCTGTCGGTCCGGGTAAAGATGTAAATACTACTTTGCATTGCTGAGCTAACTCCGCAGGCGTATCTGCCCAAATAGCGCCTTGAGAAATATGTTCTTCAGCTATTTCCTGATTAACGTCATGGACGAATACCTCGTGTTTTGCTTTTAAAAGATTGAAAGCCATCGGCCCACCCATGGTACCAAGTCCTATGTATCCAACTTTCATGATATGCTTACCTCAACAATGTTTAATCAATCCGATGTTCGATCTTTAAATGAGGTGGTATAACAGGTTACTTGGTCTCGCAAGAGGCTACAGCACCCAAAAGGTTTATGAGTCAGAATCGTAGTATGAAATCCCCGCCCGTCGAAGGCGAAGAAGAGGTTCTGCCGGCCAAACGGCGGCTGCTGGTTGCGCTCGCCATAATACCTGCGGGAGCCATGCAAGGCACCGATACATTTGCCGTTTCTGTGGCGCTTCCCACAATGATGGGAGCAATGTCAGCTACTATAACTGAGATTTCCTGGGTGCTGACGTCTTACTTGGTAGCTGGAGCAATTTTTACACCTTTATATGCATGGATGTGTAGAAAGTTTGGCCGGCGGTTTATGTTCATAATTGTCGTTTGTGGTTTCATGGGCTGCGCCATAATGGTTTCTCAATCAACGAGCTTATATGAGGTCATTTTTTATCGCTTCTGCCAAGGTTTCTTTGGGTCAGGTTTGAATCCGTTAACTTATCAGGTGGTACTCGCTACATTTCCAAAGAATCAGCAAGGTCCGGCTTTTGGGTGGCTTCAGACAGGAAGAATGAGCGCGGTTGTAATTGGCCCCATAATTGGGGGTGTATTGACCGAAATGTTCGGTTGGCGAACTGTATTCCTTATGAATGTTCCACTCGGAATAATAGCTTTAACGCTTCTTTTAACAGTAGTGCCTAAAGATAAACGATTAGATCCCAAACCATTCGATTTCTTTGGCTTTGTTGTTCTCAGCATTGGGATAGCTTGCTTGCAATTAATGCTTGACCAGGGTGAAAAGAATGATTGGTTCTCCTCTACAGTTATCACTGGTTACGCAGTTGTAGCTTGTAGTGCTTTTTATATTTTCCTTATACACGCAATAACGGCCCGCCAGCCGTATCTTAATCTAACGCCTCTTAAAAATCGCGAGTTTGTGCTTGGAATTACGATCGATTTTTTTGTAAACATTCTGTTTTTTGGGTACATGGCTCTTTTACCTGCGGTAATGCAGCGAATAATGGAATTTCCGGTCCTAATGATTGGACTAGTGATGGTGAATCGCGGCGTAGGCACTATGTTGAGCTCGCTTTGTGCTGGATATTTACTGATGCGGTTTAGCCCAAGGCCGCTAATTTTTTTCGGTAGCTTGATAGTTTGTCTGTCAACTTGGATGTTAGCGGGCCTACCTCCTGACTCAGAGCAGTGGAGGCTGGCGGTTGCTGTTTTCTTGCAAGGTTTCGGTATGGGTTTCATAAATACTCCTTGCGAAACAGCAGCCTTTAAGACGGTGCCACCCTCGCTCCGTCCTGATGCTACAAGTCTATTCACAACAAACCGAAGAATCGCNGCTGGAGTAGGTATAGCCTTCATTGTGACTCAGCTTGTTGCAAGTACTCAAGATGCACGCTCAAATTTGACGCAAAACGCGAGCTATTATAACGAAGTGTTAAAACACTACGCTCTTCCTGAAAACTGGAGTATGGACAGTTTAGAGGGGATAGCTAGTTTCGAGCGCATTATAAATAGGCAAGCAGAATTTATTGGATACCTACACGATTTTCATATTCTAACAATTTGCACGATATGTATTTTACCTCTAGCGCTTCTTATGCGTGTGGGATCTCAGGATAAATAGTGAACTAAACCCCTGGCTTAAATCCCTTTTTAAAAANGTGCGATGGAAAAATAGCTACAGAACAATTGGGATGAAAAATATTTTTAAGATCATCGCAACTTCCAATCTTGGACAAAGGCTCACAAAGAGGGTATTTACTCCCTTTGCTAGGTGTCAATAGGCCAGTCGAACTTGGTCTGTGGAAATATTCTATGTGTGTTTCACCCTCTGGGATGCTTGAAGTTTATCCATGACAACACTGTTTCCAGTTATATTATCTGGCGGTTCAGGCACGAGACTTTGGCCTTTATCCCGAGCGTTACATCCAAAACAGTTTCTTTCGCTGGGAGGCGAAAAGACTTTGCTGCAGCAAGCGGCGGAGCGATTAGTCAGATTTAATGGTTCCACGCAGCCCCTTGTTATAGGAAATAATGATCACCGGTTTATAATCGCTGAGCAACTTCGCGAGATTGGTGTAACACCAGCGGCGTTATTACTGGAGCCAGTTGGCCGAAATACTGCACCGGCAGCCGCTNTAGCAGCGCTATTCGCCACTAAGCATGACGNAGAAGCAGTAACTTTATTAATGCCCTCGGATCTATTTATTGCGGACGAACCGGCTTTTTTTTCTGGCCTAGAGCATGCAGCTGAGATCGCCAAAGCGGGCAGGCTAGTGACTTTTGGTATTAATCCTGATCGTCCCGAAACTGGATTTGGTTATATTCGTAAGGGTAGCCCCCTATGCATGACACACCAAAGTTTTGAAGTAGCAGCCTACGTTGAAAAACCCGACGAAAAGACTGCAACTGATTATGTAAAATCGGGCGCGTATCTGTGGAATAGTGGAATGTTTGTATTCCGTGGTGATATTATGCTGCAAGAAATCAAAAAGTTTCAACCCAAAATGTTTAATCTCTGTGAGGAAGCATTTTCAAATTTGTCTGCTGATATGGATTTCTTAAGGCTTGATGAAAATATTTTCAGCCAAATTGAGTCAGACTCAATTGACTTCGCAGTAATGGAAAAAACAGAACTCGCGGCTGTTGTGCCTTTGGATTGCGGTTGGTCTGACCTTGGGTCATGGTTTTCTCTCTGGCAACAGGGTGCTTCAGATTCTAATGACAATGTTATTTCCGGTGATGTTGTAGTTGAATCGGTGAATGGATCTTACATCCATAGTGAAAATGGGCCGCTCATCGCTGCGATGGGCTTATCCGATATGCTGGTTGTGGCAACCCGAGATGCGGTGCTTGTGGCGCCAAAAGAGCAAGCCTCTGAGGTTCGTAACTTGGTAGACCGTTTAAGCCGAGATGGCCGGAATGAAGTTAATATGCCCAGCCAAGTTTACAGNCCCTGGGGCAGCTATCAGGATATCGATGCAGGTCCGCGGTTCAGAGTAAAACGGATCATAGTGTGCCCTGGAGGGCAACTCTCTCTACAACGTCATAAGTTTCGAGCCGAGCATTGGGTNGTTGTTAGAGGTGAAGCCGAAGTCACACGAGGTGATGAGTCGATGACATTGGGGCCTGACCAGTCGGTTTACATTCCNATTGGTGAAGTGCANCGGCTAGAAAATAAAAGTGATCAGGCATTACATCTTATCGAAGTGCAGACCGGGGAGTATGTTGGTGAGGACGATATTGAGCGGTTAGAAGATATTTATGGCCGAAGCTAAATAACTATGGTCTCAGTTCCCCATATCGTTGTGGATATTTCAGCAAATGGGTTTGGGCATCTTGCGCAAATGGCTCCAATACTTGATTGTTTGGCAGGTGATCGTGAGGTTCGAATAACGCTCAGAACAGAAGTTGATCCTGAAATTTGTCGTCAATTTTTGGAAATTCCATTCGAGTTTGGTCCGGCACCAAAAGACCCAAACATGCGTATGAGGGGTCCACTAGACGTCGACTCAGATGGGTTGCTTGAGGATTACAAAGAACTCTTTACTGAATGGGATGAGGTTGTATCGAGAGATGTGCAAATTCTCAAGGAATTGCGCGCAGATGTTGTTTTAACGAATATTGCTGTTGTGAGTGTAGCATCCGCAAAAGCAGCAAATTTGCCTGTGGCAGCTATTTGTTCGCTGAATTGGGCGGATGTGTTTGCTACATATTGCGGGACCAGTGGTGTTGCAGGACGANTATATAGCAAGTTGAAACGAACCTATGATGAAGCAACAAGGTTCATACAGCTCTCTCCCCATATGGAAATGGACTGGCTCTCGGATTGTTGTTCGGTAGGGCCTGTAGCGCGTCAGGGACAGGATATTCGGAATGAATTGGAGAGGTTAAAACCGGCTCTTCATTATGTAATAGCTTCCATGGGGGGAATACCGGGCATGCATGACATCATTCCCCTGCCCAAACTTGATGATGTCGTTTGGATTGTTCCTCCGAATTGGAATGATTTAAGGACAGATTGGCTTTCTCGAGGGAACATTAATATCCCGTTNATTGATTTAATGAGGTCAGCTGATCTGCTTGTAACCAAGGCAGGATATGGAAGTGTTACGGAATGTGCCGTAAACTCGACCCGTATGATATACACTGAGCGTTCAGACTGGTGCGAGAATTCTGTTTTAGAGAAGTGGATCAGAGATAATTGCACTGCGTGCAAAGTTAATCGCGATACCATGCAATTGGGTAAATATGGAGAAAAGCTCAAATGGTTACTCAAGGAACCTGTTAGATCTTCCTTAACTTCTACNGGTGCAACACAGGCAGCAGCAATACTATCAAAATTATTTTAAATAATTTCCAAAGTCATGATTACCTTTTAAGTTGGTAAAGAGGAAGTTATCCAAGGGACATTAAGGGTTATTTTGTCTAGGTGAGATATTCTTCGTTTCTAATCTGTAGGGTATACTTCCACGTCCGGAAGTGGGAATATCAACTTCCCTCCATTATTGATAAAAGCCTGCTCCCTCTCCACAAATTCATTTCGAAAGTGCCACGGAAGAACTAGGTAGTAATCGGGTTTTTGCGCCCTCGAATTTTCTTCAGAGATGATTGGAATATTAGTGCCGGGTGTTCGATGACCAAACTTCCATTCATTACGTTCTGATGCAGCATCGATTAACTTCCGGTCTATCCCGAAGAGTTGAAGAAGTACGTTGCCTTTGGTAGATGCGCCGTAGATGTGCACCGTTTTGCCAGAGGCTTTCACATTTTTCAGAACCTTTAAAAGCTTTTTCCCAACTTCATTTACACGTGCATGAAATGCTTTGAATGTCTGAATTTCATCAAGCATGGCGTCTGCCTCAAGTTTCGCAATTTTCGAAAGGGCTATTTCATTAGTAATATGCTGACTTTTTGCATGACAAATAAAAACTCGGATTGAGCCACCATTCATCGAATTAGTTTCAGCATCAAATACTCTCAGTCCAGCATTTTCGACAGCATACTCGATTTGTTTAAGGCAGTAATAACCCAAGTGTTCATGGCAAATACTATCAAAAGAAAGATCAGAAACTAAAAGAGGAAGGTATGATTGTTCCATTACCCAAACACCATCAGTTTCGAGCACTGAGGCAACATCAGTCGTAAACCTAGCAGGGTCTGGAACATCGTAAAAGACGGCAATTGAACTAATTGCTTTTGCTTTTTTCGTTGGACTAACTGCTTCAAAAACTCTTTGCGAAAAAAAATCTGACGAAAGATATGCCCCTTTTGGGTAGTAGGACCTGTATTGGGTGATGGTGGGGTCGATCCCAACCAAGTTCAATTTTTTTTCGGTATAGCTGCGCAGTAGCGTCCCATCATTGCTCGCTATATCAAGCACAGTGTCGTTAGGTCTAATTTTTACATGGGACTCAAGCTGTTGGGTAATGCCAGCTAGGTGATCTCGCATCGTTTGGTTAACGCCTGATCTGTAGCCGTAGCCTCGCCGATATAAATCATCCGGATCGTAGTCATGAGTAAGTTGTGTGAGTTTACAGCTCTGGCATTGCGCAAGGGTTAGTGGCACCAAGTCTGCATCTGGCTCATTTGGGCCCGGAAAACGAGTGGAGAGTGCCTGGATGCCAAAATCAAATACGGTTTCAAGTGTTTTTGAACCACAAAGGCGACAGCAAGTGATTTTAGTTATTTTCATCTCGGCCCTTTTTTAGCTTCAGCCTATTAACAAATTCTATGGCTCCTTTGGCTAGCGGCGCATCAATTATCGGGCTGCTTAAAACTTGATTATCGATCTCCCCTTGGAATACTGAATTTGAATTTACGGCATCTGCAACTTCGCCAACCGTTATGGCCTCATTTGCTCCAAGATCCATCACCCCGGTGGTATCTAGGTTGCGTACAATCCATTCTCCTATCCATTCAATCGGGGCAAAACAATAGTGACTATTGCGTGCAACAAAAACCGTCTTATTTTGAAGAATATCAATTAAAACCCCTTTGTCGAGGCCATCGCCATACATTGGCCCCAATCGTAATATGAGGTTGTCGCCAAACTCAACTAGCTTTTCTGCAGATGCCTTATTTCGTCCATATACAGTGTTAAGCTGGCTACGTGCTGAAATTGAGCTGATTTGAATCATCTTTCCCCAATTCCAATCATTAACCAACTTGAAAGTTTTTTCTGTCGTTTCAGAAAAATCCTTTGCTGGCTCCTGCTGGGCCCAGAAGCGTTTGGAGGGCATAGCTGCATTAATGAGGATGTCATAGTATCCATCGATACGCGCTACTTCGTAATTTGCTCGGGTTACTGCAACGAGATCGGTATTTCGATTTGCAATAAAGCCTCGGGCTATAGAACTGCCTACGAAACCGTTTGCTCCAATGAGGGCTATTCGACGCATCGCGAAACTTAGTTGTCTACACGAATTATTGGTGGATCTGAATGGTCCCAACGATGAGTGAGCATTGCAATTAATGTCATGTCCGTAATTGCGTAGACTGTATGGTAGACGTTGGTTTCCGTTCTTGTGCAAACTCCTTTGCTTAAATGAATGAATTCCTCGCATTCAGAATTTTCGGGGTCCTCGCGAGTAACCAACACCCCTGAACCATCTGCAACTAAAAGATATTCTATAAAATGTGGGTGATAATGAAATCCACGAGTTTTGCCTGGCCTAAAATATAGCATATTAAATTCAACAATGGGCTCGGGTGGCACCCATGTGAAGATACCACCGCGACCATCTCTCACCGTGTCCAGATTACAGGTTGGTCGAAGGATTTCTACCTTCCCATATGACCTATCGGAATCTTTTTTGGGCTTTACCTGTGCCATTCTGTATCCATCTAACTCGTTCAAACAAATCACGCAAGGGAGGATAATAGGCTATCGTGTAGGTCTGGCAACTACTTCTGTACGCTTTCGGTATTGCGTGACCACTAGCTATTAGCTAGTAAAGCGCAATAATGCTAGCTATGCGAAAAAATCCGGCGATCACGGCGATGATAGTAGGTAGTGCAGGCCAAGATGGCTACTATCTTGGTCGCTCGCTATTGTCCGATGGTATTGAGTTTGTCGGCATCACTCGATCTGGTGTTTTGCTACCTTGGGAAACAACGATACGGCCATTCTCTCTACTTGACCCCGATTCCGTGTCGGCGCTCATAAAAGAAGTCAATCCTCACCAAATCTATTATCTCCCGGCATATCATCAGTCGTCTGAGAGTAAATTGGAAAATACGAATGTATCGCTTAAACACAGTATAGACATTCATATAACTGGCTTGGCCAATTTTCTTGATGCGATGCGGACTTGGAGTCCGAGGGCTCGCTTGTTTTATGCTGCATCTTCACACGTATTTGGAGACCCTGTTATTGTGCCGCAAAACGAAAAAACCCCGTTCCGGCCTATTAATGTCTACGGGATTACAAAAGTGGCAGGCATTGAGGTCTGTCGTCTTTATAGGAACCAACATGGTCTTTATTGCTCCAATGGTATTCTCTACAATCACGAATCTCCAAGGCGGTCGCCCGATTTCGTTGGGCGGAAAGTGATAAAATCAGCAGTAGCAATCAAACAAGGCAAACTTGATAAGTTAAAGCTTGGCGACCTAAGCGCAATGGTGGACTGGGGGGCTGCTGAAGATACTGTCGAGGCAATGAGAGCCATCCTAAGCATAGATACAGCTGATGATTTTATCGTGGCCAGCGGGGAAACACATTCGGTTGGAGAATTTGTCGAATTTGTTTTTAATGCCTTAAAATTAGACGCCAAAAAATATGTCGAAGTGGAGCCTAAGCTTATAACCAAATCTAGTCGGAAACGAACATTAGTTGGGTCATCAGCAAAGCTCAAAAAAGCTACTGGATGGGCACCCAAAAAATCCTTTGAGCAGATTATTCTAGATATGATTGCAGCGGAATTCTCTGGGCAGGTTGTATGAGAATGGCTAATCGCATACTCATCTTTCTGCCAACTTATAATGAGGCTGGCCATGTAAAAGAAATGAGAGATCGAATTAGGGCAATTCGTGTGCAAGCAGATATAATGTTTCTTGATGACAGCTCCACAGATGGGACGGGCGATATTGTTGATCGTTTTGCAGAAGAAGATGCAACTATATCGGTCGTGCATAGGCCTGCAAAAAGTGGAATAGGAGGTGCCCATTTGGAGGGCATAAAACGCGCCTACGATATGGGCTACGATGTTCTTATTACCATGGACACTGACTTAGTTCACAAACCCGAGGACATTCCGGTATTTCTGGATGCTAGCAATGATTCAGACATCGTTATAGGTACTCGCTTCAAGCTAAAGAACAGTCTTGCTGAGTGGAATTTTTTTAGAAAAGTACTTACACACCTCGGCCATTTAATGACGAGATTGCTATTGCGGCATAACTATGATGCAACAGGCGCTTTTCGTGTTTACAGGCTAGACCGTATTGATCGTCGCGTGTTCGAACTTGTTAAAGCATCCGACTATGAATTTTTCTTTACCAGTCTTACAATTTTACACTTGAACAGTTATACGATCGCGGAAGTTCCGATTGAATTACCTGGCCGGGTTTATGGACATTCAAAAATGGAAATTAGACATATGATCAAAAGCGTATTGCTTATGTTCAAGCTTAGTTGGCTGCGCTTATTTAAACGCAGGTTGCTTATAATTGATAATTTAGATTGCTGAGTTTAATTACGCTAGGATCTAATCAATGCAATGTGCGTCACTCATGTTACTCGAGATTTGATTGCTTTAGTTTAGGATTTCCTAAAAACGGCACTGTTAGGATAAGAAATTTTGCTACTAGCAATTGAAACCCCATGGCTCGCATCAGTCTTGCAACTGCGCTAGTCACTCACACGTTAAGCATTGGGTCGTTATATCTTGGGTCTTTTCGGTCTGAAGTGACGTGAGTTATCTGCTGATCAAGCGTGACAGTTAAATGATGAATCATGGAACGAAAATGCGCCCCGTAAGGAGCGCCCTCTGAACAGAAATGATCTGACAATAGAAACCTGGCAGATTGATTAGCTTTCGAAACGCTTTCAGATCTTTGAAAATTCTCATATTTAGTTTTAATTTATGTGAGCTATTCTCTCTGTGCAAAGCTATTATCAAAGCTGCAGCGGCGCAACCTGTCACGGCAAAAAAATGAGGGCGGTCTCTTAAAGTTTATCGGAGGGTGCATTGACCGAAGAAAAAACAAAAATTTTGGTAACCTTCACTGAGCATCCTCTTCGCACTATTTTTTGTATAGCCATTCTTGTGCGGAGCATTAATGTAGCGCATCTCTCAGTCAGTGGAGGTGCTTTCGTAATAGAGGACTCGTTCTTTTTTACTTTTTCCAACGAGTGGGCGCGCGCTTTAGGTTTGATGGAAGGATTTCCAACTGGGGTTGCTTATGTAGAAAGAGTGCCCGCCTATCCACTATTGGTAGCGTTAATGCAAGGCTTGGGGTTAGGTGCCCCAATTTTTATAGTAATACTCAATTCATTTTTCGATGGTATGACGTGCGTTATACTGGGTTTGCTTGGATGTTATTTGGATCGGCGGGTCGGACTTGTTGCGGGACTTTTGGCAGCTTTTTGGCCTAACTTAATTATCCACAGTAACCTGGTCCTTAACGACACATTGTTTGTCCTATTATTTACAGGATTGCTGTATTGGGCGGCTAAATTTCTCGCCAAACCGAGTTTAAAAGCTGCTATTATTTCTGGAATTTTAGTTGGGCTTGCCGTCTGCACTAGGCCTATTGCTCAATTTTTAGTGCCTGTGCTTGCAATCGCCATGGTTGGCATTTCGCACCACCACGGTGTCAATAAACGGCGTGTTATGCTGCTTGTTTTTGTATTTTTGTTGCCAGCGGTACTTATGCTTGTACCTATATTTGCGCATAATTTAATCAAATTTAATAGCTGGGGCTTGAGTGCTCAAACAGGGACACACTTAGCCTACTGGGTTTTGCCACCCGTAAAAAAGTTTGAGACTGGAGTATCGTTTGAAAAAACAAAAGCAAAGATTCGTAAATCTTATGAGGTTGAACGCAAACGTCGAGGTAGCGACGAGCCTAATCCGTTCGTTGTAAATAATATCTTAACTTCTGTCGCGCTGTCCGAGCTTCGCGACAGTTCAATTGTGGCTATAGTAACTGCATGGCTTAAAGGAATGGCGCTCAATATTGCGACCCCTGCGTTGCTGATCGACACTAGGGTTCGTTCTCTTTCAGGTCACAGCTTTTACGAACTAGAAGCTCCTAATTTCTTAAGAAAGGTTTTGAAGTATCTTGAAGAAAGCAGCCCATTATATTTTTGGCTCTTCTTCGTAGGTGTATTCGGTAGTTTTCTTTCATTAATTTTTAGTATCTATGGCCTTTTTATCTTGTATCGCCTCCGACCTTGGGCAGCTATTTTTGCGTCACTTGCTGTATTATATTTCCTCCTCATTAATGGCCCAGTAGCTTCACCCAAATATCGCTTACCGATTGAGCCGGTAATGATTATCTGCGCATCTCTGGGTTTGGTGCAGGTCTGGAAAAGAATGCTGCCACGCAAAAGTATGCATTAATAAATAAGAAATTATTCTTTTAAAAATTAATTGCGTGGCATTTTTAGGTGTTGCATTTACTCTTTGTAGGCTAGTTAAAATCAGTATGCGGTATTTAAATCTTGTTCTTTAACAAAGCTATTGTAGTTTCCCAGCGATCTGATGAAGGAGCACAATCTTGCGGAGGAGTAATTCGACAAGCTACCTTTACGGATCCATTCCAGATATGTTTCTGCCTAGGCTGCGTGGGTCACGATTCCGGAACTGGCCACTTTCTACGGATTGAAAAAAGCTTGCCGTAAGTTGATTGAAGAGAGTTTGCTCCTCAAGATTGATAGCGTGACCTGATTGAGGCAAGACACTCAGCCAGGCCGATGGAATAATCTTCTTCATCCAAATATTCGGCTCGATGCATGGGTCATCCTCGTCACCCGTCATTATGTGGCAAGGTATAGCTAGCTTCTGGAGGCTTTCTTGGAGCTCATATACTGAAGGCCTTCTGCCCTGAACTCCCAAAAATGTGTTTGCAGAACCCAATGGCGAGTGTTCATTAAAACGTTGGACGAAAGCCTCATATCCACGAGGGTCCTTGTTTTGAAATTGTACTCGTGTGGGACCTTCCACATAATTTTTCCCAGCATTTTTCATTCCATTCTCGAGAAAATCTTGAGCTATGTCCATAGTTTCTTTCTTCCAGGTTTTTTTATCGCTGCCGGAGCCATATCCGCACCCTGCCACGGTTATTGACAGTGACTTNTGCGGATAATTGAGTCCAAAATGTAGGGACGCAAACCCNCCCATCGATAAGCCAACAATGTGNGCTCTCTCCAANTGAAGGTGCTCGTGAATAACACGCACGTCATTCATCGCGCGTATCTGACTGTACATTTCCCAGTTTTTGGGTACTTCAGAAGGAGGATAGCCCCGCGCATTGAACAAAANGCACCTATGAGTGCGAGCAAAATATTGAACTTGCGGCTCCCAAGAGCGAAGGTCATCTGCAAATTCATGAATAAAGATAATGGGCGTTCCATTACCAACCTCCTCATAAAACAGTTTTACTCCGTCATCTGTATTGGCATATGGCATTCAGTTTTCCTTTGGGATAGTGGGTGGTTTTGCGCACGGTAATTATCATGAGGGGCAANGGTTGTTATTGTCGAATTGCCTATCAGGGAAATAAATTAAAAATTGATTACATGATATTCCTAATTGTAATTTTTCAGGGTGATAAATTAGGAAACCTTAGTTCTCCTTCATTCATAAATTGGTGTTGCGGACACGTATTCTCGTATGTTTCGAAATAGTAAAGGGCCGTCGTTTGAATTTTTTAAAATAGCTTATAAGATTCATTTTCGTCGAGTTTTCCAGCATTCATTTACCATCAGAAAAAAGAAACTGAAATATAATAAGGTTTCATGGTATTTTGGTGAGATTTGCGCCAACAGATTTTTTTTGCCCTGGTTTTCTGTTGGCTCGCGGCACCGACATTGAATTTAAAAATTGCTCCGGGGGACACAATTGATAAGGAAGAAAAATGCGGTTTGTTACTTTTGAATCGGAAGGACTACCAAAACTTGGTGTGCGTCTTGGTGACGAAGTCGTTGATTTATCCAAAGCCGACCCAAGTTTACCAAACACATTACTAGCGGTGCTTGAGGCTGATAGCGGTATCTTTGAGGAAGCTAAAATAGCGGCTGAGTCCGCGCGCGAGCGGTTACATGTCGATTCTATCGAATTCTTTCCGGTTATTCCTAGGCCACCGAAAATAATTTGCATTGGGTTAAACTATGCGGCNCATGCGGCAGANGGTGGACATGATAGGCCGAATTACCCTTCATTTTTCATGCGAGGGGCGACCAGTTTAACGGGACATAAACAGCCAATAATAAGGCCAAAAATTTCTGAAACGCTGGATTATGAGGCTGAGTTGGTTGCTGTCATCGGCAAACGCAGTAGCAGGCATATGTCTCGCGAGGAGACACTGGACCTTGTGGCGGGGTACTCAATTTTTAATGAGGCTTCAGTTCGTGAGTGGCAACGTAAGACCCAGCAATATTGTATAGGTAAAAATTTTGATAACACCGGTGCATTCGGGCCCGATTTTATTACCGCTGATGAAGTGCCATTAGGTGGGGCTGGGCTTTCCATCCAGTCCCGTCTCAATGGCCAAGTCATGCAAAATGACAATACTTCGAATATGATGTTCGATATCNCAGAAGCATTAANGTTGCTNACCNAATGCCTAACTTTGGAGCCGGGTGATATTCTAGTAAGTGGAACACCNTCTGGCGTTGGGCACGCCCGTCAGCCTCCAGTTTGGATGCGCAACGGCGATACGATTGAAGTAGAAATTGAGGGATTAGGAGTGCTTCAAAACCCAATTGTTGACGAAGAATAAATATAACATTTTTTTAGGAACAATTACGGTAAACTCTACAAAAAGGTGTGTATGTGTGACTTAAGTGACCGTTTAGAATTAGATGCATTAGTCAAACTGTGGTTCAACTTTCAAACCATACATTCTTGTTCTGATGCAAATTCGGACAAACAAGATTTTCGAGGAGCAACCATCATNTTCTTGAGCAAAACTCCAAACTGGATCAAATCTCAGCACATAATATCTCAAAAAATATCAGCTATGCAGAGAGTTTAGAGTTATGAATTACACAATGCTTGGCGATACAGGACTTAAAGTAAGCGTNGCAGGGCTTGGTTGCGGCGGCAATAGTCGGTTGGGCATACGAGTTGGGAAAACAGAAGCCGAGGCAGTGAGGCTTGTCAAAGTTGCTTATGATCTTGGCGTAACGTTTTTTGACACAGCAGAGTCATACAAAACAGCACCGATTCTAGGAAAAGCGTTGAAAGGATACGACCGTCAAAAGTTTGTGATATCAACCAAATGCAACATAGGTGGCGCAAATGCACCCCGGGCTGGTAGTGACATATTAAAGAAACTTGAGGATGGACTAAAGGAGCTTCAAACCGACTATGTAGACATTTTGCATATGCATGGCGTTCATCCAACTCGGTACGAGCAGGTCATGCAAGATATATTGCCAGCCTTAGAAAAGGCCAAAAAAGATGGTAAAGTGAGATTTCTTGGAATTACAGAAACATCTCCGAATGACCCCACACATGAAATGTTGACGCGAGCCGTTGATGATAAGGTTTGGTCGGTGATTATGCTGGGCTTTAACATGATGAACCAAACCGCGCGTGAGAAACTTTTCCCAAATATTTTGAATAAAAAAATTGGGACACTATTGATGTTTGTAGTGCGCAATATTTTCAGTCAGCCTGAATATTTGCGAAAGACGATTAAACAGTTAGCTGATGAAGGTAAGGTGTCGGATTCCATGGCAAAGAAAGATAATCCGTTAGATTTTTTAATTCACGATAGTGGGGCTAAAAGTCTTACCGATGCGGCTTACAGGTTTGTCAGGCATGAGCCTGGTGTGGACGTTGTTCTTTTTGGCACAGGCACCGAGGAGCATCTTAGGGAAAATATAACCTCTATAAATAGTGACCCATTGCCTGCTGACGATATCACAAGGCTTCAGAGGATCTTTGGCGGGCTCGTGGGTATTGGTTTCGATTTGCCTGACAAAGGTTCGAGCATCGGTGTCATAAAATAAATTATGGGTATTTTATCTAAATAATCATCTCCTCTATAGCTTGTTCGTCAATCCTGAGGCCCAGTCCCGGTGCATCTTGAACAACTAATTTTCCGTTGACAGCGATGGGGGGATTTTCGGCAACATCTTTTGCAACATATTGACATGTGATACTAATGTCCCAATCGACTTGAGGTACTGCAACTGCTAGATGAATGATCGCAGCGCTAGCAATAGCTGTCTCTGCTACTTTCCCCGCTATGTTAACGTGTAAATTAAAAGCATTAGCACTATTTGCTGCCTCTAACATGCGAGTAAGCCCACCTAGCTTTATTGCCTTCAGTCCAACACCGGTTGCGGCTTTTGTTTCAAAGTGTCTGGTGATATCAGAAAGACTGCGAATTCCCTCGTCTGCGCAGACACCTGTTGGTCCAGCAGCTGCGGTAATACGGGCCATTCCGCTTAAATCCTTTGAGTCAATTGGTTGTTCAATAAAGTCTATACCAGCGCTCTGCGCAGCTTGTGCAAATTCAACAGCATCCTCGAGGGAAAAGCCCATATTAGCATCCGCAGAGATTCGAGGAAATGTTCCTACTGCTTTGCGCACGGCTCTACACCGGTCAAGGTCACTACTGATTGCATTTATTCCGGCCTTTATCTTAAAAGCCGAAAAACCCTCTTCTGTTTTCCTTTTGGCAGTGAGGGCGTCTTTTCCAATCTCATTTGCGGCTAACATCCAAAGGGCCGGCACATGATCACGTTTTTTACCCCCCAGCAATTCATAAACCGGCAGACGGTCACGGTTTCCTACTAGGTCATAAATTGCAATATCGAGGGCAGCAATGGCTCCATAATTTCCTACAATCATCGGCGTTACGACATCCACAAACATCCGTGGATCAGGGATTTCCAGCCCTTCAAGTAACGGAACAAGATACAAAACTGCGGCTATCATGCCAGGCACGGTTTCGCCGTTCATCATCGGGGCCTCTGAAGCTTCACCCCATCCGGTATTTCCATCGGTGTCTTCGATCCGAACAAGCATGCTCCGTGCACTTGTGTGTTGGCTTTTGGCCATTTTGATTGGCTCGATTAGCGGAGCTGCAATACCAACTGGAACGATAGACTTGATTATCACATTAGTTACCTAGATCTCGTTTTGTGTTTTTTATTCGAAAACAAATGAAGTCTTCTCTGAATCAGAAATATTAGGTCGATGGTCCTTTTTTACAAATTACAAATGATATGTTCATTTGGGCCCCATGTTTAGCAAATTTCAAACCTAAACTATCTAGCTTTGGCACGAGAGGTGTCATTGAAAAACTGGTTAGTAAAATTGTATGCCCCTGATATGGTATTAAAATTTTGGAGGCCTANACAGCGAATTATTTCTCAGTCAAATAAAAGTAAATCTAAGGAATAGAACGGATGGAACATATCACCAAATTGGGGGAAACAGCCGGCTCTCTGCTCAAGACGCGTAAAGAGACAATTGCTATTGCTGAATCATCGGCGGGAGGCCTTATTTCCGCAACTTTGTTGGCAGTTCCGGGAGCGTCGGCATTTTACCTCGGCGGAGGTGTCGTTTATACCGCTCGAGCTCGCGAAGCATTGTTCGGGATAAAACAGGATGAGATTGATAAGGCGGGACTCCGTAGTGCGACAGAACCCTACGTTGCCTTACTAGCAGAACGATGTAAAACTGCACACGCCGCTGACTGGGGGATTGCTGAAAGCGGAGCTTCTGGTCCATTTGGTAATCGGTATGGCGATCCTGCAGGTCATACGGCACTCGCAATTGCAGGAGTACATAATTGTACGCGTAGCGTGAATACTGGAAATGATAATCGGGCATTCAATATGTCCGCTTTTGCACGCGCAGCTTTCAAATTGCTTATAGAGGCATTGGAGACAAAATAGTCATTAGCGCGTAATTATGCCGCAGTTTTTCGTCTTCCAATATTCCTCTGCAAATTCAATGGCTTGCTATAAAAAATCCCAATAAAATGCATGGTTAGTCAACTGGCAACTTGATACCATCAAGGTATTTAACTAGCTTTAGACTATACTGCCCAAAAAAAAGGCGATTGGTGTCTATTTTGTGCTTGCTGAAGGTCTTCGATCTCGGATCAAGTGTAGAGTTGGATGTGAGTGTGTATCAGTGACGCTGAGGATATGAGATTATACAACCACTCAAGGCACAAAGAAATGTTTGTTAGAGCTCCACACGTACACCACTGGTAGGTCTCGAGCTCGATTTTGGAAGGGGAATATAGATTTGTCTTATCGAGGCCAACGTAATACTAGGGGCTTTCCAAAGCCCCAAGGTCTCTACGACAGTCGTAATGAGCACGATGCCTGTGGTATNGGTTTTGTTGCTAATTTGAAAGGTGTAAAAAGCCACAAAATAGTTCAACAGGGTCTACAAATTTTATGTAACATCACNCATCGNGGGGCGGTTGGCGCTGATCCAAAGGCGGGCGATGGGGCNGGTATCCTTGTTCAAATNCCAGATGANTACATGCGTTCGGAATGTGCNAATTTGGGTTTTGATTTGCCTGNNGTTGGTGANTATGCTGTCGGGGCAATATTTTTGCCGCAAGACGATGTATTGCGCAAAGCTTGCGAAGAAATTCTCGAGCAATTTGTAAAGTCAGAAGGGCAAGAATTTCTCGGTTGGCGCGACGTCCCAGTAGACAATAGTGATCTAGGTTATTCTGTTAAACCCACAGAGCCCCGCATCAGACAAATCTTCATCCAGCGAGGAGAGGGGTGTGAGGACACAAACACGTTTGAGCGTAAACTCTTTGTCATCCGCAAGCAGGCTGAGATTGAGATCGATGCCTTAGGGGCAGAATTCGCAGATTTTTATGTGGCCTCACTTTCCGCTCGAACACTCTTATACAAAGGGATGGTGNTGGCTGACCAAGTGGGTGNNTTTTATCTCGATNTGCAAGATAGCCGCTTCAAGTCCGCCTTAGCACTTGTACACCAAAGATTTTCGACGAATACCTTTCCNACTTGGAAATTAGCTCAACCTTTACGCATGATCTGCCACAATGGTGAAATAAACACCGTTCGTGGNAATACTAATTGGATGAATGCACGTCGCGATTCCATTAAATCAAAGTTGTTTGGTGATGATCTGCACAAAGTTTGGCCACTCATTGCTGAAGGTCAGTCTGACTCTGCGTGTTTCGATAACGCCNTAGAGCTTCTGTTAAGAGGTGGTTACTCACTTGCACATGCAATGATGCTTTTGATCCCNGAGGCTTGGAGCGGCAATAAACTCATAGATGATAAGCGTAGGGCTTTCTACGAATATTANGCNGGCCTCATGGAGCCATGGGACGGTCCTGCCGCGGTTGCATTTACAGATGGAACGCAAGTTGGTGCGACTCTTGATCGCAATGGACTGCGGCCAGCANGATATCTCGTGACCAATGATGATACTGTTTTGATGGCATCCGAAATGGGTGTAATGCCAGTCCCGGAAGAAACGATTATAAAGAAATGGCGCTTACAACCGGGCAAAATGCTTCTTATAGACCTTGAGCAAGGGCGCATAATCGACGACTCAGAAATAAAAACACAACTGGCGACGGAACATCCCTATGACGAATGGCTTGAAAAAAGCCGCATGCCTCTGCGTAAATTNCCGCCCCAACCTGTAGAGCAGCAGTCAATATTTAACGATCCACAAATACTCAATAGGCAACAGGCATTTGGTTACACTCAGGAAGATCTGAAGTTTTTAATGACGCCAATGGCNGCCACTGGGCAGGAAGCGATCGGCTCGATGGGTTTAGATATTCCAACAGCTCCTTTTTCAGAAAAGCCCAAACTGCTTTATGCTTATTTCAAGCAACTTTTTGCTCAGGTAACCAATCCACCAATAGATCCTATTCGCGAAGAACTAGTGATGTCGCTCAGTTCATACATAGGGCCTCGTTTAAATTTGCTTGGCCTCGATCACTATCCTGAATATCGTCGACTTGAAGTTAGGCAGCCAGTTCTAACAGATGAAGGGCTTGCCAAGATACGTGCGATTGGTGACATAACGGACGGTAAATTTCAGTCCATAACGCTTGATATCACATATTCTGCACAAGATGGCGCAAGTGGAATGCGTTTAGCCATTGAGCAGTTACGCAACAGTGCTGAAGATGCTTGCAATAGCGGATACAATATTGTCATTTTGAGTGATCGGCGCATAGGAGCGGAGCGTATTGCCGTTCCAGCATTATTNGCCACTGGAGCTGTACANCATCATTTGGTNCGTAAAGGTTTGCGGACTGGTGTCGGGCTTGTTGTTGACACGGGAGAAGCACGAGAAGTGCATCACTTTTGCCTGCTGGCAGGATACGGGGCGGAAGCAGTAGTTCCATACCTTGCATTTGAGACGCTTTCTGACATGAAAAATGAAATGCCCGATAAGCTCAGTGATAAAGAAATCCGATCTCGTTACGTAAAGGCGATAGGTAAAGGCATGCTCAAAGTTATGTCGAAGATGGGCATATCTACTTATCAATCGTATTGTGGAGCGCAAATTTTTGATGCTGTCGGTTTATCTAGCGAATTTCTCGATGAATATTTTTTTGGTACCCATTCTGCCATAGAAGGTGTGGGACTAGAGCAAATCGCTGAGGAAACAGTGCGCCGCCACGGCATTGCCTACGGTGATGTTCACATATTCCGTAACTTTCTCGATGTTGGCGGGGACTACGCTTATCGTATCCGCGGTGAGCAGCACTTTTGGACACCTGAAACTGTAGGGCACCTTCAACATGCCGTACGTGCGGAAGACTCCAAAGATTATGCCACTTTCGCAAAGATTGTGAATGCGCAGACAAAACGTATGATGACAATACGCGGTTTAATGGACCTAAAGCCTGTTGGTCCGTCTGTACCGATAGAAGAGGTCGAGCCAGCGAGTGAAATTGTTAAACGGTTCTCCACTGGGGCTATGTCCTTCGGATCTATCTCAAGAGAGGCCCATACTAATTTAGCGATAGCGATGAATCGTATCGGTGGTAAGTCAAATACTGGGGAGGGTGGGGAGGAACCAGATCGCTTCACACCAATGGCGAACGGGGATTCCAAAAGATCGTCCATTAAGCAAGTCGCCTCAGGTAGGTTTGGTGTGACTACCGAGTATCTCGTTAACTCTGATATGATGCAAATTAAAATGGCTCAGGGTGCCAAGCCAGGCGAGGGTGGGCAATTGCCTGGACACAAAGTCGATGCCGTCATTGCGAAGGTTCGCCGATCAACTCCAGGCGTGGGGCTTATATCGCCGCCCCCACATCANGATATTTATTCAATCGAAGATCTGGCGCAGCTCATATATGATCTAAAAAATGCAAACCCAATGGGAGACGTAAGTGTAAAACTTGTCTCTGAGATTGGAGTAGGGACAATAGCAGCTGGTGTTTCCAAGGCAAAAGCCGACCATATCACAATTTCGGGTTTCGAGGGAGGCACTGGCGCCAGTCCTCTCACTTCCATAGCGCATGCCGGCTCGCCGTGGGAGATTGGGCTTGCAGAGACACACCAAACACTAGTGCTCAATGATTTACGAGCCAGAATAGCGGTACAGGTCGACGGTGGGTTGCGGACTGGTCGGGATGTTGTCATCGGTGCCTTGCTTGGTGCAGATGAATTNGGTTTTGCGACCGCACCGCTTATTGCTTCGGGCTGTATCATGATGCGTAAATGTCATCTAAATACCTGTCCGGTTGGCATTGCTACCACCGACCCAGAGCTTAGGAAACGATTCACCGGTAAACCAGAACATGTCATCAATTATCTTTTCTTCGTCGCTGAAGAGGCGCGCCAGTTGATGGCGGAGNTAGGGTTTCGCAGTATGGATGAGATGGTGGGGCGCATGGATTGTTTAGATCAGCATAAGGTTCTTGAACATTATAAGGCAAAAGGCCTTGATTTTACCCGGCTTCTCCATATGCCAGACTCTAAAGGTGCACCTGTCTATAACTGTGAGCGCCAAAATCATAATCTTGATAATGTGCTTGATCAAAAGCTGATAATTGAGGCATCGCCTGCTCTTTCCGGTGGCGCGGCGGTCCACATCGAAGCCAAAATCAAGAATACCGACCGGTCTGCCGGTGCCATGTTGTCTGGCGAAGTTGCAAGGCGTTATGGGCATAAGGGGTTACCAGACAAAACCATACAAATTAAACTGCAAGGTATCGCAGGTCAGAGTTTTGGTGCATTTCTGGCGAAGGGAGTAGAGATAGAGCTCACTGGTGAAGCTAACGACTACGTTGGTAAAGGGCTTAGCGGTGGTAGGCTTATAGTTAAACCACCCAAAGAGTGCAAAATCATTCCCGAGGAGAGTATAATTGTCGGTAATACAGTTCTTTATGGAGCTATTGAAGGTGAATGTTTTTTCCGAGGGGTTGCGGGTGAACGGTTTGCAGTCCGCAATTCGGGCGCAGTAGCGGTTGTTGAGGGAGTTGGTGATCACGGCTGTGAATACATGACAGGCGGCGTGGTTGTGGTGATTGGTCCTACGGGCCGTAATTTTGCTGCTGGTATGTCGGGTGGCGTTGCATATGTTTTGGATGGGCCGGGAGACTTCGATCTTCGTTGCAATATGGCTATGGTAGAGCTTGAGCCTGTCCCGGAAGAGGCGGCATTATTGGAGAAGCTGGCCCATCAAGGTGGAGACCTTGAAACACACGGGCGTGTGGATGTGATGCATGATATGACGCGTAATGATGCAAAACGAATCCACCATCTTATTGGCAGACACCTTCATTACACTGGATCTGAGCTGGCTTGGCACATACTTGATAATTGGGAAGAATATCTCCCAAAATTCGTTAAAGTAATGCCTGTTGACTACCGTCGTGCACTNGAGGAAATGCAGCAAGCNCAGGGAAACGATCCNGAGTTAGATTTAGCAGCGGAGGGAGCTTAGCTATGGGCAAAGTAACCGGCTTTCTCGAAATAGATCGTCACGACCGGAAATACGAGCCGGCGGGCGACCGCGTGAGACATTTTCGTGAATTTCTCATACCAATGGACAATCGCGAGGTAGCGCAGCAAGGCAGTCGGTGTATGGATTGCGGTATTCCGTATTGTCACAATGGTTGCCCTGTTAACAACATAATACCTGATTGGAATGATCTTGCTTATAAAGAACAATGGCGGGATGCGTTAGAAGTTCTTCACTCTACTAATAACTTTCCAGAATTCACCGGACGGGTGTGTCCGGCTCCTTGTGAAGAGGCGTGTACATTAAATATTGATGATAGCCCTGTCACAATTAAAACAATCGAATGTACTATTGTGGATACTGGCTGGAAAAATGGGTGGATTGAACCACAGATTCCAGAGATTAAGACTGGCAAAAAAATTGCTGTTGTGGGGTCTGGGCCAGCTGGTATGGCTTGCGCTCAGCAACTTGCTCGCGTAGGTCACGAGGTGACGCTTTTTGAAAAGTTTGCTAAGGCGGGGGGCCTGCTGCGTTACGGCATTCCAGATTTCAAGATGGAGAAACACCTAATAGACAGGCGAGNTGAACAAATGGCGGCTGAAGGGGTAATTTTTCGTATGAATACTCACATTGGCAAAGATGTTGCCTCTGAGAAATTATTAGAGGAATTCGATGCCGTGATACTAACCGGTGGTTCAGAGAAAGGTCGTGACTTGCCTGTTCCTGGGCGAAAATTAGATGGCATTGAGTTTGCGATGGATTTTCTTCCGCAACAAAATCGGCGGGTAGGGAAAGAGCCATTGGGATTGGTTAAGCCCATACTCGCTGAAGGAAAAAATGTTGTAGTCATTGGCGGCGGCGATACCGGTTCGGATTGCATTGGAACATCTTTTCGACAGGGAGCTGTATCAGTAACTCAACTNGAAATTATGCCGGCNCCTCCCGAAGCACCAAATAAAGGAACGACTTGGCCCTTTTGGCCGTTAAAATACCGTACGTCATCAAGTCAGGCGGAAGGTGCTGAGCGGGATTTTAGCGTTGCTACAAAAGAGTTCATAGGTTCTGAGGGTAGGGTAGAAAAGCTTCGTATNGTTAGGCTTGATAAAGATATGAAGGAAATCCCCGGCAGTGAATTTGAGCTTGATGCAGATTTGGTGCTTTTAGCTATGGGGTTTGTCCATCCCATACATGAGGGTATGTTATCCGAAATGGGAGTGGACTTAGATGAACGGGGTAATGTTAAGGCTAATACACAAGATTATCAGACAGCTGTCCCTAAAATTTTTGCAGCGGGTGACATGCGCCGCGGCCAGTCTCTGGTTGTTTGGGCTATTCGCGAAGGACGGCAGTGCGCGAGAGCTGTTGATAAATTTTTGATGGGTGAGACGGCACTTCCCAGATAAACTGAGGTATTCAAAAAATTTAGTTCTATAAGTGGGTACACAGAGGCACCTTTTTAATCTTATGAAAATTGTGGTGGCAGGCACGTAAAGATCTGTTTTAAATCATTAAGTCCCTATCGCTCGAGGTATGATCTCTCGAGGTGAGGAGCCAAAATGAACAGTAAACCCCGCACTTTAATTTTAGAGTCTATGTACCATCAAGCAGGCCTAGATCTGTTAGCTCAGTTTACCGATCTAGTTATTCTAGAGGGTGCTACGGAGACACGTATAATATCTGCAATTAAAGATGTGAGTGCTGTTTTCGTGCGATATCCTAGTAGGCTGTCAGGTACAGCTATCAAATCTAGTGAAAATGTAATCGTTATAAGCACATCCGGACGTGGCACTGACTCTATCGACCTTGAGGCAGCTAGTGCAGCAGGTATTGCCGTAGTAAACAACCCTGGGGCAGGCCGTATACCAGTTTCTGAACATACGATGGCCTTGTTACTAGAGCTGGCTAAGCAAGTGCGTCGTTCGGACCAAGAAATTCGTGCGGGAGGTGGATTTGGGCAGGGTGCAATATCGACACGCTTCCACCTGCAAGGGCGTTCTATAGGCATAATCGGTTGTGGGGATATAGGTGCAGAAGTGGCTCGCAAATGTAGCGTTGGGTTTGGCATGGATGTTTTNGTCTACGATCCCTTTGTGTGCGAGTTGCCATCGACAATTGGCAGTGCAAAACAGGTTGATTCATTAGACGAGATATTACCACTCGTGGATTTCATTTCAATCCATGCGGAACTTAATGAATTGTCCGCTAGAATGGTCGATCGTTCTTTTCTTAAAGCAATGCGTGAGGATGCCTATTTTATCAATACTGCGCGTGGCGGGATAGTTTGTCAGTCAGATTTGGTCGAAGCCTTGAAAAAAAAATGGATTGCTGGTGCAGCTTTGGACGTATTCGAAGACGAACCAATTCCTTTGGAAAGTCCATTAAATCGATTGGATAATCTTATAATGACTGCTCACACGGCCGGACTTACGGTTGAGGCGCGAAAAGAGCTCTCTATTTCGGCTGCATCTCAAATTCTTCAAGCTCTAAGGGGAGAGAGACCAATGCATTTAGTCAACTCGGATATTTGGCGGCCGACTTNCCCTCTCATATAAGAGGCTTTCAATTTTTGAAAAGACACTTGAAAACATTTTTGTGGTTAGACGGCCTGTGTTTGTATTGTAACGTGAACAGTGGTAGCTGTCCGCTAGCCAGACGCCGTTTTCAAGATCATGAAAGGCACTGTGGGAAAATTTAATGGCGCTTTGTTTTAAACCTCGACTAGCTAGGACAGCTTTGTGTGCTAGGGTGCCAAGAGCCAGAATGACTTTAAGGTTTTTCATTAATGCTATTTCTGAAACTAAGAAAGGTCGGCAATTTGTAGCCTCGGCACCTACTGGTTTATTTTCGGGAGGTACGCAGCGGACTGCGTTTGTGATACGAGTGTCAATAAGAGTTAGCCCATCATCCGCATTAGCTTCGTAAAAACCNTCAGCNAAACCATGCTTGATGAGCGTCGAATAGAGAAGGTCACCGGCATAATCGCCAGTGAAGGGCCTGCCTGTCTGGTTTGCTCCCTTTAAGCCGGGCGCAAGTCCAACGATCAGAAGGCCAGCATCTAACTCGCCAAAACTAGGCACTGGCGCATTGTAAAATTCTGGATAAAGCTTATCATTACTCTCACGAAAGCGAACCAGTCTCGGACAGAGTGCGCATGTAATACTTGGTTGGTGAGAATTTAATTGCCGATCATCGGAAGTCGTCTCTGATAATAACCCGCTCTGCGAATGTGTCACTAAATTGGTCATCTTTTGTAATCTGCAGGTATTCTTCAGTATGTTTAGGTTTTCAAGTAATTCTTGATGTTAGATCGTTCAAATCCACAAAAAATCCACTTTTTTACGCAATTCGTGCGCTGCTATCGGCTGTTTAGATCGAATTTTAATTGCAACCGTAACACGTGCCGACTGTCGTTGCACCGCCTCAACTAGTTAGCGAAAACCTCAGTCCTTTGGAAATAAAACACCTGATCAAGCTGATCGGAAGATTTTAACAAATCTACCGCAAGTTCAAGGTCTATATCACCTTTATTTGTGTGGTTCATAGCGGCATTATTAAATTCCTTAGCGGGCTTCGTTATGATTGCAAAACCATTGCAATCCAAGCAAGTACAAGTAAGCGAATACAGGAATAATCCTGTTCTGCCATAACGTCCATGGAGTAGTATGCACTTATCATGCGGAAAGNGNTCGAAAAGACCTTTCGCAAAATTTTCTTACATAAATTCAAAATAAATATTTTTCCGAGTAATATCTTTGATATGTAAAAAATATAATATTAATAGATTATTACTATATATATATAAATTATAATTCGAAATTATTTCATCGTAAAAATTCTATATTTACTAAAAATTTTCTTTTACAACAAGTATATTCAATATGATTTTTTTATGCTATTTATTAATTTGAAGTAATTGTTATTCATAGAAATTTGTTTGAATAAACCTTTATTTTTGATCGCAAAGGCAAATTCAGATTTTTAGTTTCGCAAAAACCCTTGTGTTTTTTGTTTTGCCCGACCTATAAATATTATTCGAACGAAGTTCTTTTGGGGAGATCATAAATGGCGCGGGTGACTGTTGAAGATTGTATCGAGCGCGTTACTAATCGCTTCGAGTTGGTGTTGCTTGCCGGACAGCGCAGTCGCAACATATCAGCTGGTGGTGAGCTGACTGTTGATCGTGATAATGATAAAAATCCTGTTGTGGCATTACGTGAAATTGCTGATCAAACTGTTGAGTTAGAGGAACTCCGTGACTCTCTGGTGAAGGGTCTTCAAAAGGTCGCTGAAATCGACGAACCGGAAGAAGACGAATTGATGGAATACATGGCTGCAGCGATTGGTAGTGACGATGAAACTCGTAACGGCGATACAACTGCATCCGAAAGTGCCGACGCTGGTGTTTCAGCAAAAATATAATATTGAACTCTTTTCTGTTTTCATCATCAAATCGTTTTTAAGCACAGTTTTTACGGTGCTTCATTAAAATGTTGCGCCAACAAGAACTTATTGAGCGTGTTCGTCGGTATGACCCAAGTGCGGACGAAGTGGCCCTCAATAAAGCGTACATATTTTCCATGAGGGCTCACAAATTACAAAAGCGTGCCTCAGGTGATCCGTTTTTTTCGCACCCAGTTGAGGTGGCAGGGATACTCTCTGAAAAGAAGCTCGACTCAGCCTCCATAGTAACTGGTCTGCTGCATGATACCGTTGAGGATACACTTGCTACGTTGCCCGATATCGAGGGACGGTTTGGAAAAGAGATAGCGCGCCTTGTAGATGGCGTTACCAAGTTGAGTAGGTTGGATTTACAATCAGGTGGTACGAGGCAGGCTGAAAATTTCCGCAAGCTCGTACTTGCTATGTCAGACGACATTCGGGTCTTAGTTGTGAAGTTAGCAGATAGGCTGCATAACATGCGTACTCTGCATCACATTAAAAATAATGACAAACGGCGGCGTATTGCCGTCGAAACAATGGAAATATACGTTCCATTGGCACAACGNATCGGTATTCGAGATTGGCAAAACGAACTAGAAGACCANGCATTCCGTGAACTTAACCCCGATGCGAGGGAGTCAATTACAAAGCGGCTAGCCTTTTTACACTCAGGTTCCGACGATTTGACCAGTCGAATAATCGATGCCTTGCGGTGTGATCTGGCAAATGTGGGTCTTAAAGCTGATGTCCATGGCCGGGAAAAAACACCCCATTCAATTTGGCGTAAGATGCAGCGGAAATCAGCAAGTCTTGAGCAGCTTCATGACGTAATGGCTTTTCGTATTGTCGTGAGGACGACAGAAGAGTGTTACAAAGCTCTTGGTTGCATTCATACCAAGTATCCGCTCGTCGCAGGCCGCTTCAAGGACTACATTTCTCTGCCGAAACAGAATGGTTATCAGTCCATTCATACAGATGTTATTGGACCCGAAAATCAGCGTATTGAGATGCAGATCCGTACGTTGGAGATGCATGATGTGGCTGAACTCGGTGTGGCTGCTCACTGGCAGTANAAAGAAGGTGTTAAACTTGTACGGCGTACTGAGGGTCGTCAGTACCGTTGGCTTCGNGAGCTATTGGAAATACTTGAGAATGCTGGTGGTCCAGAGGAATTTCTTGAANATACGCGCATGGAAATGTTTAGCGACCAGTTATTTTGTTTTTCACCCAAAGGTGANCTTCAAGTTCTGCCAAAGNGAGCAACGCCAATTGACTTCGCTTACGCGGTGCATACTGATGTGGGAAATCGGTGTGTTGGAGCAAAAATTAATGGGCGCATGATGCCGCTTCGAACACTTTTGAAGAATGGTGATCAGGTAGAGGTTATGACTTCTGAGTCACAAGTGCCCTCACCNGGGTGGGCGAGTTTCGTAGTAACGGCAAAGGCACGTTCCTGTATACGCCGATTCGTTAGGTTACAGNGAGANGATGAATACTGTCGAATGGGACGTGAGATTATTAATAAAATTTTTCAGCAAGAGGGCCATGTTCTCACGCAGACAGCAATGCAAGGCATTTTAAGNNATTTCGAATGCGACAAGCTAGATAGCTTATATTCTCTTGTCGGTCGAGGTGAAGTAGCAGGTCATCAAATTCTCAAGTCAGTTCATCCAACTGCAAAAACAGGTCGCTCCCNTAAGCTATCTGANGATGTGGCAGTGGCCCGGGCAGGAGAACATTCGATTGAACTTGTTGGTCTCGCTCCTGGNATGGANATCAATTTCGGGGACTGCTGTCATCCGTTACCCGGTGATCGAATAATAGGCATATCGACCACTGGTAAAGGTATNACTATACATACGATTGATTGTGAGGCCCTAGAAAGCGTTGCAGAAATGCCGGAAAGATGGATGGAGGCAAATTGGTCAATAAATAAAAAAAAATCGGCAGTTTTTGTAGGCCGAGTTCGAATAATTCTTGCCAATGAGGCTGGCGCTTTAGGATCTTTATCTACAGTTGTTGGGCGCGATGGTGGAAATATCAGTAATCTTCGTATAACTGACAGGTCGCCAGATTTTTTTGAGCTCTTCGTTGACATTGAAGTAAGCGATGCAGGCCACATGTCAGATATTATTGCCGCGCTCAGGGCAACTGAAGTGGTGCGTGGAGCCGAACGTGCGGGGCGTTGATTCCGGCCCCCGGAAACATACTATCTATTCTGANGTTGTACCATTGGTCGNGACAAAGGATCAGAAANCTTTTGATGTTTAAGCGAAGAGCAAAATCGAGCTTGGCAAGTCGTGTTGTTAATGTTCTGTGGCCCTCAATCGGTTGGCGTAGATCATTTATTTACGTTCGGCATCGACTAGGACGGTTGCCTGGAACCCCTTTTAGCATAGCGGCTGGATTTGCTTGCGGGGCTGCAGTATCTTTTACGCCATTAGTGGGGTTACATTTTTTTCTGGGTGGCATTTGGGCGTGGTTGATACGTGCGAATGTTATTGCTTCTGCAATAGGGACTGCAGTCGGTAACCCTTGGACATTTCCTTTTATTTGGATGTGGCTNCATCAAGTAGGAAACTGGATGGGAGCAACAGGTGCTAGTTCCTCCCCCGATGAACTAGATTTTGGCATGTTTTTTTCACATATGATTAATGGAGTTTTGATGGGTGATACAGATTATTTGATAGAGACCATTTGGCCAGTGTGGTGGCCGATGATGGTGGGTGCTATTCCATCGATGCTTGTCGTTTGGTTTGGGTCATATTTGCCACTAAAATCGCTAATACAATCTTATCATGTCGCCCGTCGTAAACGAATGGGTNGGAAAAGCCGGAAAAATAAAAAGGGGTAAAATTCTATGTCCAAACGGTTTTTAAGGCTCGGGGTCAACATAGATCATGTAGCAACTGTGCGAAACTCGCGTGGTGGGAAACATCCAGACCCTATCCGTGCGGCTCAAAAGGCTATAGTAGCCGGAGCAGATGGGATAACAGCACATTTGCGTGAGGACCGGCGACACATTAGGGACGATGATATCACGCGACTCAGGAACACTATCAATAAGCCGCTTAACCTTGAGATGGCGGCGACANANGAAATGATTGGAATTGCGCTCNACGTGAAGCCAAATGCTGTTTGTATAGTCCCTGAAAAACGGGAAGAGCAGACCACGGAAGGAGGGCTTGACGTTAGGGCTAACAAATCTTTCCTTTCAGAATTTGTAGAACGCTTAAAAAAAGCNGGTATTCGCGTCTCACTTTTTATTGAGCCGTGCTCAAAGCAGCTTGATGCAGCCAAGACTGTTGGAGCAGCAGTTGTAGAGNTTCATACTGGAAGGTATTGTGACGCATCAGGTGCCTCTCGCTGCGAAGAATTAGAGNGTATTAAGNAAGCTGCCATATATGCAGAAAGTNTNGGTCTTGAATGTCACGCCGGACATGGGCTGACCTTCGAAACGGTTGGGCCAATTGCATCAATCGAGGCTTTGGCCGAATTAAATATTGGCCATTTTTTAATGGGTGAAGCGATGATAACAGGTTTGGAGCACGCCGTAAGAAAAATGCGTGTGCTAATGGACGAGGCTCGTTCTCGAAAGGGTGCGNNATGATCATCGGGGTCGGAAGTGATCTGATTGANATTCGTCGCATAGCCANAACACTTGAANGATATCCGGGGAAATTCGAANAACGTTGTTTTACAGANATNGAGCGAGAAAAATCTGATCACCGGCGTAATCGGGCAGAAAGTTATGCAAAACGCTATGCCGCAAAAGAGGCTTGTTCCAAAGCATTGGGTACTGGTTTTCGGAAGGGAGTTTTCTGGTCTGATATCGGAGTTGTCAATGTGCCGGGTGGCAAGCCCACATTGGAGCTTACTGGCGGGGCTTTGAGACGCCTTCATGAAATAACACCAAGCAATATGATAGCAAATATCGACGTTAGTATCACTGATGAATTTCCAATTGCGCAAGTGATAGTCATTATTTCAGGTGTTTCTNGTAAATAAAAAACCATACCGTTGCTTGACAAGCTTTCGCATGGGCCGACATATTTTATCTTTGCCATCAACCATAATGAAATGGATGTTTTTAAAATGTCCCGAGAGAATGATGATCCGCAGCTCAATCCGAAAGATAGCAGGGGCTGGATAGAGACGATACGAACAGTTACNTACGCAGTGGNAATAGCTATCTTAATNAGAACCTTTGCTTATGAGCCGTTCAATATACCATCGGGATCTATGATACCAACATTACTCGTTGGCGATTACTTATTCGTATCAAAATACTCATACGGATACTCAAAACATTCATTCCCCTTTAGCTTGGCACCAATCTCAGGTCGTATTTTTGAAAGTGAGCCTAANCGGGGAGATGTCGCGGTATTTAAGCTTCCGACTGATAATGAAACAGATTACATCAAAAGAATAGTGGGATTGCCAGGTGATCGCGTCCAGATGAAAAAAGGTTTTTTATATATTAATGGTGAGCGCGTGCCGCGAAAAGCAATAGATGGATTTCAGGTAAAAAATTCTTTCGGACAGATGCGCCGAGTGCCCCAGTATATCGAAAAACTNCCNGGCGGAGATACCCATTTAATTATTGAGGAACAAGGTGACTTTGGTGTGATTGATGAAACACCAGAATTCGTGGTGCCAGACAGGCATTTCTTTGCTATGGGAGATAATCGTGACAATTCTGCAGACAGTAGGATTGAAACACAAGTCGGAATGGTTCCCTTTGAGAACTTAGTTGGTAAAGCTGAGTTTTTTTTCTTCTCAACTGACGGCACTGCACGGTTCTGGGAAGTCTGGAAATGGCCATTTACGATCCGGTACGAGAGATTGCTTAAAGCTATTCGTTAAAGTGGATATTTTATAATTTGATGCCCACCGAAATCATGGAAATACTTGGTTATAAATTTACCAATCGAGGGTTATTGACCGCAGCATTAACCCATCGCAGTTCATGTGCGGAAGTAAACTATGAGCGGCTAGAGTTTTTAGGGGACCGGGTGTTGGGTCTCGTAATTGCTGATCTTCTCATGGAGACTTTTCCTAAAGAAAACGAAGGCGATCTCTCTCAACGATTTCACGCGCTTGTAAGGAAAGAAAGTTTGGCTGATATAGCCCATAATATTGGATTGCCGCCGCTTATTCGCATGGGTCATGCAGAGCATGAGTTTGGTGGGAAAGAAAATGAGGCAATAATCGCCGATGTTTTCGAGGCTTTGTTAGGGGCTGTNTATTTAGACGGAGGGTTAGCNCCNGCAAAGAAAATCATCGCTCAATATTTCATGCCAGCTATGTCGAAGAATTCCTGTCCTCCACAAGATGCTAAGACAACATTGCAAGAGTGGTTACAATCCAAAGGTTTAGGGTTGCCAAGTTATACTCTTATCGAGCAGAAAGGGCCAGATCATCAGCCGACATTCATAGTCTCTGTGACTGCTGGCCAGCTCGGGACGGCTGAAGGTATTGGAAAGTCAAAGCGTGCGGCCGAGCAGGAAGCTGCAGCTAATNTACTTGTAGATNTAACAAATGGGTGATTTGGCTGAAAATAAAAAGCGCTTCGGGTTTGTCGCTGTCATCGGTGCGCCGAACGTGGGAAAGTCTACCTTCATTAATCGTGTTGTCGGATCAAAAATAAGCATTGTAACACCAAAGGTGCAAACAACGCGCACAAATATCCTCGGAATTACAATACGAGGTAATAGTCAGATTGTCTTTATTGATACACCCGGCATTTTTTCTCCCCGAAAACGTTTTGATCGCGCTATGGTTGACGCTGCGTGGACTGCTGTAACAGAGGGTGATCATATTATTATTATGGTCGATGCCTCTCGNGGGATTGCTTCTGATACAAAGTCTCTTCTAAGTTCCATTACTAACGGCCAGCGGAACTTAATTTTGGTTCTGAACAAAATAGATATAGTCAGACCTGAAGACCTTCTCTCTCTAAGTCATGCACTGAATAAACTTGGAACATTTTCGGCTACCTTTATGATTTCGGCAACAAGTGGCAGTGGTGTAAATGATATTTTAACGTACCTCGAAGAAAGGATTTCAGANGGCCCCTGGCATTTCCCAGAGGACCAGATATCCGACTTACCAATCCGAGTGTTGGCTGCCGAAATAACGCGGGAACAATTATTTCTATCGTTGCGTCAGGAATTGCCCTATGCGGTTACGGTGGAAACCGAAAATTGGGAAGAGTTTTCTGACAAAAGTGTAAAGATTAGTCAGACAATCTACGTCCAGCGAGATACGCAAAAAGCAATTGTACTTGGCAAAGGTGGTAACATGATAAAAAAAATAAGCACCGCAGCTAGGAACGAGCTGTGNAAATGTTTTGAACGCGACGTNCATCTTTTTTTGTTTGTCAANGTGCGCGGAAAGTGGATGGAAGACCAGGAGCGCTATCAAGTGCTTGGATTAAAGTTTGATGTGTAGCTGTATCGGATATTTTTGAATGGAGTGGCAAGATGAAGGATATGTNTTGGCATCTCGTCCGCACGGAGAAGCCGCATCTATTGTCAGCTTACTTACATCACAAAATGGCCGTTTCTCGGGTCTTGTGCATGGGGGCCAGTCACGGCGCCAACGGGCCGTTTTACAGGTTGGCAACAAGGTCACAGCGGTATGGCGGGCGCGACTTGACGAGCATTTAGGAAAATATTCCATTGANTTAGAAAACAGTGCCATTGCACAGCTTCTTGGTGAGCCTGGGAAGCTCTTAGCCTTATCTTCTGCTTCTGAATTGGTAGAAGCAGTAATTCCGGAGCGTGACCCTTGTCCAAATTTGTATAGATCATTTTCTGCTTTGCTAGGGTCTTTTGATGGTCAATATTGGGCGGCAACTTACGTCTATTGGGAACTCCATTTATTAACAGATATAGGGTTCGGCTTAGATCTTAGCGAATGCGCAGCAACGGGGGTTACGGAGGATCTTGTTTTTGTATCGCCAAAATCTGGGAAAGCNGTAAGTCGACAGGCTGGCGAAGCATACAAAGATAAGCTTCTAACACTTCCAGCCTTTCTGAAAGGGGCTTCGGGAGCACAGATTAGTGGAAAAGATCTCGCCGATGGGCTGCTTTTGACGGGATATTTTCTTCAAAAGTGTGTTTTTCATCCCAGACAAAAAAAACTGCCTGACAGTCGGGTACGTCTTGCAGGGAAGCTTAGCGTAGATAATGAGTAAAACTTTTGCATTACAAGAATACATGATATTGGNTATGTTTTGAGANGTAGTACAACATATTGTGGGTAGATTTTTTTCATGGGTAAGACCTCTGAGGCCGGAGATATTTGTAATGTAGCGTTTGAGGAAGCTTTAGGAGAACGTTACCTATCGTATGCACTGTCGACGATTATGGCGCGATCGCTGCCCGATGTACGCGATGGTTTGAAACCCGTGCACCGTCGGTTGCTTTTTGCAATGCGTGAATTGCGATTAAATCCAGATAGTGGCTTTAAAAAATGCGCACGAATTGTTGGTGATGTTATGGGGAAATTTCATCCTCACGGTGATGCTGCAATTTATGACGCAATGGTTCGGCTAGCACAGTCATTCGCGGTAAGGTATCCCCTTGTTGATGGTCAGGGAAATTTCGGAAATATTGATGGAGATAATGCTGCGGCGATGCGTTATACGGAAGCACGAATGACCGGNATCGCCAATGCTTTGCTTGAGGGTATAGATGAGGACTCGGTTGATTTTCGTTCTACCTACGATGGAGAAGGTTCTGAGCCAGCTGTTTTGCCTGCGAGCTTCCCGAATCTTCTTGCTAATGGAGCATCAGGTATAGCGGTAGGCATGGCAACCAGCATTCCTCCGCATAACGTGGGGGAATTATGTGCGGCGCTATTACATTTAATTAAAAGACCAAATGCCACGATTAAAAAGCTTGTTGAATTAATACCTGGTCCAGATTTGCCCACTGGCGGGTTGCTATGCGAAGACCGTGACAGCATCGTCCAAGCATATAAAACAGGGAAGGGTGGGTTTCGTGTGCGTGCGACGTACGAAATTGAGCGNNGTAAAGGAGGTGGGTATAGNCTGATTATAAAGTCTATTCCTTTTCAGGTACAAAAAGCAAAGCTGATTGAGAAGATTGCGGAGCTTATGCATTCCCGCAGTTTGACTATGATAGAAGATATACGCGACGAGTCCACCACCGATATTCGCCTAGTAATTGAGCCTAAAAGCCGTAACGTTGATCCAGATGTTTTGATGGAGTCTCTTTTCCGTCAGACCGATTTGGAAAGCNGTGTGTCTTTAAATATGAATGTTCTTGACCAAGGCCGAGTGCCACGTGTCATGAACTTACGCGAGGTGTTACAGGCCTTTTTAGAGCACCGTCATGAGGTGCTTGTGCGACGTAAGAAATATCGATTAGGTAAGATCGAAGATCGTCTAGAAGTGTTAGGTGGCTATTTAATTGCGTATTTAAATATCGATGAAGTAATCAAAATTATACGTGAGGAAGATTATCCTAAGGAAATTTTGATTAAAAAATTTAAGCTTTCTGACGTGCAGGTAGACGCTGTTCTTAATATGCGTCTTCGCCATTTGCGCAAATTAGAGGAAGTTGAGATTGCAGAGGAGCATTCATACCTAACAAAAGAAAGAACACATGTTCGTGGCTTATTAAGGGATAAATCAGCTCGTTGGAAAGTCATAGCGGCGGAGATCAAAGAAATACAAAAGAAATTTGGGCCAAATACTGACATCGGGCGGCGTCGGTCAGAGATAGGAGATTCTCCAACCTCAATTGTTATTCCAATGGAGGCTATGATAGAGCGCGAACCAGTTACGGTTGTGTGTTCCACAAAGGGATGGGTGCGTGCTGTGAGGGGCCATTTGGAAAAAGAAACCGAGCTNAAGTATAAGGAGGGAGACAGTCATCGCTTTGCGCTACATGCGCAGACTACAGATAAACTTATTTTATTTGCAACTAATGGCCGNTTCTACACCGTGTCAGNTGACCGGTTGCCAGGGGGGCGTGGTTTTGGGGAGCCTATCCGATTGATGGTGGATTTACCAAATGACCAAGATATAGTCACGTTGATGGTCTTAAAGCAAAAAACAAAATTATTAATAGCCGCCTCTGATGGGCGTGGTTTTATTGTTAATGGAGAGGATGTAATCGCCCAGACACGCGGGGGAAAACAGGTGCTAAACTTAGGCGAGGGAAATGAGGCGGCAGTTTGTGTGCCTGCTAATGGAGACCATGTCGCGGTAGTTGGNCTTAATCGTAAATTGATTATCTTCCCTATTGGGGAGTTGCCAGAGATGAGCCGAGGCCGCGGTGTTATTATGCAGCGATATAATAAAAGTTCAATTTCTGATGCTAAGGTATTTAATCTAAGTGATGGTTTGAGCTGGAAAATAGGTGATAAAACTCGCACAGAGANGCTGCTAACGGAGTGGATAGGGAAGAGAGCTCAGTCCGGCCGTATTGTGCCGAAAGGGTTTGCAAAAAGTCGCCGTTTTCACGCTGACACTTAGTTATAGTTTGTCGAGCCAGAGACAANTCCTAAACAGTCAATAGATTTGGCGAGGGCTCTTTNGTANAATTTCGGTGATAGGACTAATGCCGNTTTTGTGTTTGCAGAGGCTGATATTTACAACAACGCAAAAGGTATGCTTCGACGATTGGTGAAATTAGCATAGGAAAAAGGCAGGATTGGGCACCAGTTTTNTAGTTTGGAATTTCCATGCCAAGTGCTGATTTGCCGCTCAATCATCCTATTAGAAACGCGCCTTAGCCATTAAATATAACGCTATGTAAATTATCCTATCCAAAATGGCTTAATCATTGGGGTGGGGAGGCTAAATTAGAAATTTGTTTAGCGCGATAGNNCCACTTTNATGAATATTCTGAGGGAGTAATATTTAAAGACTTACTCGAAATATACTTTGATTTGATGCCACAGTTTCTTAACACACAGCCGTTACTCGAAGGGCTATAAATTACAAACCGCGGCTTCATAGCTAGTAATTTGGGAGTTTGAAAATTCGGTTAGGAGCAAGTTCTTTCTGAGTGGTTTTTTTTACTTTTCGGAGCACTAGGACCGCTATTCGCCTATTACGTGCAGAATAAGGTGCTTCAGCATCGAGAATATTAGTGTCAGCTTTTCCATCGATCGTAAGAATACGGGAATTAGAAATACCATTTTGTTTTAGGGTTAGTCGCGCGGAATTAGCGCGCCCTATAGAAAGTTCCCAATTAGATTTTCCGGGAGGCCCTGCTTTATATTCGTCACGCGCGGTGTGTCCNGTGATTGCTATCTTGTTAGGCAATTTTTTAACTACGTCAGAAACCATTNTTAGGAGCTCACGGCCGAATGCATTTAAATCTTTGCCGCCTTTTGTNAACAGTGGTTTCTTGTCATTGTCGGTGAGTTGNATACGTAACCCTTTTGGAAGGACTTCGATTATGAGAGATGGAGCCAATTCATTAAGCTCCTTGATTTGTGCCATCGCCTTTTGAACAGCGGCTTTAGCTTTTTGTAACTGACGTTCATCATGATCAGCTTCAGTTCCAGAAACGTCGGTTTCTGACTTGGTTTTCCTAGCTGGCTCTCCACTTTTCGTTTCTTTTACCTTCTTCTTCACATCCTCGGTATCTTTTGTCACATTTGGCGTGCTNGTCTGNCCAGGCTCGGGTATTGGGCCAGGATCNGTAGCTGAAATGCCACCAAATGGGCCGCCACTGCCAGTTGAGCCNGCAAGAGCTCCGATCGGCTCAAAGTAATTGGAGATTCCTTGTTTTTGATCGGTGGTGGTTGCGTTNAGAAGCCATAACAGAAGGAAGAATGCCATCATAGCAGTTACAAAATCAGCGTAAGCGACCTTCCAAGCCCCCCCGTGGTGNCCCTCTTCTTGTATCTTCTTTCGCTTGATGAAGATTTCCCGTTCTTCGTCTAAACTCATATTGAGATACCTTAAGAAGTCTTATTTTGACGAATTAGTAATATATCGATTCGACGGTTCCGAGGTGAATCGGGTTTTTTTGGGTCAAGTAACTCCTGGTCGGCGCGTCCCGCTATTCTTTTTATCCGCCTTGGGTCGATACGGTATTTGGTTAATGTTTTGCGTACCGAATTAGCACGGTCGCTCGACAGTTCCCAGTTTGAATAATTCTGTTGGTGATTTTCGGTTTTACCTGTGTGACCAGTAATACGGAGATGGTGGGGAAGGTCTCGTAGTATGGAAGATATGATGGCAAATAATCGTTCGCCTTTTCCGGTAAGTACCGAATTGCCGGATGTGAATAGTCGAGTATTCTGGTGGTCAAACAAAAGAATTCGTAGGCCCTCAGGGGTAATCCCTATGAGCAGGCTTTCGCGCAGGTCGGAGATCTCAGAAATTTCTTGTATTGCTTTTCTTAGAGACTCTGCCGTTGTCTCAAATTGTTCATTTTCTAATTTGTCTCGTTTTGAGTCAGCCCCCTTTGTGTCACCGCCTTCCCTTGGTTCCGGAACCCTCTCNTGCTCGTCTGCAGAGCCTGTTTTAACACTGCCAAAAGTAGGCATTGCTGCTTTTACGCTGGGCGGTGATCCAGGTGACTTAAGGGCTTCTTCCGAATTTAGTGATAGGCCTGCTAAAGTACCGCCGCTGCCTGTCTGCACTTTCGATATGCCTACCGGCTCGTAGAAATCAGATATGCCTTGTTTAGTGGACTCGGTGGTTACGTTGAGAAGCCACAACAATAAAAAAAATGCCATCATTGCGGTGACAAAATCGGCGTAAGCTACTTTCCACGCTCCGCCATGAGGGGGCGCGGGAAGGATCTTTGTTCTCTTAACGACGAGGGGGCCTTTATCTTTTAATCCCCCGGATCCTGCATCTGTTGGCTGTTCGTCCGCCATGGCTTGACAACGCTTTCTTTAGTGTTTGTAAAAGATCAATTAAATGGGCTCTAATTTATTTACCTCTTCCTCCAGTTCTGAGAATGTTGGTCGTACTCCACTCATGAGTGTTTTGCGAGCAAATTCAACTGACACGGCAGGCGCGTAACCTTGCAAATGCGCTAACATTGCTACTTTCATNACAACAAAATATTGGTGATCTTCTTCATCATTNCCTTTAATGGCATTTGCAATCGGTCCAAAATAACCATAACAAAGTAGAATTCCGAGGAATGTTCCCACCAACGCTGCAGCGATAAGGCCACCCAATACTTCCGGCGGTTCGGTGATTGAGCCCATCGTTTTNATTACGCCCAAAACGGCTGCTACAATACCCAACCCAGGAAAAGATTCTGCCATAACATTTACGGCGTGGCTAACGCGGTGAACNTCCAAATGATGTATATCAAGCTCCTGATCCATCAATGTTTCAACTTCAAGGGGATTATCAGTACCTAAGGTCATTAGTCTGAGGTAGTCGCACAAAAACTCAAGAGCATGATGATTCGCCACAACGCCTGGGAACTCTTTAAACAAATCTGAACTCTCAGGCGCATCCACATGCGCCTCCAACGCTAACATGCCTTTTGTTTTGGCTAACCGAAGAACTTGAAAGAGCAATGATAATAACTCAACATAATCNTTTTTCTTAAATTTTGGTCCTGAAAGTGTNTGTGNGAAAGCACTAAGTGTTCTCTTCAGTACCGCCGGTGGATTGGCAATGATATAGGCGCCGACCCCTGCTCCACCAATAATGACCAGCTCGAATGGTTGGTTTAGCACGGCGAGTTTGCCACCTANCGCCATGTAACCNCCGATCACGCAGAGAGTAACAAACACAGTTCCGATTATAATAAGCATTGTAGGCCTACCCGCAGTGGGAGATTGTTTAATTAGACATNAATGTAAGGAAAAAGCGCTGATATTGTCCACTACGCAATTTAGAAAAAGTGACAGGTTATAAATTTCCTGAAGTGGATAACCTAAGATATCAGAAAATAANCCTTATAANTTCTCTNATATTTATGTTTATTGGGGCTCCAACCTNGCTCTNATCTTGCNNTTGCTAAATGATTTTCATCTTTNCCATATTGAGCAAACCATACTAGGAATCTTNCAGGACTTCTATGAACACNGTCAATTTCTTACATGCCTGTTGGGGCTGCCTAATTCAGCAACATTAAACGAGTGTTTGGGACTCACAAAATAAATCNGGTTGATTCGGTTNCTTTTGAAAATATCCTTANTGTCATTTCTTNGGATTAAGACGTAACACTCCAACTGCACTTTTTTTTAAGGCATCACGTGTGCCAGCAATATTTATATATGAGCCATCTCGCCATTTTCTTATGAAGTTCTTGTAATGCGGTGACAAAATGTTCCCGGATTGTCCTGTTGCAGTGATAAACCTGCTTCGACTCAANTTTCTCAAGTCGTAAATAGCCCGAAATCCAGCGCCGTGCCGGTGCAGAAAAGGNTCCGAAACATTGTTGTTGAAATTAGTTTGTCCTCTATTCAACGTATGATCTCCGCCACTNGTGCTAATTTTAAGATTAGCAAAGTTTCTGAGCAGGGGGACTTGATCAAATATTCTGTGTTTGAAAAGCGCTTTGTGTTTGCTACCCCACCGCCATTGATCAATATTGTTGCCGTTTTGTTTTATGAGTTGTTTCATCGTAAGTCTGAAACTCTTCTCCAGTGCTGCGGAGCAATTTTCGATTTTGTTTTTCGTCGTTTGCACGTCGCACCAAAGAGGCTTTTGTGAAAGNACGAGGATAAGGAAGNTTGGCTTTGGCCCTAAGTCCATTAAGTCAAAAGGGCGCATCAAATGCACCATAAAATTTCTGACCCATGCATTATATATAAGCGGTGCGGTACTGTTACGTCGCATGTGAAAATCCCAATTCCTAAGGATATCGACGGCTTTTTTATTTATTAGGTCATTAGGAAGTTTAGCAAGCATGAGCGGCAGTAATTTAGCAGCGGCAGATGAATAGCTATCCAATTGCCAAGCCGCGCTGGTGTCTAANGTGTGTGCTTGAGAAACCTGTGCTAGTTGTTGCAATCTTTCTGCGCGGTATGGCGCATCCCAATCCTTTGTGATGGTATGTTTACGCGTTTCTGACACCAGTTGATTGTTGGCGTTGCCTAAAAATCCGGAGCCAGGATTTTTGCGCTGTGGCAAGTGATCAAAAGGAATTGTGCCAATCCACGCATCCTTGAGAGTTTTCCCATCGGCCGGCCATCGTCCATCCCAGCCATTTCTAATTGGTATGAATCCTGATGAAATCATGCCGATATCCCCTTTNCGATCTGCAAAAAAGATGTTCTGATGCGGACTGTGAAAAAGGTGTGCTGCTGTTCTAAAATCATCCCAATTACGTGCCCTGTTAATTTGCCACATCGCCTCATATGTGCGGTCATTTTTGCGCATCTGGGTGCTTTGCAGTGCTAGCACTTGATCATGCGGCAGTAATTTTCTTGTAGGAACAATATCAGAGATTATGATTCCGTTGCGGCTAGAGCGGACGTTTATGTGTATTGGAGTTTGGTCCCTTATTTTTATTTGCTCTTTGTGGATATTGAATACACGAGCCCCTTGCGGGGTCATATAAAGGTTACGCTGGCCTGGGATTAGTGTTTCAATAAAGAGGTCTTGTGTGTCTCCTCCTGCAGTTGTGAGTCCCCAAGCAATATTTTTNTTGTGTCCTATAATTGTAATTGGCGTACCCGGAACTGTGGCGCCCACAAGTTCAGAATTAGGTGTAATAATTCGAGCCAGATACCAGAGTGAGGGGGCGCTAAATGCCAAATGAGGATCGTTGGCAAGGATCGGTTTTCCCGTATCGGTACGAATACCCGAAACGACCCATGCATTTGATGCAGAGTGCGGTATAAACACTTCTGGTACCACGTTTTTCAACTGAGCGCTGTTAGGAAATATTGTTTTTGTGAGATTAAGTATTGCGCTACTGGTATTATGGCGAGGCCAGAAATCTTCTATTTGAGGCTTGTTGAACTTTTCACTCAATCGCAGGCGTAGCAATTCTTTCCACCAGTTCTGTGATAGTTGAAAAGCCATCATACAGGACCAAACCAAGCTGTCTGCTATCGACCATGGTTCAGGCCGGTGTCGTAACAAAACAAACTCTGGAGAAAGTGGTCCGCGATGATTATTGATATGGTAATTTATCCCTGCGACATAGGCAGTCATCTGGTGATGTAACTTTGGGGGGAGGGATCCAACACGATCTTGNGCGGTTTTATAAAACCCNAGAGTTCTGGTGTATTTGTCAAATGGTAATGCCGTACGGCCAAGAATTTCNGAAAGGCGGCCTGAACCGGTACGACGCATAAGTTCCATTTGCCATAGTCTGTCTTGAGCATGGGTGAGACCCAGAGCAAAGAAAGCGTCTTCCTTATTTTTGGCAAAGATGTGAGGAACGGCATTTTTATCTCGGATGATCTCCACAGGTTGGGAAACAGTTTTTGAGAGGAATTCACCGTTAATGGCCGGCAGGGAGCCTTTCAACCAAATGAATGCACCGAAAACCAAAAATAGAGAAAATATAATCAATATAATGAGGCCACGTGTGACAAGACATTTGTTCTCGTGGGACATTTTAAATTTAAACATTTGATTTCTTATGCTGGCGTGGTGTCAATATTCGACGCTACTATAGACGCTAAAGTCATTTAACAAAGTTTTTGGTCAAATGAAATTATTGAGGTAGCGATATGGCAGACTTAGATGATTTGATTAAGGTAGAATTTGTAGANAGGGGTGACCTTGGTAGGACTGCTTTGGTTACCTTCAACAACCCAAAAAAGCGGAACGCGTTGGGTCTTGCAGGAAAACAGCGGTTTGTAGATGTCATGGCCGAGCTCAAGCATGATGACACACTTCGAATGCTNGTGCTTACTGGCGCAGGTAATAANGCGTTTGTTGGCGGTAGTAATCTTGATGAAATGCGACACTATGATCCTATTCAGGGCGAACGTTCCTCAACACTCACACATTACGCATGTGACGCTGTCAGAACGTTTCCGGTTCCAGTTATAGCGCGTATAAATGGTCACTGTTTTGGTTCTGGGATGGAAATTGCGGCAGCTGCCGATATGCGTGTGGGAGCAGACCACGGCAAATATGGCATGCCCGAGACGCGATTTGGGATCCCATCAGGAATGGAAGCTTGTTTGTTGCCACGTTTAATTGGTTGGGGAAGAACGGTCGAACTAGTTCTTACTGGCGATCATATCACCGCTGCGCAAGCTCATGATTATGGATTTTTGCACAAAATTGTCCCTTTTGCTGAGCTCGACAAAGCTGTAGAAGAATGGACAAATTCGCTGCTGTTATGTGGTCCAAATGCTATCCGGGTGCAGAAGGCACTCATAAATAATTGGGAGAGAATGGCATTTACAGATGCTGCGAAAGTGGGCATCCAAGCAATAGCCGGATGTTACTCAACTGATGAGCCCCGGTCTCTAATGACGGCCTTTGTAAATAGAAATAAATAGCTATTCCTTAAGGTGGTAACGATCACAAGGTCTAACGTCAGTATTTTGACCCGTGTCCGTCAAAATAAATTTGGGTCTAACAAGGCAGCTGCTTCCAATGCGTAATAACTTATGACACCGTCTGCTCCCGCGCGTTTAAACGATAATAATGCTTCAAGCATTGCTGTGTCATGATCAATCCAACCATTTTGTGCCGCAGCCTTAAGCATCGCGTACTCCCCACTCACTTGATAGACAAACGTTGGCATGTGGAAAGTATTTTTTATCTGATGGACTATATCTAGATAAGGCAATCCCGGCTTTATTAAAAGCATATCAGCCCCCTCAGCAACATCAAGTGCTGCCTCACGAAGAGCTTCATCAGAATTAGCTGGATCCATCTGGTAGGTTTTTTTATCACCCTTCAATGTGAATTGCGATCCTATTGCATCTCGGAANGGTCCATAAAATGCCGATGCATATTTTGCTGAGTACGACATTATACGAACTTGTTTAAAGCCATCAGTATCGAGTGCTTTACGAATCACACAGACACGGCCATCCATCATGTCGGATGGCGCTATCGTGTCACACCCAGCGTCAGCTTGTGTTATTGCTTGCTTGGCAAGCACCTCCAGTGTCTCATCATTCAACACCACTTCCCCGTCTAAAAGACCGTCGTGCCCATGGGTAGTGTAAGGGTCGAGTGCTACGTCACAAATAATCACCAATTCAGGTGTGGTTTTTTTAATCGAACGTATGGCTCGGCATATCAAGTTATTTGGATTGAAAGCTTCTCTTCCGTCTGCGGTTTTAAGCTCTGGATCAGTGCAGGGGAATAGTGCAACAGCAGGAATCCCGAGTTTAAAAGCCGCCTCAGCGCATTGTGGAATTAAGTCAATAGATAGTCGATCAATGCCGGGCATGGATGTAATGGGTTCGCATCGGTTTTTACCGTCAATTACGAATATTGGCAGAATTAAATCATCAGGGGTTAAATAGTTCTCCGCAACCATGCGACGGACCGACCCGGAGCTTCTATTTCGGCGCATNCGTACCATCGGAAACTGAGCCTCGGTTCCGCTATTTGCGCAAGCCGTAAACTTCTGCGATGACAGAGTGTTATTGGCCTTCGGCATATTATTCTCCCAAGATNTCAGTAATAAACTGATTTTAAAATGATAAGCACAAGCTTTTGCTCAGGACACCTTTGCAAGGGCGTTGGTAAGATCTTTTATTATGTCATCTATGTGTTCGATTCCTACAGACAAACGCACATAGCCCTCTGTAACGCCGCTCGCAATCTGATCCTCAGATGTCAATTGTGAATGGGTAGTGGTCGCTGGATGTATTGCGAGCGAGCGAGCATCCCCAATATTAGCGACATGATAATGCATTTCGAGAGCATCTATAAATGCCCGGCCTCCCTCCGCACCGCGCTTAAGTTCAAAACCTACAAGTCCTCCATTGCCGCCCGAGAGATATTTATTGGTTCGTTCTAACTGTACCTNATCGGTGTGGTGAGTGGGGTAGATAACATTTGCAACCTCTTCGTGAGATTTAAGAAAGTCCGCGACCATTGCTGCATTTTTTGAATGTTCGCGAATGCGAAGTGCAACAGTTTCAAGNCCTTGCAAAAACATGAAGGCATTAAATGGACTCATTGCAGCTCCAAGATCGCGAAGCAATGTTACTCGCATCTTCAAAATATAAGCGATAGGCCCAAGTGGTTTAACTGCTTCAGTCCAAACAGCGCCGTGATAAGANGCGTCCGGTTTGTTTAGCATCGGGAAGCGATCAGCGTGAGCTTCCCAATCAAAATTACCACTATCAACAACCAGGCCGCCAATTGAAGTGCCGTGGCCACCAATGTATTTTGTCGTGGAGTAAACAATTATTGAAGCGCCGTGATCAAATGGCCTACACAAAACGGGGCATGCAGTATTATCCATTATCAAAGGTACTCCGTACTTATTTCCAATTTCTGCNACTTCNGTTATTGGAAAAACGCAGAGTTTGGGATTCGGCAGGGTTTCTGCNTAATAAGCCCTTGTTTTTTCATCGGTTGCACGCGCAAATGCTTCCGGATCTTTTGGGTCAACGAAGCGNACTTCTATCCCCATCGTGCTGAGCGTGTTGGCAAATAGGTTCCAAGTCCCTCCATAAAGGTCGGTTGAGCTAATAATGTTATCTCCGACTTGAGCGATATTTTGAATGGCTAACGCAGATGCNGACTGGCCTGATCCTAATGCTAAGGAGGCAGCGCCTCCCTCCAGCGCTGCGACTCGCTGTTCAAGCACATCTGTGGTTGGGTTCATTATTCGCGTGTAAATATTACCCAACTCTTTTAGCGCAAATAAATTTGATGCATGTTCCGTATTGTCAAACTGATAGCTTGAGGTTTGGTAAATAGGCACCGCAACGGCCCCCGTGGTAGGGTCGGATCGATAGCCTGCGTGTAAAGCAACCGTTTCAGGATTCTTTGAGTTATGGGGCATGACAACCTCCTAAGGTTTTTCTGTGCTTGGTGTCGAAAAGACTATCGGTATCGTCCTCTGTCAAGTGTATGTCGGGTCCAATAACGCTTGAAGGGAAAAAGTAGAACACATCAATCTAAGTTTAATCTGCAAAAGTTATTTGGGCTGTACGTTTTACATTTTAAAAACAGTNAATGCTGTGGATATCAGAAATATGGAAGGGTGATCAATTGTATTTATTAAGCCTTTCTTTGTGAGCTTTCTNATNTGTAAATTGTTTCAATCAATCCCAGAGCATCTGGAGCAAATNANCCAAGATCGAGTTTTTTGAATTCCCAAGAATACCGGCCGTTAAAAATGATCGTTACGGGGCTTTTGCGTTTATCTTGATGCGGCATTTTTTAGCTTGAATTGTGCAATCGGTGAAATATAACCCATAAACGAAAACATGAAAGGATGGGTTACATGTTGGACAAGATACCACCCTTTGCAGATAGCCCCGCTGCATGGACTGCTGATGATATGGAGATGGACAAGTCTTGGATCATTAACCTGAGCGAAGCAGATCTCAAAGAGCTCAATATTGCTACATTGAAATTACATGAGCGGGGTATTTCGCCGCTTGAGTTTAAGCAAAGCGACTTTCAGCTTCCTNCGCTTGCTCCAAAAATTGCCAGTCTGCTTAGGGAGATAGAGTATGGTCGTGGCTTTGCATTATTGCGAGGGTTAAACGTCTCAGATTATTCTCTAGATCAATTNTCAGTTTTGTATTGGGGCCTCGGAACACATCTTGGCGAAATTATTTCCCAAAACAGCCAGGGTGATTTGCTGGGGCGTGTAACCGACATGGAGGGTGGAAAATTTGTTAAAGGTGGATACTATGAGCAGGGTGTCCGTGGTCATCGAACCAGTGCATTTTTACCACCTCATTCCGATTCATCGGATGTTGTTGGTCTTATGTGTGTGCGTCCGGCTAAGAAAGGTGGAGAGAGNTGGATTTCCTCGTCATTGGCTGTCTACAACGAAATACGGTCTAGGCGCTCTGACTTGTTAGCGCCGTTATTATCTGGATTTAGGTATGACCTNATTGGTAAGGGGCGCACCGCTGGAGAGCTCACCAATAATCGTATCCCAGTTTATAGCTGGTATGAGGGATTGCTCTCATGTAGATTTAACAAGCAACAGATNGAGCTCGGGGCTAAACGTGCAGGTGAAAAATTAACGGATTTACAGCAGGAAGCTATAGATTTATTTGAGGAAATTGCTTTATCCGATAAATTTCTTTTGCGAATGCTGTTTGAGCCTGGAGACATTCAGCTTCTTAATAACCATACAACAGTTCACAGTCGGGGGCAGTTCGTAGATTTTGAAGAGGCTGAGAAACGAAGATTGCTCCTACGTTTGTGGGTGAATATTCCAAATGGCCGTCCACTGGCTCCGGAGTATGCTGATAGACTTAACACTGGTGGACGTGGTGGCGTAACTAAAAGATTGTAGTTACACTCTACGACGTAGGGTATTTGTTTTATACATGCTTCGCTATGTTTCACTATTCCGTATTTTTAAAACACGAATTATATTTTAATGTCGTACACCAGGAACTAAAAATTTTCNGAATGCCAAGGGTCACTCCATGGTATTGTTTGATGGTGTACAGGATCAAAGGTGGGTGAGGCTTTATTTGTCAAAGNCCTNTACTGCAAAGATGTACCGATGTAATGNGTTGCAGTAAACAGANNTACAAACCACCGATTTGAAATTTCGCACCCTGGTATGTTGGNCTGATTTATGACGAAACGAGAAGAGCACGGCGTTATTATTGAAATGATTGGTGCCGGTCGATATGTCAAAGTGACGGCTGTTGATACGCGAACTGGCATAGAGGCTGTAATTGTGGGAGACCCGAGGCGCGGAGATAGGGCACTTCGAATCGCAGCATGTAAAAAACTTCAATACGTCTTGAAGAAGAAGGCTGACGCGCCTTCGATTTAAATTTTTTTAGTACAGCCTAAAAAAAAAGCCGATCACGATGATCGGCTAGGTTGAATTTTTTTCTAATTATCGTTGAAAAAATCACACGACAGTACCCGCTGTGTGGCCTAAACCAATTTTTTTTGCGAAAGCGGAGCGCTGGCGCGAGTAGTTTGGGGCAACCATCGGATAATCTAGAGGCAACCCCCACTTGGCACGGTATTCTTGGGGTGTCATTCCGTATGCTGTTCTGAGGTGACGCTTTAACATTTTCAGTCTTTTGCCATCTTCTAAGCAAACAATATAGTCGGGNGTGATCGATTTTCTGATGGCAACAGCAGCTTTTGAGCGTACGCTGATTTTTTGGCCGCCATCAAGCTTTTGCAGCGATCCATAGACAATCTGAATGACATCGTTCAATTGGGTTGGTGGCAAAGTATTGTTGCCGACATACGCAGAAACAACCTCAGTAGTCATGCGTAGAATNTCAGTCTTTTGATCTTTTTGATTTATGATTTGTTGGCGCATCACCCATNTTCCTGAGTTTTTTATAATATAGTTAAATAAATCACACAAAAAAAACTGAATGTCAATATTGCATGTAAATATTATACATTTCTATACTTAGAATTAAGCGAAATATGGTACAATAATTATTCAATTAAAAGTATTACACCACATATACCAATAAAATTATTGTCCAACGCAATATAAAGTATCAATAAATGCATTGATTACATTCAAGTCAAAGTTGTCTCCGCAAATTTTTACTACTCTTGCTGTACTTTTGTGGTCAAAAGAAAAGTCCTATTTCAAGTTNNAAGTTTTGCTAAACGACAACTTGTGTTTGATTGGCAAGATGGCGCAATATATGGTATTCAAGTCAAAGATATTAAATGCTCGCTAATATTTTAGAAGAACGGTTCAAGAGTAAATGGTTAAAGAGACTGCTTTAATTGCCTCCGACCATGCTGGCTTTGAAATGAAAGCCGCAATTGGAGTGCGGTTGAAAGATTTAGGGTTTGGAGTGCTTGATTTGGGCACCAATAAAACTGAGTCGGTCGATTATCCTGATTTTGCAGAAGCAGTAGCGTTGGCGTTGCTTGAAGGAAAGGCTTCGCGTGGGGTGCTGATCTGTGGTACTGGGATTGGTATCTCAATTGCGGCAAACCGGCATCGTCACGTGCGTGCGGCATTGTGTCATTCGGCAACCGATGCTCGGTTCGCCCGCGCTCACAATGATGCTAATGTGTTAGCGTTGGGTGCTCGTACGATAGGTATAGAAATAGCGCTCGATTGCCTTAGTATGTTTATAGATACGCCTTTTGAGGGTGGCAGACACCAAAATCGCGTAAAAAAGTATTCTTAATACAAGAGGGGCTTATTGAAAAATGGCAGAGGCCAGAACAGTTGAAATTTTTGAAGACGGTTTTTTTACTGATAGTTTGCAGGGNAGTGATCCTGATTTGGCCGAAGCCATCGGTTGTGAACTGTCTAGGCAGAAGCATCAAATCGAGTTGATTGCATCTGAAAATATTGTAAGTCGCGCGGTGCTACAAGCGATAGGGTCCGTTCTCACAAATAAGTACGCTGAGGGTTATCCAGGCCGGCGATACTACGGCGGTTGTGAACATGTCGATATCGCTGAGGAGCTAGCCATTGAGCGGGCAAAAAAATTATTTGGGTGTGCGTTTGCCAATGTACAACCACACTCAGGTGCGCAGGCTAATAATGCAGTATATTTGGCGATGATTAAGCCGGGTGATACGATTATGGGAATGTCGCTGGCAGCAGGCGGTCATTTAACCCACGGGGCGCCTCCCAATCAATCAGGGAAATGGTTCAATGCTGTGCAATATGGTGTGCGCAAAGATAACGCTTTGATTGATTTTGATGAAGTCGCATCTCTCGCGGAGCAGCATAGGCCAAAAATATTGATTGCGGGAGGATCAGCGTACCCTCGTATTATCAATTTTGCNAAGTTCCGTGAAATTGCGGACTCTGTGGGCGCGATTTTTATGGTTGATATGGCACATTTTTCGGGTCTCGTTGCGGGTGGCGTACACCCAAGTCCATTTCCGCATGCACACGTTGTCACAACTACGACACATAAAACCTTACGTGGAGCTCGTGGTGGTATGATCCTCTGTAATGACGANAATTTAGGAAGGAAATTCAATTCCGCTATTTTTCCTGGTACCCAGGGAGGTCCGTTGATGCATATGGTTGCNGGAAAAGCGGTGGCCTTTGGTGAGGCACTCAAGCCATCTTTCAAACTTTACGCACAAGCAATCATNGATAATGCAAAGGTACTCGCTGAAACTTTGTCTGCTGGTGGGTTAGATATTGTTTCCGGCGGTACTGATACTCACTTAGTTTTGGTAGATCTGCGTCCTAAGGCGTTAACTGGTGATGTGGCAGAAAAAGCGCTAGAGCGTGCCGGGCTTACTTGCAATAAAAATGGTATTCCTTACGACCCTGAAAAACCGATGGTAACATCTGGCGTGCGCCTGGGGACACCTGCAGGAACGACACGTGGATTCGGACAGGCAGAATTTCGAANCGTNGGACAGTTGATCGTCGAGGTTTTAGATGGTCTTGCCTCCACCGGTGAAATTGGGAATAAAGTTGTAGAGACGTCTGTGCGAGAGCGCGTCGATGCGTTATGTATGCGCTTCCCGATTTATCCGAATGAGTTTTGAGTTTGGCCGATACCGGTTATAGAGGAAATTTGAGCCATGCGATGTCCGTTTTGCAGTCACAATGACACTCAGGTAAAGGATTCACGCCCAACGGAAGATAATGCAGCGATAAGGCGGAGACGCTTTTGTACTAACTGTGGCCAACGCTTCACTACTTTCGAACGGGTGCAACTTCGTGACCTTACTGTTGTTAAGAAGAATGGACAGAGAGAACCATTCGATAGAGACAAGTTGGTGCGTTCCATGAGCATTGCGCTTCGTAAGCGTCCAGTAGAGCCCGATCGAGTTGAACAAGTAGTTAACTCTATCGTTCGGCGTTTAGAAAGCACCGGCGAGAGTGATGTAAATGCTGATCTCGTAGGCGAATTAATAATGGAAGCACTTGCCTCGTTGGATAAAGTTGCCTACGTGCGGTTTGCATCGGTCTATCGAAATTTCCGAGAAGCCAAAGATTTTGAAGAGTTTATTACCGACGAACTCGGTGCCGACAGGAACTAATACCCAAGATGTACGCTTTATGCGTATCGCCTTAGCTTTGGCTCGGCGGGGTTTGGGAAACGTTTGGCCCAATCCAGCTGTTGGGTGTATCTTGCTCAAGGACGACGTAATTGTCGGGCGAGGTTGGACTCAGCCAGGCGGTCGGCCTCACGCNGAAACCGAGGCTTTNGCTCGAGCCGGACAAGCGTCTGTTGGAGCCACTGCTTTTATTACTTTAGAGCCTTGTTGCCATCAGGGTAAAACACCGCCTTGCACTGATGCGNTAATCTCAGCAGGAGTTTCTCGAGTTGTGGCAGCAGCTAACGATCCCGATCCGCGCGTTGCTGGGAACGGAATAGCCAAACTACGCGCATCTGGGATCCAAACGGTAGTAGGGGTTTGTGAGAGCGATGCATTGGAATTGAATGCAGGGTTTATCTCGCGTGTGACGCGGGCCAGACCGTTGGTTCACTTGAAGATGGCTTCAACTTTGGACGGGAAAATCGCAACATTTANNGGTGAAAGTAAATGGATTACAGGTTCNCAAGCACGACGCCGCGTTCACGCGATGAGAGCTGANGTTGATGCCGTGCTCGTTGGTATTGGCACCGCACTNACAGATAATCCCAAACTAACATGCCGGCTTGCAGGAATGGAAAACTTGTCTCCNATTCGTATAGTACTCGATCCGCGTTTAGAGCTTCCATTGACATCAGAACTTGCGAACTCTTCCACTGAGAACGCGACGTGGTTGATTACAGGACTGGACGTTGATACGAGCCGGCTTTCCTTATTACGGGGTCTAGGCATTGAAGTTATCCAAATTGCATCCGATGAAAATGGCCATGTTGATCTGCAGAAGACCCTCTCCGCGTTGGCAAATTATGGAATTACTAGGCTTCTAATCGAGGGTGGAGGTCAGATTGCTTCGGCTTTTTTGCGGTTAGGATTAGTGGATAGGATATCATGGTTCCGAGCTGCCACGATTATGGGGGGTGATGGAATTTCAGCTGTTGCAGGCTACGGACTGTCGAAGTTGAAAGATATTCAGAATTTCCAACATATGTCTGTCGAACGAATTGGAAACGATTTGCTGGAAACTTACCTGCAGCCGACATAGATTGTAAACATGTTCACGGGTTTAATACAGGATGTAGGTGAGGTTCGTTGTATCGAGCAAGCTGGTGATACACGGATCGAAATTGCCACTGAGTTCAATATGAGCGAGGTAGCGATTGGAGCTTCTATTGCGTGCTCAGGAATTTGCCTTACTGTTACTGAAAAGAAAACGGGCTGGTTCGCCGTTGAAGTCTCGTCGGAGACATTATCCAAAACAACGCTGGGTGACTGGAAAAAAGGGCGTTTTGTGAATCTTGAGCGGTCCCTAAAGCTCGGAGACGAACTCGGTGGTCATCTTGTGTTTGGGCATGTAGATGGTGTTGCTGAAATAATTTCTCGGTTGCCAGATGGTGATAGTACCCGATTTCAAATCCTGCCACCTAGAGGTTTAGCAAAATTTGTCGCGCCCAAAGGGTGTATTACCATAGACGGAGTTTCACTCACTGTTAATGAGTTAGAAGTATCTACAAATAAGACAATTTTTGGTATCAATATTATCCCTCACACACTTGAACACACAGGTTTTGGGCAAACAATGCCTGGAGATAGGGTAAACCTTGAGGTTGATATGTTGGCCCGATATGTTGCTCGGCTTCTGCCAGATATTGAAGAAGGCAAGACGTGAGCGAAGAGATGAAAAATATAAAGAACAATTCTAAGCTTAATAAACGAAAAGCAGGAGATATAGACTGCCTTTCACCAATTGAGGATATCATAGAGGATGCCCGTAACGGGCGAATGTTTATCCTTGTTGACGATGAAGAGCGGGAGAATGAAGGGGATCTAGTTATACCGGGGCAGATGGCAACACCAGATGCAATCAACTTTATGGCAACACATGGCCGTGGTCTAATTTGTCTTGCTCTAACACAATCCCGATGCGAACAACTTGGTCTCGACTTGATGAGCCAGAAAAATCAAAGTCGTCATCAAACTGCCTTTACTACATCAATTGAAGCACGTGAGGGGGTGACCACGGGTATCTCCGCGCCTGACCGTGCTCGAACCATTTCCGTAGCTATCGATCCAACCAAGGGTATGGTAGATATTGGCACTCCCGGACACGTTTTTCCACTCATGGCACGAAAAGGTGGTGTGCTAGTCCGTGCTGGCCACACTGAGGCTTCCGTCGATATAGCCAGACTTGCTGGTCTCAATCCGTCTGGGGTGATCTGCGAAATAATGAATGAAGATGGTACCATGGCTCGACTCGGCGATTTGGTATCATATGCACAATTTCATAACTTAAAAATTGGAGCTATAGCAGACCTTATTGCTTATCGTAGGAAACACGATCGTATTGTCGAAAAGTTAGCAGAAAGTAATTTTTCGAGTGTTTATGGGGGGGAGTTTAGATTAGTTGTTTATGTCAACAGGGCTGCGTATGCGGAACACATAGCGCTTGTTAAGGGTGATATCACAGCGGGCAAACCCACGCTGGTGCGTATGCACGCTATTAATTTCCTTGATGATGTAATGGGTAATCTCAAGGGTGAACGTGCGGGCGATTTGCACCGTGCAATGGAATTGATTGGTGAGGCGGAAAGTGGGATTATTGTTATTTTGCGTGAGCCATATCCGACTCAGCTTTCAGATCAACTTGCCCAACCCGTAGACGGGGGTGTCCCCGCAGGTTCGACAAAACCTCCTCTAAGAGATTATGGTGTGGGGGCACAGATACTGTTAGATCTGGGGGTAAGCGATATGGTTCTGTTGTCAAACACGAAACGCTCGGTGGTCGGCTTAGATGGTTATGGCTTGAAAATTGTCGGTCAGAAGCCAATCACGTGATGTTGAGTGCAGGAAGATGGCAGAGAAAATTCAACCACATATAATGATAGTAGAGGGCCGCTACTACGAGAAGATACAAGATCACTTGCTCAAGGGCGCCGTTAAAATGCTAGAGGAGTTAGGGGCGTCTCATGAACTTTATAGCGTTCCTGGTGCCTTCGAAATTCCGGCGGCTATTGGCTTCGCGGCAAAAACTGACGGCGTTTCCGCGACAGGGCACCAATATGATGGTTTCATTGCTTTGGGATGCGTAATTCGTGGTGAGACATCCCATTACGAACATATCTGTAACGAAGTTTCCCGAGGACTTATGGACCTCTCTCTACGCCATTCGCTTGCTATTGGCTTTGGTCTGCTGACATGTGAAAATCGCGAGCAGGCCCTAGTGCGTGCTGCTGTGAACGGAGGTAATAAGGGTGGTGATGCAGCGCGTACATGTATTCAAATGATTACTCATAAACGTTTTTTTCAAATGGGCTCATGAATAGCGCAAAGTTTTATATGGCTCCCGCGAGGAGAGCAGCGCGTCTCGTTGCGGTACAATCCCTTTATGAAATGGAACTAAGCGAAAAAACTGCCGACCAAGTGCTGAATGATGTTGCTCGTCGACGAGATTACAATAATTATGAAAATTGCGAAACGGAGGACCAACTCGCTTGGCCACCAGCCGAGACCGACATGGCATTTTGTAGTGACTTAGTTAGGGGCGTTAATGCAAATTACGATAGTATTGACGATTTAATAAGAGGCGCAATGGCTGCCGGCCGAGCCCCTCGGCAGTTGGAAACTATTTTACGGACTATTCTGCGTGTGGGCACCTATGAGCTCGGTAAAAGGCGTGATATCGATCCACCTGTCACGATAAGCGAATTTGTAGGTTTAGCTGAACGGTTTTTTTCTGAACGAGAGCCTGCCTTAGTTAATGGGCTTTTGGACCGGATAGCTCGTGACCTGCGTCCGGATGAAATGATGGGGATGCACTCCGATGTTGGGCAAGGGTGAATTTGGACGCATTCGTGACCTACTTACTCCTTTGTCGGGAAAAGGGGCTTTCGACTTGAAAGACGACGCTGGCGTGATATCTGGAATTCCAGGTCATGAAATTGTGGTCACGACTGATACTATTGTGGCTGGAGTGCATTTTTTAGGCAGTGAGTCTCCCGAAGAAATAGCGGCCAAATTATTGCGGGTAAATCTTTCTGATCTCGCTGCCATGGGAACCAAACCAATTTGCTACACTCTGAATTGGTCGCTGCCGTCAAGCTACGGTGATGAGTGGGTTACTTCTTTCTGTGCTGGTCTCAAAGTCCAACAAGAAGCATTTGGTATTTACTTGTTAGGTGGCGACAGCACGTCGACACCAGGGCCAGCCTGTTTAACTGCAACATTATTCGGCCATGTGCCCCGTGGGCAGATCCTTCGTCGGGTAGGGACAAAGTTGGGCGAAACAATTTTTGTAAGTGGCACCATTGGTGATGGTGCGCTGGGCCTCTTAGCCACAAAGGGAATGCTTACGGACCTTGACGAGGTATTGGTACAGAAATTGATTGGACGTTACCGCATTCCGGAACCTCGTATCCGGCTGGGTATAGCGCTTCGAGGAAGAGCCAGCGCAGTGGCCGATATATCCGATGGGTTGCTTGCAGATATTGGACATTTGGCTGAATTAAAAGGTCTAGGGGCGGAAGTTAATATGGCAGAAATCCCTCTTTCATGTGAGGCCCGCAACGCTTTGGCTAAGAATGGCGAACTTTGGCAGGTCATTGTAGGTGGGGGCGATGATTACGAACTTGTATTCACGGGTGAGCAGAACTTAGCAGATTTACTCCTTAATGTCGGAGTAAATATCACAGCAATCGGGAAAATAACCGCAGAGCCAAGCGTGAGACTTGTGGGTCCCGATGGAAATATAATGCCCGTGAATAAAGAAGGATATTGTCACTCCTGATCAATATCGTTGTATACTGTGCTTAGGCAAAAAAATTAAATCCGGAGTAGTTTTAGGAAAATTACTACTGCAAATAGTGGTCATCCTAATTTTTATATTGCTTGAGACACTCACAAGTAGTCCGGTTGATGGAAAGATTATGAGCTTATACCGTGTTGGATTTTTGACAACGCTATTACTGGTTTCAATAGTACCGCCTGTGTGTGCTGTTGAGGAAACTAAAAATTTGGTGGAAGATGATCCAGAGTTTGTGCCAATTCCCAGTCTTTCTGTTCCCATCATACGGGAGGGACGTGTAGAAAAGTATGTATTCTTAACAGTAACCTTGGAGATGATCGATTCTGATGCAAAAGATGTGGCGGAACTTTACGTTCCCCGAATAAAGGATGCGTTCTTTAGGTCTTTATTTGCCTACTTTGGGTCTTTGCGTCCTGGAACGCCCGGGATGAATATTCGATCGGTTAAGGCACGCCTTATGCACGCTGGGAAGCGTGCCATAGGTGAAAATAAGATTAAGGCAGTTTTAATACAAAATGCGTTCGAGCAGGATGCTGGTACCCGGGCAACAGATGCAAAAAAAAATCAGTGATTCCTAATTTTCTGGCGGAATTAATTCTTGCACGCAAACTTTTTCTACCAAATGATCGCGCCCAATATCGGCAAGGTGGACACGTTTTTCTTCATTATTAAGTGCTGCGCCTATCCCTTGGGTAAGGGCCAACACTACAGATTGATCAGTCATATCAAGCCAATAAGCCCGGCGGATTAATTTATCTGCAGCATCTCTTGCAAATGGGTCATCTGGATTTGTTCCCAAATCTGGTTTGTAAAATTGCATAATGTTACACCTCTTTTAAACTTCTTTGTGGCTATCACTTAGCGTACGTACCATCCTGGTTTGGCTAATTTAAATTCCTGTATGATTAAGGGCATGCTATCGCTGATAGCAATCTCATTCAATTAATCAGTTAGGTGGTACCGGCAAAATGACTGCATCGAATAATTCTACGGTCTACGATCCAACAAAGAAAAATGTTCTTGTACTCTCAACGTGTCTTGGTATGGCGATGACTGGTACCTCCATTGTACTTACCATATCGGCATTAGTTGGTATTACGTTGGCTCCCGATCCTGCTCTTGCAACGGTTCCTTTTGGATTGCAGTGGGTTATGACCGTATCAAGCACAGTACCCTTATCACTTTTAATGCGCCGTTTCGGGCGTCGACCGGTCTTTATATGTGGCCAATTGGTCGGTTGCTGTGGAGCCTCGATTGCAGCATTCGCAATCTTTAATGAGAATTTCTATTTTTTCGCGTTAGGTAGCGCCATATTGGGAATCCACAATGCTTGCTGGCAATATTACCGTTTTGCTGCTGCAGATACGGCTAGCGAGGCTTTTAAGGGACGTGCTATCTCTTACGTGATGGCAGGCGGCGTATTTGCCGCCATAGCGGGACCCGAACTCGCAAGTCAGACACACGGACTTTTTGAACCCGTATTATTTGCCGGAGGATACTTCACAATCTGTTGTATCACTATTGTAACGTCTATTCTTTTGTTTGCCGTAGACATCCCCAAGCCACAGGCACGGAAAGGACAAGCTGGCAGGCCATTGGGTGTTATAATTCGTCAACCAGTCTTTATCGTGGCGGTTCTCTCTTCAATGCTTGGTTATGGGCTGATGAATTTGTCTATGACCTCAACCCCATTAGCAATGAAGGTGTGTGGCTTTGTGGTTCAGGATACAAAATGGATAATTCAGGCACATATCCTAGGAATGTATTTGCCTAGTTTCTTCACTGGAAATCTCATAAACCGATTCGGTATTTATAATATTTTAATTGTAGGAGCGGTCCTGATGATTGCTGCAGCTTCAATAGCTATGTCAGGAGAAACTATTGGTCATTTTGCTGTAGCCTTAACGGTCCTTGGTCTTGGATGGAACTTTCTATTCATTGGAGGAACAACTCTTCTAACTGAGGCTTACAAGCCAGAAGAAAAGGAAAAAGTCCAAGGTTGCAATGACTTGCTTGTATTTGGCACGGTCGTCATGACGGCTTTTTTGTCCGGCACAGTCCAACATATGATCGGCTGGACTGCAGTAAATGCAGCGCTAATCTTGCCCGCGTTCCTCGTTGTGGCAGCCGTAATCTGGTTGCGACAAAAACGGGTGAAGGCTGTTTAAACAACTCAATGTTTCGGCGGTTGCCTTCGCTATGTGCTTCTGGCATGGTCTTTTTAGGTATAGTGTAAGTGTAGGAAAACACTGCGTCACAATATTTATTTTATAACGAAGTTATCAGAAAAACGAAAGTAGGTTTGAACGATGCTTAACATTGTCATCGGGTGCGGTATCCTTGCCGTTCTTTATGGTGTTTTTATAAGCCGTCAGGTGCTGAATGCGGATGCAGGCAGCAAGCGTATGCAGGAAATTGCCTCGGGTATTCAAGAGGGGGCAGCTGCTTATCTCAACCGACAATACACCACTATCGGATTAGTTGGCGCTGCCATAGCATTAATCCTTGTTTATTTATTTAACTGGCATGTGGCTATAGGGTTTGTAATTGGCGCTGTCTTGTCGGGAGCTGCAGGCTACATCGGTATGCATATTTCAGTTAGAGCGAATGTTCGAACTACTCAGGCCGCGAGTAAGGGGCTTGCAGAGGGATTAAAGGTTTCTTACCAAGCGGGGTCGGTGACAGGTATGTTAGTGGCCGGCTTAGCGTTACTTTCTGTTACAGGATATTATAAATTTCTTATCGATAGTGGAGCTAGTGAGCGTGGTATCGTCGACCCATTAGTAGCCTTGGGGTTCGGTGCCTCACTAATATCCATATTTGCACGGCTCGGGGGTGGAATTTTCACTAAGGGTGCAGACGTTGGAGCCGATCTTGTTGGCAAAGTTGAGGCTGGTATTCCTGAGGATGATCCTCGTAACCCAGCAGTTATTGCGGACAACGTGGGTGATAATGTTGGTGATTGCGCAGGTATGGCTGCCGATTTATTCGAGACTTATGTGGTAAGCGTAGTCGCTACTATGGTGTTAGCTCAGATCTTTTTCTCGGGCACGGCCGAAGCACAAATGATGGTTTTCCCGTTGGTCATCGGTGCAACATGCATCGTAACCACAATAATCGGTAATTTCTTCGTAAAATTGGGCGCCAACCAAAGTATAATGGGCGCTTTGTACAAGGGCTTTATTGCATGTACAGTTCTCTCGGCAGTTGCTTTATATTTTGTTACCGATGAGGTAATAGGCTTGGATAGCCGCTTCGTAATTTCGGGCCAATCTGCTACCGGCCTGGATCTTTTCTATTGCGGAATTGTAGGATTAGTTACCACCGGCCTCATTGTATGGATTACCGAGTACTATACTGGTACAGAATATAGACCGGTCCGTTCAGTTGCTCAGGCATCTACTACCGGCCATGGCACAAATGTCATCCAAGGTCTAGCTATCTCGATGGAGGCAACAGCGATACCGGCGATAATTATCTGTGCAGCGATAATAGGGACTTTTTTATTAGCCGGTCTCTTCGGAATTGCTATAGCAGTTACCACAATGCTTGCGCTTGCTGGCATCGTGGTTGCACTGGACGCTTATGGACCTGTCACTGATAATGCTGGCGGAATTGCAGAAATGGCCGAGCTAAAAGAAAAAGTTCGGAAAACTACTGACGCATTGGATGCGGTAGGCAATACGACTAAGGCCGTTACAAAAGGATATGCTATAGGATCTGCAGGATTGGGTGCACTGGTTTTATTCGCTGCTTACACTCAAGATCTCCAGCACTTCACATCTAACCCAGATCAATTTAAATATTTCACTGGGGTAAACGTAGACTTTTCTTTATCAAACCCTTACGTGGTCGTCGGCCTTTTTGTGGGCGGGCTTCTTCCTTACCTGTTTGGAGCTCTTGGTATGACTGCAGTAGGGCGGGCAGCCGGTGCCGTCGTTGTTGAAGTACGGCGTCAGTTCAAAGAGATAAAAGGTATTATGAAGGGGAAGGCAAAACCGGAATATGGCGCCTGCGTGGACATGTTGACCAAGGCCGCAATCAAAGAAATGATTATTCCATCCATGCTTCCGGTATTGTCTCCAATTATACTCTTTGTCGTGATCCAAGCAATAGCTGGTAAATCTGCTGCATTCTCTGCACTTGGAGCAATGCTTCTTGGGGTCATCGTGACTGGTTTATTTGTGGCCATTTCGATGACAGCGGGAGGTGGTGCCTGGGATAATGCAAAAAAATACATTGAGGATGGCAATCATGGAGGTAAGGGATCTGATGCACATCATGCAGCAGTTACCGGGGACACTGTCGGTGATCCTTACAAAGACACCGCTGGCCCCGCTGTAAACCCCATGATTAAAATTACAAATATAGTAGCGCTTCTTTTATTGGCAATGTTAGCGCATTGATCTGTAGAAATGGAATGTAAAGGAAACCCCCGAATTAAAAGCCGGGGGTTTCTTTGTTTTTCTTGTTTAATCACCCATTGGTATTCCCAAACCAAGATTTCCAAACATTTGCTCCCAAAATCCTAGTTCGTGACCGGTCGTGCGCGTCTCTCGTTTGACCAAATCGACATCACGCCGGTCCTTTGCTTGGTATTTTTCTAGGTGTTGGACCTTACCGCGCGGGGTGAAATATATAGCTATAACTTGCTGATCAACTATGTTTTCAGGCAGAAAAGCCCACTGGGATGTTTCACGGCTGATGTAATACCAAACTTGCGAATCAAACGTCCCTCTTGTAGAGGGATTCCCGAGAATTCTTACCACTTCTTCTCTGCTTGTTTCACCAATTTTGATTTTAGAAATTTGAGATTCGGTCGGCTGGTTTCCGCGCACAGCGGTTTTCGTTGAACAGGCGCCTAAAGTTGCTGTTGCAATTATCACAAGCGCTGCAAGTAATGAGTATTTTTTGATGGTCTGATCCATGTTACTTTAATTTTCCATTGTAGCTCGGCGTTATTATAACGTCGAAACAAGTGCCCGTTGTTTTAATTTTATTTTATCCACTAAACTAGGCTGAGATATCAGGTACAACCTACCAGTTTTTTGCGAAAGTGTTTTCATGCTGAAAAAAATAAGATCTCTATTTGCTCCTGACACACTTGAGGTGCCGGCTCGTGCATTATACCATCGTATTGTTGAGCAAGCACGCCAACGGTTCCTTTATGAAGAATTTGATGTTCCAGATACCGCTAACGGGCGTTTTGATATGATAGTTCTTCATTGCTACTGTGTCATGAGGAAGCTTAAGCAAACACCAGAAGGTTTTAACTTATCACAAATGCTTGCAACTGTTTTGATAGACGACCTCGATCGAAATCTTCGAGAAATGGGTGTTGGTGATTTATCTGTAGGTAAGAAAGTAAAACGTATAGCCGAGGGTTTCTATGGACGACTTGATGCGTACGATGCGGCTACCTTAAACGCGGGAACTGAGTCTCTTAGCCGTGCTCTGGAGCGGAATGTCTACTTTGGCCTTGAGATTAAACCGGAAAAGGGAGTAGAGGCTTTAACAGCTTATTTTCAGAGGCAAATTGATAACATTGACGGAACCCCTTTTGAGCATTTGTCCGAGGGGGTTATCGATTTTTATTCCCCATCAGATTATACATAAGATATGGATCATATTTTAGAATTTTCGCGCCCTGTAACAGCCGATAAAATTGGGGTCGATTTGATGTCATTAGAGTGCGAGGCGAAGGAAGATGAGTTGACTTCGTTAGCTGCGCGGTTTGATCTTATTTCGTTAGAACGCATGAGATTCTTATTGAAATTTAGACGAAGTCAATCAACCGGCATAATAGAGGCAGCTGGGCGGCTTGCCGCGGTGGGCTTTCAACGGTGTGTAGTCACCTTAGAGCCGGTGAAATTTGAGCTTCACCAACCAATCGCATGGAGTTTTCGTGACAAGATAAATTTGGGTCAGGAGGCCGATTTTGAAATAGAAAAGCTTGAAGTAGCTGAATTAATTGAAGATAACCAAATAGATTTTGGTGAACTCGCGGCTCAACAACTTGCGATTTTGCTTGATCCTTACCCTCGTGCACCTGGCGCAGAAATCCCTGTCGGTGGTCTTTGGTTCGGGGAAATTGATCGGAATATCGATGATAACAAACCATTTTCTGTGCTTGGCCAATTAAAGCATCAAAAGTAGGTTAGGTGTTTTGCTTGCTGTTCAGGCAATCTTTCTGTATGAAACCGAGCAGTCTTAGCGATCTAACATATCACCATTTGAAAGGGAACTCGCATGGCTGTTCCTAAAAGTAAGATTTCGAAGTCCAGACGTAACATGCGTCGTGCGCATGATGCATTGCGAGCTGCTGCGTGTAACGAATGCCCTAATTGCGGGGAGCTCAAGAGGCCTCATCACGTTTGTGGTGCTTGTGGCCACTACGACGGTCGAGAAGTCGTTGAGCCTGGTGAAACTTGGCCTGCTAACGCTTAGGGAGCCGGCTCACGCTGGGTTGTTAAGTCCGTGCCAAATGATCTCGTAATTTCTTTGGATGCAATGGGTGGTGATAATGCTCCCGAAATGATTATTCGTGGGGCTTCAATCGCACGGGTCCGCATGCCAGAAGTGCATTATCTAATAGTTGGTGATGAAGCTCGTATAGCACCGTTACTAGAAAAAGATCCGGAGCTGGCAGCAGTAAGTTCAATACGCCATACGGAGGAGTTAATTTCTAGCGGTGAAAAGCCAGCAGTAGCACTGCGATCTGGAAGAAACTCGAGTATGCGCCTTGCAATCAACGCCGTTGCTGATGGGGAAGCGGCGTCAGTTGTTTCTGCGGGAAACACCGGGGCTTTAAAGGCAATAGCAAAGTTCGTTCTAAAGACTTTGCCTGGCATTGATCGACCGGCAATTACTGCATTTTACCCTACTCGGAATGGTGAGGCTTGCATGTTAGACCTGGGTGCCAACTTGCAATGCGACGCCAAAAACCTCGTTCAGTTTGCAGTGATGGGAGAGGTGTTCGCTCGTACTGTGCTGGGTATCGGAACACCGACGATCGGTTTACTCAATGTTGGCGTCGAAGAATTGAAAGGCCATGAGGAAATCAGAGAGGCGTCTGCAATTTTGCGCTCAACTGATTTACCCGGGGAATTCGTTGGTTTCGTGGAGGGTGATGACATCGCGGCGGGCACAGTCGACGTAGTGGTTACTGACGGTTTTACGGGAAATGTAGCGCTGAAAACGGCTGAAGGAATGATCAAGTTATACGCGGGCTTCTTAAAAGATGCTTTCCAAGGTAGCCTAATTGCCCGGCTTGGTTATTTACTAGCGAAGCGAGAAATAACCAATCTCCGCGCACGGACGGACCCTCGTCGATATAACGGTGCAATGCTGCTTGGGCTAAATGGCATTGTTGTAAAAAGTCATGGCGGTACGGATGGGTTCGGATTCGCTAGCGCTATTGAAGTTGCTGCTGATATGGCCACGCACCAGTTCCTTCAAAAGATAACGGATGACATCGATCTTCTTGGTGAGGACTATGCTCAAGCCGGTAAAAAGGCGGCTAATTAGAATGCGACGGTCTGTTTTTTTAGGGTGTGGGTCCTACCTCCCAGATAAAATCCTCACAAATGACGATCTGGCAAAGGATCTCGATACATCGGATGAGTGGATCTCTAAGCGCACGGGTATTAGGCAGCGCCATATTGCTGCTGAGGGGCAATTAACCTCTGATCTGGGCGTGGAAGCTTCTAAGTTAGCAATGGCGAATGCAGGTGTCACTCCCGATGACATCGACCTAATAGTTCTGGCGACGGTAACACCTGATAATACGTTTCCGTCCACCGCTACGCATATTCAGTCAAAACTGGGTATTAAAAGAGGAGCGGCATTTGATGTTCAAGCAGCATGTTCAGGCTTTATTTATGCGCTGAACTCCGCAGATAATATGATAAGGCTTGGTCAAGCGAATAAGGCGCTTCTTGTAGGCTCCGAAACGTTTAGCCGCATAGTTGATTGGGAAGATCGCAGCACATGCGTTTTGTTTGGTGATGGAGCTGGTGCTGTTGTGCTCGGTGTTGAAGATAACAATGGGAGCAACGAGGACCGTGGAGTGTTGTCAACCCATATTCATTCTGACGGCGATTATTATAAATTGTTGTGGACAAATGGTGGGCCGTCAACCAACGGCCAGGCGGGTTATATTGAGATGGAAGGGGCTGATGTTTTTAAACACGCGGTATTGAGAATGGCAGAGGCCGTTCAGGATTCACTTACTGAAAACAATCTAGATATTTCCGATATTGATTGGTTGGTTCCACATCAAGCAAACATTAGAATTATGGACAGCGTCGCAAAAAAACTTTCAATCGATAAGTCAAAGGTTGTTGTAACTGTCGATCAGCATGCTAACACGTCGGCAGCCACTATTCCCATGGCGCTTGCTGATGCACAATCTCGACAGTGCTTGTCGTCAGGAGATCTAATATCGCTAACAGCTATGGGTGGAGGCTTCACATGGGGTTCCGCTCTGATACGATGGTAAAGTTGGTAAGCGTTATTTGGTACACTTTGAGAGCTAACTATTTTCTTCATAGTCTAAGTAATTGACTGAGAGTGCGCTGCTGGTTACGCTATAGAATGATACAGATTGCGATGGGGGAATATGATGCCAGACGACACTGTCACACGTGCGCAATTAAGCGAGGCTGTTTATCAGGGAGTTGGTTTGTCGAGGAATGAATCTTCCGATCTTGTAGAGTCTGTTTTAGAAGAAATCACAGATGCTTTGCTCCGAGAAGAGATGGTAAAAATATCGTCATTTGGTAGTTTCTTTGTTAGGCAGAAGGGTCAGAGGATTGGCCGCAACCCCAAGACTGGGGAAGAGGTTCCAATCTTACCGAGACGAGTGCTCGTCTTCCGTCCTAGCCATGTGCTCAAGGGGCGTATTAATGAGGGCTATGAAAAGCGGTCGGATAATGGTGCTCCGAGGGAACAAGGCGTTCCTTCAAGCGGCCTCATGGATGGTTCCAGTTAGTAATGGCAGATCAAGCTGCCGACTTCAAATCGGGTGATGCCTTCAGGACTATAAGTGAGGTATCGACCTCTTTGGATATACCTCAACATGTTTTGAGGTTTTGGGAGACAAAATTCTCGCAGGTAAAACCGATGAAACGGGCTGGAGGGCGTCGCTATTACCGTCCTTCTGATATAGTGCTTCTTGGGGCTATACGTACGCTGTTGTATGATGATGGATATACGATAAGAGGTGTACAGAAAATTCTCAGAGAAAAAGGCGTACGTTGTTTGGTCGGCGAAAAGGGTATCGATAGTGGGAACGAGAACAATGAGGGCTTTATAGCTAATGCTAGCGCATCAACAGAGACCGATACGAGTAATTCCATTGTTGTAAACGCTGCCGCACACCGTGAGCTATCCTCTATATTGGAGGAATTACTATCTTTAGAAAACGAATTGCGACGATAAATTTTAATATCCATTGTTGTGAAGAAAAGCTAGCGATATGGTGTTAACGTAGCAATATTACAATCACCAGGATTCGGGGCGTGGCGCAGTCTGGTAGCGCATTCGACTGGGGGTCGAAAGGTCGTAGGTTCAAGTCCTACCGCCCCGACCAGTAAAATAATCATAAATGTCGAGTGTTTTTATTTGTAGGAGGATGCTCAGTGCACTTCTGGAACCTGGAGGGGGGTACAAAGTAAAGTACTGTATTTCTGCTACATCAGAAATATCAGAGCCAAGAAACTCACCACAAATAATTGTTTTTACATAAATAAAAATATTTCGAAGCATGGAGGAGTATAAATGGTCAGGCTCGTTACTTTTGACGTATTCATGGCCTTGGTCGACATAAAAGGAAGCTTGGTGCCAAAGGTGTCAGGGGTTTTAGGCCTAAATAAGCTCAAAGCAGGCAAATTTGTCCAAACATGGCGGCAAAAACAGATGGAGTGCGCGGCAATTAGTAATTCGTTGGGCCACGGTAGAATACCATTTCGCCGGTGCACCGAATTAGCACTCGATTATACTCTTGCTCACTTTAAAGTACCAGTAACACCCTCCCAGCACTGCAAACTAGTGATGTCTTGGGATACTTTAACACCGTGGCCTGAGGCTTGCCAGGTCGTTGCGGAGATAAGGAGGCGGGGCTACAAAACGGCGATATTGTCGAATGGAGATAGCGATATGTTGAATGCCTTGGCCAAACCATTTGGTGACAATATGCAGCATATATTATCCGCTGAAATGGCTGGCGCCTACAAGCCGCATCCCGAAGTTTATAATTTGCCTGAACAAAAACTTCGGATCCTGAAAGCTGATGTTTTGCACGTTGCTGGAAGCGGGACTGATGTTATCGGCGCTGGGAGTTTCGGCATAGATTGTTACTGGGCAAATAGAGACTGCAACAAGTTGTTAGATCCCACTTTTGTTCCAAAAAATGAAGGTCCTGATCTTAGAGGTGTATTGGAGTTGCTGTGAACGATCCGAGAGGTAGTGGCTACTTGGCCACCAGTTGCCTACCCTCATCGGTCAATTTGCAGACTAACCAATCCGGTTTTATTGGATTGTCGAACCATGGTGAGGCCCAACCCATATCTATACAACTTTTTATTGTCCGTCCGCTTACTTTTTGACCAAGTCGATCAAACAGCGGTAATTTTCCGCCGGGTTCCTCTAAGCCGCGCTTTAACCATTCCAATTGACTAGGTGTCGGTCTGCGCGGTCTTGGGGCTTTTATCATTTTTTCTGGTGCCAATTTTTTAGGATTCTTCATTTTGATTCCCGTAATTGTACCTTTGCTATTATAAATTAGTACCATATCGTTGACAGAAATGTGAAAAGAAAAGTCTTTAGGGAGGGTGGTGGATGAGTTTTTGTATGATTTACGTAACGGTAAACAGCCAAGAAGAGGCTGAAAAGATTGCATCTACGGTGATAGAGGAAAACCTTGCCGCTTGCGCCAATCTATTGGGTCCAATGATTTCAATTTTCTCATGGAAAGGAGATTTGCAACGTGAAGAAGAGGTTGCAATGCTATTGAAAACTACGGAAAGCAATGTTGCCCTCCTCACCAAGAGGATAACTACCCTACATTCATACGAATGTCCTTGCGTGGTAGCATGGCCTATTCCGTATGGAAATGGCGATTTTTTAGATTGGCTTAAAACTGAGACAGTTGTTTGAGAAAAGTCTCGATTGTTTGTAGTTCTCAGTGACCATAAAATGGAAATAAGTTACACTGAGAATGTGCGCTATTTGTTAATTTTGGGGAGGGATAGGCGCAATGACGATGAAAACGGTGTTGGTGCCGATTGAGGAAAGTGAAGGTCTCGAATCAATACTTGAAACCGCGCTTTTAACAGCAAAGATATTTGGCAGTTATATTGAAGGTCTCTATTATCAGCCAACTGCAGCGAGCGCGATGGTGGTTGCGGGTGAGGGGTTGGTTGTAACTACGCCAGAATTGGTTGAAAGTGTGGAGCAAAGAGATCGCGATAGGCGCCAACAAGTCCATCAGTTCTTTATAGAATTTATGGAGAGCAGAGGTATCCCGGTCGGGCCTGCAGATCCGTCGCAAGGCCCAGTTCAAGCGAATTGGATAGAGGAAGATTCTCCAAATTCCGAAATAGTTGGAAGCCGAAGCCGTGTATTTGATCTCACTGCCGTGGCCCGGCCTGTAAAAGGAGCAAATATTGCTGCAATGAGCATATTGGAGGCAGCGCTGTTTGAGGGAGGTAAGCCCATCTTGATCGCACCGCCGAATGTGCCTGACCAGCTCGGCAAAAACATAGCAATTGCCTGGAATGGCTCTACTGAAACAGCACGCACAATTGCATTTAGCATGCCTTTTATTAATCGAGCTAAACGCGTCACAATCATTACCATTGAAGATTTTGGTGTCCCTGGCCCGAGTGCCGATGAACTGGCGCGACAAATGGAACGGAATGGTATAGAGATAGAAACGGACACTAAGCATGTCGACAGGTCAAAGGAAAGTCCCGGCAAAGTCTTTCTGGATGAGTCGGAAGAAATAGGTGCAGATTTACTCATTAAAGGTGCTTACACGCAGAGCCGCATTCGGCAGATGATATTCGGAGGTGCAACCGACTATATTCTTTGGAATTCCGAAATCCCTGTTTTAATGGCTAATTAGGTCCACATGTCCCGCAAAGGTTGGTTTTTTGCGATTAAAGAAGGAAAAAGAACAATGTCATATGCTTTAATTGAGTGGGGCCGCCAAAATAATCTTTAGAATGGTCGAATAGAAATTGTACTGCTAGGATTCTCGCCGTTCATGGATATCCGATAATTGTAACAAGCTGGAATACGGATCAGTTTCCAAAATCTAGGCCGATGTCAAGCGCAGTGACGCTGTGTGTGAGTGCGCCCGAGGAAATTAGATCCACCCCAGTAGCTGCAAAATCAGTGATGTTATCTTTTGTTACGCCGCCCGAAATTTCTATTAAAATGCGTCTGTCAATTTTCTTAACTGCCTCAGCAACCTTTGCCGGTGTAAAATTATCTAACATCACTACATCAGCGCCATGAGGGTGGATTTGCAAAACTTCATCGAGCTGTTCAAGGGTATCTACTTCAACTTCAATTTTCACAAGGTGACCGGCATTAGCCCTAGCCTTTTGAATGGCATTAAGTACTCCGCCTGCAGATAGAATGTGGTTATCTTTAATTAATATGGCATCGTCCAAGCCAAATCTATGATTTGCGCCACCGCCGACACGTATTGCATATTTCTCAATGACGCGATGCCCAGGTGTGGTTTTTCGTGTGCATACGATACTTGCACGATGGTCTTTAACTGCCCTCACCATTTCGGCTGTGGCTGTTGCGATACCTGATAGCCGGCACAAAAAATTCAGAGCGGTTCTCTCTCCCATTAGCAATGTACGAGTAAGGCCGCCAACCGTGGCAATTTTGTCACCTGGTAAAACGGTTGTCCCGTCTTCGATAAGCCTATTAAACTCAGCTTTATTGTCAAGTATTTGGAATACCGATTTCACAACTCCAAGACCCGCAATTACTCCTTTCTCACGGGCAATAAAAGCGGCTTCGCTCACTGCCCCAATGTCAATAATGGCATCTGTTGTAATATCGCCTGCACGTCCCAAATCTTCCTCTAATGCGCACCGAACTAGCTGCTCAAATATCAGTGGTGGAAGTGGAGGAGGAGGGCTTTTCATCAGCGTTCCTAGTATCTCTGATTTCAACTAAGCTCAAGCATACGTTCCACAGAACGTCGTGCGGCAGTGGCAACACCAGGATCAACCTCTATCTCAGGTGACAACGTCTTAAGCGATTCTAAAATTCCTGGAAGGGTTATGCGTTTCATGTGTGGGCACAAATTACATGGCCGTATGAACTCCACATCTGGATATTCTGCTGCTACGTTATCGCTCATAGAACATTCGGTAACCATCATCACCTTGGGTGGTCTCTGTTGGCCAACGTAATCAATCATACCTGCGGTAGAGCCCACAAAGTCTGCTGCGCCTAGCACATCCGGGGGACACTCTGGATGGGCGATAACAACCAAACCTTCGAAATTTTTACGGTATCCATTTATTTCTTCGGCAGTAAACCGTTCGTGAACTTCGCAATGCCCTTTCCATGCGATTATTTCTACCTTGTCTGTTTGGCCTGCAATGTATTTGGCGAGATATTCATCCGGTATACAAATAACTTTCTCTACACCCAATCCTTCTACTACCTTCACCGCATTTCCAGATGTGCAACAAACATCAGACTCCGCTTTCACTTCAGCTGACGTGTTTACGTAGGTAACAATTGGAATGCCAGGGTATTTCTGTTTTAAAAGGCGTACATCAGCGCCAGTGATTGAGTCCGCTAGCGAACATCCAGAGAGCATATCAGGCAATAATACTGTCTTAGTTGGATTTAATAGCTTAGCCGTTTCGGCCATAAAATGAACACCGCACAAAACAATAACATCAGCCTCCACATCGACCGCTTCCCTCGCAAGGGCGAGAGAATCTCCAACGATATCTCCGACACAGTGAAATATCTCTGGTGTTTGGTAGTTATGCGCAAGTATTACGGCATTACGCCGTTTTTTGAGTTCGTTGATAGCCTCTATGTATGGGGCGTGGAATGGCCATTCGATTTCAGGTATGACCGTTTTTACTCGATCATATATTCCTGCTGTCGCCGAGGCGATTTCGGGCGTATAATCTAACACTTCACTTATACCCAATATTTTGCTTAAAAAAAGTTATATATAGTCAAAATGAGTATATATATTATATATTGCTCGGTCCTAATTAGCAATAGGCAGAATCAGGTTATGTGTATGCTTGCGATTACTATAAAACGCGCTATAGATTATGGTGATTGCCGAACCGGGAGGCCGACACCTGGTTGAGAACGTTCACGAACGGCATCTCGTCGAAATTGAAATAAGGCAGCAGGTCGACCCCGGCTCTCTGTGTCCATGTTACCGGTTTGTTCAACTAACCGATTATTTGTGACAAGGCGGCGAAAATTTTGTTTATGTAATCCAACACCAGATAAAGCTTCAACCACGTTTTGGAGCTTAAGAAGTGTGAATGTTGGCGCCAATAATTCGAAAACTAATGGTCTATACTTTATTTTCCCCCGGACACGTGCTAGTGCCGTTGCAAGCATACGCCGGTGGTCAAGTGCAAAAGAACGCCCAACACCAACCTCATTTCTTTTGAGCATGTCATCACGTTTGGCTTCCACTACTAAGCCCGCCTCGTATAAAAGTTCATACCGGTCCAAAACTCTTTCAACATCCCAACGTGAGTAGCTTGTCGCAAACGCTATGGAGGCACGCTCAGCTCGTTGTGCTTTCTCTTCCGGTTCAGCCATAATCCATCTGTCTAGAGCTGGGAAAATAAACTGATCCAGTAGTGGTGGTCGACCTTTCCGCCAATCCTCCCAGGGTAAAAAGTCGTAACAATTTACCCATTCAGCATCTTTTGTTCTGAAAGGGGAGTTTTCTCTTACCAACGCTAGGTAACCAATCGAGACCACTCTCGATCCATCAGCTCGCTCGCGGGGATCACGGTTACGATCCCCGAAAGTGTATAGTTGTTCCACGTATCCGAGGCTCAGACCGGTTTGTTCTTCGACCCATTCGCGAAGCCCTAACTCCAGTGTTCTGTGTCTATTTGGTTCAAATGGACCGAACGGAAGCGCGGTAGGGCGATCCTCTGCGGGTGCATATTCGGATAGTACATCTTTATGAACCGTTAATACCCTCGGTGCGCCTTCGGTAACAGCCATAATCACAGCATTAAGTCCGATATTTATGTCTAAACCTGCCATGCAACAATCACTCTTTTCTTGCCAATCGAATTTTTAAACGAGGTATCTCAATTTTTGGACACCGGTTCATTATGACCTGTAGACCGGCAGCAGCGGCGCGTTTTGCTGCCTCTTGGTTTACGACCCCAATCTGCATCCAAATAACTTTTGCATTTGCGGCAATCGCGGCATCAATTATTTGTTCCGCCTCACTGGATTTGCGGAAAATATCGACCATGTCGACTCGCGTATTAATTTCAGAAAGAGTTCCAAAAACCTGCTCTCCTAAAATTTTTTCGCCGGCCTTAAATGGATTTACTGGAATTACCTGATAACCCTTAATTTTTAAGTATCGCATCACGGAATAGCTTGGTCTATCTGGCTTATTGCTAGCACCTACCAGCGCAATTACACGTGTCGTTTCAAGAATTTCTTTTATAACCGCATCCGAGATATAAGCCGATGGTAACAAAGTCATCATACCATATATTCCGCTCTCGCCCGACTTAGCACAGCTGCGTTAACGGTCCGCGATAATCTAGAGAATAGTTGTATCATGTCTGCGTCATCATGGACCGTTACGAATATAGCTTGCTCGTCTTTAAGATGGCACATTTGGTTTAGTTTACGCTCAAAATAAAATTCCTCATAGGTAACCTCTGAGGTGGTTATTCCAATATCCTGTCTAGGCAAATAAGCACCAAAAAATATTCAATGTTGAGACAAGAAGATGCTTAAAGTTATGCCTGAGCTGCGCGGCAATTTAAAAATAAGTTTTCGAGCCCCAATACATCGTGACTTGAAAAGCACCGGACCTTACGTGATCTTAATGCGAAACTCAATTTTGCCTAATTGGCAGCCACGTAATACTTTATAAATGGTGCGATTTATTATTTGCCTCACAACTCATTGTAATAAAAAGTTTCTCACCTTTTCCTGTAACTAATATCTGTCAATCACGACTTGATCATCAAAAGATTATTATAATTAGGTGAGGTATTTGAATACCGCATTGCATTTATATGATTTTATTGAATAAAATTCATTTAACCTTTATTGACACTGGGTCTTTTTTTATCATATGTACTACCTGAACAATTTGTGGTTTGAGCCTGTCGGAGCCAAAATGATGAAAACCTACTCAATGAAGCCTGCCGAGGTCGAAAAAAAATGGTTTCTGGTCAATGCTGAGGGGCTAGTTCTTGGCAGGATGGCATCTATTATAGCGAATATTTTGCGCGGAAAACATAAGGCTACTTATACGCCGCACGTGGATTGCGGAGATAACGTAATAGTCATTAATGCCGAAAAAGTGGCAATGACCGGCAAGAAAAAAAACGACAAGGTGTATTTCCGTCATACAGGTTATCCAGGTGGTATAAAGTCTGAGACGCCGGAAGAAATTTTTGCAGGTAAAAATCCCGGCAAGGTAGTGCAAAAAGCTGTACAGCGGATGGTCCCGAGTGGCTCCTTGGGTAGAATGCAACTTTCAAACCTTAAAGTTTATGCTGGTGCAGATCATCCTCACGATGCGCAAAAGCCGCAAGAGCTCGATATTGCTTCCATGAACAACAAAAACAAACGGAGTTCTTAGGCATGGCTGATGATTTGGGAAAGCAGGAAGCACCAGCTTCGGATACGCCTGTTGAAGACCTCAATACGGTATCGACGTCGACCGAGACAGAAAGTGGAGCGGGAGCCAAAATTGATGATCTCTCTGCTCTTGGTGATGCAATGGGAAATGAGAAACCAGTCGATCCTAGTGAGCCTGTAGAACCCCAGCTCGACAAGCAAGGGCGTGCTTATGCGACAGGTAAGCGGAAAAATGCCGTAGCACGGGTCTGGATAAAGCCTGGTAGTGGGGTGGTAATGGTTAACGGTCGAGAAATTGATCGATATTTCGCGCGCCCAGTTTTAAGAATGGTTATTGATCAGCCCTTCCAGGCGGCTGCTCGGCATAAACAGTATGACGTGACGTGCACAGTGACTGGCGGTGGTCTCTCGGGTCAAGCAGGTGCCGTTCGTCATGGGATTTCGAAAGCGCTGGTAAATTTTGAACCCACGCTACGCCCAGCCTTGAAACAAGGCGGATTTCTGACTCGTGACCCCCGAGTTGTTGAGCGGAAAAAGTATGGGAAACGCAAGGCAAGGCGGTCTTTCCAGTTCTCGAAACGGTAAAGGCGCAATCTAGAAAGAAATCAAAAAAGTGCCCCATAGTTTATTGTGTTAGCTGATCTTGTGGCAGTTGCACATCTACAAATTAGGCTAACATCTGAGCTATGAAAAAAGTCGTGCTTGATTTGGATAGTTATTTGTCATGGCGTTCAGTAGACCGTGATTTAGAAATTAAGGTTATTAGTGGTGATAACGTTGTTTTGACTATCTCACCAAACGGTTATGATGCGGTGTCTACGCATTTGGAAAATGGTGGTGTCGGTGCACTGGTGAAAGCGGGGGAGTGGTTTACCCTAGAGACCGTCGGCATAAGATCTGAGATTTGCTTTAATAACAATGATTTCAAGGAAACAGTTGCAGCGGCCGAATGGATGCCTGTTCCCCGAGCTTCAAACAATTCATAGAGGCAAAGAGAAATCATATAATTTTTTTCGGACAACGGTTCTGTCTTACGTGGTCATGAATATTGGTATCAATCCCTGTGTTGGATTAGCAAAACACATTCTTGCCTTTCATCCCATTAAATATTACGTAACAGTCTGAACAACGATTTTCTGCATAGGGTTAATAGAACATGGCGTACACCACGAAAGAGAATAAGGCCGGTTCGACCTCCCCTATCTCAGTTGGTATATTGGGTGCGTCAGGTTATACGGGCGCTGAGCTTATACGTTTGTTGCATAATCATAATGAAATGGAAATTAAGTTTGTTACCGCTGACCGGCATTCGGGCAAAACCATAGCAGCGGTATTCCCGCACCTTGCACATCTCCCATTGCCAGATCTGGTTTCTCTCGATGAGGTGGATGTCGATAAAGCTGATGCGATTTTCTGCGCCCTACCTCATGGCACGACACAAAAGGTAATAAGTGAATTTTTTAAAAATTACCCAAAGAAAAAAATTGTCGATCTGTCAGCTGATTTTCGATTCAGAGACGTTAACGTTTACGCTAAATGGTACGGGCATTCTCATAAAGCACCTGATCTTCAGAGTGAAGCAGTATACGGGCTAACTGAAATTTATCGTGCTTCTATTTGTAGTACTCGGCTCTGTGCCAATCCAGGGTGCTATACAACTACCGCAGAGTTGCCGCTTATTCCGCTACTTGAGGAAGGTCTTATATCGAGGGATGACATCATAATTGATGCAAAATCGGGCGTTAGCGGTGCAGGACGTTCTGAGAAACAGGCTAATCTGCATACGGAGGTGAGTGAGGGAACGCATGCCTATGGCATAGGTGCTCACCGGCACGCACCTGAAATTGAGCAAGAACTAAGCAGAGCTGCTAATGGTGAAGTGTTAGTATCTTTCACGCCCCACCTAATTCCAATGAACAGAGGAATACTTGCTACTATCTATGTTAGGCCCACAGGTAAAGTAACAGAGAAAGATCTTCGTGCATGTCTAGAAAACCGCTACGCTGAAGAACCATTTGTTCACGTTCTTCAGGATTGTGCCCCTTCAACACGCGATGTTAGGGGTTCTAATCGATGCCATATAGGTGTTAGTAATGACCGATCGCCTGGTCGTGCAATAATAGTGTCAGTAACCGACAACTTAGTGAAGGGTGCAGCAGGTCAGGCAATTCAAAATATGAATTTAATGTGTGGCTTGCCTGAAACAATGGGGCTCGACCAATTAACTTTATTTCCTTAGGAACGTGGTTTTTAGTCGGCCTTCGTCAGCACATAAGAGCCGGGCGCATCCTCAATAACATCAAGAGCTCCTTCCCCAGGAATACGCGCGCAAATCTCGTCGCCGCTATATGTTTTTAACCATTTAGCCCACTCTGGCCACCAGGAGCCGGGACACTCAGTAGCATCTTTAAGCCAAGCCTCTGGAGTTGCAGAATTTTTAGGATTTGACCAATACGAATATTTAGCTGCACACGGGGGATTAATAACTCCCGCGATATGCCCAGAAGTTGCTAAGCAGAACTTTACCGGACCCGTGAAAATTTGCATAGCCGAGTATGTAGATTTCCATGGTGCAATATGATCATCACGGGCAGACAAAATAAAGGAGGGAGTCCTAATTCGTGATAGATCAATCGGTGTACCACAAAAATTAAGTGCATCCTTTTGGATCAATTTGTTCTCAAGATACATTTTACGCAGATAAAAACTATGCATCGCAGCAGGCATACGAGTGCTATCTGAGTTCCAAAAAAGCAGATCAAATGGGAATGGATCCCGCCCCATCAAGTAGTTATTAATGACGAAAGACCAGATTAAATCGTTAGCTCGAAGCATATTGAAAGTAGCTGCCATCTCTCTTCCTTTAAGGTAGCCCTGGTTATTCATTTTCGTCTCAAGCTGGGCAAGCTGTTCCTCATCAATGAAGATGCCCAACTCGCCAGCTTGCTCAAAATCAACCATCGTCGTAAAAAATGTTGCAGATTTTACGGATGGCGTTGATTTTTTGTGTTTTCTTTCCAAAACCGCCAATGTTGCGGCGAGTAACGTTCCTCCAAGGCAATAACCAATCACATTGACAGCCCCTTCCCCAGTGGCTTTTTGTATAGCTTCTAGGCAAGCTAATGGGCCTTCTATGATATAGTCCTCGAAAGTCTTTTCAGACAATTTTTCGTCTGGGTTGACCCATGAAACCATAAAAATTGTTATTCCCTGATCTATTGCCCATTTCACGAATGAATTCTCTTCTTGCAGGTCTAAAATGTAATATTTGTTAATCCAAGGAGGCATTATCAGGAGCGGTGTTTTGCTGACTGTCGGCGTTGTTGGGTTATACTGGATGAGTTGCAACAGATCATTTTGATAGACTATTTTCCCAGGACTAGTCGCTATATCCTTGCCGACCTCAAAGGCATCTTCCTCAACCATTTTAATTCGCAGTTGATCTTCACTATTCTCTAGGTCTTCTATTAGATTATCTAGCCCTTGGACCAAGTTTTGACCGCCGCGCTCGATTGTCTCCCTAAGTACCTTAGGATTAGTCATAACGAAATTTGTTGGAGCCATTGCATCGGCAAATTGACGTGTATAAAAATCTAATTTCTGCATTGTTTTTTCATCTATGCCGTCCGTATTTTTGACGGTATTTTGCATCCAACGCGCTGTGAGCAAATATGACTGTTTTATGAAGTCAAAGATGGTATTTTCATGCCAATCGTTGTCACGGAAGCGAAAGTCATTCTGAGATGGTAAAATCACTGGTTTAATATTTTTTCCAGCTATTTTGTCAGCAGTATTTTGCCAAAGCGCCATATAATCTTGCCAGAGTGCTAGCTGGTTTTGAGCAAATTTAGTAGGATCGCTCATGATTTGGCGGGTGAATTCTATAAAAGCATGGCTGACATTGAGTGGATCTGCAAACTGCTCTTTGTGGGACTTGGCTTGCTGACGCCGAACAAACTCAGATATGATTTTTTGACTTTTAGAGGCTATATCTATCCAAACTCGCGAGAACTCGACCGGGTCTGGCGCCTTTATTTCGTTGTCTGATTGATCAACCATGATTTTTTGCCTATACTTGGTCTACATTTTGCATGTTGTAGAAACGATTAGCCATTACTCTGATGGTTACTTACAAAAGAAATTGTTTTCTTTCCATTATCGTTTTTACACTATTGAATTCGTAAGGTCATGCACTGATATGTTATTAATGCGACAGAGACCAGGAAGGTTAAAGCGGGTGATTGGATCAATGAATGATAGCGCCTTCTGCGTCGGAAAAATACTTCGCCAACTCCGCATTTTTGTTGCCATCATAATGGGTTCAACGCTCGGGGCTTGTAGTACTGTGGACGCGGTTAGTGATGGCGTTGTAAACGCTGCAAAGATGGTCAATCCTTTGAATTGGATTGATGACGAAGATGATCAGGTCGCAGGCAAAGTTTCCTCGACAGGCAAAAAAAATACAACTGAAGGGAAAGATCTGAAAGAGGCGAAAACGGACGTTACTAGCCTAAATGGTAAGACTGACTCAAAACGTAAATCGAGGTCTTCGAAAAATCCTTCTAGTATGTTGTACGGTGATAATCGGCTGGACAAAAGCTATCCAAAGCTAGGTAATATTCCGGACCGGCCAACGAGTGAGGCGGCGTTCAAACGCCGGATTGAAAATAAAAAACTTGCAGATGGCTTGGTGGCTGACAGTAAAAATGCTCAGTATACTGATAAGTTACTTAGAACAGGGTCGGCTATTATCCCGCCTCCTCCAAGTGCGGCGCCAGTATCCGCAGTTGAGGCTAAGAGAGTGAACACTCCGAAATCGAGCGGTATGCCAAGCATTACAGAAAATTCCAAACTTGGATCATCTCAAAAGGTATTGAGCAGCTCAGGCAACGCAAATGCGCCAACAACCAAAACAGCTACTGTTCAGGCACCGCGACCCATAGCACCTCCTGCAGTGATAAAAACCAGCACATCAAATGTCATGATATCACCACCCGGAATTGTTAATAAAAAAAGACATGTTAATGCATCATTGAATTCGGAAAAAATTCAAACTCCCGTGCCAGGAATAGTGCCTCCGCCTCCACCTCCGGTAGCTTATCAACGGGACGATAAAAAACAGTTTGCGACCCCTGTAGGCGTTCCTCGTGCTGCCGTTGAGGTGCCAAAGGAAGTGCGGCGAAAATCTGATCCGCCACCACCACCACCCGTTCTGGCTGAACGTCCTGCCGCTGCTCAACCTTTCTCAAAGGTTGCAGTTCAGGAAATTGCAGATGAAAATTCGGGGGCGGTTAGGGAGAGATTACCCTCGAGCCGGACGTCGCAAACTATTCAGGTTGCAACGATTTATTTTGGTAACGGATCATCTCGCCTTCAAGCCAGAGATCGTGCAGTCGTGCACGATGTTGTAGCGATGTTCGAGGAGACCGGAGGTGCCATTAAGATAATAGGGCATTCGAGTGGAATAACGGCAAGTAGGGACTCGGGGCGCGGCAAATTAGTTAATTTTAAAGTATCGCTCGATCGTGCTAACTCTGTAGCAGCAGAGTTAATTAGAAATGGAGTTCCAGCAAAATATATTGATGTGGCAGCTCACGGCGCAGATAGTCCGGTCTACGCTGAATATTCTTCAAATGGTGAAGCTGGAAATCGCCGCGCGGAGGTTTATTTAGAATACGTCAGTGGCTTGTAGCCCTTTGTGGGCAAATTGTAACTCGACGAAGCGGGAGTTCAGGGTTACATGAGTGGTGGACTTTTTCTATTTTAACATCCTGTTTATTGGAATAGCTAATGGACGATAATTTTTATCGCATAAAAAGGTTACCGCCTTACGTCTTCACCGCGGTTAATCAAATGAAGGCAGAGGCGCGAGCGTTAGGTGAAGATATAATTGATTTTGGTATGGGAAATCCTGACAGTGCAACCCCGCAGCATATTGTTGATAAGTTAGTAGAAAGCGTTCAAGACCCCAAGACACATCGTTATTCTAACAGCCGTGGAATCCCGGGGCTAAGAAAAGCAATGGCCGGTTATTATCAGCGCCGTTTTAATGTGGATCTTGACCCAGAAAGTGAAATTATTGCGACATTGGGGTCGAAAGAGGGACTTGCGAACCTAGCTCAAGCTATTACAAGCCCCGGCGATATAATCTTAGCGCCAAATCCATCCTATCCGATTCATGCTTTTGGATTCATAATCGCTGGTGGCTCAGTGCGTCACCTGCCAGCTTACGTCTCAACTCCGGAAGCGCGCAGTGGGTTTATGGACGCTCTAGAGAGAGCTGTTGCTCGTTCAATTCCAAAGCCTCTCGCTGTTGTCATAAATTTCCCGTCTAATCCAACTGCCGAGGTTGTATCTTTAGATTTTTTTGAAGAAATTGTAGATTTTTGTAAGCGACATGAAATTTGGATCCTTTCTGATTTGGCGTATTCAGAGGTGTATTTTGAACATGGGCCACCGCCCTCGATACTTCAGATAAAAGGTGCGCGAGAAATTGCGGTTGAATTTTCTTCACTGAGTAAAACTTATTCAATGCCTGGTTGGCGCTTAGGATTTGCTGCGGGCAACAAAAAACTTATCGCTGCATTAGCTCGTGTTAAGTCCTATGTAGATTACGGTGCATTTACGCCGATTCAAGTTGCGGCAGCAGCTGCTCTCAATGGTCCCCAAGACTGCGTTGAGTCAATGCGAGAACTTTATCGTAAGCGTCGGGACGTTCTTATTGATGGGCTTTCCAGCGCAGGTTGGGCTGTGCCAAGCCCTAAGGCTACTATGTTTGCTTGGGCTCCCTTACCCGCCGCATTCGCAAATTTAGGTTCATTAGAATTTTCTAAGTTACTCCTCTCAGAAGCCAACGTTGCCGTTTCGCCTGGTATTGGTTTTGGCGAGTATGGCGAGGGGTATTGCAGATTAGCCCTTGTTGAGAACACACAGCGTATCCGACAAGCAGTTCGCAATATAAAGCTCTTTCTTGCCAACAGTGATAAATATTTAGGATCTGTTCAGAGTAAGGTTGTTGCAGAATGACTGCACCGCTCAAGATTGCCATAGCTGGCCTCGGTACAGTCGGGATGGGAACCATTGAAATTTTGCGGGTAAATAGTCAAGTTTTGGCTCGAAGAGCCCAGCGCCCTTTTGAAGTCGTTGCGGTGTCCGCGCGGGATCGGGGCCGTGATAGGGGTGCTGATATTTCGAATTTCTGTTGGTACGATGATCCAGTAAAGATGGCTACTGAAGTTGATTGTGATGTTGTGCTTGAGCTTATAGGCGGCAGTGGAGGTATAGCAAAGAGTGTTTGCGAAAATGCAATTGCCAAGGGTCGTCACATAGTGACTGCAAATAAAGCATTGTTGGCATTGCATGGGACTGAGCTCGCAAGAGCTTCCGAGAGCGCTGGTGTTGCATTTTGTTACGAGGCGGCCGTAGCTGGCGGTATTCCGGTGATCAAAACACTGCGCGAGAGCTTATCTGGCAACAGCGTAAGCCGTATTCAGGGCATTCTCAATGGAACATGCAACTTTATCTTAAGTTCAATGCGCACATCTGGGAGTGCTTTTGAGGAGGTTCTTGCGGAGGCGCAAAAACTTGGTTACGCTGAATCGGAGCCGAGTTTGGATATAGACGGTATTGACGCAGCCCATAAATTAGCGATCCTTTCGAGTATCGCCTTTGGTACTGAACTCGATTTTGAGGGTGTGCATGTTGAAGGGATTAGGTCAATAAGCGCGGAAGACATAGCCTTTGCCGATGAACTTGGATTTTGTATCAAGCTTTTAGGCATTGCAGAGAAAACACGAGAGGGAATTCGGCAGCGCGTGCACCCTGCGATGGTGCCTTTTTCTGCTCCGATTTCAGCAATTGAGGGCGTGCTTAACGGTGTTTCCATCGAGGGTGATTTTGTTGGGCCAGTTATGCTTGAAGGTGCCGGTGCCGGCGGCGGGCCAACAGCATCGGCTGTTGTATCTGACTTGGTAGATATTGCTTGCGGCCGTATTTTACCTCTTTTGGGGATTTCTTCTAATCATCTATCTCGGCCTGCCATAAACCCAATGGAGGATTACATAGGTGCATATTTTATCCGAATGATGGTTTACGATAGACCAGGAGTGTTAGCTGACATATCTGCTACGTTGCGAGATCATGATATTTCAATTGAGGGCGTTATTCAGCGGAAGAGGTCTGCTACCGAGGCTGTGCCTGTTGTAGTGACTGTTCATGAGACACCCGAGCGGTCAATGAATGCTGCGATAAAAAAAATTGCTGAGATAGAGGCAGTACAGCCGCCAATACAAGCTATAAGGATTGAACGAATCTAGAGATCATGCATATAAAGTTGGTATTGTAGGGAGGGGGAAATGGGCGACATATCCGTAAATATGGAACGAAACCTTGCGTTAGAGGCAGTACGGGTTACCGAGGCAGCTGCACTTGCAGCTTCACGATGGATGGGCAGAGGAGATGAAAAGCAAGCCGACCAAGCTGCTGTGGATGCTATGCGTGAGGCTTTGAATGGTTTGTCCATAAAAGGAACGGTGGTGATCGGTGAGGGCGAGCGGGATGAAGCGCCGATGCTGTATATCGGTGAAACGGTGGGTAACGGCGAAGGCCCTGAGCTTGATATTGCTTTAGATCCGCTTGAGGGCACTACCATTACGGCCAAGGGCGGTACCAATGCACTAGCGGTTGTTGCTATGGCTGAGAAGGGTGGTTTTCTAAATGCACCTGATGTTTACATGGACAAAGTTGCTGTTGGAGCCGGATTGCCTTCTGGGATCGTAGATTTAGATAATACACCGGACGAGAATCTACAAATTGTCGCGGATGCTCTTGGAAAGGATATCAATGATGTTGTTGCATGTATTTTAGACCGTCCCCGGCATGCTGATCTTATTAAGTCGGTTCGTGATGCGGGTGCCAGAATACTTTTGATTTCTGATGGTGATGTATCTGGGGTGATGGCGACATCAGATCCTAATAGTGGCATAGATATTTACCTTGGCAGCGGCGGTGCTCCAGAAGGGGTGCTTGCATGTGCTGCTTTACGTTGCATAGGCGGTCAGTTCCAGGGGAGGCTCCTGTTTCGTAATGATGATGAGCGCGCGCGAGCAGCAAAATGGGGCATTGAAGACTTGGACCGAAAGTACGATCTAGAGGAGTTAGCAAGCGGGGATGTGATGTTTGCCGCTACGGGGGTTACTGATGGTACAATATTGCGTGGTGTTCGTTTGAAGGTAGGTAGTGCTCAAACTGAATCCATCATAATGCGATCTAAAACAGGAACTGTGCGCATTGTTTCGGCGCAGCATAATCTTCATCGCAAGCCTATGGGGTTTGCAATTAGCAAATGAGTGCTGGCTCAGCTTACTTGGGTATCGAGCAATCGATTGGTGGCAAAAGATGGGAGGCCGTCGATTCAGATGAACGCTCAGGTTTGGCCCTTTCCCAAAAACATGGTCTGCCTGAAATCGTCGGTCGTCTCTTAGCAGCCAGAGGGGTGGGTGTGGATCAGGTCGACGACTTTTTGGATCCACAAATTAGACGACTATTGCCTAATCCCAGTTCTTTGATGGATATGGATCTCGCCGCTAAGCGGTTGGCCGACGCAATACAAAAAGGGCAAAAGGTTGCCGTGTTTGGTGACTATGACGTTGATGGAGCTACTTCTTCAGCACTTCTTAAAAGGTTTTGGCGAGCTGTCGGCCGAGATTTGGACATCTACATCCCAGATCGACTTACAGAGGGCTATGGCCCGAATTTACCTGCATTACAAAGGATGAAGGAACAGGGCATAGAGTTGGTCATTACAGTCGATTGTGGCGTTGTTGCGTTTGAAGCCCTTGCTGGTGCGCGCAAAGCAGGAATTGAAATAGTTGTGGTGGACCACCACCAAGCTGAACCGCGGTTACCTCACGCAGTTGCAGTAGTAAATCCAAACCGCCTTGATGATACATCTTCGGAAGGTCATCTTGCGGCCGTCGGTGTGACCTTTTTATTAGTGGTAGCCTTAAATAGGGTCCTTCGCCAACGCGGATGGTATAATGGTTGCGCTGAGCCAGACTTATTACAGTGGTTGGACTTAGTTGCTCTAGGCACTGTTTGCGACGTCGTATCACTCACAGGCGTAAATAGGGCTTTAGTGAAACAGGGACTTAAAGTGATGGGTGCCCGAAGGAATGCGGGTTTGAGAGTTCTTGCTGACATAGTACACCTTACTGAACAGCCGGCTGCGTACCATGCAGGATTTGTGCTTGGCCCTAGGGTAAATGCTGGCGGTAGGGTTGGTGAGTCATGGCTTGGAGCTGCCTTACTCTCTACCGATGATGAAGGCAAAGCTTTTGAGATAGCTCAACGGTTGGATGTTTATAATAAGGAGCGCCGTTCCATAGAGGCTGATTGCCTACAATCGGCAACCAATATTGTTGAAAGTAGTGACAACGAAAATTTTGCCTATGTCAGTTCTACGGAATGGCATCCAGGTGTAATCGGAATAGTTGCAGGCCGTCTTCGTGAGCGGTTTAATCGCCCAGCATGTGTTGTAGCTTATGATGGAGATCAGGGTAAAGGCTCAGGAAGGTCAGTGAAAGGCTTTGATCTGGGGGCAGCCATTGTGGCAGCACGGCAGGCCGGATTGGTAAGTTCAGGTGGTGGGCACGCAATGGCCGCCGGTTTTATAATCCAGCGCAATAACGAACAGTCTTTCTGTAGTTTTATGGCAGAGCGTATTGGAGAGGTGCAAAGAGAACTCACTCCAGTTTATCGAATAGATGGCGCTGTTCAGCCCATAGGAGCAAATAATGAATTTTTGACTGCCATTGAGCGTTTGGCGCCCTTTGGAGCTGGGAATCCTCAGCCGAGGTTTGTCTTTCCTAAAGTTAGAGTCGTCAAAGCTCAGCAAGTTGGAGCAGACCATGTGAGTTGCATGGTGACCGGAGACAACGGTGGTCGATTAAAAGCAATCTCTTTTCGTAGTCTTGGTCAACCTTTGGGCCGGGCATTACTCCAAAGTGGCGGCAGTCCAATGCATCTTTGTGGCACCCTAAAATTAGATCATTGGCAAGGACGTGAAACGCCTCAACTCACAATTGATGATGCAGCTGCTATATTTTAGTCACATTATGATGTTGTTATTGTTTAAGGTTAGTAGCTGTCCGTGACATTTCTTCGGCTACAGTAAATGCACGAACATTGGATGAATATGCATGCTGATTTTCAATAAGGCGACTGAATTCTAGCTCCATGCTGGTAGTCGAATCCTCTAGCGAGCCCGGAATAAAAGCGCCTTGATCGGTATTGTCGGCCTCATATAGTTCCACATCTCCAGAGCCAGCAGATAAAGCAAAATGTGAATGGGTCCGAAGGTCCATGAGGTTTGGACTTGTAACTACGGTTACTGGTAATTTGTAAAGGTTTTTACTCTCTCCATTACTAAAGTTTCCTGAGAGAATGCCATCTCGGTTAAAGGTTAAGGTTTGAAGAGACCCTTCTACATTACCATTACGCGTAATCCGACGAACTATATTATTACCTGCATATTGAGTTAGATTGGATATATCTAAAGTTACAGTTGTTGATCCGCTATCTGGCTCAGTAAATGTTGGTGTTACATCGGTAGATGTATCGGAGGTAAGATTTCCGGAAGCATCAAATGTCAACGCCATAGTCGGCACTACCCCAGTAGTGAGATCACTATTAGCTACTTCTATATCAAAATCCCACGCGTTGATGCCTGATTTTGTAAATGTTAGTTTCATGGCATTCTCATTACCTGCCTCGTCGAAAATACCAATTTTACTTGTGTATGAAGTGCCATTTGCAACGTCAGCAGAGAGATTGGCATCATATGAAGCAACGGTAGTGGCATCAGGTTCATACACACTAGCGTCTTCATCAATTTGAATTGCAACTAAAGATTCTATGCCCGTACCAGTCGTAAATGAGGTTCCGTCACTATCGGCAGGCCACCCAAAGACAAACTGACCTGATATATCGGTGATGTAGGTTTCTTCAGTGCCGCTCGTATCAAGCACGGTATATCCAAATTGTCCGCTACGCGTAAATTGGAATTCTTCTCCACCGGATTCATCAGCATTTGTTACAAAGAAACCTTTTCCTTGGATGGCGACATCAAGGGGCCCGTTTGTAGTACTCACACTGCCAGCTTGATCTATAAAGCGTTGGACAACTGGCTTTACGCCTCCGAATGAACCTCGTGCTCCATCATTTTTTCCTGCGATTTGCTCTGCAAAACGCGTGCTGGCAGCTTTATAGCCAGGCGTCCGTGAATTCGCGATGTTTTCGCCTATGACGTCATATGATTTCGCGTTTGAACGGATTGCCGAAATCGATGGAGAAAAATTGCCAATAAGAGTCATTTGGGATGCCCTACGGTTAACATCACCAGAATTTCTTTCTAGCGAAATTGCTCTATTTAATTAAATGTGGCGTGCAAACGCCGTGCCATCGAAATACATAAAGGTGCTTAGGGTTTATCGGCAAAGTAGTCGACCCAGATCATTACTTTTATGCTCGGCAAAGTTTACCCGGCAAAATTTTAAATTTATGGAATTATTTGCCTATATAGATTCGTTTTTGGCAAATATCGCTAAATCCATACTTGACGTTGGAAGCCGCTTGAGACTATGTAGCTTTGTCTAGATGACCCCATCGTCTAGAGGCCTAGGACACCGGCCTTTCACGCCGGCAACGCGGGTTCAAATCCCGCTGGGGTCACCACTCTTCCTCCTGACTTTAAGCGATTTTTTAGACTAAACTCAAAAATGGGTCACAATATGGGTCACGTAATTATAGGCGCTTGTTCTCATAATGTTGCCTATTGAACACTTCCATCATGTTGTCGTCATCATCATTGATCCAGTGGCTATGGGTATCCCACGTCATCGTTATTGATTTATGACCTACGCGCTTGCCGACATACTCAATTGGTAATTTATTTTTCAAGCACAGGCTTATATGAGTATGGCGCAAGTCATGGAAGCGTATTTTAATGCCAACCTTTTGGCTGCGTCGGAGAAAATGCTCTCCTACGTAATCCCCATGGTGGGATTTGATTTAATTTGCTTCCATTCTCACAGAAGTAAAAACACCCTATGATAATTAGGTAGCATGCCAGACGGAAACAGGTTTCTTGCGAGAAATGAGAGAGCTTATATGAAAATCGATATTGAACGGTTCGCCGACGGGCCAATTATTCGTCCTAATATGGATGCGCGCATGGGCGATAATGTTAACGGACCCACGTTGATCGAGGTGCCTGGCTGGATCAAAAATCCACTAGGAAAATACTATTTATACTTTGGACATCACGATGGGCGCTATATTCGGCTTGCATATGCCAACGACCTGCAAGGTCCATGGCAAACATATGAACCGGGAGTGCTACCGCTCAATCAGAGCCTATTCCAGGGGCATATAGCCTCACCTGACGTATTGGTAGACGATGAAGAAAAATGCATCCGCCTTTACTACCATGGTGCGCCTAAACCAACGTATACTGGGCAGAAACAATTTACCCGCGTAGCACTTTCCGCCGATGGCCTCACCTTCGAGGCGCAAGCTGAACAACTAGGCCTTCCTTATATGAGAACCGTCCGCCATGACGGTTGGTATTATTCTATAGCCATGCCCGGTCAGCTCTATCGCTCACGCGATGGGCTGACCAATTTCGAAACTGGACCAAACCCATTCGAACCCGGCATGCGCCATTCTGCCCTGCTGGTGCTGCAGGACCGATTAATCATTTTTTATACTCAGGTTGGCGATACGCCGGAGCGGATCCTCTGGAGCGAGATTGACTTAACCTATGACTGGAACGATTGGACGCCTACTTCACCTAATCCACTGCTTGAACCGGACCGCGACTATGAAGGGGGCGGCCTCAAACTCGTAGCGTCCGAACGCGGTCTCGCTAAAGGCCGAGTGCGTCAACTCCGAGACCCCGCTGTGTTCGACGATGGACAAAGAATTTATCTTCTCTATTCGGTTGCCGGCGAGTCTGGAATTGCCATCGCACAATTAAAGCTGTCAGAGATCTAATGTGTTGCCACACGACGGAATTGAACTGTGATAGCCTGCTGCTTACATTGGCTACAGATATGCACATTTGGGTTTCTTTAAATACAGGAATTCTATGATTGTTGCAGATGACCAAAGAATTCATCTCAAACGGCACGACTCCCGGATGAGTTTGAGACACGCGTTCTAGAAGATTAGCTCCTGTATGCTATTTTTTGAGAAGCACCCGAGTAACAACACCATAGTGATCCGAAGCATCCCAATACTCTTTATCCATTAAATAAGTATCTGTGACCTGATAAAAATTTGGATCAATCCAAATTCCATCAATTCGTCCGCCATGATCGGTATGGTGAGAGCCGTTTAATGTGCCGACCCGTTTTAAAAACCTACTGCCGGGAGTGTTAACTTGGTCGGCGCTATCAACAAGCTTTAGGGGCATCTTCTGCATTATTGGATCATCCGGCCAAAGGTTGAAATCACCCATAACTGATACTGCGCATGTGAATTCATTAGCAGTGTCGGCTGTACGCTCAATTGAGACCCCGTCGCCAAGATCTTTATCTTTGTGGATACTTATAAAAACGTGTGATTGACCGTTGATCTCCAAAGTGACTACTGCGTTGGACCTAGTGTTGCCACTGCCGGTGCTTAGAACATCACGAAATGCAGAGGTAATCGGAAATTTTGACAATATTCCGACGCCCCACCAGTCACCCGGACCAACGATGCCGTGACGAGCGTAGGCGTAGTTCATTTCAAGAAGGCTACCTAATTCTTTTTCTTGCCCTTCGAGTAGCTCCTGGACTGCGACAACATCTGCGTCAGTAGAACGAATAGCCTCTGCTATACGCGGTAGATTTTTTTTCCATGTTTGGGTGTGATAAGGGCTGGTTCCTGGTGAAGCCGTGCCGATACCCGTCCTTATATTGTAGGTTAATAAAGTTAATTCACTAACTGAATGCCCTGTTGCTCCGTGAGTGGGCACTGGTTTGGGCGCTATATTATGATATGTCTGACAAGACAACAGGGGTAGCGTCAATGTAAATAAGACTATTATTTTAAATTGTATCAATGATGCTTGTTGCCAAACTTTCACCCAAGCTAGCATTTGCATGTACCATTTAAGATGCATCTGTGTTTCGCGCAAAAGGTGATTAAGGTCTTCCTTTGTAAATGAAGTTTAGGTGTTGTAATACCCTTAAAATATTTACAAAAATCAAGCTATGTTGCAAGAAATTAGTCTGTTGGTCCCTTAAGCTGGTCCTTTCTAATTTTTGCAAATGCCTTGAATGCGAATCCTGCAGCGCTCTGGAAACGTTATTGATATTAAAATGATAAAACAATTGCTATCGAACATACTCTGATGAGCGAGTTTCGTGCGTTTGAATCATATAGCCGAATTCGAGCCAGAGAGCATGACCGAGTGAGGTGGGCACAATTGTTAATACCGGTGAAAAATCGTTACCTGCGTAAAGACATGCACGTGTGTCTGCCCATTTTAATTGATTGTAGAGTTCACAAATTTTGGTAATGAATTTTTCCCGCGTTGTACTATTTGATATATTTTTTGCTTCATCGAACCAAGTCAACATTTTAGCTAAGTCAGTTGCCAATCGAAACAATGTGTTAACTGGTTCACCGCGTCCAACTTCAAATTCACTCGTCAAACCGTTGGCGTTTGCAAAATTTAGGATTGCAGTAAGCCAGTCTTGCTTTGTTATTGTAAGAGCCAATTCACGGCACGGGCTGTACTCTTTGGTAGCGAAAGGTCTTATAGTTTCTTGTTGTTGACCCTTTGGCAATAGCCACAAGGCTCGGTCAAGATCAGATAATTCCCTTATGGACATTAGAAATGTGTCTGTTATAGGATTTCCATCTCCGTCGGCAATAAAATATCCGGATACTGACCGTTGCCAACTAAAAAAAACCTGCATCGTAAGTCCTACTCTTTGATCTGGTTGATATGGGAGGATCCGCATAAGCTCATCACAGGAATACTGCATTCCATCAGCTATCTGACCGTGTACTGTTATTTGGAATAAAAAAAATGATCAAAGCATACATATGGGATGACGCCCCAAAAATTATTAAAAGATCTAAAGGCTCCTTTGGCTGCGATAATGGATTGATCTGATCATTTAAGAGGAGAAAAAATAAGAACGGACCCGCTAATTGTAACGGCACAACTAAAAACCACATCATAATGTTTTGACGCCACTTATTTTTGAAATACGAAAGGGGAAAGGTCACAATAGCAAATGCAAAGATGCAGCATAGTAGATGTATGGAAATATTTATGAAAAGATTTGCATAAAATCCTGCGTACAGTGGATAGCTCCAAAATGCAGTAAGCGCTAGTGGAACTACAAACGGGTAGCCTATAATAAAATATGATGCCGCTTTGGCCGCTGATACTTTTTTAAACAACCATTTGCTTTTTTTATTTTTCATAGAACCACTAAATTATGCCACTCTCATTTAATCTATGGAGTAATAGGGGAAAATGTTACAGAGAAAAATTCTAATTTTGAGTATTTTCATGTTCTTATGTTCAACGGTACAGGCAGATGAATCTGAGATAGGGAGTGAAATCTCACAAATAGAGTTATTAGGTATAGTGTCAGGCAAACTTGCTAATTTCAGTAACGGTTGGTCGCGAACGTATTTTTCTGACGGTACCCTTCACGCCCGATGTAGCATTGATTGGCTAGAGAGCGATGGTACTTGGAAGGTTACAAGTGATGGCAAATTATGTAACAAATATGAAAGTTACAAGCTGCCGTTTGTTTGTGGTGGCCATGATGGATTTTGCTGCTGGAAGATGCATAAGGTTCGCGGTTTTCCTAATCAACTTCAGTATAAAGGGAAGAGGACGGGCACAACTCATATCGTGGTTTTTTCAGACATTGAATGAAAAAATGCATGATTTCAGTCTGTAAAGCCTCCCGTACATTGAGCAACATTGCCATGAGCCCCACCAAAAAAAAGATTAAAGCCTGGCTTTGCCACAGAAATTTTACAATGGAAGCGACACGACTTCAGAACCTCGGTGTCTGGTTGTCAGGAAAATCCCAGTCTATGTAGGATTAATCATATCAATAAAATTTATTGTCATATCATAAGCTTTACAGTTCAGCCGTGAACTTTATCTCTACCGTAATAGAGCATTACTACATGTTCAGCTTCGGCAAAAAATAACCAACGCTCGATCGTAACGCCGACTTGACCCAACACTGCAGCTGTAATTGCAAAAACAGTGACGTAGTAGTCAGCTGATAGGTA